>CAUYUA010000200.1:0-1056 GCA_963575675.1 Azospirillaceae bacterium
ATGCATTGCCATTTCAACTTATACAATGCCCGGCACGTTTGCAAATTGCGCTTTTGCAGAGCAGCAACCATCCGCAACATTAATTGATTGTCAAACGGATTTTATAAAACCGACCCTCCCGGCGTGGGATGCGGACCTGTCGAATTTTTCGATTGCGGCGCTTTATACCGGCGTGGATACACCGCCGCAGCCCGGCAATCCGCCGTATACCGGCTATGCCGTTGACCTGTCAGGCAACGCGCGTACTGCAATCGGCGCGTACGGCTCATCTACTCCGTGGACCGGATGGTGGAAAGGCGAAGACAATCTCGTCGATTCCATCAACGGAAACGATATTACCATAGCGGGTTCGGGCTCCGGGTCTATCGCGTATGTTCCCGGCGTCGTCAATAAAGCGTTTGACATATCGGATTTTACAAACAAAAATCTTGTGTTCGATTATGATATACGGCAATCCCTGACGCCGGCGAATATATGGGAACTCGAATTTTATTTCAAGTATCTCGGCGGCGGCGTTTTAGGTGAAATAATGCAGTGGGAATCCGTCATTCATCCCGACGAACAGTTTAATCTGATCGTGGACGATCAGTACAGCTATAGTCTCTGGCATCAATATACGGGTTACACCAAGCGAATATACTATTATCAGCCGACGCCGCTGTTTAATTACGGGTCTTGGCATAAGATACGGTTAAAAAGCACGGCAGGAACATGGCGGACATGGATTGACGACGTAGAAATTCCAGAGTATTTTCTCGATCCAACGACCGTCCCGGTAAACAGTGACTTTAAGTACGCAATTGTCGGAGACGCCTTCCGATTGACAAAGCAGTATGATGAAATAAAAATGTACAGCGATTGGAGTCCCGGCCCGTCAGGACCTTCGGGCGGCGCGAGGACGAAACTCGGCGTGATGGGGATTTCCGAAACTGAAAAGTATATCGACGGGCGCATCGTCGTCGGCTCGGAGTGGAAGGAAATCACTGAAATTTACACCGTAAAGAGCGGGGTTTTTAAAGACGTCTCTGAAGCGAAAATGAATATATCCGAAGCGTG
>CAUYUA010000201.1:0-1054 GCA_963575675.1 Azospirillaceae bacterium
TACTAACAGCAATAGCGCTTTGCGTGCCGAGTTGGCGTCAATGCGTCAAGAATTGGATGTTGTTCGAAGTGTTGGGAACATCAGCGTTAGTCTTCTTGCTTTGATCTTTGCTTTCGGCGCTTTTGTTGGAGCCGGCGGGTTAGCTTTGATTGGTCTTCTGAAGTGGCGCGCGCGTCGTCGCTCTCATGATTCTTCCTCATCTTCTTCCGTGAGCGATTCGTCTTCTGTAGCGTCTTCAAATGGAGCAACTCGTTTTCTGGAACATCAGGATATCCTTTCTTCGATGACGCCGACGGAACACAAACAACAGACAACAGTTTAAGTAAAAATTTTGCTTGTCACCAAGAAAAAGTGGGCGGCGCGAAAACGATGACGCATAGTATGGAAAGCGGTGGGAATCGTTCTAACCGATTTGGCGATATCCGCGTCGATCTTAAAGTTGTTGCCGGCATGGTTCAACCCGGTTCACGGGTTTTGGATGTTGGATGTGGTGATGGCGCTCTTCTTGATTATTTGGCGAAAAACAAACAAGTTGATGGGCGCGGCATAGAGCTTAGCATGGACGGCGTTCATGTGTGCGTTCGAAACGGTTTGTCGGTGATTCAGGGCGATGCTGACGCTGACTTGAAAGATTATCCTTCTTGGGCGTTCGATTACGTTATTCTTAGCCAAACTCTCCAGGCTATGCGTGCGCCGAGAGAGGTTTTGTTGAATTTAGTGCGAATCGGAAAACATGCTATTGTTTCCTTTCCTAATTTCGGCTATTGGCGCGTTCGTTTGTGGTTATTGGCAAGCGGTCGCATGCCTGTGACTAAACAGTTAGGGTATGAGTGGTGGGAAACGCCCAATATCCACGTTTGCACTATTCTTGATTTTGTTGATTTATGTCATGATATAGGCGTGGAAATAGAGCGCGGCGTAATTTTAAATCGCGCTGGGCGAGTGACGGGGAGAGGGTATGGAGGCGCAGCGAATTTATTGGGTGAACAAGGAGTCTTTCTCTTACGTCAAACGGGTGTTCCTATCTCCAGTGAATTAAAATAAGTTCGTAGTT
>CAUYUA010000202.1:0-1042 GCA_963575675.1 Azospirillaceae bacterium
AGAAGTGTTTGCGTGAGGGAATCCGGCGTTGTGGTCTAAAAACGCAATTTATCAGCTATCAAACCTCTACTTTTGCTCCGACGTATTTGAGTTTCTATCCTTCGCGCGCAGAGATTTCTTCCGGACGAATTCCTGATCGTCTTTGGACTATTGGAAGCGCTTATGTGGAGCTTTTTCGTGCGCAGGGCGTTCCGGAAGACCGGCTTTTGATGGTCGGTTCTTTTCGATACCATCATTTCATTGAGACGCGCGACGCTCCTCTGCGATCGTCGCGGGGGGCGAGACAAGATTTGGTTGTTTTGTGCGCGACCAGCATTGACTATCAGGAAGCTCTGGAGTTGGTTTTTAAAGCGGCGGCGGCGGTTCAGGGAAAGACGGGCGTGCGTTTGTTGGTGAATTTCCATCCGGTGACAAGTCGAATGTTTCGAATGCGGGTGCAGGAGACGGTAATTTCTCTTTTGGGAAGAGAGCCGGACGGCGTTGAATACGCGGAAGCGGGTGTCCAAGACTTGCTTGCTCGGGCGGACATCGTTTTATACAGCGCGTCGGGTTCGGTGTTCGAGGCGATGGCGATGGGCGTTCCTGCGATTTACGTTGGTCGTGATTGGGCGATTGACCAAGACAAGGCTCCGAACGCTGTGGCGATTCGTTGTCGAACGATTTCGGAATTGCGGATGCTAATTGACGATGTTCCGTTGAAACAGAGACCGCAAGATATTCTGCGACACCTTGAAGCGCCTGCTTTTGATGTGACGGCAAGTCCAATCTGAACAAGAATCAAAAGGGGCTATGTTTCTAGCCGCGAGGGGTCATAAAAAGACGGATGCTCTTTCCTTATTTACCGTAAGCTGTGAGATGTTTATCCATTGGGTAAATAGCGGGTTGGGCGATCGCCGTTTTTAGAGGACGCAATGGTTGTGCGACAGGCGTTTAAGCGTCTTGTGATAACCATGTTGGGGGCCATGTTGGGGGGAGGCGGCTCTCCCCCCCCCCCCTATCCCGAGGATTCTCCCCTGGGACCCGTCTTTTTATTCTCCGGTTG
>CAUYUA010000203.1:0-1005 GCA_963575675.1 Azospirillaceae bacterium
ATTTGGCGATTATTTGTCGGAGCCTATTACCCGCCGCTCGACGGTCTCGACGACGGCGACCTCCGCGATCCGGTCACGGTTCACCCTCAACGGTCCTTGCGTGAGTTGATCAACACCGTCGGCGGCACGTTCATTTCTCCCGCCGCCTACGGCCAGCCGACCGACTATCCGCCGGTCACCGTCACCGCCTACCAAGCACTCGACGGCAACATTAAAGTCAAACGCACGCTTGATCTGCCGTTCACCAATTCGCCTTACATGGCGCAGCGAATTGCTAAAATCACGCTGGAAAGCAATCGCAAACAATTATCGGTCGAGTTTCCATCTAATCTTGCCGGTTTGCGCTTCGTCGCCGGGCAAACCATCTCATTGACCTTGTCTCGATTTGGAATCACGTCCCGACCGATGATCGTCTCCGGATGGAGAATGACCGATTCCATGGGCGTTGACCTCTCTTTGGTGGAAGACGGCGCGAGCATCTATGAAATGGCTGTCGGCGATCTGGTCGTCGCCGACACCTTGCCACCGATTACGCTGCCGTCCAACGCCTCGGTTCCGCCCGCAACGCCGACGGGGTTGACCGCCGTTGTCTCCGGTTCAAATGTCCTGCTGACCTGGTCGCAAGTCGAAGAGAGCGACTTCGATCACTTCGAAATCTGGGAGGCGACGACATCCAATATCGCGAGCGCCTCGTTGATTGCTCAATGCTCTCAAACAAGCTGGACCAAACAGGGAATGCTTCCCAATGCTTCCAGAACTTGGTGGGTTCGAGCCGTCGATCGGCAACGCAACAACAGCGACTATTCCGCTCCTGCGTCGGTCACCATGCCCGGCAACCAAGCATTTCCGATTATTCTGGGGTGAATCATGGCCGACGTCGTAAAAGTTTCAGATCTACCGGCGGCAACCGCTCTTGCTGACGCTGACCTGATTCCCGTTGTCCAGAACTCTTCCGGAGCCAAAGCCACCGCGAGCCAATTCCTGAATCGCGCTTATCATACCGGA
>CAUYUA010000204.1:0-44924 GCA_963575675.1 Azospirillaceae bacterium
GGCGGGGGATAGCTGTACACTTGGAGCGCTGTGCTTGGCGCGAGACCAGCCTTGGACTCCTCAGGAAATCGCAATGATCATGCGACTGGCTGGATGTTATGCTCATGCTTGGTTATCTCTGATTGGGCGCCGTCCTCGTCGTTCCCGTTCCCGAATGAGTCGTTGGATCGTTGCGATCGGTGCTCTTTCTACCTTTGCTTTAGCCTCACCGACCCCACAATCGGCTTTGGCGCCGGTAGAAATCGTTTCCGTAGAACCGGTTATCATAGCCGCTCCGATTGACGGCGTCATCAAACGCTTTGCAATCAAACCTAACCAGGCCGTAACAATCGGTCAAACTCTCTTTGAATTCGACGACACCACGTTACGCAATCAAGTAACTGTCGCCGAACGAACATTAGGCGTCGCTTTGGCCGAACTTCGCCAATCGACACAAGGAGCGATGTTCGATCGTAAACGCGCCGAACAAATGGCTTTACTTGATGCTCAAGCACAGGTCCGTGCGGCTGAATTAGACTATGCCCGCAGCTTGCTCGGACGTTTGGTGGTTAAGGCTGAGCGCGATGGCTTGGCCGTCTTTACAGATGTCAATGATTGGATCGGAAAACCTGTCATCACCGGACAGCGTATTTTGCAGATTGCCGATCCCAACCATGTTGAAGCGCAGATTGAGCTGGCTGTTCATGACGCCGTGGTTTTGGAAACTGGCGCTCCGGTCGAATTGTTTCTTGACAATGATCCAATAACGCCGCTCTCGGCCCGGTTAACAACAGCTAGTTATGAAGCTGAAACGCCGCCATCCGGCGTTATTTCTTATCGCCTAACCGCTACATTTTTGCCGAATCAGAAACCCCCTCGGATTGGCCTTCACGGTATTGCGCGCATTTCGGGCCATTCCGTTCCGCTTGCTCTTTACCTTTTCCGACGCCCCTTGACAGCGCTTCGTCAATGGATTGGGTATTGACAATGATTATGGCCGATACGGATTTCCCTTTACCACCTTTGCGTGATGACCTGCGGTTATTTGATGGACCATCTGAAGCCGACGGATTGCCGACTTGGACTGTTTATGACCCCGGCCGTCATCGTTTCTTCCGAATTAATTGGATCGCCTTTGAATTCTTATCACGTTGGAAGTAAGCGTTCTCCTGTTCCCACCTTGTCAAACGCCATTTGATAGGCGAGACTTTGCCTCGCGCGCACGATAGGCAGAAATGAGGGGAATGGGAAAAGAGGGTGGCTTGTGCGACTTTTGCGCATACGATGGTATAGCCGAGGCGAATAGCTCGGACCGGACGTCGCATAGATTGTCGGTTTACGGGATGGCCCTATCCGTCTGGAGACTTTTTTGTGTTTTTAAGCTTCCAGTTCCAGGGAAGAAGTTCGGGCAAGCGGTTGGCCGGAAAGCCTCCGACCATCTGCCTCAAGACATCCGTAAGCCAAGCGAAAGGTTCGACGTCGTTGAGTTTGGCCGTTTCAATGAGCGAAGCGATAAGGGCCCAATTCCGGCCACCGGCGTCGCTCCCTGCAAAGAGAGCGTTCTTGGCTGTAAGTTTTTGCGGTCGCATGCCGCGTTCAACCGTGTTGGTGTCCATTTCAACACGGCCGTCTTCAAGAAAAACGCACAATCCGTTCCAGTGATTTATAGTATAACGAATGGCTTTGGCGAGTTCGGTTTTTTGGGAGATTTCACCCAGTTTCTCCATCAACCAATTTTTTAGATCATCCACCAAAGGTTTAGAGCGCACCTGACGAACAGCGCGACGTACTTCTGAGGTTTGACCGCGAATAGTATCTTCAACGGCGTACAGCATTGCAATACGCTGTAAAACCTCCAGAGCAATCGGCGATTGATTCGCCTTGTGGATGTCGAAGAATTTGCGTCTTGTATGCGTCCAACAAAAGGATAGTACAATGTTTTTCTCGGATATTTTGTTTGCTTTAGCGATTGTCTTGTAGGCGGCGTAGCCGTCGACTTGAAGAACTCCGGAGAAATTTGTCAAATGCTCCGCTGGGTGCTTTCCTTTCCGATTTTCGGAATAAAAATAGACAATGGCCGGAGGCAATTCGCCTTTCCAGGGGCGGTCATCACGAACATACGCCCAAAGACGGCCGGTTTTGGTTTTGCCTTGGCCGGGATCAAGGACCGGAACGGTCGTATCGTCTGCGAATACTTTACGAGAGGACAGAACCTCCTTGCTCAGCAATTGATGCATCGGCTTCAGCCACCAAGAGGCTCGTCCGACCCATTGGCTCAAAGTAGAGCGGTCCAGTGCAACGCCTTGTCGAGCGTAGATAACGGCTTGCCGATACAAAGGCAGGTGGTCGGCATACTTGCTGATCAAGACATGTGCGATCAAAGCTTCCGTCGCCATGCCGCCGTCGATCGGCCGCTCGGGCGCGGGCTCCTGAACGACGGCTTGTTCACAGCCACGGCATCCATAACGAGGGCGGCGGATGACTTTGACCTTAAACTGAGCCGGAACGACGTCGAGCTGCTCGGAGACGTCCTCGCCGATAACGTGCATATTGCCGCCGCAACAGGGGCAGCTCTTGTCTTTGGGCTCGATCACCACTTCTTCGCGGGGCAAATGCTTGGGAAGAGCCCCTCGATTACGTTGGGGAGCAGGGCGTTCAGAGCGAGGCGGCCGGTCGGGTTTATCGCCCTTTTTCTGTTCCAACGCCGCAGAGGCTTCAGCTTGGGCTTGTTCAGTATCTTCAAGAGCAAGTTGAAGTTGATTGGGATCAATCTTCTCAGAGCGCCGACCGAACATAGCGCGTTGAAATTGAGCAACCAATCGTTGAAGTTTCTCGATTTCTTCGATGTAATTATCGCGCTCTATCTGTATAGCCTGGCGTTCCATGCTGAGTTCGTTCAGCATGGTTATAAGGCTATTTCTATCAAGCGCGTCGAAGTCTGGAGATGAATTCATGCGATTGATTATAGATAATTTTTTCATCAAAGCAAGAAAAACTTCAACATACACGCAGCGGCGTTTTTATTGTAATTGGCTTTACTCTTGACCAATCCAACCCTTCAAGCAACATACTCAACTGTGCCGCGCTTAAGGTCACAACGCCGTCGCGAACCGGCGGCCACTCAAAACGCCCTTGTTCCAACCGCTTTTGGTACAACCAAAGACCCGTTCCGTCCCAACCCAAGATTTTAATTCGATCGGCGCGCCGGCAACGAAATATGAATAAGTCGCCACAAAAAGGATTGGCTTTAAGAGCTTGCTGAACCAAGCTGGCCAATCCGTCAATCCCGCGACGAAAATCAACCGGCTTTGTCGCCACCACGATCTTGGCTCCGGACGGGGCCGAGATCATTTTAGCCTCCGAACGGCGTCAAGGACGTGACGGAGATTGACGACATCGACTTGTCCGCCGACACGGACGACAACATCGCCGATCGCAACCTCAATCGTTCCGGCCTTGTTCGCTGTCTCCGATCTCAAGTCGTCGAAGACAACCACCGGCGCAAAACTTTGCGTCTGGTCGTCTCGCTTCTCCTCGGTGCGAAACTGCCGACGCCAACTAAAAAGCTGACTGGCATAAAGACCGTACCCTCGAGCTATTTCCGAAACGTTGATGCCTGGCGCAAGCGTCTCAGATACGATCCGGGCCTTTTCTTCAGACGTCCACCGACGACGACGACCTACACCTGTAATAATCTCAACCCGTTGGATAGTGTCCGGTTGACGGCAATTGCCGGAACTATCTGTATAACTAACATTATAACCAGGCTTATCACTAATATTATCCATTGGGGCTGACCTCCATGCTTTAGGTCAGCCATTATTTCATCCGATAGTTAGCATAACAATGTGGGGGCGGGAGAACGCTTACCGTTGGAAACTAGGCTCCGCGTCAAAATTACTGGCCGCAATCGCCACAGAAACCACTTTGGAAACCGGTTTTGATGAATTGACTGCCTTGGTGCAGTTTCTAACCCGGAGCGGATTGCTGCGGGCCGATCAACCTGCCGCCGCTCAAGCCTTGCTGGCCGAATCCGCAGCGATGAAATTGTCGTGGCTCCGTTGGTTGCTCCATCACTATTTGTTCGTTAGAATTCCTATCGTTCGTCCCGACGCTTTTCTTACGGCAACATTATATGCCGTCAGGCGCCTGGTTCAGTCGGGCGTAATATCACTGATTATTCTTTTGGGTGGCGTCGGAGTTTTGTTAGCGCTCCGGCAATGGGACGCCTTTCTTTATACTTTCCATCATTTCTTTTCCCCTGAAGGAATGTTGGCTTTTGCGATTGCATTGTCTTTGGTTAAAGTCGCGCACGAACTTGGACATGCTTATACGGCCAAATACTTTGGTTGTCGCATACCGACGATGGGAATTGCGCTGCTTGTCATGTGTCCGGTTCTTTACACGGATGTAAGTGATTCTTGACGCCTTGTCTCGCGCCGCCAACGTCTTCTCATTGGCGTTGCCGGAGTGGCGACTGAATTGTGCCTTGCTTTAATCTCGACTTTTCTATGGAGCTTTTTACCTGACGGTCCGGCTCGAAGCGCTGCTTTTTTCATTTCAACTACGGCTTGGATATCAACACTAGCAATTAATCTCAGCCCGTTCATGCGATTTGATGGCTATTACCTGCTATCTGATTGGTTGCAGATTTCTAATCTCCAAAGCCGATCATTTGCTTTGGCGCGTTGGTGGTTACGTCGCACCTTATTTGCATTTGACGAGCCTATACCCGAACTCTTTCCATCTTCAACTCACCGTTTTCTATTGCTCTATGCGTTTTTAACGTGGTTTTACCGGGCTATTGTATTTTTTGGCATTGCTTTATTGGTTTATCACTATTTTTTTAAGGTTTTGGGAGTGTTTCTTATGGCTATTGAGATTGGTTGGTTTTTGCTGTTGCCTGTTGTGCGTGAATTCGGTGAATGGTGGAAACGACGTCATACTGAGGTGGTCCCGGAATCCCGGACAGAATGACCGCTTAGCTAAGCTTAGATTGAGTATTTTTATGCGGCATCCTGTATATTTTCTGATATACTCTGGTATGCTTCATCCGGTGTTTTGTTGTTTAATGCTGCGTGAGGACGGTTGGCGTTATAGAAATTTATCCATTGTCCAATCCCTTTCCTCGCTTCCCCACTTGTTTCGAAAGCATTAAGATAGACACATTCATACTTAACAGAACGCCACAGCCTTTCGATGAATACATTATCCATCCACCGACCTTTCCCATCCATTGATACAGAAATTCCATCACGAGTCAACACGCTAATAAAACTCAAGCTTGTAAACTGGCTCCCCTGATCCGTGTTGAATATTTCAGGCTTTCGATACTTAAGAAGCGCCTCTTCAAGAGCATCAATACAGAAGTCAACATCCATCGTATTTGACAATCTCCATGTAAGAACTTTGCGTGTCGCCCAGTCCATTATAGCAACAAGATAGAGAAAACCTCGTCGCATCGGAATATATGTGATGTCTGCGCACCAAACTTGATTCGGTCGATCAATCTTCAAATCACGAAGCATATATGGAAATATCTTGTGCTCCGGATTTGAAAATGTCGTTCTTGGTTTTTGGTAAATTGCAACTAATCCCATTTTCTCCATTAGTCGACGGACGCGCTTGCGTCCAACATTGTATCCTTTTCGTTGTAAATCAATTACCATTCTTCGATTTCCATAAAATGGTGCAACTAAAAATTGTTCATCAATCCGTCTCATGATTTCTAAATTTTCTGCTGTTTCTCCAACAGGTTTGTCGTAATAACGAGAGCGACTTATTGAAAGAAGCTCACACTGTTTTATAACCGAAAGACGGTCATGCGTAGGATCGACCATTGATTGCCTCCGATCGCCGGTCATCGACTGGAGGCTTTCTTTAAAAAATCTCGTTCTACTACCAGTTGACCAATCATAGCGTGTAACTTTTCAATCTCTCCATCTTGTGATGGAGTCGCCGTTTCTCCTTTGCTCGAAAATGTTCTCACCAGTCCATCGATGGCTTGGCGTTTCCAATCGCTGATAAGTGTCTGATGAACTCCATGCTTCGACACCAATTGAGCGATTGTTAATTCTCCACGTAACGCTTCAAGCGCTACCTTGGCCTTAAAATCTGCGCTATAACGTTTCCGTTTTCCGCTCATCCGAACTCTCCTGAGTGATTCGACCTAAGCTTATCACCCTGTCCGGGATTCCGGGACCACCTCATACTATGCGCCTATCTCTCAATCTATTGCTTGTGATTGGTCTGATCTTTGGTGGACTCTGGCTGACGGTAATCCCCTGGCAGACGCGTGTTGCGCTTCCCGCTGTTTTGCGCGCTGCCGATTATGCTACACTTTATCCTCCAATGGCGGGACGTCTCGTTGAAATGACGGTCTTTCCTGGAGAAAAAGTCAGTATTGGAACCATTTTATATCGGTTGGAAGTGCCGGACCTTGAGCAACGCCTGATTCTGACCCGAAAACGAATTAATCTCGTCGGCCTCCATCTTAAACGGCACGTCGCCAACCCGGAAGAACTTGAAAATCTTCCGGCTCTTCAGCAGGAGCTGGCGACTTTACTATCCGACGAATCAGGGCTTCTTGCTCAACGAGAAACCCTTACCATTCGAGCCCCCTTCACCGGCATCGCAACTGATTTACCACCCGAACGCCGTTTGGGTTTGTGGGTAAAACCAGATCAGTGTTTAGGACGAATCGTTTCTCTTAATCACTCTACTATACAAGCTTATCTGGCCGATGGTGATTTAGATCGAATTCAAATCGGAAGCACTGGAAACTTTCTACCTGAAGACCCGGCTCGTCCGACAATACCGGTTGTCATTACGAATATCGAACAAGTAAACGCCGCGCTCCTTGATGTTCCTGCTCTGGCGTCAACGCAAGGAGGACCGATTGCCGTTCAACCCGCAAAAACGCAACCAAACGTCCTTATTCCTACGAATCCAGTTTATCGCGTAATCTTGACGGCGCCTGAAACGATTTCAGCTCCACTTCAAACTGTGCATGGGACCGCATGGGTTGTGGCTCAAGCCACAAGCCCGGTTCGACACATTTGGCGAACAATAATTAGCGTGCTGATTCGAGAAAGTGGTTTCTGAGATGTCATAATCACGAATTGAGCCTATTAAGGCGGTGGATATAATACCATAACCGGCAGGCTCCTTAAACCGAAACATTGAGTGTGATGGTTTCTGTCGTGGTGTGAGCATTTGCATCGATGATATTGACTATAAAACTATCGTTTTGGGTTATGTGGCCGGAGTTGGGCGTATAGGTAAAAGTGTTGTCGATGAAGGTTACCGTGCCATGAGCGGTGGCGCCGTGGTTGGCTGCACTATAGCTGAGAGTCTCGTTGTGAGCATCGAACCCTAAAACCATGCCCTTAAAGTTTGCAGAATTTAACTCTACATTGATTGTATCGGCAAGTTTGAGGTAACTCACATCCTTTGCAGTTCCCACCAATGCGCCGTCGTCGGTTGCGCCGGAAGAAGAAGCGTTGGTCAAGTTGCCGTCGAAAGCCCAGTATCCCGCCATCTCGTTTTCTTTGCCGCTGAAACTGTGGGTGCGGTCCTCAATGATCTGGTTTTGACTGCGCGCCAAACTCCATAGGCTGACCTCGTTAAGAGCCCCGATCAGACCGCCGCCCATTGATAGAGTAGAACTCGAACTCTGCGTCAGCGCGTTGGGGCCAACATCGGTTCGACCGGCGATTGCTGCGCCGTCGATATACAACTTAACAGCCGAACCGTCGTAACTTGCGGCAACATGATGCCACGAGTGATCACTAAGCGATGCGGCGTCGGCATCGATCGACTCGACGACCGAACCGTTGCCGATTTCGAATTTCAATCGGCCGGAGTTTTCATCGACCCATAGTTTATACCCTGCTTTGTTTGAAAGAGCGTTGACGATTTCGCCGCCTGCCGTAGCCCCGCCGAATTGGAGCCAAGATTCTATTGTTAGAGCACCGTTTATTTGCAAGGCGTTCGTGTTTGCAACCTCTATTCGACCGGAACCGTCCAGAGTCAGCGCTGCGGAGCCGGATGTCGGACTGTTGCCGAAATCCCAGGAAGCGACGGCGCCGCTTTCGCTGAAACTATGAGATTGATCGTCGACGATCTGGTTCTGAGTCCGCACAGAATTCCACAAACCAATCTCGCTGAGTTCACCGGTAATGCCGTCGCCTATCGACAAGATGGAACTCAAATTTTGTGCCGATGCTTGGAGGACAGCGCCGTCTTGATCGGCGACGACGACGCCATCGATGTACAATTTCATAGACGAGTTGTCGTAACTCGCAGCAATATGGTGCCAGGCGTTGTCTCGAAGAACGGCGGCGTCGGCATCGATCGACTTCAGGACCGCGCCGTTTCCGACCTCAAATTCCAACCGGAAGGAGTTCTCATTAATCCATAACTTATACCCGGAATTATTTGATAAATTGTTGATGATTTCGCCGCTTGGTGTTGACTCGGTAAAGTGGAGCCATGCCTCCAAAGTCATCAAGTCGGTCGGTTGTGGCGCCGCAGTGTTGGCCGTTTCCACATGGCTGAAACCGTCTAAGGTTTGAGTAAAGGAATTCGGCGTCGTCAAAGTATCGGAAGACGGAGTAACCGAAGTCGACACCATTTCATAAGAAAGACCAAAAAAATTTGAATTTTCATCGGTGTACCCGATCTGTGTCAACAGATTGCCGGGAGCGCCGCGCCAATCCGGCGCAGGAACAAAGCGTAATAAGTCGTCGGGATTAAGAATTATATCAATCGTTTGTCCGGTGTTCAGAGTTAGCCATTCCGTCCCGTGAGTTGTGCTGTATTGCCAAGTTCCTTGGTTCTGCTCGGCGTAATTCATTATAACAGCAACCTGAGACGGATGACTCGCAGAAAACAGATCTGAAATGGTTTTACCTTGAGGATTGGTGGTGTTTTCCATCACTGCCGGAAGAGGCGGATCTAAAACAACATTCACGGTGAAGGCGCTGTCCGTATAAGTTGCGGAGTTTCCGGGATCGGCGGCTCGAATTTTTACTGTGTAGCTGCTTTGTGTGAATGAGTCGGCTCCGGGCGCCACCTCAATCAACCACTGTCCACCGCTTTGAACCAGTTGGAATCTTCCCCCGGCCGAGTCAATCAAAGAAGGGATGTAGCCGGTTTGTGTTCCCTTCAAGGACAGCGTGCCGACAACGGTTCCTGCACCGAAGGTGTCGCATACAGCGGGTTGAGCCGTTGCCACTCCCGAGCTGGTTACTTCCCAAACATAAACGCCGGGGATGCCGACATTGCTGTAAGTTGCATCGGTTCCGTTTCCATTATTGATCATGTTGGTGGAGCCGGATTCAACAACCTCGCCGTAATTGCTGCCGTTTGACCAACCGCCGGTGCCGCCGTTGCTCCACTGCATGGCGCCGTACCGCAATTCGATCCCAATATTGTTGTCGGTAAGCTTGTGTAATAATATTTGAAAAGAATCGCGTAGTTGATTGTTTCCAGGGTACTGAGCGACATTGGAATAAGTTACCATGACGTAATCCGTCGATTCTCCATAATACACATTGCCGGTAAAGGTAACGATATCGGCATAGAGTCCCGCAATAAATGCCGTAATGCCTGGTATGGAGTCTAGATTGTTGTTGGATATGCCGACGGCGACCTGAGCTATGCTCTGTGATGAAAAGCTGCTGTCTCCATTCCCGAATGTTATGTATCCGTTTGTTCCGATATAAATATTGCTGTTCGCGTTAAAGTATGGAAATCCATTTGGAAAAACCGCAGAAGAAGATACGGAAGAGTAAGAATCATCGGTGCTCGAGAAAGTTACAGGAGCGCCATAAGAACTGCTGCCGGGCAAGTACAAGAGCCCGGGAGTCGACGGCACAGTAAAAGGCAAGAGGGCTGCGGAAGCGTTAAGCACGGCTCCGGAAGAGATCATTATCGCGGCGCTTGCCGTTTCGCTGCTGAATTGACTGTTGGAGCCCGCCCCACCGTATCCTCCGGCCGCCGCAGTCGTGTCGCCGACGCCGCCGTGACTGCCGAAGCTTTCGTCCCAAGCTTTGAAAGTTATATTGCCGGTATTGATGCCGGCGAAGTTAATGTTCGGAACGAATCTTACATAATCTGTATTGTTGAGCAACAGCGCCGAACCGACTGAGGCATTGGAAATTGTCTGCCAAGACGTTCCGTTATCGATGGAATACTGATAGAAGCCGTTAATATTGGTCGCTCCGGTAACGGCGATTCCTATGTTCGGACTGTCGATATCTGTCGCTGTGCTGCCTAGTATGGTGGATACCTGTGTTCCGGAATTGGTCGCCGGGTTCTCAATGATCGAGGAAAGAGCCTGTCCGGACCCGCTCAGCACCGGCGCGTTGTTGATCGCATTTTCAGCGACGGCGGTAATATTTATGGTAAGAGTGTTGGTTCCGATGAGACTTCCGTCTCCGGCAGAGACGGTGAAACTTTCGGAGGCGTTGTCGGCAAGAGCGTTGATCACGCCGTTGACTGGAGTAAATGTGTAAGCACCGGTTGCCTTGGTTACCGTCAAGACGCCGTAAGCGCCGACCAGAGAAACAGTTAAACCCAAGTCGGTTCCGCCTTGAATGCCGTAAGTAAGAGTGGCTCCTTCGGCGTCGGAAGCGGCCAACACGCCGCTTTGAAGGTTGAAATTATCGGTTGCGGCGGTGTCCGTATAAGAGAGTGTCGCCGGAGCGCTTAAGATCGGCGTGTCGTTGACGGCGGCGATATTTATGGTAAGAGTGTTGGTTCCGACAAGACTTCCGTCTCCGGCGGAGACGGTGAAGCTTTCGGAGGCGTTGCCAGCAAGAGCGTTGACCGCGCCGTTGACGGGAGTAAACGTGTAAGCGCCGGTTGCCTTGGTTACCGTCAAGACGCCGTAAGCGCCGACCAGAGAAACGGTTGAACCCAAATCGGTTCCGCCTTGAATGCCGTAAGTAAGAGTGGCTCCTTCGGCGTCGGAAGCGGCCAACACGCCGCTTTGAAGGTTGAAATTATCGGTTGCGGCGGTGTCCGTATAAGAGAGTGTCGCCGGAGCGCTTAAGATCGGCGTGTCGTTGACGGCGGCGATATTTATGGTAAGAGTGTTGGTTCCGACAAGACTTCCGTCTCCGGCGGAGACGGTGAAGCTTTCGGAGGCGTTGCCAGCAAGAGCGTTGACCGCGCCGTTGACGGGAGTAAACGTGTAAGCGCCGGTTGCCTTGGTTACCGTCAAGACGCCGTAAGCGCCGACCAGAGAAACGGTTGAACCCAAATCGGTTCCGCCTTGAATGCCGTAAGTAAGAGTGGCTCCTTCGGCGTCGGAAGCGGCCAACACGCCGCTTTGAAGGTTGAAATTATCGGTTGCGGCGGTGTCCGTATAAGAGAGTGTCGCCGGAGCGCTTAAGATCGGCGTGTCGTTGACGGCGGCGATATTTATGGTAAGAGTGTTGGTTCCGACAAGACTTCCGTCTCCGGCGGAGACGGTGAAGCTTTCGGAGGCGTTGCCAGCAAGAGCGTTGACCGCGCCGTTGACGGGAGTAAACGTGTAAGCGCCGGTTGCCTTGGTTACCGTCAAGACGCCGTAAGCGCCGACCAGAGAAACGGTTGAACCCAAATCGGTTCCGCCTTGAATGCCGTAAGTAAGAGTGGCTCCTTCGGCGTCGGAAGCGGCCAACACGCCGCTTTGAAGGTTGAAATTATCGGTTGCGGCGGTGTCCGTATAAGAGAGTGTCGCCGGAGCGCTTAAGATCGGCGTGTCGTTGACGGCGGCGATATTTATGGTAAGAGTGTTGGTTCCGACAAGACTTCCGTCTCCGGCGGAGACGGTGAAGCTTTCGGAGGCGTTGCCAGCAAGAGCGTTGACCGCGCCGTTGACGGGAGTAAACGTGTAAGCGCCGGTTGCCTTGGTTACCGTCAAGACGCCGTAAGCGCCGACCAGAGAAACGGTTGAACCCAAATCGGTTCCGCCTTGAATGCCGTAAGTAAGAGTGGCTCCTTCGGCGTCGGAAGCGGCCAACACGCCGCTTTGAAGGTTGAAATTATCGGTTGCGGCGGTGTCCGTATAAGAGAGTGTCGCCGGAGCGCTTAAGATCGGCGTGTCGTTGACGGCGGCGATATTTATGGTAAGAGTGTTGGTTCCGACAAGACTTCCGTCTCCGGCGGAGACGGTGAAGCTTTCGGAGGCGTTGCCAGCAAGAGCGTTGACCGCGCCGTTGACGGGAGTAAACGTGTAAGCGCCGGTTGCCTTGGTTACCGTCAAGACGCCGTAAGCGCCGACCAGAGAAACGGTTGAACCCAAATCGGTTCCGCCTTGAATGCCGTAAGTAAGAGTGGCTCCTTCGGCGTCGGAAGCGGCCAACACGCCGCTTTGAAGGTTGAAATTATCGGTTGCGGCGGTGTCCGTATAAGAGAGTGTCGCCGGAGCGCTTAAGATCGGCGTGTGGTTTATTTCTATGATTATGTCGCGATAAGAGTGGTCGGCGGTTGTTGTCTCTGGGGAAGTCGTAGCCGCGTTGTCGGTTGTTGAAGCGGCATGAGTAGACAACGTCGGCTGTAAGGAGTCCGTTAACGATTGGTTGATGACTTCTGGGTCAGAAGGATTCACCAGAGATGCGACGACCGGCTGCAACACTGTCGATGACGTTGCAGCCGGTGGAGTGGCGGTGGAAGCGGCGGCGGATGGAGCCGACTCCGCAGCAACCGACAGTGCTGCGCTCTTCACCTCTTCGGTTCTGGCGACACTCTGTGATGCAGCACTCAATTGAACAACAGCGGATGACGAAACAGCGAGTTGAGCCGACGCTGCGGCTTGGGAGAAATCTTTTCCGTCGGCCAAAGATTGAGACAAATTATCAACGAACGCGCTTCTTTGATCTCCGGAACCTCCTGCCGCCGTAAGAGCGGCCTCGATATTGTTGCCGCCCGCCAACGCTTGAGCCAAAAGCGATGCGGGAGACGAAGGAACCGATGAAGACGCAAGTTGATGATTCGCTGCCGAAGCATTATTCTCTGCGCTTTGCAGTGCGCTTTGAAGGGAAGAGCCGGTTGATAGAGCGGCAGACAATGCGGTGATGAAAGCGCGACCGGCATCACTTCCAGCAACTTCGGAGCTTGTCGCCGTATCGGACAAGGATTGTGTTGTATTGTGATTTCCGGCAACGACGGCAGAAACATTATTCCCGGAAGCAAGAGCTTGAGCCAATTGGGACGCGGCGGAAGGCGGAATTGATGATTGACCGATCTGGTTGCTTACGGCGACTGCGACGCTGTTTGCGCTTTGCAATGCGGCTTGAAGAGAGGCGTTGTCGGCTAAAGCCGTCGATAGCGCCGCCAGAAAAGCCTGACCGGTTTCACTTCCTGCGCCAACCATCGCCGCAATGATGGACATATCGCCGTTTCCGGACAGCGCCGCCATAAGAGGATCGCTCGGCCCGGAGGAGGAGGAAGCTTGCTTCGTTGCGGCCAGCCCGGCCGCAAGAGCGTTGATCAACGCAGCGCCCGAGTCAACGCCTTGCGTCAGAGAATCGGTCAGAGCGGCCAGAGCGCCGTTCCCTTCGCCACGCGCGCCGAGCCCGGCCGCCGCCAACGCGGCGTCGACGTCTCCTCCGGCGGCGAGAGTGCTCACCAATCGGCCGCCGACCGAAATGGGAACGTCTCCTGTGATGGATTGGCTTTGCTGAGCGCGCGCGGCTTGACCGGCGGCGGCCAGCGCTCCGGCGGAGTCGGCTCCAACGGCGAGCGAACCCAACATGCCGTTCAAAAAGGCTTCCGATTGCGCCGGGTTAAGACCGACGGTTAAACTCTGCGCGGCGGTCGCGGCGGATTCTCCGCCTTGAGCCAGTCCCCCCAGCACGGCCGTAACTCCGTCGCCAAGCGGCGTTGCGGCGTTTTGAATGGCGTTTTGAGCGGCGACGACGGCGTTATGAGCTTGAAAAAGCGCATTTTCCGGCGTCGCTCCACCGGCCAAAGCCGTTTGCAGAACTTGAACGCCGACCTCTTGCAAACTCGCGTTCTTCGACAAAGCCTGCTTTACGGCGTCCAACTCGGCGGCGTCGCCGGTGATCAAGGCTTGCGCCAAACGTGCGGCAACCGACTCAAGCGACGAGTTATCGTCCGTCGCGGCGACGGGCGTCTCAAATCCTTCCGGAACGGAGAAGGAAAAATTCGGATCACCGCCTTGCGCCAAAACTTCAATGACTTGTTTGACCAAAGCACGCGCCGTGGTTTCCGCCGTTTTCGGTAGAATCCCCGCTTTTTGCAACATCCCCGAGATTTCGCTTTGAGCGTTCGCCACAGATCGGACGCCGTTTTGTCCCGTCGCCAGGCTTTCCAGCAATTCGTCCGACGCAACCCAATCGACGTGCGCCGTCGATGTCGAAGCTTGAGCAAAATCTTGCGACGCTGACGCGTGCGGTTGGGAGTCCGGAGTTTCGGCCATGGTCATTCGTCGCCTTTCTCTTTCCCATCTTTAACCGCGCTTTTAATATAACCTTTTTACCGTCTTCTTCGCCGTTTTTCGTCTTTTTATTGCTTTTTGGATCGCTTATTCCATGGTGAATCCATATGCCTGAACAAAATTGAATAGTTATGAATCTCTGGAGAATTTTTGTATCTTTATATTGCCCTATGTTGAGCGCGTTTGGTTATATCTACGAGATAGTTAGCATAACAATATTGGGGCGGAAGAACGCTTACTTTTCAACACCGATTGACAACTGCCCGCCATCAATCGGAATGCGTAACTTCCTTCGGCACATCGGGAGACATAAGCCGCTCCAGGGTCGGCTCTGCAGACGCCAAGGCTTCTGTCAGTGTGGCGAGAAGCCGCTCGATCCCGACGCCAGCGATCTTTTGGCCAGAGATACACCCAACCGAAGCAGCATTACGTTCGAATTCCCGGACCGCTTCGTAAAGTTCTCGGGCGCCGATCTGTAGCGCGGAACCCTTCAGGGAGTGGGCGATCCCTAAAAGCCGCGCAATGTCACCCGACCTAACGGCGACGGCTATCTCGTCCGGAAGCGCGGTGAAGTGCTCGATAAAGATTCGTAGGAGTCCTGCAAGAAGGGAACGGTCGTTGTCGACGCGTCGGAGCGCGTAGTCCATATCTATGCCTGGGGAAGCGGCTTGACGGGTGTGGGCTGGCGGCTGAACCTCAGAACCGACTTGAATGGTTGGTGATCGTCCGACCCACTTGGCAACCACTTCAGCGACTTGTCGGATATCGAATGGCTTTGAAAGGTAGTCGTTCATGCCAGCATCTATGCATTTTTGACGATCAGAGGGCATGGCGTTGGCTGTAATCGCGATAATGGGAACAGTCCGGCCACGGGGATCGTGACGGATGAGGCGCGTGGCCTCGTAGCCGTCGATCACGGGCATCTGGATATCCATCAGGATTGCGTTAAAGTCTATCCCGTCGTCTCCGAACCAGTTGAGAGCCTCCCGGCCATCGCTCGCGACGTCGACGGATGCGCCCATGTTGGCCAGAATGTCATGAGCAACCTGCCGGTTGATGGCGTTGTCCTCGACTACGAGCACTCGTATCCCCGATAGTAGGAGGGGCAAGGGTGCTGGCAGGTGAGCTTTGCGTCGTTGTGGAGCGGTTGTCCCGGCTCTGGCTGAATAGACGTTGACGACGGTGTCCAGCAAGGTTGATGCGGTGACCGGTTTTTCGAGATAAGCATCGGGGACAATCCCCAGTTCGTGGGAACGCCGGATCATGATGTCGCGACCATAGGCGCTCACCATGATCACCATCGGCGGCTGCCCGTGTATGCTTGTGTCCCGTATCCTCCGGCATGCCTCCAATCCGTCCATGTCCGGCATTTGCCAGTCCATGAGGACGACCTCTGCGGGAGGCGCTTCGACGGCCTGCTCAAACAATCTGACCGCTTCAGACCCCGACCCGACCGCCAGTCCTTTCCATCCGATCGCTCCGGCGGTTTCGGTGAGAATCGTCCGTGCCGTTGAGTTATCATCGACCACCAGGATGGATAAGCCTTCCGGAAAGCACCGTGGAACATTAGATCGTGAATCAGGCCTGTCCGATGCGCCGAAGACGGCGGTGAACCGGAAGGTGCTGCCCTTCCCGAATTCACTCTCCACGGCAATCTCGCCCCCCATCATCACCACCAGACGACGGCTGATCACGAGTCCCAATCCAGTGCCGCCGAACCGCCGGGTCGTGGTGCTGTCGCCCTGGCTGAAGGGCACAAAGAGCCGTGCGAGTTGGTCTTCGAGAATGCCGATGCCGGTATCCGAGACGGAGAACTCAAGGACGATACGTTCCCGGTCATTTCCTAGCCGACGGATCGACAGCACAACCTCGCCAACGTTGGTGAACTTGATCGCGTTCCCGATAAGGTTGATAAGAATCTGCTGCAACCTCATGGCGTCTCCGACGACGTGGCGGGGAACGTCCGAGGCAATGGCGAAAAGAACCTCGATGTTCTTTTCGCGCGCGTTTGCAGCAGTGATAGTTGCCAAGTCTACCATCAGGGCATCAATGTTAAGGTCCCTGTTCTCAAGTTCGAGGCGCCCTGCTTCGACCTTGGAGAAGTCCAAAATATCATTGAGAATATTCAATAAGGCGCGCGCTGATGTTAACGTCTTATCGCAGTAGCTCCTCTGGCTATCCGTCAGGTTTGTTTGAAGGACCAGTTGCGACAGGCCGATGATGGCATTCATCGGTGTTCTGATTTCATGGCTCATGTTGGCGAGAAATTCGCTTTTGGCGCGGTCGGCAGCCTGAGCCAGTTGTTTGGCTACGGTCAGGGCGTCCTCGGCCTCACGCCAAGCCGTAACGTCATTGAGAATGAAGAGTAGGTGCGGTTCTCCAGATCGGGAAAATGGCGCGTAATAACAATCCACCCAGAAGGCGCTGCCGAAGGTGGTGATAAAGTGGACGTTTCGACGGGATACAGCTCTTCCTTGAAGAGCTTCAAGCGCTGAATCAAGAAATCCGGCGACCCGCCAAGATTCAAGTTCCCTGAAGTTTTGTCCGAGTAAATCGTCTATCGAGCCGCCGACAATGCACGCTGCCGCCTTGTTCGCCAAGACGCAGTTCCCGGATGCTCTATAGACGAGAATGCCAACCGGGCACTCGGTAATGATTTTATTGTTGAAGTCGAGGAGTTCCTGAACGCGCTGTTCGCCAGCCTTATTGCGAGTGATGTCGCGTCCAACGGCCTGGACAACCATGTCGACTCCCTCTGCGACAGCCATACCTTCCCAGGCATAGCAACGTTCTCCTTCCTGGGTCAGTATCCTGTTCTCCACCCTGACACGGGGATACGGTGGCGTCAGGCCGGCGGCTATGACCGTAGCCGTCTCTAAGTGATCCTCTGGAGCAACGAAATCAGACCAAGTACGGCCGATCAGTTCCTCGCGATCATATCCGAATACGCGGCATGCGGTTTGGTTACAGAAAGTGAAGGCGCCGTCGAAGCCGATGCGCAGAATGATGTCAATCTGGCTTTCAACCAGCCCCCGATAACGGTTTTCACTTTCTCTGAGAGCTGCGGTCACTTTCATCTGCTCGCATGCACTCGCGGTGAGCCGACAGTTCAGTGTGAGAAGTTCGACGTTTTTCCGTTCGATGTCGCGTTGGGTCGGTAGTTTCAAAGCTGCTGGCATCAGAAGCCACAGCAAGATAGCTGTCGGCAACGATACTGCTGCCGTCACCATCTTGGTCAACGCTTCCACACCGTAATCAGGCGCCCAGAGCACCCAAATGCTCATCGCGTGGGTAATCCCACAGGTAACGATGAAAGCGCCAAAAAGATAGGATACTTTTGGAAATATGATATCTCTGCGATTAATTGTAAAATATATTATCGCCAACGGGATGGAAAAGTATGATATCGCAATAATTCCATCGCTCATTACATTTGCCCAAAAAACATCCGGTCTCCAGGTAATGCAAAACCCATGAGGTGTGAAGCCATCCGTGGAGAAAAACTCCACCATCCATTCAAGCATAATTTACCTCACTGGTTCATAGCTGAAAATCGCTTCAGCATGATCGATGTTTACTGTGCGCTTTGCTCGGATGGGCGACTGGATTCAACCTTCTAGGATAAACCGCTTGTGTAGATGTCACACGAGCCGGTTGGGGGTGGAGGGGGCAGAGTCGTGAACGACGAGCTTCGACGGGAAGCGAAGGGTTGCCTTCGTGCCCTTGCCTGGAGCGCTTTCAAGCATCAGGGAGCCACCATGCAACTGAACCAGATTATGGCTGAGATGGAGCCCGAGGCCGGTTCCCTGCTGCAGACGCGAGGTCGGCTTGCCGACCCGGCTGAACGGCGTCATAAGTTTGACGATGTCCTCTGCAGAGATACCGATTCCAGTGTCGGTGACGGTCAGGAGCATCGCCCCATCGGCGCCGTCGTCGATTTGGCCCTCGATCCTCACCACGCCGCCGTTGGGGGTAAATTTGATGGCGTTAGCCAGCAGATTGAGCAGTATCTGCTGCAGGCGTCGGTAATCGGCCGTTAGATAGGGCATATTCGCCGGCATGGCGTTGACCAGCCGCTGATTTTTCGCCAGGGCCAGAGTGCCGACCAGTCGAACCGTCGACGACACGACGCGGCCGAGATCAACGGTTTCGTAGTGCAACTCAAGCTTGCCGACCTCCACTGCCGCAAGGTCGAGGACATCGTTGACGATCTGAAGCAGGTGTTGTCCCGAGGTCCGAACGGCGTCGGCATATTCGCGATATTCTGGAACTCCGAGCGGCCCCAGAATTTCCAGTTGGATCATCTCGGAAAAGCCGAGAATCGAGGTCAGCGGCGTGCGCAACTCGTGGCTCATATAAGCCAGGAATTCCGACTTGGATCGGTTGGCGTGGTCGGCCTCGAGCTTTGCATCATGGAGCCGTCGCTCGGTTCGCTTATGCTCGGTGATGTCGCGGAGCGAAGTGAGAAACGCCGGCTGGTTGAGCCAGTTGATTTCGACGACCCGCATCTCCGCAACCCGTTCGCCAGAGATGTCGACCTCGACCGTCTCATTACCGATCACCGGAAAGCCGAACTGCTCGTCGAGTAGGTCCGAGACCGGGCGGTCGAAAAGTTGGGCCGCCGCCGGATTGGCGAACAGCACGTAGCCGGTATCATTGACCACCACGATGCCATCGGGATTGTGCAGAATGATACGATGCAGGTTCGCCATCAGGGTCTGGCGTTCGAGTACGTTGAGGATCACCCTTGGTAGTGCGCCCTGGTCAAGCCCCCCCTTGATCAGGAAGTCATCGGCTTCTGGATGCCGCGAGCGCAGGGATTGAAGATCGTCGTCGCAGCCGGTCAGGGCGATGATCGGAATCGCCATTTCCTCAACCAACCTCCGCAACTGGGTGAGGATGGTCGGGTCATGTTCCCCGATGAGCCCCATGTCAACCAGCACCGCGTCAGGTCGGCGCCGCTCAATCGCGCCGGGCGCCTCGCGGAGAGTCGGAACATGAGTTACCTCGAAAGCTCCGTATTCGGGGCGGGCGAGCAGGGAATGGACGGCTTCAGCATCACTAAAATTGTTCGCCACCAGAAGAACGTGTACGGCCTGAGTGATCGTCGCCGCGCCCATTTCTATTTTCTGCTGCCGCGCCTCGCACGCTCCGGTGGTCGATGTCATCTCGTCACCCTCCCCATCTCACCCGCGAAGCCGGAAGGCACAGTGTCACGGTGGTTCCAACCACGGGTTCGCTCTCAATGACCAGACGCCCGCCATGGCGCTCGATCATACCTTTGGTCAGGGACAGCCCCAACCCGGCGCCGCCAGTGCTATTGGTCAAACACGACCCCAACCGACCGAAGGCCGACTCAGCGACCGCGATACAGGTCGCATCCATGCCGATGCCAGTATCCGTGACGATGAACAACAGCTCGCCGTGGTCGTTTTCCGCGACCGCCAGACGCACTAGACCGCCCGGCCGGTTGAACTTGATGGCGTTGCTGAGCAAATGGCCCAGCATCTGCTTGAGCCGCCGCTGATCGGCGCAAAGGTGCGGGAGCTCCGGTGGCGCGATGATTTCCAGCGTCAGTTTAGCGCGGACGAGCTGACTGCGCACCAGCTGGGCCACGGCTTGGACTGTTCTGCCGACGTCGAAAACGGTTTCCGACAGCTCAAAATTGTTGGTCTTGATGTTGGCCATGTCCAGCACGTCGTTCAGCAGCTCCAGCAATTGCCAGCCGGACTGATGAATATAGCCGAGATAAGAACTGACGGTCGGAGACAAGGCGTTTTCCTGGGCGCCCGACAGCAGCAAATCGGAAAAGCCAATGATTGCGTTCAGCGGCGTGCGAACTTCGTGGTTCATGTTGGTGAGAATTTCGTCGCGCACCCGGTTGGCCAGCTCGGCCTGTTCCTTGGCGAGGCGCAGAGCCCGCATCAGGTTGAGCCGCTCGGTCACGTCCCGGAGCGAAACCAAGAAGGCGGTGAGGCCGTTCCAGTCGATCTCGACCGAGCGCATTTCGGCGGAACGGTTGGTCAGGGTGTTGATGTCTGTCGAACTGCCAGCGATCACCGGAAAGCCGAAGGAATGGCCGACGAGATCGCCCGGCGAGCGGTTGAACAGTTCGGCAGCCATTGTGTTGGCGAACAACACCATGCCGTCAAAATCGACCACCACGATGCCGTCGGGGTTGGTGGTGATCAGCCGACGCATGCTGATCTGGGAGCGCTGCCGTTCGACCGCATGGCGCAAAAACCGGGGCAGCAGGCTGTGATCGAGCCGCCCCTTGATCAGGTATTCATTGCCACTGCGGAACACAACTTCGTTGACATCGGTGTCATCGTTGAGACCAGTCAGCACGAAAATCGGAACGTTGTCGGTGACATCAACCTGGAACTGGCTTAGGATGTCGAGTCCCTGGCTGTCGGGCAATTCGAGGTCGAGAACGACGATGTCGAACGGCTCCACCGCCACCGCCTGCTGCGCGGCGTCCAGCGTGCTGGCGCGGCTGACCGTGAACGTCTGATGGTCGTTGTCCTGTAAACTTTTTTCAAAAAAATCGGCGTCAGCAGGGTCGTTCTCCACCAGCAGCAGGCGGATCGCCGCTTTCAACACGGGGTTTGTTCCGGCCATCCGCTGCGCCTTCATGACTCGTCCCCGAACATCAGACCGAGGCGCTCGCTCTCATCATTAAGGGTGTAGGTGATGGTGCCGCTGAGGATGCCGCCGATGCCCCGGAAGGGCTCACGAATCTGCATGCCCTTACTGGTGACCACGTATTCGTGAATCTGCTTGTCGTGCCATGAGCCGCGCATCTTGAGCACAGTAATTGCCCGGTGCATGGCGCCCTACAACTCGACATAGCGCAGCAGCACGATGGAATCGGTGATGGTCGAGATGTGGGTCTCGGTGATCGACTCGCCACCCAGCAGCATCGAAGTGGTGTTGGTAAACATGCCGGCGATTTCGCGGTGCTTAATGATGCTGGTCAACGCGATCACGAATTCGCGGAACGACTTGATGGTCGACACCCGCTCCAGCGCCGAGAGACTGTCGATGGCGATGGCCGTCGGCTTGAAGGCGTCGATCTCGCGCTCGATCTGGATCAGATGGTCTTCAAGGCCGATGGTTTCGGGATAGCGGCAGATGATCTTGAGCACGCCCGACTGCTCGGCCGCCTCGAAATCGACGCCCCACGAAGTCGCGTTGCGAACCAGCTGTTCCCGATTTTCCTCGAAGGCGAACAGAATCACCCGGTTGTTGACGTCGATGCCCGCTTTCATAAACTGGGTAACCATCAGGGTCTTGCCGGTGCCGGTGGCGCCGCTGACCAGAATGATCGAATCCCGAAACACGCCGCCGCCACACATCTTGTCGAAATCGGCATTGCCCGAGGAGACCCGGACGTTGGACGATTTCTGCTTCAGCTCGATCGCCGAGAGAGGAATGATGGTGACGCCGCTGGTGGGGTCGATGGTGAAGGGGTATTCGCCCTTCTGGTGGGTGGTGCCCCGAAACTTGAGAATCTCGATGGTCCGGCGCCGTTTTTCCTGCTCCAGCGGATTGCGCAGGATCAGTACGTTGTCGGCGACGAACTCCTCGACGCCAAAGCGCGCGATGTCGCCGTATTCTTGCATGCGCTCAATGGTTACTACGGTGGTGACGCCAAGCAGGCGCATTCCCGCCACCACCCGGTGTAACTCGCGGCGCACCAGATTGCTGTCGGTGAATTGGGGGAATATCGCGCCCACAGAATCCAGAATCACCCGCTTGGCGTTGACTTTGCGCACCGCGTGTTCAATGCGAGCGAGCAGAGCCGAGAGATAGTAGGAGCCGCACTCCATAATGGTTTCGCCGGGCTCGGGTGATGCATCGACCACCGCGACCCGGTTCTCGGCGACATACTTCTTGATGTCCCAGCCCAGTCCTTCAACGTTACGCGCCAGATCCTCCGGAGTTTCCTCGAAGGTGACGATCACGCCATTCTCGTCGTAGGCGCGCAGGCCGTTGACCAGAAACTGAAGGGCGAAAATGGTTTTACCGCTGCCGGCGGTGCCTGCGAGCAGGGTCGTCCGCCCTCTGGGAATGCCGCCGTAAGAAATCTGGTCGAACCCGGCGATGCCGACGGGGACCTTGGGAACCGTCGTTCCGGGCTGAAGAGACGTGGTCATCGTTTAAGGTCCTTTGTCATGCTGTCCCGTCCTCTTCCTGCGCCATCTCTGTCGCCACCGCCATCGCTATTTTGCGCATGGCTTTCGAGCCCTAGGCCGAACAATACCCTGGTTCGATGGCTGAGGTCGCCAATGACTTTGCGCACCGGCGCCGGATTGCGTTTGACGAGAGTCGGAGTCGCCAGAATCTTCTCTTCCTCAGCCAATTGAGGATTTTCAAGAATGTCGATGATTTCGACCTCACACAACCCGTTCAGCTCGACCTGACATAACAGGCCGAGGTTGCTCACCGCGTGCTGAGACGCCAACGTGTTTCCGGTAATGTAGAGCCGTAACAAGTATTTCATTGGCGAGGTCTTTCCGGGAAAAGCCGTCGGAAGCTGAGGCGGTAATACTCGACGAGCAGGCCCATCATTTCAAGTGCAAACAACCGACCGTCGGAAGCGAAAGCCGGAACGCGGGACTGCTTAAGCTTCAGCGCCGCCGCGTCCAGTGCGCCCACATGGATATCGATCATGTCGCGCGGTGTAGCGCCCATATCCCCAAGGCGCGTCGCCAGAATTTCCATGGAATCGCGCGGTTTTTCGACTTTAACGCGCAAGTACTCCATGTATCGTTCGAGCAAGTCGCCGTAGGTGTGCTGAAACTGGGTGAAAGTGTCGGGGCTGCGTTCCTTGATCGGGCCAACACCGGCCAGCGCGCGGGTCACCGATCCGTTCATCTGCTGAGACGACAAAGCCTGACAGCCCTGGAGCATGGTTCGCAACGCCAACAATTGCCCCTCGCGCACTCGACCGAGCGCGTAGCCAAGCGCTCTCCGGAGATTATGCGGGGTCATGTCGGCCTTACATAAATAGTCCTGCGCACCAGCCTCAATGCACCTCATGGCCAGATCATCATCGTCCAGCCCTGTGAGAACGACGATCGGGACTTCTGGCGACACAGCATACAGTCTAGTTATAGTGTCAACACCAGAGCTGTCTGGCAAAGAAAGATCAAGCAAAACGACATTAAAATCCTCACTATGAGAATGATCAATTGCTGCTTTTAGCGTTGTCGCAACAATTATTTCATACACCTCCTTCCCTGCGGCGCCAAGGCAGATTCTTACAACCTTGGCATCACTGGGTGTGTCTTCGACCAAAAGCAATCGGTTGACACTGGAAGGCGAGAACTCCATTCATACTGCTCCTAATTACGTGGTCACAACGTGAAGGAAATCCATCGCTGTCCGAACCAGTCGCGCACACTGGCGCGCAGCAGCGATGTAAGCTGTACTGATTACCATCAAGACCACAGCAAAACCATGTGAATTATCATTAAGCATTGCAGCCTACGATCGAGGGGTTGCATTTCAGTCAACTTGCATCATCGTCCGACCACCACGCAGCAGATAGATACCCAACGCTGCAAACTAAACGCTGCAAACTAACGCGTAACCAGTTCCGTTCCCGTCACAACCACCCAATGAAGCCACCTGTAAGGTGGGCGCTGAAAGGTAGGTTACGATGGCCTCACAGCCTCCTCTGTTCTGCTCCATATACGCATTGTTAACCCCTGTCTATGACAATCGCATGAGCGCCTAATAATTAGGCGCATTCGTTCAAACGGTATAGACACGAGCGCACGGATGGGGGATTAATGAGCGGCGACAAACATAGGCATTCGCCATGACATTTCCTGCCAGTCTTAACCTGCTCTCTCGGTAAACCAGATGCGCACCCCCCAAGAACCGCAGACGCCTGTCTTTGCGCCGAAAGAGGGCAAGGCGATAGGCAGGCCGATACCCATCACTCTCATTGAGTATGAGACCGGGTTAGCGAAGGAGGTCGTCCGGAAGTGGGAGGCCCGTTACGGTTTTCCATGCCCAGAGCGAGATGATAACGGTAACCGCCTTTATCCAGCGGAACAAGTGTCATGCCTCAGATTGATCCATAGGTTGCTTGGCACTGGTTTACGTCCCGCGAAGGTCGTTGGACTTGACCTTGTGTCGTTGGAACAATTGGTAGAGAAAGTGGTTTACGCGAAGACCGCCGCAAATGAGTTTGGGCACAGCGTCATGGAAGCATTGAAAGCGCATGATGTTGTTGCCCTATCTGAACACCTCAAAGCGCAGTTGAATAGACAAGGTTTATTACTATTTGTTACTGACACAGTATCATGTCTTAATAATATAGTGGGGGACGCGTGGTTCAGAGGTGAAATTAGAGTTTACGATGAGCATGTCTATACTGAGATCGTGTGCGACATCCTTAAGGAAGCGATAAGATCAGTTGAAAATCCACATGGAAGCCCTCGAATTCTTATGACGACTCCACCTAACGAATTGCACACAATTGGTATGGTTTCAGCGAATGCGGTGGCGGCGCTCAATGGGGCCTGCTGTATCCGGTTGGGGCCACAAACTCCAGCCGCAGAGATCATCGCTGCCGTTGCCGATTACCGCATAGATATCGTCGGGCTGTCTTTTAGCATGGCGTATCCCAGGCGCGATGCAGCAAAGTTTCTACGTGACTTGCGGAGCAGGCTTGATCCGGCCGTCGATATCTGGGCGGGTGGGCGCGGCGTTTCAATGGCGCGAAACATAGATCGTATATTTAAATTCTCAGATATTCATAGTATTAAGACACGCATTAGCGCTTGGCGTGCAAATAGTAAAAGACTTGATCCTTTTACAAAATAAACGTCGGCCTCCCAGTCGGAATGGGTCAATGACTTTGAGACATTCCGCCACAGAAACATTTGTCCGCTTCGGTTAAGTTGTTTTCCCCAACCTCTGATGAGCTGAGGATGTGTGCTGAGCATGATTGACAGCTAGGTTGAATATAAGAGAGGAAGATTGCGCCGTTCATAGCTCCATCAATAATATATGGAGCGACAACTTTTGCCAGTCAGATATTTGGTCAGTTCTGGTACAGGAGCGGTAACGCAGAAACAACCCGTAGCTCGGGTTTCTTACAAAAATAGCCCCCCCCCCCCCCAATGCTGGCGCACATAACCCATGCGCCAGCATCAGAAAGAAACATCACATCTTATCATGCTTCCCTTGTGGAGTTACCATTCGTTGCCGCCCCGATCCAGGATCACGGTAAACCTCGTGATTCTGCGTGGGTTCGATGTAACTTCCATAACCTCCTCGCTCTTCCTGCGGCTTGACGCTCGACGAGGCATTGGGTGCAGAAGCCGTATCCGAAGACGAAGACGTCGGGGCGACATCTTTTGTTTGTCCCGGAGATGAAGCATTTTGGGCAAGAACCGGAGCCGTCAGTAGCAAGACGATTCCGAATGCCGAAACTAACGCCTTTACGGATTGAAACATATTATCCTCACAAGATATGAGAGCGCTGATTTGTCTGACAAAAGCGACATTATCCTCAATATGTCACTCAATTATCACGCCCCATAGCTTACTTTGTGACAAATCACGACATCTTCTGAAAAGTGTCCCGCGCCTCAGCAATACCATCATATAATCATCCGTCTACATTCCCCGACACAACGCCACAATTTATTACATACTTAACATTGATAGATGACCACATTGTGACCACGGGACGCCTCGGAACGGACTCTCACAACGATGAAGAATTATTTTTCCCGCGCGACGCTGTCGATAAGATAAAGGCCACTCGACGTTCTGGCGACTGTGAAACGAACAGCGACGCCCGGCGCAAGTTTGGTTAGATCAATGGAAGGCTCCACGCTGAAATCCATGGTCATGCCCGGCCACCCCAACGCCGGAATGGGACTGTGGGTCAAATTGAGAATATGAGCAACGGCGTCAACATGATTGACGACGCCAGTGGCTGCAGCGCTCTCTGCTTTGGCGGCAAATGGAAGAACCGTCAAAGTTGTGGCGAGCGCAAAGGCGAGGCGCGATAAAATCATGGCTTTGTTCCTTCTGATTGCAGATGCTGCGTTGCGGACGGCAAGCGCCAGCCCTTCCAAATGGCGAAGATCGGCGGATAAATCAGCAACTCCATGACGAAAGAGGTGAGGATTCCGCCGATCATCGGCGCGGCGATGCGCTTCATCACGTCGCTCCCCGCCCCCTCGGACCACATGATCGGAAGCAAGCCGAACAGCATACAGGCGACGGTCATCACCTTGGGGCGAAGACGCTGGACGGCTCCGACGATAATGGCGGCGCGCAAGTCGTCGCGGTGGCGCATTCGGCCTTGAGCGACCGCCTCGCGCCACGCAATGTCGAGATAGAGCAACATGAACACGGCGGTTTCGGCGTCGACTCCGAGCAAAGCGATCAACCCGACCCACACCGCGACGCTTGTGTTGTAGCCGAGCGCGGAGAGAAGCCAGACGGCTCCGATCGCCGAGAACGGCACGGCCAGCAAGATGATCAACGTTTTCATCAGCGAGCCGGTGTTGGCGTAAAGCAACAAAAACACCACAAACAGAGTGATCGGCAATACGATCGTCAGACGCGCCGCCACCCGCTCCATGGCTTCGTATTGGCCGCTCCAGGCCAGCCGATAGCCGACGGGCAGAACGACCGTGTCCCGCACAACCTGTTTGGCCTCGGCGACATAACTTCCGATGTCGCGCCCCGTGACATCGACGAACACATAGCCGCTGAGGCGGCCGTTCTCGTCGCGAATCATCGCCGGTCCGGTGCGTAAAGTAATGGTTGCGATCTGGCCCAACGGAATCTGCGCGCCCGAAGGCGTGACGACCAACACTTGATGCAGAGCGTCGATATCGCTGCGATAGTCGCGCAGATAGCGAACATTCACCGTGTAGCGCTCGCGGCCCTCGACCGTCGTCGTCACCGGCTCGCCGCCCACCGCCGCCATCAGAGTCTCGTTGACGTCGTCGATCGACAGGCCATAACGCGCCAGCTCGTCGCGCTTGAGATCGAAATCGAGAAAATAACCGGCGGCGGCGCGCTCGGCGAACGCGCTGGTCGCGCCGGGAACCGAGCGCAACGCCTGTTCGATCTGCACGCCGATCTTCTCGATCTCGGCCAGATCAGAGCCCAACACTTTGATCCCGATCGGCGTTCGAATGCCGGTCGACAGCATATCGATGCGCGCCTTAATCGGCATGGTCCACGCAGTGGCCAGGCCGGGCATCGCCAAAGCCTCGTTCAGGCCGCCCGGACCATAGATCAGCTCCTGAGTGGATTTATGATCGGGCCAGATGTGGCGAAGCCCCTCTTGCAGCCACTCGGGCGCCTGGGCGGAATACCAGCGCTCTTGTTTCGGCCAAGCCTCCGGCGGCTTCAGCGTGATCGTGGTTTCCATCATCGAATACGGCGCCGGATCGGTGGCGCTCTCCACTCGTCCGGCCTTGCCGAACACCCGCTCGACTTCGGGGAATTCCTTGATGATGCGGTCCTGCGCCTGGAGCAGCCCCGCCGCTTGCGTCACCGACATTCCCGGCAGAGTCGCCGGCATATAAAGGAGCGTCCCTTCATCGAGCGGCGGCATAAACTCCGATCCCAGCCGGAGCCAGACCGGAACCGTGGCGACCATCGCGATCAGAGCAACCCCAATCATCAGCCATCTGTGGCGCAGCGCGAACTCGACCACCGGCAAATAGAGCTTCATCAACGGCCGACTGATCGGATGGTGAGATTCGCTGTGGATGGTTCCAACCAACAAAGCGTTGACCGGCCGCGCCAACCAAGTCGGGCGGAAGACGAACGGGTCCATGCGAGTGAATAGCAGCCGCACCGCCGGATCGAGCGTCACCGCCAACAGAGCGGCAATCGCCATAGCGAAAGTCTTGGTGTAGGCGAGCGGACTGAACAGCCGCCCTTCCTGGGATTCCAAAGCAAACACCGGAAAGAACGACACGGCGATCACCAACAGCGCGAAGAAGCTGGGGCCGCCGACTTCTTTGACCGCCGATAACACCACTTTATGGTAATCGCCCGAACGCCCCTCGGCGTTCCAATGTTCCAGCCGCTTGTGCGTCTGCTCGACCACCACCACCGCCGCATCAACCATGGCCCCGATCGCCACGGCGATTCCTCCCAAAGACATGATGTTGGCGGTCATCCCCGACAACTGAATCGGAATAAAGACCAAGACCACAGTGATGGGAATGGTGATGATAGGAATAATCGCGCTGGGGAAATGCCAAAGGAAAATCAAAATCACCAAGCTGACAATGGCCACTTCTTCAATCAACGTCCGCTTCAGAGTTTCGATTGAACGGTCGATCAAGTCGGAGCGGTCATAGGTCTCGACGATGCGCAGGCCGGGCGGCAAACTCGGCTTGAGTTCTTCAATCCGCTCCTTGACCCGCCGAATGACTCGCGCCGCGTTCTCGCCGATGCGCATGATCACCACGCCGCCCACGGTTTCGCCTTGGCCGTTGAGTTCGGCGACGCCTCGGCGCAACTCGGGGCCGAACGTCACCGTGGCCACGTCGCGCACCAACACCGGCGACCCCATTTGCGACGCTCCGGCCTGAGATGAGCCGGTTTGGGACGCGCCGGTTTGTTGAGAAGCCCCGGTTTGAGGCCCGCCGACCTGGGGAGTTGCGATGACGATCTTGCCGATATCTTCCAAAGAGCGAATATAGCCCCGTCCGCGCACCATGTATTCGCGATCGTTCATCTCGACCAGCCGAGCGCCGACGTCGTTGTTTCCTTTTCGGATCGCTTCGACCACCGCATTGATCGGAATGCGATACCCGAGCAATCGAGTCGGATCGACATTGACCTGATACTGACGCACGAATCCGCCCAATGGCGCGACCTCTGCAACCCCCGGCACGGACTGCAAAGCGTAACGCAAGTGCCAATCCTGGACGCTGCGCATCTGATCCAGACTGTTCTGGCCGGTGTCATCAACCAGAGCGTATTGGTAGACCCAACCGACGGCGGTGGCGTCCTTTGCAAGCTCGGCGGTGACGCCTCGCGGCAGGCGCTGGGAGACCGAGTTCAAATACTCCAGCGTGCGCGAGCGCGCCCAATAGAGATCGACCCCTTCCTCGAAGATAATGTAGACGTAAGAAAAGCCGAAATCGGAAAAGCCTCGAACATCCTTGACTTTGGGCATTCCCAGAAGCGCCGAGATAATCGGATAGGTGACTTGGTCTTCGATGATGTCGGGACTGCGGTCCCAACGCGCATAGACAATAACTTGAGGATCGGAAAGATCGGGAATGGCGTCAAGTTTCGTGTCTTTCAGCGACTGCGCACCCAAGATCACCGCCACCGTCACAAACAGCAACACCAAGAACTTGTGCCGAGCGCACTGCTCGATCAGGGCGTCGATCATGAATGGCCTCCTCTGATGGGCCTTAAATTAAACGAGTCCAAAGACCGTGTTCCTAGGCTTTTTTAATTTATACAGACCCAATGCCTTTTCTACTTTCCTTTCTGCCGAGAAGCGCTCTTTCCTATGGCGCGAGGCTTGTTTTTCGCCACAACCGGCGCGGCGGGCTGATTATTCGTCTCGTCGCGACGCCGAGCTTGAAGCGTCATTTCCTGAATCATTGTCGATCCCGACATGATTCTCGTCATTTTTTGGAGCGCGTCCTCTTTCTTGTTCTCAGGAACGAGGGCGATCATTTCTTGAAGAGCCTGATCAATCGTCGCAGGCAAACGCCCCGAAGAGGGTTTTCCAATCGTCTCCGATATCGGCTTGCTCATATGCGATCATCCGCCTGATTTTGCACAAAACGCCGCATAACATGAACCAGGCGCGGGTGAGATGACCATTCACGGTTTCTATTTGGATACAAACGAGTCTGAGGGCGCACGGAGTAGATGAAAGCAATTGCTCCCAATCCCGTCCAAAAACCGGACCAAAAGCCATATAACGATTTTCTCGTCTCATATTCTCCGTTCATGGTTCCGTCTCCTTGGGCAATCTGTATCGAATGTTTCAATCTATATCGGATGATTTAACGCGGTCGCAAGCGCTCACTTTCCTTGTTCGAACTGTCCCAGAGCCGCGCGCAGATTACTTTCAGCATCGATCAGGAAACTCGCGCGCACCACCACCCTCTCTCCCGCCGCAAGCCCCTCGACGATCTCGACATAGCCGTCGGCCTTCGCTCCGAGCTTCACAGGGCGCGGCTCGAACAGGCCTTCGCCGCGCTCGACCAGCACGACCTGCCGCTTGCCGCTGTCGAGCACCGCCGAGTCCGGAGCCGCAAGAGTCGGCGTCGCGGAGACGGGGATCGCCAATTCAACCGTCGTCGTCATCGCCGGACGCAAAGCCCCATCCGGATTGGGCAATTCGAAATGGACTTTGACGGTGCGGTTTTCGGCCGTCATGGTGGGATGGATCATAACGACGGCCCCCGTAAAGACTCGGCCGGGAAAAGCGTTCAAAGTCACCTTCGCCGTCTGCCCGACCGCGACCGAGCCGATATCTTTTTCGAAGACGTCGGCCAACACCCACACTTTTGAAAGATCGGCGAGTTCAAACAGCGTCTCGCCCGCCATAAAGCGCATGCCTTTGACCGCCTTGCGCTCTGTGACCACGCCGGTCAGAGGAGCGCGAATGCTGATGGTGCGGCTGGCCTTGGAGCGCTTGCGCAAAGCGGAGATTTCTTCTTCGGGCGCGCCGCGATAGCGCAAGCGCTGCAACGCGCCCTCTGCCAAACCGGACTCGCCGCTGCGCCGCGCGAGCAAATATTCCTCCTGCGCCAAAACCAGTTCCGGACTGTAAACCTCCATCAGAGACTGGCCCTTGACGACCGGCTGGCCTGTGGTGTTGACATGCAGAGTCTCGATCCAGCCTTCGAATTTGCAGGCCACGACTTGAAAGTTTTTTTCGATGACCTGGACAGAGCCGAGAGCCCGCACCACGCGAACAAGCGACCGCGCCGCCACCGCTTCGGTGCGCACTCCCAACTTCTGCACTTTGTCCGGATTGATCCGCACCGCGCCGATAGCCGCGCCGCCGGGCGTTCCCGTCGCGCCGGGCGCTTCGTCGGCGTAGACGGGCGCGTAATCCATGCCCATCGAATCTTTTTTGGGAACCGGCGAAGTGTCGGGCAATCCCATCGGGTTGCGATAGTACAGAATTTTACGCGCCGCCGCCGGTTTGTTTTCGGTGGGTTTGGCGGAAATGGGCGCTTCGTCGGCATAGACCGGGACATAGTCCATGCCCATTGTGTCTTTTTTCGGAACCGGCGAAGTGTCGGGCAGTCCCATCGGGTTGCGATAGTACAGAATTTTACGCGCCGCCGCCGGTTTGTTTTCGGCGGGTTTGGCGGAAATGGGCGCTTCGTCGGCATAGACCGGGACATAGTCCATGCCCATTGTGTCTTTTTTCGGAACCGGCGAAGTGTCGGGCAGTCCCATCGGGTTGCGATAGTACAGAATTTTACGCGCCGCCGCCGGTTTGTTTTCGGCGGGTTTGGCGGAAATGGGCGCGCCGCCATGCCCGGCGTGAGGGTTGGCGGGGTCCGCCGCGCGCGCGGAAAACGACGCGGGAAACGACAAGACAACCGCAGCGACGACGCCTACAGCAAAAAAAGGCCGGGAAGCCAATAGAGGCCGGGGCAATACAGAACGCGGCATCACAAATCTCCACCGATCAAGCGTTCGATCTCGGCCAACCGCATCTGTTGTTCGAGTTCCAACTTCAGTTGTTCAAAGCGCGTGTTTTTTAACTTGCGCTCGGCTTCGAGAACATTGGTGAAATCGGTCAGAGAAAGCTCATACGCCTTGACGGTCGCTTGCAACGCCATATCCAGGCGAGGAACAATCCCTTCGCGCAGGATTTTTTCCCGCTCTTGAGCCGACTGCAACCCGGCGTAGGCTTCGTGAAGATCAGCCTCGATCTTGCGGTCGATCAAGGCCGACCGCGATCGCGCCGCCGAGGCCATGGCGCTCGTATCGGCTTGTTGAGCCCGCCGCAATCCCCATTGCAGAGGAATATTCAATTCGACCATCGTTTCGTAGCTGTCGAACCGCCCCTCTTTCCGAATGGCTCCGACCCCAAGCGAAACATCCGGATACCAGCTCCGATCGGCCAATTCCCGGCCTTTGTCGGCGGCGTCGATCTTGGCCTGCTGAATATGGAGGTCCGGATTGCTCTGCCGCGCCCTCTCGACCAAAGCCGCCACGTCAAGAGCGGCGGCGCGCGGCGGCGCGCGGAGCCGCGACGTTTCAACCAAAGGCGCGTCGGCCGGGCGATTGAGCAAAGCGTTCAAGCGAATGCGCGCCAAACGCAGCTCCGTGTTCATCTTGACGCGCTCGGTCTCCAGCTCCCGACGCTCCAAATCGGCTTGAATGACGTCCAGTTGCACGCCCAGCCCTTGAGAATAACGGCTCTGAGCGAAACGATGCAAGCGTTCGACGACCGACGCGACCTCTCCAAGCTGATCGATCGCGCGGCGCGTTTGATGGCGCTCTGACGCTACAATCTTAACGCGAGTCGCCAATTCCAGAGTCGCCGCCTGCCGCTGCCCTTGCGCTTGGCGGTGTTCGGCTTCCGCCTGTTCTCGTTTAAGGTCGAGCTTGCCCCACAGAGGAAGCTCTTGGGTCATCTCGAACTTCATGACCCCCTCTCGGGTCAGGCTGGGCGCGTCCGACCCCGCCCGAGGCCATTCGTCATACCGAAAAGCGAACTTCGGATCGGGAAGTTTGTCCGCCGCCTCCGCCCGCGCCGCCGCCGCTTCGGCTTCAAGAGCCAAAGCCGCCAGTTCGGGATTCATCCGGCGAACAATCTCCAGCATTTCCTCTATAGAAGAGCCGATCGGTTGCGGCGACGCGGCCAAAGTCGGAATCGAGGCGATGGAAGTCAAAACCGCTCCCGCCGTCACAACCATTGCCGCAATATAGACGGCTCGGTTTTTCGCTTTCGTCATGGTTGCTTCCATCCTTAGAGAAATCAGCCGCACCGCAGCAATTCTTTAGTGTCCAACGCCGAATTTGCCCATCACCGTTTTGCCGTTCATCTGCACTGTGACGATCACCACAGATTTTGCAATGACGGCGCTCGACGGCGCTCCGGGAACGGCGCCCGAAAGTTTGTTGCTTCCGGCCGGTTTCAAAATCGTCTCGATTTTCTTACCATCGAGCACCAATGCAGCTTTGGCCTCAGCGCCGTCGGCTGAAATCGGGCGGTCGCCATGATCGCTCAGATAAAGGTCGAGAGCGCCGTCCGTAGGCGTCAACTCAAAGTGTTGAGATTGAACTTCGATGATCCGACCGCCATGCAAAGGATGCAGGTTTTCATGAGCCGAAACCGAGGGCGACGAGAAGGTCGCTCCAAGAAAAACGGCGACAGCCGAAAAAACGAATTTAAAGATTCTCATCATCGTTGTGATCCTTGCTATATTTGAAACCCGAAAATCATGCGGTTTCCCCGGATTGAAATGAGCCTCACGCTTTCGGTCGACTCAAATTCCAAGTCATGGCTCCCAAAGGCCTCTTGGCCTTGGCGGGTTGAGAGCGAAGCCCCAATTCCTTCCCATATTTTCTTGTTTTCAACTCCGAGAAGCCGAACGTCTGACGATGTTTTCAAGCGGCTTTCGCCCCACCAATAAAAACACCACCGGCGTGACGATCGTGTCGAGGATGGTCGAAGACATCAAGCCGCCGAAGATCACCACCGCCACAGGATGGAGAATTTCTTTACCGGGAGCGCCGCCGGACGCCACCAAAGGAATAAGCGCCAAAGCCGCCACCAGAGCCGTCATCAACACCGGCGTCAGGCGCTCCAGCGAGCCGCGCGTAATCATCGAGCGGCCGAAGGGCTCGTTTTCCAAAACAACCAAATTGATGTAATGGGAGACCTTCAATATTCCATTGCGGGCGGCGATGCCGGTCAGAGTGATGAACCCGACCAAGCTGGCGATGGACAGCGTTTGATCCGAAAGCCAAATCGCCGCCACGCTGCCGACCAAGGCCATCGGAACATTCGCCATGATCGCCAAAGACAGCGAAACGGATCGGAAGTGACCGTAAAGAACCAGGAATATTCCCGCCAGAGACAAGAACGCCAAAACTCCGATCAAGCGGGCGGCGTCTTGCCGACTCTTGAATTGGCCTTCATAGCTGAGGTAGGCTCCTTTCGGCAGCGACAAAGTATCGAGGCGTTGCTGAATGTCGCCGATCACCGCCGCCATGTCTCGCCCCTGAGTGTTGGCCGAAACCACGATCCGACGCTTCATATTATCGCGATTGATGATGTTCGGCCCCTGAGACTCCACCACATCGGCGACCAGCCCCAAGGGAACCTTGCCGCTGGGCGCGTCGATCAGAATATTGCGGAAGTCTTCGGTTTCCGATCTCCAGTCCTCCGCCAAGCGCAGAACCACATTATAACTGCGTTGGCCATCCAAGACTTGCGAGGCCACTTTGCCGTTGAGCGTTGCTTGCAGCGTTTCCGTCAGAAGATTAAGAGACAATCCGTATTTCATCGCTTCGACCCGGTTGAGCCGTATCTGGATTTGCGGGATTAGCACTTGTTTTTCTATCTGGAGGTCGACCACGCCCGAAACCAAAGCCATTTGCGCGCGAACCGTCTCCGCCGCCGAACGCAGAGCGTCCAGATCGTCCCCAAAGATTTTAATCGCAATTTCCGCTCGAACGCCCGACAGCAGATGATCCAAACGATGGGAAATCGGTTGGCCGATGTTCAACGAAACCCCAGGAATCAAAGACAATTGTCGCCGGATATCCGCCAGGATTTCCTCGCGGCGGCGCGACGAAGGACCGAGATCGATATCGATCTCCGAGAAATGAACGCCCTCGGCGTGTTCGTCGAGTTCGGCTCGGCCGGTGCGGCGGCCGGTGGATAACGTCTCGGGAACGCGCCGCGCCAACGTCTCGGCGATCGCGCCGATGCGGTTGGACTCCGACAGCGACGTTCCCGGAGGCAAAGCCATGCTCACCGTCACCGAGCCTTCGTTGAACGACGGCAGAAAGGCGCGTCCGAGAAACGGCGTGGAGGCGGCGGCGGCGACAACCAACAACACCGCAACGCCGATGATCAACCGAGGGTGGTCAAACGACCACCGCAACAACCGATCGTCTCCGGCTTTCAGCCCCCGGACCAACCAGGAGTCGCCGTGATCGATTGATTTCGCCCTCGGCAGCAAATAAGAGCATAACGCGGGGGTGACGGTCAAAGACACCGCCAGAGACGCCAAAATCGACACCACATAGGCCGTTCCGAGCGGCGAAAACAAACGCCCCTCCACGCCGCTCAAGGCGAACAACGGCGCAAAGGCCAAAACCACGATCAGCGTTGCGTGGATGATGGAATTCCGGACTTCACTCGACGCCCGCGACACCACCTCGAAAACCGGGCGAGGCTCGGGCAGAGCGCGGTTTTCCCGCAAGCGCCGAAAGACGTTTTCAACGTCCACAACCGCATCATCAACCAACTCGCCGATCGCCACCGCCAAACCGCCGAGCGTCATGGTGTTGATCGACAATCCCATCCAGTGAAACGTCAAAGCCGCGACCACCATCGACAATGGAATCGCCGTAAGGCTGATGAACGTCGTGCGGAAATTCATCAAAAACAAGAAAAGCGTGATCGCCACCAAGACGGCGCCGTCTCGCAACGCTTCTTCAACATTGGCGACGGCGCGTTCGATGAAATCGGCTTGTCGGAACAAAATCGGATCCGCTTTGATGTCGGAAGGCATCGCCCCGCGAATCTCGATCAGAGCCTGTTCGACGCGGCGCGTCAAAGCAATCGTATCGGCTCCCGGCTGTTTTTGCACCGCCAGGATTACAGCAGGACGTCCGTTCACACCCGCGTCGCCGCGCTTGACGGCGGCGCCGACGACAACCTCCGCAACCTGTCCGACCGTCACCGGAGCGCCGTTGCGCCAAGAAATCACCGAGTTTCTTAAATCATCGAGGCTAGTGGTTTGACCGAGGTTGCGAATAAGAAATTCCTGAGAGCGTTGTTCGATAAAGCCGCCGGTGGTGTTGCGCGCGAAGCCGGACAGAGCTTTCTCCAGGTCTTCGAAGGAAATCTCCAACGCCGCCATTCGTCCGGGAGAGACCATGACTTGATATTCCCGAACTTGGCCACCGATCGGGATGACCTGGGCGACGCCGGGAATGGCGAGCAATCGCGGCCGAATAACCCAATCGGCGGCGCTACGCACATCCATCGGCGAAGAGGGCATCGGCGAAGAGGGCATCGACGAAGAGGGCATCGACGAAGAGGGCATCGACGAAGAGGGCATCGACGAAGAGGGCATCAGCGAAGAAGCCTCGGTGACGCTGCGCAACCCGATCAACATAATTTCGCCCATGATAGAGCTGATCGGCCCCATCGTCGGCGCCATTCCTGCGGGTAGAGTTCCTGAAATCGAGGCCAGTCGCTCGGAGGTCAACTGACGGTTGCGATAGATGTCGGTTCCCCATTCGAATTCGACGAAGACGGCGGACAACCCGACGCCGGAGCTGGAGCGCACTCGCACCACGCCGGGCGCGCCGTTCATGGCAGTTTCGATGCGCTGCGTCACCAGAGTCTCAACTTCTTCCGGAGCCAATCCTTCGGCCTCGGTCATGATGGTGACAGTTGGGCGGTTAAGATCGGGAAACACATCGACGGGAAGTTTGGCGGCGACCAAGCCGCCGTAGAGGAAGAGAAGAATAGCCCCGGCGGTGACGAACAACCGTTGATGAAGAGAGAATTGAATGATGCGATCGAACATATCCCACCGAAGAAGAAAGAAAAGACAGAATATACTCTGTCCGGTTGAGAACTCGAAAATCGGGCCGCTTCCCCGAATTGAAATGGATAACTCACATCCGTTCGTCACAGATTCCAAGTCATGATTTCCAAAGGAAACAGTTCGCTGGAGGATCGACCTTTGACGGATCGAGGACGGAACCCCGACTCCTTTGGAAATTCTTTCCTGGTTTTACTTCCGAATGGCTTTCATTTGCATCACGCCTTGCGAGACGACCCGCTCCCCCGCCGTCACCCCATCATCAACATCAACCCAATCGCCGACCATCCGTCCCAAAGTCACCCATCGCCGTTCGAATTTCTCCGGCGCCATATGGATAAACACCACCGAACGTCCGTCAATCTCCGTCACAGCGCGACGAGGAACCGCAGATTTCAACCGCGCCCCCCCGGTTTCGGCGAAAACATCCACCGGCAGGCCCAAGCGCAACTTTCCCCGCGCGTCCCGAACCGAAAACAGCAAATGCAACCCCTGGTCGTTGGAATTGATCCGCAAGCTGACCCCGAGCAAATCCAGATCAAATATTTCATTCGGCAGTTGTTTGGTTTCCGCTCGCCCACCGACGATCTTATCCGCCAAGGAAAGATTGTACAAAACCGCCTCAACCCGCAACAAAGCGGGGTTGACGATCTCCACCAACACCGTTTCCGGAGACACCACTTCTCCCGGCGTGATGTGAACGTCCGTCACTCGCCCATCAACCGGCGCCGCCACCAAATCCCGGCCGAGCGCCGATCCCGATATCTGCGCCTTTTCTTTGCGAAGACTTGCAAGCTGAACCCGTGCGGTTTCGATTTCTTTGGTCGCCACCAGACCGCGCGCTTGCTCCCAACGCGCCAATTGCTGTTCTAGAAGAGCAATTTCGCTCTCTGTCTTGTAAAGCGCCGCTCGCTTGTCGCTCCGCTCGATCACCGAGAGATTGGGCTCCAAAACCGCGAGCGTTTGCCCTCGCTTGACCGCTTGGCCCGGCGTTGGAATCGGAAAATTCGAGTCATACATCACTCGCGCCGATTGCGCCGACTGAACCCGCGCATATCCCGCCGGATCGGGGATCACTCGCCCCACCAAGCGAACCGTGTCGGCCGCTTGACGAGCATCAACCTGAACGGTTCGAATTCCCAAAAGAAACTGCGATGCTTTGGAAAGAAACACCGTGTTTCCCTGCGCCGATCCCATCCCCGGACTCTGCGTTCCTGGGGGTGGCGAAGCGTCGTGATCGCCATGGTCTTCGCCGCCATGCGCCAACGCCGATCCGGCCAACCCGAACAGAAGCAGCAAGGCGATGGACGCCGCGTCTTTAAAGCGAGACCGAATGCGGCGACGATCACCCCATGCGAGCAACATCAAAACAACCACAACCGCCGCAGCGCCGCCTCCGATAAAATAAGGCTTAAAAAGCAAAAAAGCCGTCGCGATCATGTTTTCCGACGCTTTCGCCGGAAGCGCAAGCGCCTCCGTCTTCGGCAAGAAAACGCCGGAAATCAAAACAAGATCAATCTTATCCGCAACCGAAACCGTCACGGAGAGATCGTGTTTTTGGTCGCCGGGCGGCGACCACGCCACTTGATAAATTCCCGGTTCGCGAGTGGCCGTCGCCCGCCCCCGCCACGACGTCTCGCCCGAAGTCTCGATCTCGATCGTCGCGTCCTTGATCGGAGCGTTGGTGGTCAAATCGGCCAGATAGATATTCGTGAGGCCGGGAAAGACAGGCGCGACCGTCACTTCGACCCACTCGCCCTCTCCCCCAAAACCGAGTGACGGAACGGACGCCTCGACAACGGGTTTGGAGCCCTCTCCATGATCATGATCCTCGCCGCCATGCCCCGACGCAGATCGAGAAAAACTCCACGCCCCCGCAAAAACGATGCAGAACCCGATGATCAAGAGCCGACGACGAAGAATTCCGATCATCAGCGTCGCTCGAAAAACGTCACGCTCGAAGACCCACCCGAGGAAAGACCACCAAACAAAACAATATCATAAGGCTCATGTGGCCCATCGCCCATCCCCGGAGAGCCTTGCGGCATACCGGGCGCGGCGACGCCTTTTGCATCCGGACGCTGCGTCAGAACCCGAGCCACCACATCCGCCGGAACATGTCCTTCCACCACATACCCATCAACAAGAGCGGTGTGACAGGACTGAACCGCTTCCGGCACGCCGTTTGCGCTTTTGATCGCCGCCATATCCTCCGACCGATGAACAATAACGTTGAATCCGGCCTTGGTCATGTGCTCGACCCATTTCTCACAACAGTCGCATCCCGGCGCAGCCCATACCGTCATCGCCGCCGCCGCCCGCAACGGAAAATTGATCAGGGCGACGCCTCATATGCGCTAGGATATGGGGTTGACGCGGCGATAAAATTGTGATTTATCAACGCGATGGACACGATTTCTCTTCTCGCCAAGGATTGGAACGCGTTTGTCGCGCAGATATCCCGATTCATCGACCTTGACGCAACCGCCGCTTCGTTCAAAGCGCTCCAGCGACGACGGGGCGTGAAAGACGCCTCGTCGTTGCTGCGTCTTGGGCTTGGCTATGGTCCCTGTGGCTTGTCACTCCGTCAAGCCGCCGCATGGGCGGAAGTCACTGGCGTCGCCAGCCTTGCGAATACGTCGCTTCTTGACCGGCTTCGAAACTCTTCAGATTGGTTTGCTGAGATTGTCCGGTCTTTGATGTCGGATAGAATTAAACCAACCAACAGTTACTATGATGGCCGGACGATAAAGCTTATTGATGGATCATCGATATCTGAGCCGGGAAGCAAAGGAACTGACTGGAGACTGCACGCCGCCTATGATCTTGGAAGTGGGCAATTTAGCCATATAAAGGTCACGGATCAACACACAGCGGAGAGCTTAACCCATGCCCCAGTTCAAGCTGGAGACATACTGATTGCTGATCGAGGCTATGCGAAAGCCGCAGATCTATTGGCGGTTAATCAACAGGGTGGAGATTTTATCGTCAGGATTGGTTGGCGCTCGCTTCGGCTTCTGAATTGCGATGGTAAGGTCTTTGATTTGTTTGGGAAACTTTCCTCAGATTCCGGAGATGGGGCCGTTGATGTCTCCGTGATGATTGCCCCGCGCAAAGGCCGGCCGGCCTTGCCGGTGCGTTTGATCTTGCTGAAAAAACCTGATGGCGCGACCGAGCAGGAGCAACGCCGCGTCGAGCGTCGGAGCAACAGAAATCAACACCAGATTGATCCGCGCACTTTGATCGCGGCGGGCTACGTCATGATCGTAACGTCGTTGGCGGCGGACGCCTTTCCCGCACACGAAGTTGCCGCTCTTTACCGACTGCGCTGGCAAATTGAAATCGCATTCAAGAGACTAAAGAGCATCCTCCACATCGATCGCTTGCGCGCATACGACCCAGACCTAGCCAAATCCTGGATATATTGCCACATTATTGCGGCCCTTGCGATCGACAGAATGAGCCAGGAAATCCTGGAATCTTCCCCCTAAGCGTACAGAACACCTAAAATACGAACCTTGCTCATGGCGTGTATATATTATTGTTCGAAAGATGTTGATCTCTATCGTTGAAGGGGAGCACAGCACCAAACGCCTGATCAAGGCATTCAGACCCTGCACACGAAACCTCTTTGACCCTCCGCGAAAGCGCAAAAAGCAGATGCACGAGAGGCAAAAATTATTATCCTAGCGCATATGGGGCGACGCCTGCGACCACACCGCCGACAGCCGTCGCCGTCAAAATTCCTCGAAGAAAAAAAGAAGTCTTTTTCGTCTGAGACATAACGCAGTTAGCCTTTCATTCCATCGAGCACAACATATCATACAGCAACCTTTAAGGCGCATCGCTTTCAAGCGTGAGACGTTTATCCGATACAAAAGTCACCAAATGATGACATTCAATGCGGATTTCATGACAAAGCATGACAACTCCACGCTCCCACATAAAAATGCGCACCTCGTGTTTTATTCACCACAAATACTCCCTCCTGCCTTGAGGCGTCACCAATTTCAAACGTTTTGTGACCCAATCACGATAAACTTCATAATTGGAGCCGTTAAACCGCACGGTAAAAATTCCTTGCTTATTTTGTCGAAACGCCTCCTCCGGCGATAAGACCTCTTTTTCCTGGCTCTGATACCGTCGAGCCGATTGAATGACCGAGTCATTCTCGACGGTATCCCGCCGCGACTGCGGCGGCGCGCGCTCGTGCGCGCGGCCGAATGTGTCAAACATTCGGCACGTTGGTATGAGAAGAATGCGCCGCAGCCGTCACTTGAGCTGCATCCGCCGCCATTCCAGATGATCCGGCCGCCATCATCGCGACGCCCATAACAACAACCGCCCATCCCTTATTTGCTCCAAACACCATGACACGTCCTCTTCTTAAGATGCTTGAAATAAGTTGCGATCGACTTCCATCGCTCAAACACACAAAACCATCCAGGACAACATCACCACATCACGATACAAAATCATGATGCAATCCTATCGGCCGAAAACCAGGCTTTATCATTCTCATCTAGACTCCATTCACAACAGGGAAACCAAAACTTGGAAAACCATTTTCTTGAAATCTATTGGAGCATATCTCTGTCACCTGATAATGACAAAAATAACCCGTTTGATGACAAATCATGACTTCAACCATGTGATGTTTTGTGACAAAATTTTTGAAGCTCTTAGAATGTGTTTTTGCTATCCTCTCGGCATGGAACGATCACCTCATATCCTGGTCGTCGACGACCACCGCGAGGTTCGCGAACTCTTGGCGCGTTTCCTCAGCAAACAAGGATTCCGCGTCAGCGTCGCCACAGACGGACGCGGAATGCGCAAAATCTTGGAAGAAACCCAGATTGATCTGATTGTCCTTGATCGCATGCTGCCCGGAGAAGACGGTCTTACGCTCTGTCGTCAGCTGCGCAGCGTTTCGAACATCTCAATCATCATGTTGACCGCCATCGGCGACACGGCCGATCGAACCATCGGCCTTGAAGTCGGAGCCGACGACTACATGGCCAAACCATTCGACGCTCATGAACTCCTCGCGCGCATCCGAGCCGTGTTGCGCCGCGCACAAGGCGCAATGGAGCCGGTTGCAACACTTGGAACCTTGCTACGCTTCAGCAATTGGCGGTTCCACGTCGATCGACGAGAGCTGGAAACTGCGGATGGAGTTATAGAGCCTCTGAGCACAGGAGAATTCGATCTCCTGATGGCTTTCGTTCAACACTCCCAGCGCGTTTTAAACCGAGATCAATTGTTAAATTTGGCTTATGGCAGAACAACGACAATAAATGACCGAAGCATCGACACACAAGTAATGCGTTTACGCCGCAAAATAGAACCAGATGCAAAGAATCCAACACTAATTAAAACCGTGTGGGGAGGAGGCTATATCTTCACTCCGGAAGTTATTAAGGAACGCTGAGACAGATTATGATTCTTAATGTATTATCACGCATATTACCCAAAAGCCTGTCGGGCCGAACGATTCTGGCATTGTTGATTGGGCTTACGACCTCTCATCTTTTAAGCATGACAGTTTATTCGAGCGAAGAACTCGAATTCTTCATGCAGCTCGATGAGCGCCAAAACATCGATCGCATCGTCGATATTGTGCGCCTCCTTGACGAAATTCCACCGCAGTGGCGTGAACTGGCCGTCAAAGCAGTGGAACATCCCCCTCTTCATGTCTCAATCACCACCAAGAGCGTCCTTGCGCCAACACTTGGAAACCAAGACGCAGCATTGATCGCCTTATTGCATCGACGATTGGAAAAGGATACTCATCGTCAAATCCTTATAACACAAACAGACCTAACGAAACTCAAAGGAAAGTGGTCGCTGTTCCGTTGGATGCAAGGAATCGTCATCCACCTCATGCACGGTATGACACACAACCAAATCATCCAGGCTTCCATCGAAACACGCGACGGATTATGGATTAATTTTTATAGCCGAATGCCGGATTTCCATCCAACTTGGAGCGGACACGCAGCCCAATCCACATTCATCATGGGAATCGCAATTTTATTGTTATCCTTTTGGGTGGTTCACCGATTAACTCGACCTCTATCTCGCGTCGCCGCCGCCGCCGAACGCATCGGTCGAGACGTTGACGCCCCACCGCTTCCTGAGACGGGCCCTTTGGAAGTGCGCCTCGTCGCCAATGCTTTCAACAAAATGCAAGAGCGTTTACGTCGATTTGTCGAAGATCGCACCCGAATGCTTGCAGCAATATCTCATGACCTCCGAACGCCCATCACTCTGCTACGCCTACGCACCGAGTTCATTACTGAAAACGAAGAGAAAGTGAGAATTCTCTCCACACTTGACGAAATGGAGACCATGATTGCCGCGACTCTTTCTTTCGCGCGCGAAGACGCCACAAATGAGCCGAGAATCGTGGTAGACATCGGCGGTCTCTTGTCAAGCATCTGCTATGACATGGCCGACGCAGGATTTCCGGTTTCGTTCGAACCAACACTGAAAATCCCATTCGATTGCCGCCTTACGGCCATGAAACGCGCCTTCTCCAATCTGATCGACAACGCCGTTAAATATGGAAAATCCGCTAAAGTTGCCCTTACGATATCCGACGCAAACCTTATAATATCGGTCGATGACGACGGCCCCGGCATTCCGGAAAGAGAACAAGAGAACGTTTTCGCCCCCTTTTACCGCATCGAGCCCTCACGAAACACAAGAACAGGAGGAGTCGGCTTAGGTCTCTGTGTCGCACGCACCATCATCCACGCTCATGGCGGCCAGATACGATTAAAAAATAAAAATGAAGGAGGCCTAAAAGTAGAAGTAATTTTACCCCTTAGAATTATAAAATAATACAAAAGGAAAAAATCTACTGAATTCGTTTTCTACACACCAGAAATATTCCTATAAACAACAAAAATGTTCAAGAACCCTTCGCCGAACGACGCACGGAGATTTGAATAAAGGAGACCGGGATACGAAAAGCGCCGGGACCGCAGGAGACGCCGTTGTGAAGTGTGCACCATTCATTTGTATTCTTTCCAACGAGCCCTACGCCGAGTGCTTCTGCGATGCGCGGCAAAAGGCGCGAGAGAGGAATATTATCCTTGACCCGAGAGCGGACTCATGACATGAACAGAACCAGAATATCAACCTCGTCGCTCTGACGCGCGGCGGCGTAGTCGATCCACACATTCTCAAACAAGTCCCGTCCCTCCCCGAAACTACCGTCGAATTGAATACACTCTCCAGACACCTTAATACTTCCGAAAGCGCCCTGTATTTACGCGACCGCGCCACCGTTCCCATGGCGTTACAGGCAAGTCTTAGTCAATACCGCGTCGTCGCCTTCGCCACTCACGCGGGCGTCGCCGGAGAAATCAAAGGACTGGCCGAACCGGCGATTATCTTAACGCCTCCCGACACCGCCACGTCGGACAACGACGGCCTCTTGAGAGCCTCGCAAATTGCCAAAGACATCAAGCTCAACGCCGACTAGGTGATCTTGTCGGCATGCAACACGGCCTCTCCGGACGGTTCTTCGGGGGCTCCGGGCCTTGTCCGGGTTGGCCCAAAGCGTTCTTCCTCCGGAGCCCGCGCGCCTTACTGGTGTCTCATACCAACGAGCGTATTGATCGACTCACATAGAGCTTGCCAACGGTCTCATTTTTCGATTCTCTATTTATGGTGAGAGAATGGAGGAT
>CAUYUA010000205.1:0-42720 GCA_963575675.1 Azospirillaceae bacterium
ACCACCGTAAACCCCAAGCTCCCGGCCAATCCGACAATGCTTTCAATAATCGCAGGGTCCGTGCGGCTGGTCTCAAGCTCCTGGACAAAAGAACGGTCAATCTTCAACGTATTGATAGGAAAACGCTTCAAATAGGACAACGAAGAATACCCGGTTCCGAAATCATCAATCGCCAACCGAACCCCCAAAGCCCGTAATCCATTCAACGTAGCCACGGCCCTCTCGACATCGGTGATCATCGCCGACTCGGTAAGCTCCAGCTCCAACATATCCGGCGGCAGCTTAGTCTCTTCCAAGACCTTTTTGACTTGATTAATAATGTCTCCGTCCTGAAATTGACGCGACGACACGTTTACCGCCACAGACTCCAAAGACAAACCTTGTTCCCGCCACTCTTGCATTTGCAAACAGGCCTGGCGCAACGTCCACAACCCGATTTCCAAGATCATCCCGGTCTCTTCGGCCAACGGAATGAACTCGCCCGGCCCGATGAAACCACGCGAAGGATGCAACCAGCGAATCAAGGCCTCGGCGCTGACGATGCGACGATCAACGCACGGATTCCACCCCGTCGCCTCTGAACGCCCCGAGGTCTCCAATAAAGCTTTCGGAATTCGCACGGAAAATAAAATTAAAAGAGTCCAGAGACTATGTTGCCGGTCGCCCGAGCGACTGGGAACGCGGTTTCCCGGACTCTTTTGATTTGTTTCATTCATTTCGTTATTATTCGTTGTTGGATGTGTTTGTGTTACGAGACGCGCTGGGCGGGGAAGCGCGTTTCACGGTCGGCGCAACAAAGACATAGAGGATCGCGACGTAAGCGAATTTCTTGAAAGGACGTTTCCAGTCCATTGTAAAGCAACAAACGCCCCATCAATCCGGAGCCGATCCCAAGAAGCTCCTTCAATGTTTCCATCGCCTGAAGCGCGCCGATCACGCCGGGAATGGCGCCCATCGGTCCTTCCACTTTTGTTGTTGAAGTGTTTGTTGCGTCTTGCGGAAACACACAGCAACGACACGGGGCCTCGGGAGAGGCGTGGGGTTTGAAGGTGGTGAGTTGGCCATGAAAACCGTGAATTGCGCCCGACACCAACGGCAATCGCGTCGTCAAAGAAACAATGTTCAGAGCTTGTCGGGTCTCGGCGTTGTCGCAGCAATCCACGAGAACGTCACAAGACGCCGCCAGAGCCGTTCCGTTTTCGAGCGTGAATCGGCAAGCATGTGCATGAATGGATATTTCCGGATTCAGAGCCGAAAGACGTTCTATTGCCGAGGCGACTTTCGGTTTTCCGATCCCCGGTGTGTCATGGAGCACTTGGCGTTGAAGATTCGAAGCTTCAACGCGGTCTGAATCTACGATATCGATCGCGCCAACGCCCGCCGCTATTAAATATAGTAAAACGGGAGATCCGAGCCCCCCGGCGCCGACAACGAGAACGCGACTTTTCAGCAAACGTTCTTGTCCTTCGACGCCGATCTCCGGCAAGGTCAAGTGACGCGCATAGCGTTGTTTTTGAGCCTCATTCAGCATAAAATCTTCCTTAAAACGAACTCCAAGACGAGGATGTTGATGATGTCGAGCTTAAGTGTACGATATTAGAAAGATATCGGTCCACCTTATGTTGTCGCGGAGGCGGTTCATGCATCGGATCAAATCTCTTGATCTTCGTCGGCGGATTTTTCTGTAAGCCGATCACAAAAAAAGCGCATTGAGTTCCAATGTGTTGGAACAAGCGCGGCGTTCCAGAGCAAATTGAGATTTTTTCATTGACCCATTTCGAGCGCGCATGTTACAGACGAAACGAGAATGTATAGATCGCGGTGGATTTCAGTTGAAATTGTTTTGTTTGACTGTGAATGGAAAAACGCCTCTATTGATTTAAAGTTGATTGCGAAACCATTTAGAAATTCCGTTTTTTTATGTTGGTCAAAATGACAGTGATCGGATGATCCGACAACGACCGTTTAATGGTCGTGTTTTTTCTTGTGTGAATAGTGCGTCTTGTGTCAGTATTGTTTGCGGTGGCGTGTTGCTTTGCTCTTTGAACCATTTCTTCATTTAAGAGGAAGTCTCCATGTTTCTAAGCTTCATAATACCGACGTATAATCGTGCGGCTTATATAGAACGCTGCCTCCTCAGCATCGCGCAGCAGATTCAACAGTTCTCTCTTCCCATGTCGATTATCATATCGGATAACGCCTCCACCGACAACACGCCTCAGATTATCGGTGAGTTGCAAAAGCAATTTCCTTTTATTCGTTACCATCGTCGTTCTCAGAATGGCGGCTATGCCGCAAATTTCCACACGCTGTGCCAAATTGTCGATGGCGAATATGCGTGGTTGTTTGGAGACGACGATATTTTGTTGGATGGCGGCCTAGCGATGGTCCTGTCCGTTTTGAAAAACGAAAAACCGGACTTTTGCCATGCGAGCGTCGAGCATCGTCTGAGCGGCCATGGTTATGTCTTGCGAGGGCCGGTGATAAGTCTGTGTAATGAGATCGGTTGGTTGGATTTCTCGGGACTTATGACAAGTTGCGTTTTTAAAGCCGACTCTTTAAGAGCCGCCGCTGTTGCGCCGTCTTGGCCGCTTTTTGCTCAAAACGCTTTTCCTCATAGTTGTGTGTTGCTGGAGCAATGCGCTTATAATCACGCCGTCATGATCGACCGTCCTATTGTCGCCACTTGTGAGATTGAGCAAACGCCCGAATGCCTCAAGCGATGGGCCGCAGAAAACGTGGGGTGGAAGTATTTTTTAACCGCCGACGCCTTGCTTCACATGATCAAAGAAAATAAAGTGCCCGGGCGATTGCCCGCCAAGTTCTTTCGTTACCATAACTATTTTTTATGGAATCGCTTCATCTCCAACTTGCTGCATGAATCTTATGTGGGGGATCGGATCATAAATCCTGTTGCGTGGGACAAAATTCTAACCATCGTGGGGATGCTCTCGGATCGGGCGCTTGCCGTCGACATTCGCAATCATGTTGAAGAGGCGCGTACATTAATGGATGGTCTTTTCCATGCCCGCAAGTCTTGTCGTTCTGTCGAAAGTTTGGTGCTTCAAACCTGTCAAACGCATGGACGCCCGGTTTTCGACTTCCAGCTCATTCATCCACAAACTCTGCCAACGTCCGCGTCGGCCTAAAAATCTGTTCGGTTTGGATTGAAAGTGATTCCGTGGCTCATAAGTGGACGCCATGGGACATAATCCGCTCTGTTTTTTTCGTTTTTCCGGCGCTTTGTGATCTCATCTCATGGCCAATCGTGTTCTCATCACCGGAGCTTCCGGGTTTGTCGGTAGTTTTGTCGTCAGGCGGGCGCTACAGCGAGGTTGGGATGTTGCGGTTCTCTTGCGCAATCCTGAGAACGCTCGGCGCATCGTCGAGGAGCTTCCGCATCTGACGGTGATTCAGGGCGATTTAGCGCGTTTCGATTTGGTTGCGGCGGAAGCTGCGGCTTTTGAGCCTTCAGCGGTGATCCATCTCGCGTGGCAAGGCGTGCAGAGTTCGGATCGCAACGACTTGATGCAGGTCGATAATGTCGTTGCAAGCCTTGCTTTGTTGCGATGGGCTCATAAAGCGGGCGTCGCTCACTTTATTGGTCTGGGGTCTCAGGCGGAATATGGCCCTTGCTTGGTCCGCATTGACGAATCGGTTCCAACTCGCCCCACTACGCTTTACGGCGCGGCTAAACTTTCGACTTACGTGATGTCCGACCGCATTGCCGAACAGCTTGGTTTGGCTTTTGCTTGGTTGCGGTTGTTTTCGTCCTATGGTCCCGACGATGATCCTAATCGGCTGTTCCCTTATTTGATTGACCGTCTCTTATGCGGAGAGCGCCCGGCTTTGACCAAGGCCGAGCAGCTTTGGGATTTCATCTTTGTCGAGGATGTGGCCGACGCTCTTTTGGCCGTCGTCGAAAGCCGGGCGAGGGGAGTGTTTAACTTGGGGTCTGGGACGGCGCCGTCGTTGCGGACGATGATCGAGGCGATTCGTGATCGGATTGACCCTTCATTGGAGTTGGGGTTCGGAGAGGCGCCGTATCGTCCGGATCAGGTCATGTGTTTGCAGGCGGATATCTCAGCTTTGACGCAGGCGACGGGATGGACTCCAAAGGTTGGGATCTCGGAAGGGGTGGCGCGAATGATCGCTTGGCGTCGAGGAAACGAAAAATAAGTAACGTTCAAGAGTTTGTTTAAAGGAAGCATTAATGTTTTCTTTAGGTCGGCTTTAAAGATTATTCTCGGATACATTTGTTTTATCATTGCTTTTTGGGGATGCTCGATGACGAAAGAAGTGTCGGACAACGCGCCGCAGCTCGCGCGTCGCCTAAAGGCCCATGTTTTGAGAATGGTTCATCACGCCAATGCGTCGCATGTCGGAAGCTGTCTTTCCTCTGCCGACATCGTGGCCGTTCTCTATCATAGCATTTTGCGCGTGTTTCCCGAACAGCCCGAACATCCCGATCGAGATCGTTTCATTCTCAGTAAAGGTCACGCGGCGGCGCTTCTTTACGCCGCGCTCGCAGAACGGGGTTTTTTTCCGCGTGATTGGCTCGAACGCTATTGTGAAGACGGGGCTCCATTGGCGGGACACGCCACGCGTCACGGCGCTCCCGGCGTTGAGGTGTCTACAGGGTCGCTTGGCCATGGCTTGCCGATCGGATGCGGCATGGCGTGGGCTGCGCGGCATGATCGCCGCTCCAGTCGCGTTTTCGTTTTGTTAAGCGACGGCGAGATGGATGAAGGTTCGAATTGGGAGGCCGTTTTATTCGCGGGGCATCAAAAGCTCGCCGGTTTGACTGCGATCATCGACTTCAATGGTCTTCAAGGGTTTGGCGCGGTGAACGATGTTCTCAATCTGGAGCCTTTGGTCGATAAGTTTCGCGCTTGTCGCTGGACGGCGCGCGACGTCGATGGTCATGATCACGCCGCGCTAGAGGCGGCGTTGGCGGCTCCGGCGGACAATGGCGCGCCTACGGTTGTTATTGCCCGGACCATAAAAGGCAAAGGAGTCGGTTTTATGGAGGGGCGTTTGGAGTGGCATTATCGTTCGCCCAAGGACGAGGATTTGCGGCTTGCTCTTAAGGAGATCGGAGAATGAGAAACGCTTTTCTGCGAGAGCTGGTCAATTTGGCGGAAAACGATTCAAAAATTGTTTTGTTGTCTGGAGACCTCGGGTTCTCGGTCTTAGAGCCCTTTGCCGCAAAATTTCCGGATCGATTCGTCAATATCGGCGTTGCAGAGCAAAATATGGTTGGCGTTGCTGCGGGAATGGCTCTGTCCGGCAAAAAGGTTTTTACTTATTCCATTGTTAATTTTGCAGTTACGCGGTGTTTGGAGCAAATTCGCAACGACGTATGCTACCACAATCTGGATGTGACCGTGGTTGCTGTTGGCGGCGGTGTGGCTTACGGCGCTCAGGGTTATACGCATCACGGCATGGAAGACATTGCTTTCACGCGAGTTTTGCCGAATATTATGGTTGTTGCTCCGGCGGATCCTGTGGAAGCGCGTTGGGCTATGCAAGGATTGGGGCGGCGTAAAGGACCGGCTTATTTGCGTCTGAATCGTGGTGGAGAGCCGCCTCTTCATGTTGCGCCTCTTGATTCGGCGCGGTTTGGGCGGCTTTTGGAGCTATGCCCGGCGGATGATGTCGCCGTGATTGCAACAGGCTCGGCTCTTGGTGAAGCAAAGATTGCTGCGGAGCGGTTGGGCGTTGGTTTGTTCAGCGCTCCGGTGTTGTCGCCTTTTGACGAGGAAGGGGTCAGAGCTTTGGCTCGACGTTGTCGAATCATTGCTACGGTTGAAGAGCATCTTGTGATGGGGGGGCTTGGCGGCGCTGTGGCGGAGATTGTGGCGGAGATGCCCGCCTCGCGTGCGAGGGTGATTCGTTTTGGGTTGAATCACCATCATCTTGGGCATTCCGGCAGTCAGACTTATTTGCGTAAGTTGCATGGAATGGACGCCGACGCGATTGCGGCTTGTCTTCAGGATAAAATGAGAGAGTAGAAGAGTAGAAGAGTAGAAGAGTAGAAGAGTAGAAAAACAGAAAATAAATGAGCGCTCCGTCCAATTGAGAACCCGAGAAAAAATGAGAACCCGAGAAAAAATTTCCAAAAAGAGCTTCTAGAAAGAGCTTCTAGAAAGAGCTTCCAAAGGAATCGGGGCTCCGCCCTCGACCCGCCAAAGGCCGGGAGGCCTTTGGAAACCATGACTTGGAGTTTGTGACGACCGAATGAGAGTGGGCCGTTTTAATTCGGAGAGGCCGCATGTTTCCTGAGGCCTCAATCGAATGGGGTGAACAAACGAAATTAAAAAGGATCCAGGGGCTGTATTCCCAGCCGCTGGATCCTTTTAATTTTTATTTGCTTGCCGCCGGAGGTTGGGAAACCTACAGCGGCGTAAAAAGACATTACGACACAGTCCACGTCGTCGGAGCCGTCTCCAGACGTTTGAGCAAGTTTTGACGCTCTTGTTCAAGTTCTTCAGGCAGATGGCGCCCGAATCGATCAAACAACTCGGCCTGATCGCGCGCTTCGGCCTTTGCCTCTTCACGATCAATATTCATGATCTTCGAGAACTTCTCGACCGGGAAATCAAGACCGGCCCAGTTCAAATCCGCATAGTGAGGCATGTAACCGAACGGACTGGTCAACGGCTCCGGAGCGCGATTGTGGACGCGATCAACGATCCACTTCAGAACTCGCATGTTGTCGCCGAATCCCGGCCATGCGAACTTTCCGCGCTCGTCTTTGCGGAACCAGTTAACCCGGTAAATCCGTGGAAGCGTCTTGATTTTATTTTCGAAGCTCAGCCAATGGTTCCAATAATCGCCCATGTTGTAGCCGCAAAACGGCAACATGGCGAAGGGGTCGCGGCGAATTGCGGCTTGGCCGACGGCGGCCGCCGTGGCTTCCGATCCCATGGTCGCCGCCCAGTAAACGCCTTGCCGCCAATCCGTCGCTTCAAAGACCAGCGGGAAGGTTTTCGACAACCGACCGCCGAAGATGAAGGCCGAAATCTGGACGCCGGCGGGGTCTTCCCATGCCGGGTCGATGCTGGGGCACTGGTTGGCCGGAGCCGTGAAACGAGCGTTGGGATGCGCTGCCGGGCGACCGGCGGCGGGAGTCCAATCTTTGCCCTGCCAATCGATCAAGTGCGCAGGAGCGTCGTCGGTGAGCCCTTCCCACCACACGTCGCCGTCGTCTGTGAGGGCGCAGTTGGTGAAGATGACGTTGCTGTTGAGCGTCAGAAGAGCGTTCGGATTGGACTTCAGGCTGGTGCCGGGCGCCACGCCGAAGAAGCCTGCTTCTGGGTTGATCGCTCGTAAAGAGCCGTCAGATTGCGGTTTGATCCAAGCGATGTCGTCGCCGATGGTTCGGACCTTCCAGCCCTCGAAATTACTGGGAGGCACCAACATTGCGAAGTTGGTTTTGCCGCAAGCCGAAGGGAAGGCGGCCGCGACGTAGGTCTTTTCGCCTTCGGGGCTTTCCACGCCCAGAATCAGCATGTGCTCGGCCAACCACCCCTGCTCTCGGCCCATGGCCGAGGCGATGCGGAGGGCAAAGCACTTCTTTCCGAGCAAGGCGTTCCCACCGTAACCCGAGCCGAAAGAAACGATTTTGTGTTCTTCGGGGAAGTGAACGATGTATTTATGATCTGCGTTGCAGGGCCACGCGACGTCGGTTTGGCCGTCGCTGAGCGGAGCGCCGACGGAGTGCAGGCAAGGCACGAAGTCTGAATCGCCAAGCTCGTTCAACACGGCCTGTCCCATGCGGGTCATGATGCGCATGTTGGCGGCGACGTAGGGCGAGTCGCTGATCTGGATGCCGATGTGGGAGATGGTGGAGCCGAGCGGTCCCATGCTGAAGGGCACGACGTACATCGTGCGTCCGCGCATGCACCCGTCGAACAGGCGGTCGAGGGTGACTTTGATTTCATTCGGATCGACCCAGTTGTTTGTCGGTCCGGCGTCTTCTTTTCGAGAGGAGCAAATGAAAGTGCGGTCTTCGACGCGCGCCACGTCTCCGGGATCTGAGCGGCAAAGGAACGAGTTAGGCCGTTTCTCCGGGTTTAGGCGAACAAAAGTGCCGCTTTCCACCATCGAGGCGCAGAGGCGGTCGTACTCTTCTTGGGAGCCGTCACACCAATGCACGCGCTCCGGCTTACATTTGTTGGCGATTTCCTCAACCCAAGCCAACAGCTTCTTGTTCCTTGTTCGTACCGTCATTTTCGCCTCTTTTGCCTTTTGAACCGTCGAGCGTCCTAAGACATCTATGCTTTATCGAAGCTATTCGCGCAGAGGGCGCGCGCAACGGTCATGCCGCCATTAGGCTTTTTTGACGTTAACGGCAACTAAAAACGCTGCATGGCAGCAAAAAGGGGACTGCGGTTTGACGTCGCAGCATGGGAGGCTGCGTGCGGAAGGGAAGGTTTTTTCTTCACGCGCGGGGGCCTTTGGAAGATCAAGCGAAACCGTTGGAATCCAGCAGACCGTCGCGGATCAAGTCTTCTGCTTTAGGCCAAGAGTGACGCACGCCGAGATAGGCTCCTTCGGCTTTGGCGTCGGAGAAGTCTGCTCCGTGGACTTCGGCTTGGAGCATGCAGGCGCCGGTAAGTTTGGCGCGGCGGAATATGGCGTCGCGCAGGTTGGCGCCGGAGAAATCTGCGCCGGTGAGGTCGGAGTCGGTAAAATCGACTCCGGCGAGGTCTGCATCGATGAGAACAGCGTGAGAGAGGTTGGCTTGAATCAGAGCGGCGCCGGTGAGTATGGCGTGGGATAGATTGGCGCGGCGAAGATCGGCGCCGATGAGGGGGCGGTTGCTGAGATCGGCGTTGGTGAGGTCGCCATTGGGACTGGCGTTGGTTTCGAGGAGTCTCACCATGTGATCATAGATCATTGGATGTCTCCATGTTGAGGGGACGTGAGGGAAACCGGAGGAGAGGGGATATTATAGCGTCGGGCGAGCGTCAGGTCTTAAAATTAAAAGGGTCCGAGCAACTGGGAACACAGTTTCTGGACCCTTTTTATTTTCAGCGTTGGTTCTATACTCCGTTCGGTTGAGAATCCGAGAATCATGCGGCCTTCCCGAATTGAAACGGTCCACTCTCATTCGGTCGTTACAAACTCCAAGTCATGGTTTCCAAAGGCCTCCCGGCCTTTGGCGGGTCGAGGGCGGAGCCCCGATTCTTTCGGAGTTTTTTTCGGATTCTCAATTGGACAGAGTATATGCGGATATTGATTGGGCTGTGTTCAGGTCAACGCCGCGCACGCTTTCTGAATTCTACGGCACGCCTCTTGCAGCAGATTGGTGGACGTCGCGTATGAAATTCGGAAAAAGGGCGATAAACCAAACGCGGCGCCTTGCACAGCGGCGACGTTGGCCGACTCCAGAAGGTAAGTGACGAAATCCTCGTCTGTGTTTAGAACTTTACCATCTGGGGTCTTTTTGCCGAGGACTCCGGCGCATGACGGATAAACGTAGAACGCGCCTTCCGGCTTATGGCAATAAAGGCCCTGAGCGTCGTTCAGCATTGCGGCGACCAGATCGCGGCGTTGCCGGAAGATGTCCGCCCACTCGGCAATGAAGCCTTGCGGACCGCTGAGCGCCGCCGTCGCCGCCGCTTGACTGATCGAGCAAGGATTGCTGGTGCTTTGGCTTTGCACCATGGCCATGGCTTTGATCAGAGATTTGGGGCCGCCGGCGTAGCCGATGCGCCATCCGGTCATGGCGTAGGCTTTCGACACGCCGTTGACGGTCAGAGTGCGGTCGTAGAGTTCCGGCGCAACCTGAGCCGGCGTGGCGAAAACAAAACCGTCATAGATCAGATGTTCATAGATATCGTCGGTCATCACCCAAACTTGGGGATGGCGAATCAAAACATCGGTCAGCGCCTTCATTTCATCGCGACTGTAGGCGGCGCCGGTGGGGTTGTTGGGAGAGTTGAGAATAATCCATTTGGTTTTCGCAGTGATTGCGCGTTCGAGATCGGCGGGTTGCAGTTTGAAACCTTTTTCCGCCGGACAAGGGACTATCACCGGAGTCCCTTCGGCCAACTCGACCATATCGGGATAAGAGACCCAATAGGGCGCTGGAATAATCACCTCGTCGCCGGGGCTGAGCGTCGCCACCAACGCATTGTACAGCACTTGCTTGCCGCCGGAGCCGACGGTGATTTGGTCCGGAGCGTACTCCAAACCGTTTTCGCGTTTGAATTTGCCGACGATCGCCTTTTTCAGCGCGGGAGTTCCATCAACTGCGGTGTATTTGGTGTCGCCTTTGTTGATTGCTTCGATGGCGGCGGCTTTGATGGTGTCTGGGGTGTCGAAATCGGGTTCTCCGGCGCCGAGTCCGATGACGTCTCGGCCTGCGGCTTGCAGATCGCGCGCTTTTTGAGTGACGGCGATGGTCGGCGACGGTTTGATGCGCCCCAGGCGCGCGGCAAGAATCGACATGTTTTCTATGGCCTCATCACGCTGTGACACGGCGCGTCGGGGTGTTTTATCCGGTTTTGCACTGCGCCGTTGGGTTGATATGGATGGTTGATGTATGGAGTTTAAACCGATACGATACTCTGTTCCCGGTCTTTTGCGCAACGCGAAGTTCGGTGTTTCATGGGAAGGCAGGGACAAAATTCTCCTTGTTTGCTGCAAGGTGAAACTCTTGCCGCTTGAGAGAGCTTTGTCTTGCGGGAATTGAGCGGAAAATGGGGGAAGGGACTTGTTGTTCTTGGCTTCTGCGCGATCTCAGCTTTCCGCGATTGGGAGGCCGCCCTCCCGGTCTTGTTTGATTTTAGGATTGGTTGATTTTTGTTCGAAAGGGTGTTTTTCTTCGGGACTATGGCGTTGTTCGACGGCGTTATTCGACTTTTTCGCCGTTATAGACTCCCCAGAAGTCGGTTTTGCGCATCCACCCACGATAGTCGTTCAAATTGACCTCGCACCATTCTCCGGGGCATTTGAGCAGTTTTCCGATGACGCCGGCTTCGGCGCGCGCCACAATCGGAGATGAAGCCGAAGCTTCGCGATGCAACGATCGCGTTTCGCCCATCACCACCAAGGCGCGTTTTCCGGACAACATGCTTTGATGCACCCAGCCTTCTGATCCCTCCCAATCGCGAATCCGACGCCATGTGTCGAACTCGGCGGTGATTTCGACGGGCATTTCTTTTCTACGGAAGACCCACTCCACCGGGTACTTGACGCCGGGTCCGGTGCGCAGGTTTGCTTCGTTCGAGCGCAGACTGACGAATCGCGGAATCGGAAGACCGCTGGTTTTCACTTGAGCGCCGGTGGGAGTCGGCGCTGCGCCGGAATTAGAGGCCGAAGGCGATGCGGCTTCGGTTTGTCCGGCGCGCGCGGAAGACGTCGTTTCGATCACCGCAAACAGTCCGGCGACAACCAACGACGTCGCAACGAACGTCCCAAAGGGCGAGGCTCCCGAAGGTTTGCTCCCCTTGCGACGCACGGCAGAGATCACGGTAGAGATCACAGCGGAAATCATCAGTGAGAGCATCCGTTCACAAAGAGCCACATCAGCGTTCATAACATCACCGCGACCGTCTTAACAGTGGCGACGTTCAAGAACCAGAGCCGATGTTCAAGAAGCGTCGACTCAACGAACGGCGTCACGCGCGACGGCGCGCGCACGGTGTAGAGACTGCCTAATATAAAGGGCGGAACGGTCGCTCGGTCAAGAGTCGCGCTATGGTTGTTCATGGAAAACCATCCTTATCGAGGCGTCGCGCCTTGAGATCACGCAAGAAGTGGTCGTCCGCGACAAAGCGCTTCTGGACAAAGGCCGCCGTCCCTTGGTATGGCAAGGATATCTTCAGCAAGGAGCGCCTCCGGATGCCCGACAAAAAGAAACCACTCGTCGTGGTGACCCGAAAATTGCCAGACGTCATCGAAACGCGGATGATGGAGCTGTTTGAAACGCGCCTCAATCCGGAAGACCGACCGATGACCTCGTCCGAACTGGTCGAGGCGCTTAAAACGGCTGACGTGCTTGTTCCCACCGTCACGGATCGAATCGATGCGCGCATTCTGTCGCAAGCTGGACCTAATTTGCGTCTGATTGCTTCATTCGGCACCGGCGTCGATCACATTGATCTGAAAACGGCGAGGCAGCGCGGCGTTACCGTCACCAACACCCCCGGAGTCCTCACCGAGGACACCGCAGACATGACGATGGCTTTGATTCTTGCCGTTTCGCGTCGCTTGGCCGAAGGTGAGCGCTTGGTGCGCTCCGGCAATTGGAAAGGCTGGGGCCCCACCACCATGCTTGGGCATCGGATATGGGGCAAGCGTTTGGGGATCATCGGCCTTGGCCGAATCGGGCAGGCTTTGGCGCGTCGCGCCAGAGGATTTGGGTTGGCCATTCACTATCACAACCGCCGCCGCGTTCATCCGGATATCGAAGCTGAATTGGAGGCAACCTATTGGGACAGCCTTGATCAAATGATGATGCGGATGGATATCGTCTCCATTAATTGCCCTCACACTCCCGCCACATATCACTTGATGTCCGCTCGTCGTTTGGCTTTGCTGCGTCCGCATTGCATTGTCGTCAACACTTCGCGCGGAGAGGTTGTTGATGAGAACGCTCTCACTCGCATGTTGGCCAAAGGCGATCTGGCCGGCGCCGGGTTGGACGTCTTTGAGCATGAGCCTGCTGTGAGTCCGAAGCTTTTGACTCTCGACAATGTCGTGTTGTTGCCGCATATGGGTTCGGCGACCATTGAAGGCCGCATCGATATGGGTGAAAAAGTGATCATCAACATCAAAACCTTTGCGGATGGCCATGCTCCGCCGGATCGTGTTTTGGAGGCAATGTTCTAAAAATTTTAAAGCTCTAAAGTTTCAGGAGGAGGCCGTCTCGGCGATTGAGGCGTTGTTCTCGTTCCGACGCCGCATAGCAGGGGAGGGGTTAACTTCCTTTCCTTGATCTATGCGGTGTTTGCCGGTTCTTTTTGATACGCTCTGTTCGACTGAAAACCCGAGAATCGTGTGGCCTCTTCGAATTGAAACGGTCCAATTTCGATCCGATCGTTACGAACTCCGAGTCATGGTTTCCAAAGGCCTCCCGGCCTTTGGCGGGTCCAGGGCGGAGCCTTGGTCTTCCTTGGTCTTCGCATCTTCTTTCGAGTGAACGAAGTATATGATAGGAGCCCTTTGCTTCTATAAACATGAGGCGGAGGTTGGATAAAATTCTGTATCCTCGGCTTATTTCCTGTCTTTTTTTAAGTATTATACTTTTATTTCTTGCAGCGTTATTGTAACTCTGTTTTCCGCGCCGAAAAATCTGGTTGAACCGGTTCCGAGCACTCCGACGGTTCTTCCGCTTGCTCCGACGCCGCAACGCACATTGTATGTTGTGGTGCTGGTTGTTCCCGGCAAATCGACATAGCGCATCGACATGGGGCCGCCGCGACCGGCTGAAAGGTAGCTGGCGCATGCGTTCAGCGCGTTGGCGGTTCCGACGCGGAATAACGCGACAACAAACCATCCGTCGCCGCCTGAATCCATGATCGCCATGGGGATGCTTATATCTATTATAATTTTGCTGGCGCTCAGTTTGGGAGCGATGGTTGCGGAATATCCTAAAGCGCCTTCCGTGTCTTGAGGCGTTGTTCCGTCTACGGGGATGACGCTGCTGAAGTTGTTTATCGCGGTGTAGTACGACGTCATGGTGTGTATAATGGTTCCAGATGGGAAGTTCGCATAGGGAACTGTGCTCAGCGTTGACCACACACCCGCAGTGTCGGCCGCCGTGACAAGGCCAAGCATTGGAGTCTCCAGTGCAGAGGCTGTTCCGATTCCGGCGGATGTTCGGCCGACAACAGAGCCGGATGGTAACGAGACGAGGTCGTTGAGGGGGTGGGTGTGGTTGAGAGCCGCCAAACCTGTCCGAATTTGTCCTATGGTCCCCTTTCGCGTGACAACGGGAGACGCGCCTTGTTCGACGGGAAGAATGTCTGCGTCGGAGAGTGCGCTGGCGGTTGGAAGGTCTCCGATATAAGAGCCGATCATGATGGGGGCTTCCTTGTTCAAGAGGAGTGGCTTTGTTCTCCTTACGCCCCATTTATAGGACAATGTTCCGGTTCAATCAAGATATCATTTTATTTATAGGCAAAAATTCCTATTTGAATTGAAGTTCGAGCGCCATTAGGGCCTTTGTCTTCATGCCTTTGTCTTCAGGCATTGGTCTGAGGAAAACCCTTGGACGGCGCGAGGCGTCTGCATAAAAGGCTTAAATTTTAGAAGGCCACGCCTTAAAAAGTTTTGAGAATCTCTCATGAATCGATTAAAAGAGCCGCTGGCGTTATCAGCCTGTTTGGAATTTCGAGGCGGCTTCATCTTTGGTGTTGTTGCGGATAATCGTGACATTGCAACGCGCCCCGTTAACAACGCGGCGAGCAACCGGCCCTAAGTGATTCGGTTTATTGGCCGCAGAGGCTCCAATCAAAATATGATCGACATGGTGAGCTTTGGCGTAATCTATGATCGCCTGCGCCGGAGTTTCTGCTGTAACCACGATGCAGATGATCCGTTCCGCAACCGATTTCAACCGATGAGCCCAAGCTTTAAGCTCTATAAACCTTTTATAATAGGTTCCCTTGTCGTCTTGATGAACGGCGGTTTGCATTACGTTGATGCAAACAACGCGAGAAAGCGGCTCTGTCAGTAGAATTCGTCGAACAATGCGTTCCAAATGTTGATTGAGATCGCTGCTTTCCGACGAAGGATCTACTGCGACCAGAACAATCGGCGCGGCGTCTAAAGCCTCGACAATTCCTGGGCGTCGGCGCGGCGTCCAAGATAAAGAACGACGCCAAAGTCGAATTTCCTCCAATAAGCCAGGTCTCTTCATACGCGCGGCGCGTTCCGTCAGCGCAATCTCTTCCTTAAGAGAGAAATCGAACGCCAACTGTCCGCCGGTTTGGCGACGCGCGTCAGGGTCAACCTCGATCAACCTCAGAACGATTTCCTGAAACCAAGGCGGCAACTCCGGCCTTAGTCGTCGCAGTGGAGTTGGTGGTCGCCATAACCTTTGGCGCACCCCTAAACGGGTCTTCGGATAGCCGAACGGTCGTTCGCCGGTGGCTAGAGTGTATAAAAGAACTCCTAAGGCAAAAAGATCGCTGCGAGGGTCGTTGCGGATGCCTAGAATTTGCTCCGGAGCAATATAAGCTCCGGTTCCAAGAGGAACCTGAAAGTGGTCCGTCAATAAATCCGGAACGTCTTCGTGATAAGCTAAGCCGAAGTCTACGAGGACCATTCGGCCATCCGGACGTCGCACGATGTTTTCCGGCTTGATGTCAAGATGCACGGCTCTTTGGTGATGCAGGTCGTGCAGAGCCTCGGCAACGGCGGTTCCGGTTGCCACAACTTCGTCTAAAGGCAACGGCGTGCGATCAAGCAGAGAAAGGAGGTCTTCGCCTTCGATCAGCTCCATCACCATATAGGGCATTGCGTCGATCGCGCCGTTCTGAACGAAACAAGGGACATGCGATCCGCTCAAAAGAGGTAGGATCATTTGTTCGACCTCGAACCCCACCAAAGACGACACTGGATCTCCGCGTTCAAAAGCGGGAATCTTCATCACCATCGGCATCGTTTCGTCTTTGCGCGTGACGCGCCACAGCGTCGCCATCCCTCCGACATAAAGCTTTTCGTGCAGACGAAAGCCGTCGATTTGAAAACCAGAGCCAACGCGCCGCAGATCGCCGCCTAACGGATCAACACTTGGGGCGCTCTGCATTTTTAACGCCCCTGAAATAAGCGATCGGCAAAACGTTCGGGAAGACCGGCGGCGCGAATCTTATCGGCGGCGGTGGTTGCATCATAAGAAACTCGACGCACGGTAAAAGTCGCCGTCTTTTCTTCCCATTCCGCATATCCGGACATGGGGATGCCGTCGCGGGGTTGGCCCACCGATGGAAGCACCGCCAACCAACGACGTGTTCGCGCAAAACGAACCGGCGCGTCTTGGCGCGGCGCGAAGCGAACGGCCACGCCTTGATCATCAATATGATACACGCAAGGCGCGTGAACATGGCCGCACATGACGCGCCGATCTCGAATGGCGCGCATACTTTCCGCCGCTTGTCCTTCCTCGGTCACATAACTCCAATTTGAGGGCGCTTTCGGTTCGGCGTGAACAAACTTAACTCCGGCGAGCTGAACCATAAGAGGGAGTTTGGACAAAAAACGGACATGCGCCGCATCGAGAACGGTTCTGGTCCATGCGATCACGGCAGAGGCGTCGCGTCCAAGCAATGAGAGCGCGTCTTCTGCTGCGACTGCCGCGTCATGGTTGCCCCGCACCAAGACCGCGCCATCATCGGCAAGGCGCATGGCTGTTTCGACGCAGTACGCCGGGTCTGCGCCGTAACCGACGATATCGCCCAAGATGACAACCCAGTCGCAACCGCGACGACGAATATCGGCCAAACAGGCGTCTAAAGCTTCACGATTGGCGTGGATGTCGGCAAGAATGGCGGTTTTCATAGCGTCGTCGTGACGAAAAGAAATGAATGCGTTAAACAGGGTAGGCTTATTTTTGCCATTTCGTCAACATAACTTTGCTGAAACTGAAATTAAAAGGCGCCGGAGACCGTATTTCCAGTCGCTCGAATCAAGGAAGAAAGTCTCCCTGATTCACACAGAGACTGTCTTCTGAAATTGTTTGCTTTTGTTTAAGGGGAGTTTCCGTTCTTGGTTCGCGCGATTGGGAGCATAGTCTCTGGACCTTTTAATTTCAGTCCACGGTCAGACCACGGCGCATCCACGGCATGGCGTTATTTTTTGACGGTGTTGCGTAAGATGTTTTTTGCGAAGCTGTTCATAATTTTCTCCGCGCCACAGCTCAGAAAGCGTTTTCTCCACAATCGATCCTATCGCCAACGTCGAACGGTAATCGACGTCGCATGGATTAACACGTCCGTCCCACCATACAAAGCATCTCCGCCATAAATCCGAGCATGGCGTTTCGACTCCATTCTCCGGAGCCTCATATGCATTTTCCCATGGGTTATAATCGACAAACGCCACTTGATCTGCTAGAGCGCGCCAGAACGCTTCGATTTCTTCGAAGTTCTGGTCATTGGAATAGCGAACTCCGGAAACTCGGACGATTGTGCGGTTACTGGAATAGTGTCGCGCGCGAATTTCTTGGAATCGCCGAATATTGGACAGAACACGGTCCAAATCGCCATTGACGCGTAAGGTTCGGTAAAGAGCCGGGTCGGCGGCGTCGGCGGAAAACACCAAAGTGTTGGGTTCGGCGGCCAACAGAGCATGACTCTTGGCCTCATCGAGAAACCAAGCGTTGGTGTTGATCTTAAAACCGAGAAATTTTCCCGCCGCATAAGCAATCATCTTATCGATGTCGCGGCAGAGCAAAGGCTCGCCACGGGACGCCAAAGTAACAGCCTCCACCTGACCGACAATTTGATCGATAACCTGCTTGAACAGGTCGAAAGACATCTGCCCCATGTGGCCATTGGCCTTGCGCGTAAAGGCGACGTCCGTTTGGAAACAGAACACACAACGATAGTTGCAGATTGAAGTAGGCTCAATTTGCAAACAAGGCGGAAACGCATCGAGACGTTTCTCGATAGGAAAAACATCGTATCGATAGCGATAGAAAAGATATCGCGATAAATCCTCGTCGGAAACGCGGCGCAATTCTTCGATGATGTGCGGACGGAGTCGAAACGAAGAGGCGCGCTCTGGATTCAAGAGGTCCGCACAGGCTTGTTCTAAAATGGCGCGACGATGCGCGTCTTGAGCATTCACATCGTCGACCAAACGCTTTTGCAGCGCAAAAATGCGCGCCGAAAACGCGGCGTGATCATCGCACCCTCCGCTCCAAGCAACGAAACTATCCGCCTTATGGTAGAGACGGGGTGGTGAAGAGACGGAGGAGGAGGTCATGCGAGCCTTGAAGAAAAAACCCAGACCGACACGAAGCGGAAGAGCGGATTTGGTGGTCAGGGGCGTGTGCCCCTGAAGCTCACCGGGACCGCACGGCCCCAAAACCGCTTATTTTGGCGCCAGAACCATAATCATCTGCCGACCTTCCAGCTTTGGCATTTGTTCGACTTTGGCGACAGGCTCCAGCTCATCGCGAACTCGGACCAAAACATCCATTCCGAGGTCTTGGTGAGCCATTTCACGTCCGCGAAAACGCATGGTGACCTTAACTTTGTCGCCTTCCTCGACGAAACGCTTGGCGCTACGCATTTTTACTTCGTAGTCATTATCATCGATGTTTGGTCTAAGTTTTATTTCTTTGACCTCGATGATTTTCTGCTTTTTGCGCGCCTCGCTGGCCTTTTTCTGGGCCTCGTATTTATACTTGCCGTAATCGAGAATTTTGCAAACCGGCGGCTCGGCGTTCGGCGCCACCTCGACCAAATCGAGGCCAGCTTGTTCGGCGGCGATAAGGGCGTCACGAATCGACACCACGCCAACCATTTCGCCATTGGCGTCGACGAGACGAACCGAACGGACGTTAATTTCCCGATTCACCCGCGGGCCATCGCGGGTCGGAGCGGCTTCATTCGGTGACCTGGCTATGGAATCCTCTCCCTTGGCTATATCCTCGCCTTTACCAAAGAGCGAACGATTCGGCCGAACCCTTCACACTCCGGAAACAAGGCGTAGGCTTGGTTTATTATGTTTCAGGTGAAACATCAACTCTCATCGACGAAAGACGGAAAGTTTTTTCGTCGAAGATCACGCTTCGGCGGCGCGACTGCCCAAAGGCCCTTGCGCCTCGTTTCCCAGTGTAGTCACCGCCGTGTCGAGAGCAAGCATTTCCTGATCTTTCCCGCCGAGTCGGCGCAACGCCACGGAACGATTTTCCGCCTCGCGCTTTCCAACGACAACCATAACGGGTATTTTTTGCAGGCTGTGCTCGCGAACCTTGAAATTGATTTTCTCGTTACGAACGTCCAATATGGCGCGCAGTCCGGCCTGCTTTAGCAAAGCGACGACCTCTCGCGCATAGCCTTCGGCGTCGTTTGTTATGGTCGCCACGGCGACTTGGATCGGCGCCAACCACATCGGCAACCTTCCGGCATAGTGCTCAATTAGGACGCCGATGAAGCGCTCTAATGAACCGAGAATTGCGCGATGGAGCATAACAGGGCGATGTCGTTGACTGTCTTCGCCGATAAAGCTGGCGTCCAGTCGCTCCGGCAATACGAAGTCCACTTGTAAAGTGCCGCATTGCCAATCACGACCAATGGCGTCTCGCAGAACGAACTCCAGTTTCGGGCCATAGAAGGCGCCTTCGCCGGGGTTCAGAACATAGGGCAAACCTGCGGCCTCAACGGCGGCTTTCAGAGCGGCTTCGGCGCGATCCCACACGTCGTCGGCGCCGGCGCGCACGGGCGGCCGGTCGGAGAATTTGACGGAAACGTTTTCGAATCCCAGGTCTTTATAGACGCTCAGCAACAGAGAACAGAACGCCACGCTTTCAGAGGTGATTTGCTCTTCGGTGCAGAAGATGTGGGCGTCGTCTTGAGTGAAGGCGCGCACTCTCATGATGCCGTGCATACTTCCGGAGGGCTCGTTGCGATGACATGCGCCGAACTCCGCCATGCGCAAAGGCAAATCGCGATAGCTCTTCAAACCCTGACGGAAAATCTGCACATGACCGGGACAGTTCATCGGCTTCAGCGCGAGTATTTTATCCTCATCGGCTGTCGCCGTGAACATGTTTTCGCGGAATTTCTCCCAGTGTCCGGACGCTTCCCACAAAGAGCGGTCAATCAGTTGAGGCGTTTTCACCTCAACATAACCGGCGTCGGCGATTCGCGTGCGAATGTAGTTTTCCAAAGTCCGCCACAAGGCCCATCCTTTGGGATGCCAAAACACCGAACCTGTGGCTTCTTCTTGCAGATGGAACAGATCCAGCTCTCGCCCCAAACGGCGGTGGTCGCGTTTTTCAGCTTCCTCCAGTTGAAGCAGATAGGCCTTCAGCTCTTTTTCGTCGCGCCACGCCGTCCCGTAAATGCGTTGCAGCATAGCGTTGCGGTGATCGCCGCGCCAATAGGCGCCTGCGACTTTGGTAAGCTTGAATCCGTTTCCGACTCGACCTGTGGAGGGCAAATGCGGTCCCCGACACAAGTCCAACCACTCGCCTTGGCGATAGACGGAGATGGCCTCGCCTTCGGGAAGGTCGCGAATCAGTTCGGCCTTATAGGCTTCTCCACGGGCTTCAAAGAAGGCGATTGCCTGATCGCGAGGCCACTCTTCACGAACGAAAGGCCGGTTTGCGGCGATGATCTCGCGCATTTTGGTCTCGATTTTTTCGAGATCATCCGGCGTGAAAGGCTGTTCGCGGGCGAAATCGTAATAGAATCCGTTGGCAATTGCGGGACCGATTGTCACTTGAACGCCGGGATAGAGCGCTTGCACGGCCTCGGCCATGACATGAGACGCGTCATGACGAATCAGCTCCATCGCGTCGGGATGGTCGCGGGTGATGATTTCAATCTGCGAATCGGCGGTTAACGGAAACGACAGATCGCACACCTTGCCGTCCCCTTTAACGGCCAACGCATCCGCAGCCAACCGACGACCGATTGTCGCTGCAATCTCAGCTCCTGTGATCGGGGCGGAAAATCGGCGCACGGCTCCGTCGGGCAGAGTGAGGGAAATTTCGGTCGGAAGAGGAGCGGAGATCGACATAACACAAAGATTCAACATAAGTTTCCCGGATAACCCACTGTAGACTCCTGGTGGCGCAAGTCAACATGAAACAACCGGAACCCTTGGATTATAAAATTAAACAGCTCTGATGCGCGTTCGATAAATGCTCACCGATTCTTGGGTGAAACATGAAAGGACTTAGGGAAAGGACTTAGGGATTGCGCCCTGTGAGTTCAGTTCATCGAATGTCGTTGGGAACATTGATATTTTTTTCCGAACAGACTCCGGATGTTCTCTCATAAGAAAATATATCAAGATGAAGTAAAGAAAATAAGATTAAGCTTGCATTAAAGTAAGGCTACGCTAAAATGAGAGTGACGCTTTATTATATAAATGCAATATTTTCTTAAAACCTAATGCATCGTGCTTAAGTTACGTTTCGTAAAATTTATTATAAAATAAATAAGAATTCTTGCGCATAGACGGCGCATTGTTCTATAATCAGTGGAGATTGAAGGATGCGTTCATGAAAACAGTGTAAAGATACGATACAAGTAAAATACGCCATTTTCGGGTGACAAGATGTTGCCAAAACCACCAGAAATAGAACCGAATATGCAGAAAAAAGCGTATTGGATTTATTTGCTTGTCGCTCTGGCGATCACGGCGGCGGCGACGCTGATTGTTGTAACCAAGACCACTCAGAGCGAAGACAAGCCCGTTGTAATGAAAGACTGGACTTCCGTTGGCGACTCGACGCCGGCCGAGGAAGCTTATCAACCAATTTACCAAGATATCCCAAAACACGTCTTGCCGGTTTACATATTCGGCATTCATCCTCTTCATAACCCCCAACGATTGAATGCGATGTATCAGCCTTTGATACATCATTTGAATGTGTCTCTCTCCAATGGGCGACTGGAGTTGGAGGCGTCGCGCAACTACAACGCGTTCGACGATCGTTTGCGCGCGCGTCATTATCATTTCGCATTGGCCAATCCCGGCCAGGCGTTGAACGCAACCGAAGCAAATTATCGCATCGTTGGAAAATTAGGCGATGATGACGATTTTCGGGGCGTGATACTGGTGCGGAATGAATCCGACATTCGCAAAATTGAAGATTTGCGTGGAAAAACTCTTGCCTATCCTGCGTCCTCTGCAATGGCGTCGACAATGATGCCGCAGATGTTTCTCCAAATGAACGGACTGGACGTTCACAAAGACATCAAAACGGTTTATGTCGGCTCAATAGAATCCACGATTATGAGCGTTTATCGGGGCGACAGCGCCGCCGCCGGCGTGTGGTTGTCGGCGTGGCGGCTGTTCTCTCGAGAACAGAGTGAAATTGCCGGGCAGCTCGTTGCGCGTTGGAGAACGCTTCCACTTATTAATTACGCCGTTATCGCGCGTGACGACGTGCCGGAAACCGTGGTGAGACAAGTAATGGATATGCTGGTTTCCTTGAAGGACGCACCTGAAGGAATCAACATCCTAAAAAAAATTGGCGTATCGCACTTTGAACGCGCAGACATCTCCACATATCAACCGATACGAGAGTTTATTTCTCAGTATCGCGCATATATTGGGACTGCTCCAGAATGAAGATTCCCTTTTTTTCGGTGCGTCGTCAATTAGCGATCAGCGTCGCTTTGGTTCACGCCCTTCTGATGAGCGCTTTCATTGTCGATATGGTGGCGCGTCAACGCACCCAGCTTCAAGACGTAAATTTCCAGCAAGCTGTTGTTTTAGCCGAGGTTCTGGCCGCAAATAGCGTGTCTTGGGTGTTGGCGAACGATCTCTCCGGCCTTGAGGAGGTGATTTATGCGTTGAGCCATAATCCAGAGCTGCGTTACGCCATGATTTTGTCTAAAGACGGGCGGGTTCTGGCGCATAGCGAAAACGCCCGAGTCGGTTCTTACCTGACCGATTCGATCAGCGAACGCCTCTTTCACCTTTCTCGCTCCACGTCAGAGAGGCGTCCGGAAACATTGGTGATAAATCCACGCTTGGTGGATGTCGCCGCGCCGATTCTTTTTCAAAACCGAGTGATCGGGTGGGCGCGAGTCGGCCTTAATCGCGATCAAGTGGCCGCCGCAGTGCGACGCGCCGTGATCGGCGGCGTAGTGTACACAATTTCGGCAATATCTATCGGGACTTTTTTGGCGTTTGCAATTGCGGGTCGTTTAACCCGTCGCCTCAACGAAATGTCGCGCGTCAGCGAGCGAATCTATCGCGGCGAACGAGCGCTGAGGGTGACGGAGGATGATCGTGACGAATTGGGGATATTGGGAAAAGCGTATAATGCGATGCTCAGCGCGGTGGAAACGTCGGAAAAGGCGTTGCTGACCGAGCAACTTCGATTGCGCGCCAGCGAAGAACGCTTCAATTTGGCGGTGGAGGGATCGCGGGATGCAATTTGGGATTGGAGATTCGACACCGGAGAATCCTACTATTCGCCTCGATGGCGTGAGCTTTTGCAATCGTCCGATTTATCAATTCTCCAAGCTTCCACATTAGAGCAATCGATCGAGCTGTGGCTGATGCGCTTTCATCCTCAAAATCAACCGGAAATGCGCGTGTGTTTGGATTCTTTACGGCTTGGTTCGGTGGGGTGCTGCGATAAGGAAGGACAAATTCAAAGAGCCGACGGGTCTTGGATTTGGGTGGCGTCTTCCGCTTTGGCGCAATTAAACTCCCAAGGACAGATTATTCGCATCGTCGGCGTGGTCTCCGATATTTCCGTCCGCAAACGCTATGAGGCCGAACTCAAAAACGCGCGCGCCTCTGCGGAGAAATCAAGTCAGGCGAAATCGGATTTCTTGGCGAAAATGAGTCACGAGTTGCGGACGCCTTTGAATTCCATCCTCGGTTTTTCAGAGATCATTCGAGACGAGCTTTTGGGAGAAGTCGGCGTTCCTCACTATAAAGAATACGCTCAGCATATCAACGATAGTGGAGCGCATCTTTTGAACTTGATTAACGATATTCTTGATCTTTCAAAAATTGAAGCCGGAAAAATCACAATCGAAAAAGAGTTTTTGGATTTAGAAAGTTTGGCGCGCGGCGTTGAAGTCTTGGTGCGTCAACGCGCTTACAAGAACCGTCTTCGAATCACATCGCTTATTCCTCATACTCTTCCGACGCTGTGGGCGGACCAACGCGCCATAAAGCAAATTCTTTTCAATCTTTTGGCGAATGCAATTAAATTTACTCCGGAAGGCGGAGAAATCACGATCGCAGCCTGCGAAGAGCCGAATGGATTTATCGCGATTTCCGTGGCCGACACCGGAATCGGGATTCCCGAGGATCATATCGAACGATTGCTTAAGCCGTTTGAACAAATCGATAATCGTTACGCCAACGCCGAGATCGGCGTCGGATTGGGATTGTCTTTAGTTCAAGGGTTGGTCGTTCTGCATGACGGACGACTTTCAATTGAAAGCGTGGTCGGCAAAGGGACCGTGGTGACGGTTTACTTTCCGCTTGCGTCGACGCTATCTTGTCGTCAGGTCTTGTGATGACGTTGCATCTTCTGAGGCTGACATGTCGTCTTTATTTGGTGTTTACGATCACTATTTCTTTGCTACAGCGGCTTTCTTCGGCACGCTGGCGACGGCTTTGGGAATGTTCTGGATCGCTCAATATTCGCGCTATGCAGAGCGAATCCAAGTCTTTCGCGGCGTACAACCGGCTTTTTTGAGCGTCGTCGGCGTCTTGTTCGGTTTAAATCTTGTGTTCATGGCCAACGACACATGGCTCGCCCGCGACCGCGCCTTGAGCATCGTCTTTCAAGAGGCCGGGAATTTGCGCAATTTGTTGCAACTCGCCGAGGCTTTGCCTGATTCATCTCGAACCAAGCTTACAGAGGCCGTTCGTCACTATGTGCGCGTTACCCGAGACGAAGAATGGCCTTTGTTGACGCAGCGTCAAGCCAGCCCTCGCGCCGCCGAGGCTTTGCAGGCTCTTTTGAGCGCGCTGACAACGCCTCAAGTGTCGCAGAGCCTGAATTCAAATGTCTATGGGTTGATGTTGGGGCAGGCGATTCAAGCGCGCAGCGCTCGGGATTCGAGAATTGCTTTAAGCCAAACACACGTCAACCCGTTAAAGTGGCTAGGGGTGGCGTTTTTGGGAACGATCACCATGATTTCTTTGATTATGGTGCATTTTGGCAGTCCACAGGCGGAATTGGCGGCCGTATTGTTGTTTGCGGTGTCGGCGGCGCCAACGGCGGCGATTGTGTTGGTTCAGGGCAATCCATTTCAACCGCCCGCCGCTGTCGCGGTTGACCCAATCGCTGAGCTTTTAAATAAAAATTAGGAGAAATAGAAGGGATTATAAAGAGGAGTAGGAACACAGTCCCTGTATCCCTTTAATTTTTTATCTAAGAGGCATAAGAATCTGTGCGCCATACGGAAATCATAGCCGTTCGAAAACGGAATGTTGCCGTTGACGTCAAATGCGGATAGGGTCGCCTCAACCAATGCAACACGAACTTTACTCATACGCGGACATTCATGAAGAGGTTTGAACACGCCACGTCGATACGCGCCGAAAACCATGGTGCGATTCGTTTTGGCGTCGACCGCCTCAATCCGGGAGACCAAAAATGTATTCTACCCTTATGGGGCTCTACAGCAATATGGATCAAATTTCCAAATTGAGCCCGGAAGACGTCACCGCGCGTTCAGCACGGGCGTCGGCGGTTGTGCAGAAAGGTTATCAACTTTGGCTCAATTTTGTGACCGAAGGTATGAATGACGCCGCCAAGGCGGTGAAGGAATTGTCTTCATGTCGTTCTCCGGTAGAGGCGTCGCAAATTCAGCAGGCGTGGGTTGAAGTTTTCAGCACGCGCGCCGTCGTCAGTCTGAATGTGATGATGGAGCTTACAACACAGCTGGTGGCCGAATTGACGCCTCCGGTGATGAGCGCCAATCAGCCTCCCGCTCTTCCCGCTTTGGAGCCGCCAAAGTCCGGTTCCGGAAAACGGGCTTGACGCCCGCCATATCGCTTCTCTATAAGGAAACGCACCCGCCGGGCGGCTCGTCCGGCGGTGTTGTGTTTTATCCACCCGTTTTCCTTTTGGTTCGCGCAACGGCGTGTCGCCTTTCTTCTCGGCGGCCCCGGGCGTCTGGACTTGACCTTTAACAGGGAATTTCTCCGATGGCTCGTCGGTGCTCCGTGACCGGCAAAGGGACGCAGTTCGGCAACAACGTTAGTCACGCCAACAACAAGACCCGTCGCCGCTTTCAACCTAATCTTCAGGAAACCTCTCTATTGAGCGACGCTCTTGGCCGAGCGGTGCGCCTGAAGGTTTCTACAAACGCCATTCGCTCCATCGAGCATCAAGGTGGTTTGGACGTCTTTTTGTCGTCCGCAAAGGATTGTGTGTTGTCTCCCAAAGCTCGGCGTTTAAAGCGCCAAATCGCCAAGGCTCAAGAGCGGATCGCTGCAAAATAAGCCTCCGATTCAGAGTGCGCAAGGCCTCGACAAGTCGAAGTTTTAGAGGCCAACGGGGTGGATGTTCGGCGCGGCTTTAGGTGTGACTAAAGCCGCTGGCCCCTGTCTTTGTCGGGGAGATTTTTGGACGTGGATGCTTCAACTCCTACGATTCCCCCCACGATTGCGCGCCATTTTCGAGAAATATTATTGTGGCCGCTCCAACTGCAACCGTTGGAAGATCGCCATCAAATCCAGCGCCACTGGGAGCAGCTCGACGCAGCCGATAGCCCGTGGGTTGAGATTCAAGACGACTTCGCCGATCCAGACCACTTTAAGGCGCGACGCTACAGCGAGTTTGTCGCATTTCTTCCTGCTGTTCAGCGTTTTCTTTATGGAGAAGGCCGCGACGGTCAACATTGTCCCTCTCCGATTCGCGTCTATGGTCGTTCAGACATCGCCGCCGTGCGCTTGGTTTTCAAAGACAACACCAACATAGCGCCGGTTACGCTGAATATCGCCCACATTAAGCTTTATTTCTTTTATGACGTCGATGTGGTTATTCTCGTCATTGAGACGTTTGCCGATGATCTGCCTCTGAATGTGGTTCAAGAGATTCTATATCGATTTGGGCGCTCTTACCCTTCGAGCTGGGACCAACAAGGCCAAGGCGATCATTGTTTGGCGCGCGTCGAGTGGCTTTCAACCGAAGGCGTCCCTCTGGCGACATCCGACTACGAAAACCGCGAGAAATTTCTCACCTTCGTATGCCGACAAAAAGCCGCCCCGATCTCCGCAGATTGGGAGTTCCTCCTTGCGCCGATGGTGTTGGACGCCTCAGAACAAGCGGGCGTGCTGCGTTATCGTCAATTGGAATATAACCGCACTCCCCTTATGGCTTATCTGGCCGTCGATAACCCGCAGAGTCTGTCTCGCGCCGATTTTGTGCGGTTGTGTTGGTCGACACGGGCGGATGAGCAGCGAAATCGTCTTCCTTTTTCCGAACGCTTCTTGGAGCATTTCGAAGACGAATTTTGTTATGATCGCTATTGGGGCGTTAAGCACCCTTTTGCCGCGAACACACGTTTTCTGTGTTCGGGACATGCTTTTGTAATGGTGGGAGAAGCCAATCATCCTTTCTTCACAGATAACGAACACGGTCTGTTGGGACAATTCCGACGGCAGTATTTTCTTGTTGGTTTGATTGCCCATTTTCACAAAGCTGCGCTTTTGATGTTTGGAGATCGATTGGCGGGAGCCGTTAATCGTTTGGATATTCGTGACGCAGAAAACGTCAAGCGGTTTAAACGCACAACGCGCCAACTTTTTGAAATTTTTTTGCGCTTTACGCATCGTTACTGGTTTCATGAGGTTTCTACGCAGTCCGACGCGCGGGCGCTGTTTGATATGTATCATAAACATCACAATACTCATGTCCTGTACGATGACATCAGCACCGAAGTCCAGGATATGGCTCAATATATAGACAGTGATGGGTTGCGACGTCAGGCGAACACGGTTGTGCGTCTAACGGTGGTGACGACTTTTGGTTTGATTGGCACCGCCACAGGCGGGTTTCTGGGCATGAATTTGATTTCGGCGGCAGACGACCCCCTTTATATGAAGGTGCTCTATTTTTTGTTGGCTTTTGCGCCGACATACGCCATAACAATTTATACGGTCATGATTTCCAAGCGTCTCTCCGATTTGTTGGAAGCTCTTTCGGATGAGCGTTTTTCTTTGAAAGAGAAAGTAAAAATGATGGGACGCGCTTGGTTTTCGTGACGAGGCGTTTTCAAAAAAACAATAAACCAACGGGTCCAGGGACTGTGTTCCTGGTCGTGGGGGATTATAAGGGGGGGCCCGATGGCCCCTCTTATTCGCCGTAAGGCGAACATGTTGCCGCTTGCGCGAATCTTGCCTTGTGGCAAAGAGGGCGTCGCTTCCTTCCTTCCTCCCCCTCCCTCCCTTTTCTTTCTATACTCTGCTTACTTGAGAGTGCGAAAATCGTGCGGTCTCCCTGAATCGTGTGGTCTCCCTGAATTGAAATGGCCCTCACACTTCTGGTTGTCACAAACTCCAAGTCATGGTTTCCAAAGGCCTCCCGGCCTTTGGTGGGTCGAGGGCGAAGCCCCGATTCCTTGCTGGTTTTTTTCGGATTCTCAATCGGACAGAGTATATAATACCAAGTCTCGTAAACGGGGACTCATATTTTTCTCTTGCAAATACGGATATAAGACGATTCACTTGTGACAAACGATGGAGGTTTGTCATGAGTGCAGCAATTAAACTTCGGAGCGATTTCTCAGGCGATGAACTTCGTAGATTTGCAAAAACATCGAAATGTCCGGCGCAGGTTCGGCGGCTTTTGACATTGGCGCACCTATATGACGGAAAAACGCGAAGTGAAGCCGCACAACTCAGTGGTGTCGGGTTGCAAACAATTCGGGATTGGGTTATTGTATTCAACAAGAAAGGCCCAGATGGGCTACTAGAAAGAAAAGCTCTAGGCAGAACATCTATTTTAAATGACGATCAAAGACAGAAATTATCTGAAATTGTTGAACGAGGACCATCTGCGGAGATTGATGGTCTCGTTCGTTGGAGGCTTCTCGATTTGGTGAAAGGGCTTTTTGACACATATCGCATACCCATCAGCAAACAGACTCGGAGTCGAAAATTTCGTACTATGAAATTCAGAAAATTATCAACACGTCCCCGCCATTGGTCTCAAGCACCGGACACCATTGAAAATTTTAAAAAAACTTCCCAAACGAAATTATGAAGATCAAAGAAACACTTTCACATGAAAAAGTAATAGAGCTGTGGTGGCAAGATGAGGCTCGCGTCGGCCAAAAAACCAAAACAACAAGACGTTGGGCAAAACGAGGTTCCCGTCCTATGTCTCCCAAAGACCAAAGAACGCGTTCTGTTTGGTTATTTGGTGCAATTTGTCCTGCTTTAGGTAAAGCCGCAGGCTTAATTCTGCCTAAATGCAACAGTGCCGCTATGATCTTACATCTACGCGAAATATCCCGAAATGTTGCTTCCAATGCACACGCAATAGTTCTGCTTGATCAAGCCGGATGGCATACATCAAAACGACTAAAAGTACCTGATAATATAACGCTACTTCCGTTGCCTCCAAAATGCCCAGAACTCAATCCTGTTGAAAATATCTGGCAATATCTCCGTGAAAACTGGCTATCAGATATTATCTTTAAAACTTATAATCACATTGTTGAACGCTGTTGCTTCGCTTGGAATAACCTGGTGAAACGCCCTTGGAAAATTATGTCTATTGGTATCAGAAAGTGGGCCTATGGGTTGTAGTCATTGGGACTTGGTATAACTCCCCCTGAAACTCCTCCTGACCAGGAACGCAGTCCCTGGATTCGTTTAATTCTCCGGAGAACCACCCAATCAGAGACCGTCGTAAAGCTCGCCGAAAGATCCACGGCAACCCCGCCGATGTCAGCTCGGTTCGCAAACGCAGCGTCCAAAAGCCGTTTTCCCAACGCACCGCGTCAAACAACGCCGCAGGAACCGGCGGAAGCGCCGGAGGCGTTCGCCAGCCACGCACGATAACGTCACCCTCTTCCAACGGCGCGTCGTCGCACAAGAGTTCATCTGTTTCCTCGTTCGCATGCGCCACCCATAGCGCAACGCGCTGATGATCCGCCAAACGGAGTCGCACCAAAAAGCCTGTTTGGATTTTTTCATCACGATCATTCGCGCCAAGCAAGCGACTGACGTCAAAAACAGGCGTTGCATTCGCCGGAATATTCCGATAGCTCGGCTTTGGAGCCGCGTTTTGTGCAATGTCGATAATTTCTTGCGTTTGGTCTGTGTCTTCCAGCGCTTCAATCAGCGCCAAAGGAACACTCCATGCAAACTCGGCGCTGGTCAAACGCAACCCGGTCAATGTTTGGTCTGCGCTTTTTCCTCCGATCAAACCGACAATATCAAGCGCGCCATTTTCATCGAGGCTCGGCGTTTTCTTCCCGTCTTGATCCTCGCGAAGTGTTGGGGAAGCGATAAGATCGGCAAAGTCGTAAACTGGGAAGGCCGTTTGTCCGTCGTCCAAAACAAATCGCGTTTCACGAGAAAGCGGTTGTCGAAGTCGATGGATATAATGCGCGGGACAGTGATGCAACTTCAAAACACGATGAACAAGCAAACCAACAACCTCTGTGACGCCGTTGCGACCCAAAATGACCCAGGGCTCTTCGACCGCATCAAACGCAGATGGCGATCCAACTTGCTTCGCGGCGCTCCGTAGAGAAGCATTCAAGGAGTGCGCCGGGATCAAACGCCCATTGACGCGAATCAATGGCGGCAACAGAGATGAAACCTCGAAATTCATCGAGGAAGAACTCACTTCGGTAAAATCGGCCGAGACGACGCCAAGAACTTCCGTCAGAAAAAGCCCGATCACGCCATGTCCGGTTTCGACGCACAGCAAGGGAATTGTCGGCGGCGTCGAAAGAGACAACGGCGCGGAAACGCATTTTGTAAATCGATATGATGAGGCAAATAACCACGGAGCAACGCACTCCGGCGATAACAACAAAGGAACCGTCGCATCCGAAGCGCACGGAGAACCATCGCCTTCGATGAACCCCAGAGTTCTGGACACACGCAAAGCAACCAGACAATCCAACGAATCAGGCGGTCCGATCACCACCCACCGCTCGTTGACTTCTTCATTCCGAGATTTATCGCAAAGCGGCATCGCAGGGACAGCAGAGAACGTCGGCGACACGACGACAATTGGACGACCATCAAAGACAGCCACTCCCTCGACGGAAGAAGGAGAAAACGGTAAGGGAGTAATAGCGCTAGGATAAAGAACGCGGCGCACCCATGCGCGAGGTAAAGCCGCCGTCACTTTATCAATAACGATCATAAGCATGGCGCGTCGCCGATGTTCAAAACCACAGCGCCCAAAACCACAGCGCCCAAAACCACAACATCCGAGACCACAACATCCGAGACCACAACGCCATTGAATTTCAAAACGCGATAAGCTCCGTTCACTCGAAAGTCCGAGAAAATATGGTGTAACTTTTTAGGTTTTCGGCTCGACGGAAGGTATAGAAAGTTCTGAATGGCGAAGTGCGGTTTTTGCGCGTCGTTTTGTCGCGTAAAATCGCTTGGCGGACTTTGACCTTGATGGGCTAACTCACCGGAAACCGTTGGAAACATAGACGTATTCTCCGGACAGGCTTTTCGAAGCTTACGACGGATCGGAGACGATTTCGATGTAAATGTTTGTCTTGCTCAAAAGCGGAAAGGATAGAGCAGAATGCGCGTAAAGAATCTCAATTGGAGCCGCATGACGAAGTCTAAATTTATACGATTCGGCATGGTCGGCGTGGTCGGCCTTGTTGTAGATAGCTGCGCGCTGATCCTGACAATCTCTGTTTTTGGGTTGGATCCATACACGGGCCGACTCGCATCTTTTATGGTCGCCGTTACGACGACATGGTTTTTGAATCGTCTGTTTACGTTTTGCAAAGACTATGAAACCCCTATTTACCGTCAATGGGGAATGTTTGTGGCGGCCAACAGTCTGGGAGGCGTCATAAATTACAGTGTTTATGCGGCGTTGGTGACGTCATGGCCCTTGGTGGCGAGTGCGCCGTATCTGGGGGTGGCGGCTGGTTCGCTTTCAGGATTGATTTTTAATTACACTGCGTCCAAAAAATTTGTGTTTCGGAGATTAAACGGGTCCAGGAACACAATCCCTGGACCCGTTTGATTTTTGTGCGCATTGAATCGACGTGGGGGTTGGAGAAAAAAATGGAACAGAGCGAATCAGATATTGACGTGCGTCACGCCGAGAAAATGGCTGTTCGAAAAATTGCGCGCGACCAAATATTATCCGAAAAAATCATCGAAAAAGGACTGTTGATTGTTCACACCGGCGCAGGAAAAGGAAAGTCAACGGCCGCATTCGGCATGATGATGCGCGCAATCGGTCATGGATTCCGTGTCGCCATGGTTCAATTCGTCAAAGGACAACGCGATAGCGGCGAACGCAGCGTTTTAGATAAATTTCCGGACCTCGTAGACGTTCTTGCAATTGGCGAGGGATTCACATGGGAAACTCAAGATCGTCAACGTGATATTGCTTCCGCACGCGCCGGATGGAAGAAAACACAAGAAATTCTAGCCGACGCATCTTATCGTTTGGTTGTTCTTGATGAACTGAATATCGTTCTGCGATATGGCTATTTGCCGATCCAAGAGATTCTGGAAGGGTTGTCATGTCGGGCGCCTCATTGTCATGTTGTCGTCACAGGGCGAAACGCTTTGCCGGAGCTAATCGCCGCCGCGGATCTCGTTACGGAAATGACGCTAATCAAACACCCGTTTCGCTCCGGAGTGAAAGCGCAACCCGGCGTTGATTTCTGATGTCTCCGTATCGACACGCGACAAAGAAGATTATAAAAGGGCCTCGATCGCTCTCTTTATTCGCGAAGCGATCTTCCTCTGGAGTTATTTGTCTTTATTGTTCGCTTTTGCAGAGGGGCGCGTCGGGCCGACGGTAGAACGATGCGCATAAAAAATTCCAGAGGAAGATCGCTTCGCGAATAAGGGGGGCTGTCGAGCCCCCCCCCTTATGATCCCCCCTCGACCAGGAACACAGTCCCTGGACCCGTTTAATTCCAATTCGCTTCCTATATGGAGCTTCTACTCAGACAAAACCCCAACCTTAATCATGGCCTCACGAATAATGGCCCGATTCGCGTCAGAGACCGTCACCATAGGCAGACGAAGCTGGTTTTCACAGCGTCCCAAAAGGTTCAGAGCGCACTTGACCGGCGCCGGATTGGTCTCAACAAACATCGCCTGATGCAACGGCCCCAACCGATCGCGCAAAGCAAAAGTTGTAGGCAAATCACCGGCTTGCCAGGCGTTGTGAAGCTCTGCGCATAGACGGGGCGCGACGTTTGCGGTGACGGAGATGCAGCCAACGCCTCCTTGAGCCAAGAAACCAACCACTGTTGCATCTTCGCCGGAAAGCTGACAGAAATCAGGGCCGATTTCCAGGCGCGTGCGCAAAGGCCGCGACAAATCAGCCGTGGCGTCCTTCACGCCGACAATATTCGGCAGTTTCGCCAAACGAGCCATTGTCGGGATCGACATATCGACGACACTGCGCCCCGGAATGTTGTAAATGATGATCGGCACATCCGCTGCATCATGGATCGCTTTGTAATGCTGATAGAGCCCTTCCTGAGTCGGTTTGTTATAGTAAGGCGCAACCACCAAAACAGCGTTCGCGCCCGCCTGTTTGGCGTGACGGGACAGCTCAATCGCCTCATCGGTCGAATTGGAGCCCGTTCCCGCAATCACGGGCACTCGACCGTTCGCCGCTTCGATGCACAGCTCGACCACACGTTTGTGTTCGCGGTGGCTGAGAGTCGGCGATTCACCCGTGGTGCCGCAGGGCACCAAAGCATGCGTTCCCTCTTTGACCTGCCAGTCGACCAACGACTGATAGGCGGCCTCATCGACCTCGCCATTCCTGAACGGGGTAATCAGGGCGACGATCGATCCCTTAAACATTCCAACCTCCTTCGGAGCCGATTTATGGCTATCGAAACATTAGCCGTCTCCTGCGTTTCCGGCAAGCTCGCCCGCCACTTTCTTTGCCAAGAATGCGCCGTCGTCCCGTCCGCAAGGTCGGCGAGAGAGACAACAAGCCACACTCATTCGGCGAATTCGTCTTCGGCGTCGTGGTTGAGGCTGCTTTGTCTCATCGTCGCCGTTCTGCTGGGAATGGGGAGTCCCGCGCAGGCAGGTTTGTTATCGTCGCGTGATGTGGAGATTTACCGCGAGGCCTTTCGCGCCGCCGATAGCGATCGCTGGAATGAGGCGCGTCGCGTCGCCGAGCAGGCTTCAGAGAAATTTCCAGCTAAGATTCTGCGCTGGATGGAGATTTCTCAAGCCGGAAACGGCGCGAGCTTTGAAGAAATTTCGGGATTTGCGAAGAATAACGCCAATTGGCCCAATATGTCGGGATTGCGGCGCCAAGCCGAGTTGGCCATGACCGACAGTCTCTCCAATAGCGAAATCCGCGCTTGGTTTTCTTCTTATACGCCTTTGACCATAGAGGGATTCATCCGCTATGCGACGGCGCTCGGCGCCGAAGGCGAAACCACGAAATTGACCGAATTGGTTCGTCGCCGCTGGGTTGAAAACGCCTTCAACGCAAACGAAGAGCAAGAATTCCGCAGTCGCTATCGCGCCATGCTTCGGTCGGAAGATCACATCGCCCGCCTTGACCGCTTGCTGTGGGATCATCAGTCCGACGCCGCGCGCAGGATGTATCCTCTGGTGAGCGATGGTCATCAGGCTCTGGCCGAAGCGCGTCTGGCTCTGATTTCCAACAGCGGCGACGTCGAATCCGTTGTGGATCGCGTTCCCGAAAGTCTGCGCAGCGATCCCGGCTTGTTGTTCGAGCGCATGCATTGGCGGCGCGTCAAAGGCAACGACTCGGGGGCGACCGAGATTTTGTTGAAGGCTCCAAACAAGCTTGGTCGTCCTGCGGCATGGTGGTCCGATCGCCATTTGCTGGCGAGACGCGCCATTGAGCGCGGAGATTATGCTCTGGCCTACGCCCTCGCTCGTCGCCATGGCCAAACCGAAGGTCAAAATCAGTCTCAGGCCGAGTTCCTCGCCGGATGGTTGGCGCTGCGTTTTTTAGACAAGCCCTCTGAAGCTTTTGACCATTTCCACCGGCTCTATCGCGCGGTCAGTTCGCCGATCAGTCGCTCGCGCGGCGCGTACTGGTGTGGTCGAGCCGCCGAGGTCTTGGGAAATCGCCAAGAAGCGCGCAAATGGCACACCGCCGCCGCCGCCTTTGGAGCCACCTTCTATGGTCAGCTCTCCGCCGCTCGAATCGGACAAGACGGTCAACTGCGCTTGCCCACGGATCCTGACATTTCATCGACGGAGAGCGCCGCTTTCGCCAAACGCTCTTTGGCTCAAGCCGCGCAGATGTTGTATGAAATCGATCCGGCGGACACCCATGATCGCGCCGCTTTGTTTGTGCGCAAAAGCGGCAACGAAGCCAAGACTCCCGCCGATTACGTGCTGACCGCTCGATTGGCGCTGTCGATTCGTCGTCCTGATCTGGCCATCTCTATTTCCAAACAAGCGGTGCAGAACGGCGTCTATGTGTTGGCGGAAGGGTATCCCGTTCTTAATCACGCCAATGGTCAGCCCATCGAGACGCCGCTGGTTCTCTCGTTGATTCGTCAAGAAAGCACTTTCAACACCAACATCGTCAGCGGCGCCGGAGCGAGAGGGTTAATGCAGCTGATGCCCGCCACCGCGCAACTGGTTTCGAAGAAGCTCGATTTGCCATATGCTCTGCCCAAACTGACCGGCGATCAAGCTTACAATGTTCGTCTGGGCAGCGCCTATATGGCCGAAATGATTGAGCGTTTTAACGGTTCCTATATACTGGCGATTGCTTCTTACAACGCCGGGCCGGGTCGTGTGCGCTCTTGGTTGGATAGCTTCGGCGATCCTCGTTCGAGCAAAGTTGATCCTGTTGATTGGATAGAATTGATCCCGATTTACGAAACGCGGAACTATGTTCAGCGTATTTTGGAGGCGTTGCAAGTTTATCGCCACCTTGCGAACGATGGGCGATCCGACAAAACCATCGAGCAAGACATTCGGCGATAGAAAAGACGCAAGTCGATAACAAATTAGACGAGTTTCGGAGATTGAAGACGACAGTCTCTGGAGCCGTCTAATTTCCGTTTGGAAGAGTCGGCGTGTCGTTTTCCTCTCTTGTCGGCAAGAAGAGGCTTTTGTCTTGACGGCGGAGAGAATAAACTCTTTTCACTTGTTTAATGTGGGAATTGATTGTGATGCGCCATTTCTTGGGAGTCCTATCGACGCTTCTGAGTTTATCGGTTCTTGTCGTTGCGCCGACAGAGGGACAAGCCGCCGGTCCTGCCGCATCCAATCAAACTCAATTCAACGTTCTCACGGTTCCCGATCCGCTTTTGGATACGCTTGCGCCTTCCGGCGACCACCCTTCGAACGACTCCGGCGACGGTCCTCCCATCAAACACAAACTTTTCGGGATTCCGCTGCCCACACTGCCTCGGTTATCTCTGCCTAACTTCGACAAGCTCTCTCGTGTAAAATTGCCGGAAATTCCTCGTATTAACGATATGGTCACGCAACAGCTCGACCGCATCATTCAAGAACTCAACAATGTCGTTCCTGTAATTGAGACGCTCGGTTTCGAGGTTAAATCTTTCGTTATCGAATGGAATATTCCGCCGCGCGTTCTGATTCGCCTACAATCTTCCGAAGATGTTTCTGACGAAGAGTTCGACATGATTCAGCGCAGCGTTCAGAGCGACATGATCTTACAATCCGTCGTTTTCAGTTTGGGAGGCGTCCGCCGCATTCAACGCGCCACCAATCTTTCGGCCTTTCAGCGCGCCTCGTTGGAAATCGAGCTTGCCGTGCCGCCTCGCATCACCATGATGTTCACCGATACGACGAACACTTTCCACGAGCGCTTTCTTACACATCGAGATTCTTTGCATAAAAACGGCGGTGTGCGGTTAAATGAAGGAGGATCATCTTTATTTTTGGAACCTCACAAACAAATGCTTCCGCACCTCCTGACTCCGAATGATTCCTCGAACCTTGCGCATTAAGACGAAGTTTGTTGAATGAAGGGGCGGCGGCCCCTTGCACAATAGGGGCATAATATTCGAAAGAGGTCCGAAAACACAGTCCCTGGACCTCTTTCTTGGGCTTGTTTTTTTGTTGTGCTTTAGGGCGTCGCTCAAACCTTCATCTTTTTAAGTGAAGCTTCAAGTAGTGTCCAGTATAACTATTGGAAGCGCTCATGATGTCTTCAGGAGAACCTGATGCAATCAATTCTCCTCCTCCTGATCCACCTTCTGGCCCCATATCAATAATCCAGTCCGCCGTCTTAACCACTTCAAGATTGTGCTCGATCACCAAGACCGTGTTACCTTGATCCACCAATGCATGAAGAACCTCTAAGAGCTTCTCCACATCCGCAAAATGCAATCCGGTGGTTGGTTCATCGAGAATGTAAAGAGTCTTTCCGGTCGCGCGACGACTCAATTCTTTCGCCAATTTCACCCGCTGAGCCTCTCCGCCGGAAAGCGTCGTGGCCGCTTGGCCAATCCGAATATATCCAAGCCCAACTCGATCCAGAGTTTCCATTTTGTCGCGAATCGAAGGCGTGGCCTTAAAGAAACTCGCCCCTTCTTCAACGGTCATATCCAGAACATCGGCGATGGACTTGTCTTTATAAAGAATTTCCAAGGTTTCTCGATTGTATCGACGCCCCTGGCACACGTCGCACGTTACATAAACATCCGGCAGAAAATGCATCTCGATTTTGATCAAGCCATCGCCTTGACAGGCCTCGCACCGGCCGCCTTTGACGTTGAATGAAAACCGTCCCGGCCCATATCCACGCGCTTTTGCTTCCGGCAAAGCTGCAAACCAGTCGCGAATCGGCGTAAAAGCGCCTGTGTAAGTCGCGGGATTGCTGCGAGGCGTGCGGCCAATCGGCGATTGATCGATGTCGACGATCTTATCAATCCACTCAAGACCATTAATGGCGTCGTGCTCTGCCGGAATGTCGCGAGCGCCGTTCAGTTTCCGCGCCAAAGATTTATAAAGAGTCTCGATGATCAGAGTGGATTTTCCTCCCCCGGAAACGCCGGTGACGGCGGTGAAGGTTCCTAAAGGAATACGAGTGGTGATATTCTTGAGGTTGTTGCCGCGAGCGCCGACGATCTCCAGAAATTGGCCGGGGCGACCGGAGCGACGCTCGCTCGGAACCGGAATCCAGCGCGTTCCGTTGAGATAGTGCGCCGTCAAACTTTCGGGGTGTTTTTCGACTTCCGCCGGAGTTCCGCACGCCACCACTTGACCGCCATGAACTCCGGCGCGCGGCCCCATGTCCACCAACCAGTCGGCGCAGCGAATCGCATCTTCATCATGCTCGACGACGATCACCGTGTTGCCGAGGTCTCGCAGGCGCTTCAGAGTTTCCAACAAACGATCGTTGTCGCGTTGGTGCAAGCCGATCGACGGTTCATCGAGAACATAGAGCACTCCAGTCAGCCCCGAACCGATTTGAGACGCCAATCGAATCCGTTGGCTTTCGCCGCCGGAAAGCGTTCCCGAAGCCCGATTAAGGCTCAAATACCCAAGACCGACATTCACCAAAAAACCCAATCTTTCGTTGATCTCCTTTAATATTCTGTAGGCAATCTCACGATCCTTGGCGGTCAAGTGATCGGACAATTCGCCGAACCAACGCGAAGCTTCCAGGATGGAAAGTTCGCTGACTTCTGAAATATTGTAGCCTCTTAATTTCACCGCCAGAGCTTCCGGCTTCAGGCGGCGTCCACGACAATCATCGCATGGTTGGGTTGATTGATATTTGCTGATTTCTTCACGAATTAGGGCGCTGTCGGTTTCGCGCCAACGTCGTTGCAGATTGGGGATCAATCCTTCGAACGGTTTTGTAACTTCATGACTCCGAGTGCGGTCTTCATAACGCAAAGTCAGAGCAACGGTTCCAGAGCCATAGAGAACCACATGTTGCGCCTCATCCGGCAATTCGCGCCATGGAACATCCAAGCTGAAGCTGAAATATTGCGCTAGTCCTTCCAAGGTCTGCATATAGTAATGAGAAGAGCTTCCTGCCCACGGAGCCAAAGCTCCGGCCCGAAGCGTCACATCGTGATTTGGAATGACCAGCTCAGGATCGAAATAGTGCTTGCTCCCTAAACCGTCGCAACTTGGACACGCTCCCGCCGGGTTATTGAACGAAAAAAGACGCGGTTCGATGTTTGGAATAGTGAATCCGCTGATCGGGCAGGCGAACTTTGCCGAGAAAATTGTGCGCTCTTGCGTGTCGGCGTTGTCGACGAACAACAACCCATCGGTGAGCGACAGGGCCGTTTCAACCGAATCCGCGAGGCGATTGCCGAGGTCTTTTGCACGAACGACCAAGCGATCGACCACGACTTCAATCGAGTGCTTCAATTTTTTATTGAGAGACGGGGCGTCTTCAATCTCATAAAGGTCGCCATCGATGCGCACGCGCGTGAAACCGCGTTTTTTGAGTTCTTGCAATTCTTTTCGATACTCTCCCTTACGATCCCGGACGATCGGCGCAAGAATAAGCACGCGCGCTCCCTCCGGCATCGAAAGGATTCGATCGACCATCTGGCTGATCGTCTGACTTTCAATCGGAAGCCCCGTGACGGGAGAATAAGGAACGCCCACACGCGCGTAAAGCAACCTCATGTAATCATATATCTCCGTCACCGTTCCAACGGTCGATCGAGGATTTTTTGAAGTTGTTTTCTGTTCTATGGAAATCGCGGGAGACAATCCTTCAATGCTGTCAACATCCGGTTTCTGCATCAATTCAAGGAACTGACGCGCATAGGCCGATAGACTTTCGACGTAGCGTCTTTGTCCTTCGGCGTATATTGTGTCGAAAGCCAAAGAGGATTTCCCGGAACCGCTAAGACCTGTAATCACGATCAGCCGATCGCGCGGCAAATCGATATCAACCGATTTCAGGTTGTGTTCGCGCGCGCCGCGCACTCTGATGACGCTGTTGCTCATGTCCGTGCAGTTTCAAATGAGTGAACGTGTGGAAGAGATAAGGAAGGCAATGTTTGAGCGACCACATTTATTGTTTCTGAGCCGCTTCTTCCTCTTCTTGTCGACGACGATGACGAATGGCGGCGGTTTCGTCGAGGGTAATGTTTTCGCGTAGTCGGCGTTGTTCTTTTTCAGCCTTAACGCGCTCTTCCTGAGCCAGTTCGTAACGCTTAAGGTCTTGGAAGGCTTCGGCGATATCGTCCATTGCCTGAGAGACCTGCGCTTCGACTTGAGAAATTGCAAAAGCTAATTGTTTTCGGCTGTTGATGGCGGCTTTGGCGAAACTCGGATAGACGAACGCGACTTCTTGAGTTTTCCGTGCGGCTTGTTGTTCTTCGATAATCCTGTCTTCCAGAGTCTTGGCTTGAGCGTAAAGATTATCGAGCATTGTTTGCAGCTCCACCAACGCACGACGTTTTTCATCAAGCTGCCAGCGATGCAGACGAATTAAAGGACGTAGGTCTTTCATGGAATGACTATTTCCCTTTCAGAAGAAAATTAGAAGGGTTGGAAGATTATGTCCCTATCTATCGGGACCAAGGACGAGAGACTCCCTTATGATCCCGAACCGCCAGGTGCGAAGCCCCTGGACCCTTCTAATTTTATTCGGGAGATTCTTCTTTCGAAAATAGACCCCAAAAACGCTTGCTCCTAATTCCTTGAGTCAAAAAAAGATACAAGCTTCTCAACAGAACGCAAGGTCTGCAAACGAAAGCCGACCAACAAGATCTCTGCACTCTCAAACGCTCAAAGAACAGACACGTTGCCTAGAGTTGCGGCAATCGCACAGAGGGCGTCTCTTCCCTCTTGCAATGCACAAAGAAGTTCCCACACCTAAAACAATCGTCTATCATTAACAATCGTCAAGGGCTGACCAACACCGGCGCGGAATTTGCTTTACCTCCTCCAAACGAAGCGTTTTTCTGAAGACCGGCCTCGACCGCTTAAAATCTCTTAGACGTTATCGAGCTTCTTCATAACAACGAATCTTCATAACAACGAGAGAAAGACATCCCATGTTCGGCATAGCGATCCCTCAAGGACTCCTGGTTTTGCTGGCGAGTTTCGGCTTGCTGGGATCATCGGTCGCCGAGCCGCTCAATTATCAAGCTGTCACCAACCATGTCACGGCCTCTTTGGTCAGCGAAGTCGTCGAAGTCGCGCCTCAAGGGATGTTTCGAATCGGATTGAGGCTGATCATCCGCGACGGATGGCATGTGTATTGGCGCAATCCCGGAGATTCCGGTTTACCGCCGACTCTTGATTGGGCGCCCACCACCGGCGCGACCGTTGGCCCCATCTCTTTCCCTGCGCCGCATAAAATTCCTGTCGGAACTCTGACAAATTATGGCTACGCCCACGAAGTCCTTTATCCCGTCGCAGTTTCCCTTGATGGCGCCCGTTCCATCGGAGACGTCGTTTCTTTAAAGGTTCACGCCCGTTGGTTGGTCTGCGCTGAAATGTGCGTGCCGGAAGAGGCGGATTTGGGGCTCAATCTTCTGGTCGCCGCACAAGCCGAACCTCACCCGGATCACCAAGCTTTATTTGTCCGCGCCGACAGCGCCATGCCCGTGTCTCTGCCGCCGGGAGCCGTTGCTGAATTCGAACACGCCGTTTCCGGGCAAATTCGGCTCTCTGTCGCACCTTTGCCCGCCGCATGGGTCGGGAGCAACCGCGAAATCGAGTTCTTCTCCTCCGAAGTCGGCGCATTGGACCTTGCCGCGCCCCAAAAGCACTCGATTCGCCCTCTGCCTTCAAGTCCTTCCGGAGAAGCGCTTGTTCGCTTGACCCTTGACATGCGCGCCGCTCAAGATTGGAACAACCGTAAACTTGAGGGCGTTTTGGCGCTTGAAGACCCGACCAAAACCGGGACAAGGCGCGTCCTGGACATCGCCGCTTCTTCCAAACACGCTTCTTTCGCCTCTGAAGACCTTGCCTCCGAGGACCAAGAGCAGACCACTTTGCTCTCTGCTTTGTTGCTGGCTCTGATCGGCGGAGCTTTGCTTAACTTGATGCCTTGCGTCTTTCCGGTTCTATGCCTCAAGACCCTCAGCGTGGTTGACGCGGCTCGTCACACGCCATGGCAAGTCCGCGTCCACGCTCTTGTCTACACGGCGGGAATTTTGCTTGGATTCGCAACGATCGGCGGTTCTTTGCTCATTCTTCGCGCTGGCGGCTCTCTCATCGGCTGGGGGTTTCAGCTTCAATCTCCCACCACCGTCATTCTCCTCGCCTATCTTCTTTTTGCCGTCGGCCTCAACCTTTCCGACGTCTTCACCGTTGGCCACGGAATGGTTAGTCTCGGGAGCGGCCTCGCCGCCAAGCGGGGGCTGGCGGGTTCTTTCTTCACCGGGCTCTTGGCTGTTGTCGTCGCCACCCCTTGCACCGCTCCTTTTATGGGCGCGGCGATTGGCTTTGCTCTTTCCCAATCTCCTTGGACAGCGATGAGCGTTTTTCTCGCTTTGGGATTGGGTCTTGCGTTGCCTTATTTGCTTCTTGGGTTTTGTCCCGGTTTATTGCGCTTTCTTCCTCGCCCCAATGTTTGGATGTTGCGGCTGAAACAGCTTCTTGCGTTTCCGATGTACGCTTCCGCCGCTTGGTTGGTCTGGGTCTTCAGTCTGCAAGTCGGGGCTTCCGGAGTCCTTTTTGCTTTAAGCGGCGGCGTCGCTATTGCCTTTTCCGCATGGTCTTATGAGGCGTCTCGCAACACGCGGCGTCCGTGGCGATGGACGGGGAACGCGGCGATGGCGATTGGATTGGCGACGGCTTTGGGATTGGCGCATATCGCGACGTCTCCGGATGGGGAAGAGGGCGCGATGGCCCCGCGATTGGTTTGGGAGCCCTACACTGAGGCGCGGTTGGCGACGTTGCGGGAGCAGAATAGGCCGGTTTTTG
>CAUYUA010000206.1:0-117160 GCA_963575675.1 Azospirillaceae bacterium
CCCCCTTATGATCCCCGGCGACCAGGAACACAGTCCCTGGACCCGTCTAATTTTTGTTCAGAGACGTCACTTTTACAATAAGGCTAGAAAACAACATGCATGCTTATAGAACTCACACCTGCGGCGCCCTGCGACTGGAGGACGCTGGGAAGACTGTTCGTTTATCCGGTTGGATTCATAGAAAGCGCGATCACGGCAGTTTGTTGTTCATCGACTTGCGCGATCATCACGGATTGACGCAGTGCGTGATTGAAAACACCAGCCCGATCTTCTCCAAAGTCGAGACGATTCGACTGGAATCGGTGATTACAGTCACCGGCGCGGTGGTGGCCCGTTCCGCCGAAACCTCAAACGAAAAGCTCCCCACCGGGCGCATCGAAGTTCAGATTCAAGACATTGTCGTGCAAAGCTCCGCCGATCCGTTGCCGTTGCAAGTCAACGCCGAGGCCGACGCCGGAGAAGAAGTGCGTTTGCGTTATCGCTTTCTCGATCTGCGACGCGATAAAATGCAGCGCAACATCATGTTGCGCAGCCAAGTCATCGCCTCAGTGCGTCGCCGCATGATCGAGCAGGGGTTCTCCGAGTTTCAGACGCCGATATTGACCGCCTCCAGTCCAGAGGGCGCGCGCGATTTCTTGGTGCCTAGTCGCATTCATCCGGGTGAATTTTATGCTTTGCCGCAGGCGCCGCAGCAGTTTAAACAGCTTCTGATGATGGCCGGGTTTGATCGGTATTTCCAGATTGCGCCGTGCTTCCGAGATGAAGACAGTCGCGCCGATCGTTCGCCGGGCGAGTTCTATCAGCTTGATTTTGAAATGTCGTTCGTGACGCAAGAAGACGTGTTCGCGGCGATTGAGCCGGTGTTGTCCGGCGTGTTTGCGGAGTTTGGCGGATTCCGCCGTCCGACGCTTCCGGCGGTGACGCCTGCGCCGTTTCCACGCATCGCTTATGCGGATGCGATGTTGAAGTATGGTTCGGACAAGCCGGACCTGCGTAATCCATTGGTGATCTGCGATGTCTCCGAGATTTTCCGTCGCTCCGACGTTGAGTTTCGCGCTTTTCGGGGTGTGCTCGACAAGGGCGGCGTGGTCCGAGCGATTCGCGCTCCGAGTGTGGGGGATCGGCCGCGTTCATTCTTTGATAAGCTCAATGACTGGGCGCGTGGGTTGGGAGCGCCGGGATTAGGGTATATTCTGTTCGAGAAAGGCGCCGGAAAGGGGCCGATCGCCAAGTTCGTGCCGGAGGCGGCGTTGCGCGAGACTGTTGGGTTGGCCGATGGAGACGCGGTGTTCTTTGTGTGCGACAAGGTTGACCCGGCCAACAAATTGGCGGGGCAAGCGCGCACGAAGATCGCCGAGGAAATGGATATTGTCGAGAAGAATGCTTTCCGGTTTTGCTGGATTGTTGACTTCCCGATGTATGAGTTGAACGAGGAAACCAAGAGGATCGACTTCTCGCACAATCCATTTTCGATGCCGCAGGGCGGATTGCAGGCGTTGGAGACGATGAATCCGTTGGATATTAAGGCGTATCAATACGACATCGTTTGCAATGGCGTAGAGTTGTCTTCCGGAGCAATTCGCAATCACTTGCCGGAGGTGATGATCAAGGCGTTCGGGATTGCGGGATACGCGCAAGAGGAGTTGGAGGCGCGTTTTGGCGGGATGTTGTCGGCGATGCGATTGGGTGCGCCGCCGCACGGAGGTTCGGCGCCGGGAATTGATCGCATTGTGATGTTGTTGGCGGACGAGCCGAATATTCGAGAAGTGATTGCGTTCCCGTTGAATCAGCAGGCGCAGGACTTAATGATGCAGGCTCCGTCGCCGGTGGGGCCGGAGCGTTTGCGCGAGCTTCACATCAAGTTGGATCTGCCGAAGCCTAAGAAGTCTTCGGAGCCGGAAAAGAAGTAAGGGAAATTTGAAGATTTCGGTTTTTTGGACCTGATAAGAATTTATTGGGTCTAGAGGCCGCTTCAGCAGAAACAAACGATTCCAGAGGAAGATCGCTTCGTGAATAAGGGGGGCTTTCGCTCCCCCCTTATGATCCTCGGCGACCAGGAACACAGTCCCTGGACCCGTCTTATTTCACGCCGAAGGCTATGCATCAATAATTCAGCTTGTCGGCGCAATATTTTGAAATATTCTGAAGCGTTTCGTGTTGCTTGTGGATGGTTTCACTTCTGCGGAGGTCGAGCGCTGCGCACTCGCGTGTTGATCGCAGAAAGCAAACCGGTGGCGTGTGGGCTGAGCTGATTCTTGTTGCGGGGGGGAATCGGCGGAGAGGCCGCTGTCGGGTTTGAAGGAGTTCCTCCCATAAGAGGACTCGTAAGAATATCCGTAACCCGTCCGCGCAAATCGGTGGAGTCATGCGCCTTTAGATCGGCGTCATGGGCGATTTGTTGTTTAACTTTGGGGTCAAGGGAGGAAAAGGCGCGCGCAGCGAAATCGAAAGCAGGTTGCGATCGAGTTGCAAGCACTTGTCGTAATGCTTTGGAGACGAGGACTGTGTCTATGACGCCAGGTCCGGACACGCCGTCGATGACATCGGCAAGAATGCCGATAGCTTGCAAAGTTCGTGCGTCGTCAAGCAACAGCATTTTCGGTTTCCATTGCTCCAAGGCCGAGCGGGTCAGCAAGAGTCCGCCGAGGCTCTATTGTTTTGTGCGGTGGATGTGTTGCGCCACGGCTTGACGCCAAGAGGCCGATGAACCGCATTTTCAGCCTCACTTGTCTGAATATAATACACTCCGGCGTGGAACGAAATCCCATCCTTTGGAAGCGCGTGGTTTTCCCTGTGGATGGAAGGGGGGAAAAGTGGTGGATAACGGTGTTTCGGAGCGTTCCCTTGACATAAAAGGCGTTGTGTTTTGCTGTTGAGATAAAATTGCGCTCTTTATGAGTAATGCCGCAAACAAACGATTCCAAAGAAGGGGCATTCCGCGCATAAGGAGGGGGTTTTCTCTTTTTCCCCTCCTTTGTGATCGTCTCTCTATGATCCTCGACGGTCAGGAATGCAGTTTCCGGAGTCTTTTTATGAAGAATTGAAGTGGCGTTACTCTCCTTTGAATCTTTCGATGACGGCTCCGCACGCTGCAAGCTTTTCTTCCAATCGCTCGTATCCTCGGTCGAGGTGATAGACGCGATTGATGATGGTCTCGCCTTGAGCCGCCAATCCCGCCAAGACCAAAGACACCGAGGCGCGTAAGTCGGTGGCCATGACGGGCGCTCCGGTGAGATTGGGCACGCCGCGCACCAGGGCCGAAGAGCCGTGGACTGTGATGCGAGCGCCCATGCGCGCCAATTCCGGGACATGCATAAAACGGTTTTCGAAAATGGTCTCGGTGATCATGGCGGCGCCGGCGGCCACGCTCATTAGAGACATCATTTGAGCTTGAAGGTCTGTGGGGAATCCGGGAAAGGGCTCCGTCATGACGTCGACGCCAATTAGCTCGCCATTGAGGCGGGCGACTCGTATTGTGTTGTCGTCTTCCTGAGTTATTGAGACGCCTGCTCCGGCCAAAGTTTTGCAGACGGCTTGAATCAGGTCCATGCGAGCGTTGCGCACATGCAGCACTCCGCCGGTGATTGCCGCCGCCATGACGTAGGTGCCGATTTCAATGCGGTCGGGAACCACGCGATGTCGAGCCCCGTTCAGGCGATCGCGTCCGCGAATCCGCAAAGTGTCGGTTCCGACGCCGTTAATGTCGGCGCCCATGGCGATCAGGCAACGGGTGAGGTCGACCACTTCGGGTTCGCGCGCGGCGTTGACCAGAACGGTTTCTCCACGCGCCAGCGTTGCGGCCATCAGAAGATTCTCGGTGGCGCCGACAGAAACCATCGGAAACACGATGTGTGCTCCGGTGAGGCCATTGGGAGCGCGGGCTTCGATGTAGCCGTTGGTTAAGGATATTTCGGCGCCCATTTGTTGCAGACCCTTGATGTGCAGGTCCACGGGGCGAGTGCCGATGGCGCAGCCGCCGGGCAAGGAGACGCGGGCTTGGCCGCAGCGGGCGACCAGAGGGCCGAGCACCAAGACGCTGGCGCGCATGCGGCGCACCAAGTCATAGGGAGCCGTGGTGCTGGTGATGGAGCGGGTGGCGAGTTCCAATTCTCGTTCGCCGTCGGCGTTGGGGCCTGGTTCGCTCAATTCGGTTCCGTGTTGCGCCAGCAGGACTTCTAGGGTGTGAATGTCCACCAGTCGCGGCATGTTCACCAGAGTGAGCGGCTCGTCGGTTAGAAGACTTGCAGTCATCAGCGGAAGAGCGGCGTTTTTGGCGCCGCTGACGCGGATGGAGCCTTGCAGGGGAGCGCCGCCGCGAATGCGGATTTTATCCATGGAGATCAGACCTTAAGGAAAGAAAAGCGGGTGTGTTTTTTCTGACGCGGAAACGTCGTGAGAGGAAACAGCAACGCCAATGAGCCGAACGATTGACGCATGAGCTTTGATTTCGCATATAAATTTAGACAAGGGCAGGGACTGTGTTCCCGTCGTAGGAGCCCCCGTCGTAGGAGCCCCCGTCGTAGGAGCCCCCGTCGTAGGAGCCAAGGACGACAGTTTCTCTTGTTTGCGAAGCGATCTTTCTTTGGATTTGTTTATAATAATAGAACATCTCGGATCATTTCGGAAAAGCTTGGAAAAACGATTAAAAACCACCACATGAATGCGGCTGTGATTCTAAAGCCGAAGATAAGCCAGAAACAAACGCTTCCAGAGAAAGAGCGGGTCACGAAATAAGGGGGAGCTTTCATCCTTGGCTCTGGCGACTGGGAACACAGTCTCTGGCCCCCTTCTAATTTTTATGTGGCGTCAAAGCTCGCGTGTCGATCGTTCAGCTTATCGGTATAACTGACGGCTTTGGCGTTAATCAAGCCTATGCGTTCATTTGAATTCCTTGTCGGATATTTTTTATGGCGTCTGCCGGCGTGTTGTGTCGAGGCGTCTGTTGAGAGGGAGTGCGGATGATATTTTATGCGGAATGTCATTCTTTGGGCAGACACACGATGATCGAAGTGCCGATTCCCAGCGCGCTTTTAATGGTCAAAGTTCCTCCGTGCAGCGTTGTCAACCCTTTGACCAATGACAATCCTAATCCCGCGCCGCCGGTGGTTTTGTTATAGCGATTGTTGATTTGCTCAAAAGGTTTTAGGACGCGCTCGATCATGTCTTCAGGAATGCCGACGCCGGTGTCGGCGACGGTTAGACGCAAGTCTCCGTGATTATGCTCTGTGACGTGAACGGTGATTTGTCCTCGACGGGGCGTGAACTTTAAGGCGTTCGAAAGAAGATTGGTTATGATTTGCCGTATGGCGTGAGCGTCGCCGTTGAAGCGACTCGGGCAGTTGGTCGAAAGGAACCGTAATTCATGTTCGTTGGTCAGGGCGACGGCGCTGAATTCGTCGGCGATGTTCGACAGAAGCTGCGGCAAATCAAACCAAGAACGCTCGATTTCCATGCGTCCTGCCTCGATTTTCGACAGATCAAGGATGTCGCAAATCAGCGTCAGAAGACTCTGTCCGCTATCGTAAATGTCTGAGGCGTATTCGACATATTTGGAGTTCCCGAGCGAGCCGAACATCTGATCGCGGATGATCTCGGAAAAGCCGATGATTGCGTTTAACGGCGTGCGGAGTTCATGGCTCATATTGGCCAAGAACAATGATTTGGATTCATTTGCGCGCTCGGCTTGCAGCATGGCTTCGCGCAACGCGCGTTCGGCCATGGCGCGTTCGGTTACGTCGCGGATGCTCATGCGGACGCCCAAATTGACGCCGTCTGCGGTTTGAATGCGTTGCCAACTGGCCGAGGCCCAAAAGGTCGTCGCATTTTTGCGGCGGACTTGGAATTCGACGTTTTCCGCCAAAGCGTCCGAGGGGGCGACCTCGTCGTCGAGAGCGGCGTTCGGCGTTTCGGTGATAAAGGCCGTGGCGAGACGGGAGGCGACTCGGGGGCGGTCTTTGGGGTGAATCAAGTCGTGGGGGAAGGCCAGCATGGCTTCGCACTCTTCCGGAGTGTAGCCGGTCATGCGGGTGACGGAGGAGTTGACCCACAGCAGAGCGCCGGTGGGGGATAGCCAGATTTCCCAGCCGAAAGAGAAATCGGCGACGGCGTGTAGCTTTTCAGAGGTTTCTTCAACTTCTCGCAGCCGAGTCTGGAGCGACAAGGCCATATTGTGAAAGGCTTCGGTTAAGCGGCCGACTTCGTCGCGGCGTCGTGAGCATTGGGGCGGAGTATGGTCAAAATAGCCGTTGGCCAAGGCTTCCGCGCGTTTGGTCAAGGCGCGCAGTGGGCGAGTGAGGATTACGCCGACTGTAACGAACAGAGGAACAGAAAGTAAAATGATTGTTATGGCGGATAAAAATTGAATGCGGGCTAAGTCCGTTCGCGTTTCTGCGATACGAGCTAAGGACATGCCATAATATAGATGCCCATATAATTTGCCCATGACGGTCACAGGAAGAATGCAGTCATAGTAATCTTTATTTCTGTATAAAGACCTTAAAACCGTGCAATCGGAAGCGCTCGGCGGCGTTAGGTTCGTTAATCCGCGATTGATTAGAAGTCTCTGATCTGCGTCAAAAAGAGCCAAGTATTGCATATCTTGGTTTTTCTTTAAGTCGCTCAACATATCGGCTAGTCGGCTGTAGTCTTTTTGCATCAACGGTTCAGCCAAGGCGACTTCCAGCGTCAGTCGTAAGGTTGCGTCGCGCTGCTCCATTTCGCGCAGCAAGCGATCGTCGATGGTGCGGAGCGTCGCTATAGAGACCGCGCTCAGTATGATCACTTCGACAACCACCGCCGCCGTCGCTAATCTTAGTCCAAGCGGCAGATTTCGCACCCAAATCAGAAACCGTGGCATCGTCACCGTTGCGCTACGCTGTTAACGACTCGTCGAAGCTCATTGACCTGCTCATCCATTGCCGTCATCTCGTCTTGGGTGGGCGGACGCAATCCTCCATATTTCAAACTATTGATCCAGGCGATTCCTTCGGGAACGTGGTTGGCGAATGATTCGATCCGTGTGGCGATGTGTTGCGCGGTTTGAGGGGAAAGCGTGGGGCTGGTCAGATACACAACCGGAATAGATTCTCGATTGGATAAAGTGTGCGGAGGAGAAATGACTCGCAAATCGCTTTTGATGTCGTCCGACATATGTCGATATGCGCCCTCGGACACGAGAGCTGCGTCGGTGTCGCGATTGTGGGTGGCGTAGGCGGCGTTTTTATGAGACCCGGAAGAAATGAATATAACGTCATGCAAAGGGTCCATGCCAATGGCGCGTAAAGAGACCGCAAATATCATGCGGACTTGCGCCAATATGTCTGGAATAGAGATGGATTTGCTTTTCAGGTCGGCAAAGCTTTGGATTGGAGATTCTTTGCGGACCAAGATGAGTTCATGGAAGTTGGTGATGGGGCGCAGGATTGGCGTGTATCCCGAATCGACTTGGGCCAGGCGGGCAAAATGTGAGGCGGTGATCAGGATAGGGTAGGCTCTTTGAGCGGTTTGTTGCAGTAGTGTCGGGTAGTCGCGGGCAGAGACGATTTTGACCGGTCTATTTAGTTCTTTTTCCAAGTAAGTCGCTAAAGGGCCGTATGCAATCAAGAGCCCTTGCATGTTGATATAGGGCAAGACGCAGATTTCTAAAGACTGAGGCGCTCCGGTCGAGGTTTCGATGGCCATAGCGGTTCCGGATGCGGCGAGCGCGCCCATCAGAGCAAGGAAGCGCAACATATGCGCCATAAACCGTCCTATGTGGATCATTGCGTTCAAGTTCTTTGTTTCGGTTTTGGCGTTATGGCTTAGGTTCGGGGACGATGGCGTTAAATTCCGAGGCTCATCCTGGGTTCCGGGGTGGTGTTTCTGTGGTCAAACGACCAATGCGGCAACGAGGGAGCCAAGGAGAGACTTCCCTCTCGCTCTCAAGTTATGTACGAACTGAAAGAACCCAAGATAGATTGGAAGCTTTTCCTGTGAAATGCCGCGATGCGGGCGAAGCCAGGAACGTAACAGGGACCAAAATCCTTCCATGGTGTTGACGTGAACCTCATGAAAACCATCACCATCCTCGTCGCGAGCATACTCCCCTTGACTATGACAAACAGTTTTGTGTTGGTATCCCCATTCGGGCAGCCTATTGTAGATATCGTACTCATCTGTAAAGATAAGGGCGCCATTCTCAATTATTTTTGTAATAACCGGCTTGATTGTGTTTTGTTGAACATTTGGCAGCATATGGAGAACAACCTGTCCGTCGCGTTCGATCATGCCAAGAATCGGCGGCTTCTCTTTTTCGAGAGTTCCGCGACCACGTACGCCTTTGAGCCGCCGACGTCGTCCTTTCCGACCTTTTTTTGAACGGCGTCTGGGTTTCCTTTGTGGCCGGCGACGACATAGACCTCATCAATCTCCACTTTTCCGGTCAACGTAACCTCTGGGATTCTCGCCACAAGGCCGTCTCGCAGGTGTGTCGCCATGATTTGGACATCGGCGTCATTCAAGTCCAGTTCCTTGGCAATTTGCTGGTTGGACAGATTCAGCCCCATGAAATACAGGCATAGCACCCAAACACGAAGAGGCTGATGATGTCCTGCCAGTACAGTGCCGCTAAGATCATCAAACCGGAAGCTACAGTTTTTGCAAAGATACCGTTGTCGATGACGTTGAGTATCGTCGCGTCCATTACGAATGACGTTTGAGCTTGAACAATTTGGACAACAGACGCCATCGGGCCACCGATACTGACGGATAAGATCGTAGCATCTGCTGTCGTCGATGAGCGCAGCCAAATTGATGAACTGAGGCGTTGCCATGGCGAAGACCGTCGCTTGAAAGTGACTTCGCCATAGAATCGCATCTACCTCCCAAAGGCAAGCTCCATAACCATGCTTCGCGTGAGGCTTATTGTCGCACCTTGTCGCACGGCCACCACCCCGGAACCCAGGATGAGCCTGTCGTAGAACTCCAAGTCATGGTTTCCAAAGGCCTCCCGGCCTTTGGCGGGTCCAGGGCGGAGCCCTGGCCTTTTTTCTTGATCTTTTTCTTGATCTTTTTCTTGATTTTTTTCCTGCTTGCTTTTGTTGTTTTCGTATCTTTTTTCGGGTTTTCGAGAAAGTGGGACATATAAGAAAACAAATAACAAAAAAACGGGTTCCAAGGAGGGGCGTCTTTGGAACCCGTTTTTTAATTATTTTTATTGTTCCCAAACATTATCTTTGCAAAAAATAGAGTATGGAATAACTCCAGTGAAACGGCTCAAGACTTTGACTGCGCCAAGTTTTTTTCTTTGGCAATTGGGGTCGGGATGGTTGGCGTCTGGAGGATTCCGGCTTCCGCGCAGCCTTTTTGAAGATAAAGCATGTAGGCGGTGCGTTGGATTTGGTACGTGTCTTCGGCGTTTAAAGCCGGAGCGTCGGCGGCGTGGCGCAGGCTGGCGGCGGAAGCGCTGAGATCAACGACCAAATCGGCGCTGGCCAGAATCGTTGAGATCATGCTGAGCGCATACCATTCAACGGCGAAAAAGCCGGTGAGCAATCCGGCGCTGGCGACGTTGGTTGGGCCGATCAGGGGCAGAACCAAGTACGAACCCACGGGCGCGCCGATGGAGCACATGGCCTCGCCGAACTCGATTTCGCGCCGTTTTAGGCCGAAAGAGTTGGCGACTTCAAACATGCCGACCAGCCCCAACGTGGAGTTGATCGCGAAGCGAGCAACCGAGACGCCAGCGTCTTGATAATATCCTTTGAAGAGATTGGTGACGATAAACTCAGGCTCGGTGACGTTGGAGTAAATGTTGGTTCCGATCCGTCGCGCGGGTTCGGGAACCCAGGCTTCCAAGAGGGTGGCGGAAGGATTGATGACGGAACGCACAGCCCAACTATTGAAGTTGTGCATTGTGCGGTTGAACCCTTCCAGCGGGTCGTTTTGCGCGGATGCGACGGACGGAGACAACAGGAAAACGCCGCAAGTCAAGATTGCAGCGTAAACGACTACGAATCGCGCGAGGGCGGGCGATGTCCTAAAAGAAAAGAAAGACATTAAAGGCTCCTTTGCGTGGCCTTCTTAGGAAATTTTCTAACGGTACTCCTTCTGGTCGGATGAGGGCAATCTTATATACTCGGCTTGCTCGGAAACTCGAAAAAAAGCGGGGACAAAGGAAGGTCGGGGCTTCGCCTTGGACTCGCCAAAGGCCGAAAGGCCTTTGGAAACCATAACTTGGAGACTGTAGCGACCGAAGGCGCGAGGGCCGTTTTAATTCGGTGAAGTCGCCAAATTTTTTGGATTTTTGATCGAGCGGAGATTGATGGACGGGTTTTCACGAAACCGTCATGAACGGATCGTTTTTGCAAAATTCGAGGTTTGCAAAATTTCGGCGCAGAATTTGCTTGCCTTAGTGTAATATCGAACAAGAGTCATAAAGATGACCGCAAGTTCAGAGAAGTGAGGGCCGTCATGAGCATCCCGGTTTTCGCCGATAAATTGACAAGCACCCAGAATTTGCGCGCCGGGCGTGCGAGAGGGCCAGCGGATGTTGAATCGGCCGTTCAAGAGGCGTCGCAAAGGACTGGGGTCGATTTTGCCTACCTCCTGGAAAAAGCTTCCATCGAAAGCAGTTTTCGCACCGATCTGAAGGCCTCCACCAGCAGTGCGACAGGTCTGTATCAGTTTTTGGACAGCACATGGCTGTCCACCGTCAAGGCGCATGGCTCGGCTCATGGTCTTGAGCAATACGCTAATGCGATTCAAACGCGCAGTGATGGGCGACCGTTTGTCGCCGATCCCGATATGCGGCGCGAGATTTTGGATCTGCGTAAAGACGCGCGCGTTTCGGCGTTGATGGCCGCAGAATTTACGCGCGATAATTATGATTATCTGCAAAACAACGTCAAAAACGCTAAGATTGGGCCGACGGAACTGTATTTGGCGCATTTCTTGGGAGCTGGCGGCGGCGCAAAATTCCTGAACGCCATGAAAGAGAATGCGACGACTCTCGGACGAGATGTTTTTCCTGAAGCCGCCGGCAGCAACTATAACGTGTTTTACAGTCGCGATGGCCAACCCAAAACTTTGCAGCAAATTTACGATCGTTTTGCCGCTAAGTTCGCGGATCAGGAAAATCAAACCTCTGTGGTTGCGGGGGCTCGTCCCGCCGACGGCAAAGAGGCAAAAGACGCCAAGGATGATTTGGTGATCGATCCGGATGTCGCTTCGGTTATTGCGCAAGTCTTGACGCCGTTCGGGCGTTCTCCGCTGAAGGGTTCTTTGTTGTCGCCTCACACCAGATTGGCGTTGGCTGCGTTGGAAACTCCGGATGAGGATTCTGAGAAGAATCAGACGCAATATGGTTCACGCAAGATGGCGTTGGGTCATTCTGAAGGTCAGTCCATGAGCGAGTTTCAACAGGACTGGACGGGACACAGTCGAAGTCGAACTCGTTTGTAATCGCAACAAGAGAAAAATAATTTAGAATAAATAAAAAGACGGGCTTGGAAATTTAATTTCTGAGCCCGTTTTTTATTGAATTTTGTTTTATGCGCAAGAGCTAAAGGGCGTGTGTCAATCATTCTGCTCATCGGTGTAATGCGTCCTTGCGTGCGATGTTGTGGATTGTTTAAGAGCCTGTCCGATGGAAACATTGATATTCTTTCCGGACAGGCTCTAAGGGAAGTCTAAAAAGTTCGATAGCAATGAAACCAATGGTTGGGTTGGAAGGAAAAAGCAAAAGGACGTTTGAGACAGGAAGAATGTCTGGAATAATAAACATAAAATAATCGCATAGATATTTCTCAAGACATGAGAGCAGTTTCATAATTGAAGAATTTTGACGTGTTATTGTGTTTTGGAGGAATGATTCGGGGAATTGGTTTTATTATTGAAATGTATTATCGAGTTATCTGTGGTTTTTGTCATGGTTCGCTTTTAATAAATTGGCTAACTTAGAATGAATATGCTTATTATTATTGAGAAAATGAACAGTTTTTACATACAAGGAAAGAGAAGACTATTTGCTTTTTATCACAACGCAAATAATTGTCCTTAGATGTTCTAAATTCTCTTGACCAATTAGTGGTCTTGTGCAAGATACGCGGCATGTCATACGTGCAATCAAGTACAAACGTTCCTGATCGGCTGCGCTTGCGGCCCGAAGACGTTCCCGATGATCCCGAAATCAGACCTTCGTGGATCAAATACCAACTTGAAGTTCGAGGGTGGAGCTTATCGGAGATCGCTCGAAGAATCGGAGTTTCTCAGCAGGCTGTATCCTATGCGTTGCGGCGGCCTTCGAAAGCGATCGAAGGGACGATCGCCACCCTTTTAGGCGTGCCGGAGAGTCTGTTGTTTTCTGAGCGTTATCGGGATGACGGTTCTCGGCGACGCGGGGTTCATATGGTCTCCACACATCGTCGGCGCATGGTTCAGGATCGTCGCGAAGATGGTCTGATGGCGGAAAAGAGGCTTTCATGACGGCTTCAGGGTTGCCGACCGGGGCGCCGAGATGGTTGATGGATTTGGCTTCAGAAGTCGGCGTGCGCGCGGTTTTGCTGTTGATTCGGGATTTCGGCGGCATGGATCGTCGTTATATTCCCCTGAACCCCGACGTTGAGAACTCTATGCGGTCTTTGATCGGTGAGGAGGCGTGGCGGAAAATGGTTCTGGCGAGAGGCGGGACATGGATTTCCATTCCAAAGCTTTCCGGCGTCGGGCGCGCAAAAACAATTGTCGCGGCAGCGCAAGATCATGTGTCTGCGGAGGAGGTCGCCAAAGCGGCGGGATGCACCGTGCGGCATGTGCGTCGTTTGCGCCAGTTGTGGCGACAGGAGTCGTCTTTGTAGCCTCGGTCGATGGAGGCGTGAATAATCGCTGTTGTTTTCTTGTGTTCTCCGAGTTTTGAGTCCTTTTGGAAAAGGTGGATCAAACTCTTTCTTGCGTAAGTCAATAAGGACGTCTTAATCGAAAAAAGTTCGACGTCATAAAAAGAAACGGCTCAGAAAGAGCGACGGCTTATTTGATGGCGATCCCTCATTATACGTGTTTCCGTGGTTGTCCGGACATCCTTTTTCATAACACGCCTCCAAGAACGGTAGACCTCATATTCTTTGAGGCTTCGTGTTTTGGTTTTCAGCGACGTCGATTGTCGAACAAGTCGTATGCGCAAAAATTTTGTGTGCGTTCGTGAGTGGCTTAGAACAAAAACTTCGTCTATCATCCTTCCGTGCGCTGTAGATTTGAGCGTATAAGTGGCGTTGAGGCAGGCAAGCGCGTCGGTTTGTTGTGATCGGCGGACATTTGGGAGTTGATGGCTGCGTGAGTTCTTCTTTGCTTCAGAAACTGGTCGAACGCTACGAACTGGCCGAACGCGCCGGAAGAGAGGGCGTTTGGGATTGGTATCTGCGCACCGGGCGGGTTTATTATTCTCCCCGGTGGAGGTCGGTGCTCGGCTTAAGTGAGGACGATGTCAGTGAGTCTTTGGCGTTTTGGTTGGATCGGGTGGTGCCCGAGGATTTGATTTGGTTGCAAGCCACTCTGGAGGAAGAAACGACGGCGACGCCGCTCTCGGGCAAGCCGTTTCAAATCGAATATCGGATTCGCGACGGCCAAAGTCTGATTCGTTGGATGGTTTGTCGCGGCGTGACCGTCGCGGGAGAAGATGGGCGGCCGACGCGAATTGTGGGATCGCAGGCGGACATCACCGAGCGCGTGACGGCCGAGCAGCGTTTGCGCCAAAGCGAGGAACGATATGCTTTGGCGGCTCGTGGAGCCAACGACGGCTTGTGGGATTGGCGCTTGGACACGGGCGAGGTTTATTATTCGCCGCGCTGGAAAGAGATGCTTGGGCATTTGGATTCGGAAATCGGAAACAGAGTTTCCGATTGGCTCAGCCGAGTCGCTTCCGAGGATCTGCCGGGGCTGGAAGCCGCCATCGAAATGCACTTGAAGAGAGAGCGGAGCCATCTAGAGCACGAATTCCGCATTTGTCACGCCGACGGCAGCGAGCGATGGTTCTTGGTGCGGGGTGTGGCGATTTACGGTTTCGATAGTTTTCCGATCCGCATGGCTGGATCGATGACGGACATCACAGGTCGTAAAAAGGCGGAGCTTCGGCTGCAATTCAACGCTTTCCACGACGGATTGACGGGATTGCCCAACCGCGCTTTGTTGCTGGATCGCGTGGGGCAGTCGCTGGATCGGCAAAAGCGGTGGGGCGGACGACATTTTGCCGTGTTGCTGCTTGATCTGGATCGCTTTAAGAGCATTAACGACAGCATGGGCGCCAGTATGGGAGATTTGGTGCTCACCACCTCTGCGGCTCGATTGTTGCGCGTGCGGCGCACCGGAGACACTTTGGCGCGGCTCAGCGCCGACGAGTTCGGAATCTTGATCGAAGAAATCGATGATTTGCCCGAAGCTCTGGTCATTGCTCATCGTTTCGCCGACGCCGTGGCGCGGCCCTTCAAAATGGATAACCGGGATGTCGTGCTGACCGCCTCGATTGGAGTGGCGTTCAGCACGACGGGATATGAAAAACCCGACGATATGTTGCGCGACGCCAGTTTGGCGATGGTTCGCGCCAAAGCCAATGGTCGCGCTCGGGTTGAAGTGTTCGACAGTCGATTGCGCGAACACGCCATGGAGCAAATGCGCATCGAATCCGAATTGCGCGCCGCTTTCGAGCAAGGGCAGTTATGCCTCTTCTATCAGCCGATCGTGGATATGGCGACGCGGAGAATCGCAGGGTTCGAGGCTTTGATGCGCTGGCGTCATCCAGAGCGCGGATTGGTGCCGCCGATTCATTTCATTCCCTTGGCGGAAGAAACCGGCCTGATTGTTCCCTTCGGGCGTTGGGCGTTGTTGGAGGCCACTCAGCAAATCGCGGCGTGGCAAAAGCGCTTTCCACGGCCACATCCTCTTTTTATGAGCGTGAATGTTTCCTCGCCGCAGTTTCGCGACGACACTTTGTTGACGGCGGTTCTGCAATCATTGAAAGAAACCGGGATTCCGCCCTCTTCTTTGAAGCTGGAGATCACCGAAAGCGTCGTGATGCAAAATCCGGAACATTGCACCGACATAATGAACGCCCTCCGCAATATGGATGTTCGGCTTTCCATCGATGATTTTGGAACGGGCTATTCATCATTGAGTTATCTTTACAAATTGCCGGCCGACACTCTGAAGATCGACAAGAGCTTCGTTTCTCTGATCCGCAACGGTGGAGAGAACACCGCGATTGTTCAGGTCATCGCGTCTTTGGCAAGCGTCCTACATATGGATGTCGTGGCCGAAGGCGTGGAGCATGAAGAAGAAGCGGCGTTTTTGCGGCGGGTCTCTTGTAAGTATGGCCAAGGGTATCTGTTTGCCCGACCGGCTCCGGCGGATCAAATCGAGGCGTTGTTGGTGAACGAAGCGACGGGTTCAAGCGCGTGATCTCCGGAAGACATGATAATCGCCTTTCGGGGCTTTGATTGGGATTGCTTCTGATCCGGGAGACGAAAAGTGAAAGTAGATGAATTATTCGAGAAATTCGTTCCCATCAATAGAAAGGAAGCCTATTATACGGCGACGGTTCTTCCCGGAATTGTTTGTCGGGATAATTTCGCCCATTTCGGCAGATTCTTGCAGTTGCTTGGGATTGAGGGCGTTGAAATAAAAGCGAACGCCGATGATTGCAATGTGCAGTTTTTCTCTGAATATAACCTCATGGAATCCATTTATTGGGATTATCCTGAAATGGTTTCAGATGATGATCCGTTAAAAAAATTCGATAAAGTTGCTCCAGACATTGTTGTTTTCATTTCTGGTCCGACATCTCATTTGATCTCAATTGAAGCAAAAATGTTTGATCGTCCAAAAAGAAAGAAGTTAATTGCTCAGGTTAAACAACAAGAACAGATGATTAATGCTCTTGAGGATATTTTTAAGAAAAGAGGAAACTCGCTTTCATTGCAAAAGCATTTTATGGTGTTGTTGCCGGAAGGGTATTTTCAAGAGATGCGCGCCGATAAATATCCAGTAATTACATGGGAGTCTGTTTTAGATATTTATAAAGACGTCGCCGAGTCTGATTATTTTCATAAGGTGCTCTCAGTGGCGTTGGATAAATTAGATTCGTCCAAAAAACAGAAGAAAAAATCGACGAAAGGGCAAGAAATTTTCAACAAATATGAAAATCTCTCGCTTGAGTATCAATATATGGGAAGAAAAGGAGGGCTTAGTGGAAAATTATTAAAAAAGGACATTGAAGAGGGAACTTGGAAAAATCAACCCTATGAGGTTGGAAATGAAGATAAGAAAGAGAAACCAAATTGGTTTCCGGTGAGTGAATTCATTAAGCTTGTTCGTCAAAATCAAACAACCTAACGCCAGACGGCGCACACTCTCTGTTTTTCTGCAACTTCTTTTCTGAATATATGAGCGGGAAAAACGCATGACTCGTCACCTTTTCGGCACCGATGGCATCCGAGGCTTGGCCAATATCGAACCCATGACGGCGCAGACGGCTCTGCGCGTGGCGATGGCGGCGGCGGCGCAGTTTCGACGGGGAGATCATCGGCATCGCGTGGTCATTGGAAAAGACACTCGGCTTTCCGGCTATCTCTTGGAGCCCGCGTTGACGGCGGGATTCATCTCTATGGGCATGGACGTGATGCTGGTGGGGCCATTGCCGACTCCGGCGGTGGCGATGTTGACGCGCTCTTTGCGGGCCGACATGGGCGTCATGATCTCCGCTTCGCACAATCCATTTCAGGACAACGGCATCAAGTTGTTTGACCCCGATGGTCATAAGCTTTCCGATCAAGTCGAAATCGCCATTGAAACCCGCATGGACCAGCCCTTCGACGACGATCTCGCCGAACCGTCCAAGCTCGGGCGCGCCAGTCGATTGGAAGACGCTACGGGGCGATATATAGAATACGTCAAGAACACCTTTCCTCGCGGTTTGCGGCTGGATGGGTTGAAGATTGTGGTTGATTGCGCCAATGGCGCCGCCTATCGCGTGGCGCCGAAAGTGCTCTATGAGCTTGGAGCCGATGTCATCGCCATAGCGGTTCAGCCGGATGGATTCAACATCAACCATCATTGCGGCGCCACGTCTCCCGAGGCGCTATGTCGCGAGGTTGTTGAACATCAGGCGCATTTGGGCATTGCGCTCGATGGCGACGCCGACCGCGTGTTTCTCGTCGATGAAACCGGCCGTCCGATCGATGGCGACCAAGTCATGGCCTTAATCGCGTCCTCTTGGGCAAAGACGGGGCGGTTGAACGGCGGTGGCGTGGTTGCGACCGTTATGTCGAATTTGGGGTTGGAGCGTTATCTCAACAAACTAGGGTTGAACTTGGCGCGAACGCCGGTCGGCGATCGATACGTGGTCGAGCATATGCGCGAGTTCGGCTATAATATCGGCGGTGAGCAGTCTGGGCATATTGTGCTCGGAGATTATGGCACCACCGGCGACGGGTTGGTCGCCGCTTTGCAGGTTTTGGCTGTGATCCAAGAGCGTGAGGAGCCGGTGAGCCGCGTTTGTCGGCAGTTTGAACCCGTGCCGCAAATCTTGCGCAATGTTCGTTTTAATCCGGAAGGGTTGAATGGCGCGACGCCGTTGGCTTCAGAGCATGTGAAGGCCGCCATTCGCGCCGCCGAGGCGCGATTGGATGGTGGAGGACGGCTTTTGATTCGCAAGTCCGGCACCGAGCCGTTGATTCGTGTTATGGCCGAAGGAGACGACGCGCTTTTGATCAAGCAATTGGTCGGTGAAATCGTGGTCTCGATTGAGCAGTCCGCCGGATCAGGCTTTGATCCGCGCTGTGCAAAGTAGGAGACATCGCCATGAGAGGACGGGTTCTGATCGTTGCCGGTTCGGATTCTGGCGGCGGCGCAGGAATTCAGGGCGACATCAAGACCGTGACGGCGTTGGGGGGATACGCCGCCACGGCGATCACGGCTTTAACGGCTCAGAACACGCGCGGCGTTTTTGATGTGCGCTCGGTGGATCCGGGGTTTGTCGCCATGCAGATGCGCGTGGTGTTGGAAGACATCGGCGCTGACGCCATAAAAACGGGTATGTTATCTTCGGCTGCGGTGATTATCGCCGTGACGTCCGTGATTGAAAGTCATGCGATTGGCGTTCCGTTAATTATTGATCCGGTGATGGTGGCTAAGGGCGGCGATCCGTTGTTGGATCCGGATGCGGTGTCGGTGTTGAAACAGAGGTTGTTGGTTCACGCCGACTTAATTACGCCGAATATTCCTGAAGCGGAGGCTTTGACGGGCGTGACGATTCGGGATGTGGACGACATGCGGCATGCGGCGGCGCTAATTCGTAGTTTGGGGCCGAAGTTGGTGTTGCTGAAGGGTGGACATATGGAGGGAAAAGTTCTGGTCGACTTGTTGGCCAGCGATGATCAGGAAGAAACTTTCGAGTCGCGACGGATTGCAACGCCGCACACGCATGGCACGGGGTGTGCGTTGGCTTCGGCTGTGGCGGCGGGGGTTGCGATGGGGATGTCGTGGCGGGATGCTGTGGTTCGGGCGCGGAGTTATGTTCAAACGGCGATTTTGCAGGCTCCGGGGTTTGGCCACGGTCATGGGCCGCTTCATCATGGTCACACGATCTGCCCTTTTCCATGAGTTGGTTTTTAGTTGTTTCGGGCAAAAAATCAGTGGAAAGCATAAGTAAAAAATAAGTGATAATAAACGACAAGAGGAACAATAAGAATAATAAGAAGAAGAACGATAATAAAAAAATAAAAAAATAAGGCGAAAGGGCTCAGAAGACTGTGTTCTCGGTCGCTCGGGCCTCGCGCGAATAAGGATAAAGCGCGAATAAGGGCAAAGGGAGCTTTCGTTCTTGGCCCGAGCGACGGTCCGAGCGACTGGGAACACAGTCTCCGGACTCTTTTGATTCTTTATGCGACCTGTGTGATCGTCGCATGATCGCGCTCATTTTTATGGTGTTGCATCTTTTTTTATGGCGTCGTGTCTTTTTTATGGTGTGTCTTTTTTATGGTGTTGTGTCTTATGGCGCTATCTCTTGGGAAACACGCGGCCACGCAACAGCTTGACCGGACAAAAATCCCCCACTCTTAATCCCAAATTCATCACGTGATCTCGATCCGAAACCACTTCTAAAAGAACCCCATCGCATTCAACCTCAATCCTTACCGTCGGGCCGATCGGGTGAACCAACGTCACCTGTCCCAACGCCAATCGCGCATCGCCCTCATCCATTCCTCTTCGATCAAGAATCTTCTGCCCAAGAGCGATATCGTGCGGACGCACAAACGCTGTCGCCGCACCCGAGAGACGCTGTTTTGCGCCGTCTTCCGTGTTTTCTAAACGCAGACTCCCGCGACGCGCCACTCCATCCGTCACCTCGCACTCGAATCGATTCACATTCCCCAAGAAATCATAAACAAATTCCGTCTGAGGTTGACTGTAAACCTCATCCGGAGCCCCAATCTGTATAATTCTTCCCTGATGCATCACCGCGACTCGATCCGCCAGCTCCAGGGCCTCTTCTTGGTCGTGCGTTACGAAAACGCTGGTTAATTCCATCTCGTCATGCAGGCGCCGCAACCAACGCCGCAGCTCTTTCCGCACCTTCGCATCCAGAGCGCCGAACGGTTCGTCCAGCAATAAAACTTTTGGCTCAATTGCCAACGCCCGCGCCAACGCCACCCGTTGCCGCTGTCCTCCGGAGAGCTGTGACGGATAGCGAGTCGCCATCATTTCCAATTGAACCAAACGCAGCAGTTTATGGACGCGCGACGCAATATCCGCCTTGGACGGACGTTGTGCGCGCGACCGGACCCGTAGGCCGAACGCCACGTTGTCGAACACCGTCATGTGACGGAAAAGAGAATAATGCTGGAAAACGAATCCGACTTTTCGGTCTCTCGGTCCGTGCTCCAACGCCGATACGCCGTCGATCCATAATGAGCCGGAGTCTGGATGCTCCAAACCGCCCAAGATGCGCAACAGCGTTGTTTTTCCCGAGCCGGAGGGTCCGAGCAGAGCGACAAACTCGTTTTTGTCAATCGTCAGATCGACGGCGTCCAGCGCCAGAAACGAGCCGAAGCGTTTGACGATGCCGGAAACATCGATGGCCATGGATTTAGACCGCCGCGTGGTGGAAAGGAACAACGGAACCTTCAGCGATGGAGCTTCTTGTTCGGGTTTGCGCCGCTTTGACGGCGATCAATTTTCTTTGTTGGATTGTTCGGCTCCATAGCGCCACTCTAGAATGAATTTGAACACCAGCGTCGTCAATCCCAACATTGCCAACAAGGATGCGACAGCGAACGCCGCAACGAAATTGTACTCGTTATAGAGGATTTCCACATGCAGAGGCATGGTGTTGGTGAGGCCTCGGATATGGCCGGAAACCACGGAGACGGCGCCGAATTCTCCCATGGCGCGGGCGTTGCAGAGGAGGACTCCATAAAGCAGCCCCCACTTGATGTTGGGCAGAGTCACCATCCAGAATGTTTTCCATCCGCCGGCGCCCAGAGCCACGGCGGCCTCTTCTTCCTCGGCGCCTTGTTCTTGCATTAACGGGGTGAGTTCTCGCGCGACGAAAGGAAAGGTGACGAACACGGTGGCCAAGACAAGGCCGGGAAGAGCGAAGATGATCTGGAGATCATGCGCGCGCAACCAAGGCCCAAACCAACCATTAAGGCCGAACAACAAGACGTAGATCATGCCGGAGATCACAGGAGACACGGAAAAAGGAAGGTCAATAAGCGTCAAAAGAAAATTGCGGCCTGGAAAGGTAAATTTGGTGACGCACCAAGAGGCGGCGACGCCGAACACGGTGTTGAGCGGAACGGCGATGGCGGCGACCAACAGAGTGAGACGAATGGCGGATTGGGCGTCTGGATCGGTGAGTGCGGCGAAATAGGCGTCAACGCCGTTTTGCAGGGCTTCGGAGAAGACGGTCAGCAGCGGCAGAAGAAGAAACAAGAATAAAAAGCCGAGCGCCGTTATGATCAGCAGCGCGCGCATCCAAACCGGATCGCGCAGCGTTGGTCGGTTGACGGTGGAAGGCTCATGGATTGGGCGCATGACGCTTTCTCATCCAATATTGCAAGACGTTAATGGTCAACAACATGAGGAACGAGACGGCGAGCATCAAAGTGGCGATGGCGGCGGCTCCGGCGTAGTCGTATTGCTCAAGCTTGATGACGATCAGCAGGGGCACGATTTCCGAAATGCCCGGCATGTTTCCGGCAATGAAAATGACGGATCCATATTCGCCGATTCCGCGCGCCAGAGCCAGCGCAAAACCCGTCAACAGACTGGGGGCGATGGCGGGAAAGACGACGCATCGCAGGGTTTGCCAGCGTCCGGCTCCCAAACTGGCGGCGGCTTCTTCTTCTTCCGGTGGGAGGTCTTGCAGAACCGGCTGGACGGTGCGAACCACGAACGGCAGGCCGATGAAGACGAGGGCGACGACGATTCCGGGAGAGCCGAAGGCGATGGGGAAACCTGCGGGCTCCAGCACGCTTCCAAGCCAACCGTTGCGGGCGTAAAGCGTGGTGAGGGCGATTCCCGCGACGGCCGTGGGGAGGGCGAAGGGCAAATCCACCAAAGCGTCTATAAAGCGTTTTCCGGGAAACGGATAGCGCACCAAAACCCAAGCGACCAGGAAGCCGAAGACGGCGTTGATGGAGGCGGCGAGAAAAGCGGTTCCGAGGCTGACTTCGAAGGCGGAGAAGACGCGGGGAGTGAGAACTTTGCCCCAGAATCCGGACCAACCGAGCCCGGCGGCGCTGAGGATGAGGGCGGCGAGCGGCAGCAGCACGACCAAGCTGAGCCATGTGACGGTCACGCCGAGACTAAGCCGAAATCCGGGAAGCACGCGGGGGTGTTTTTTCATTCTCGCATCTCTTCAGGCGCATTCGGCATTTGTTTACTCTGAATAGAACGAAGATGCGAGATCAAATTTTCAATCACTTGCCGTCTGCGCCGAAGTTTCCTTGACCGCCCGCTTGCTGCGTTCCGAAGACGCAATCAAGCAGGGCAGTTAATATTGGCAAGAAAAGGTTCAGTAAAATCAATTGTGCGAGATTCATCATGAAATCTCTTGTTTCATTAATTCTGCGTGGTTTCGTCGGTAAACGAATCCAGCGTTTCTAAGCCATTGAAAGGCGCATGCCAACCTAACGCGAATTGAGCCTTATTTATTGTCAGTATAGGTCGCGATTCGATATTCATCAACCGGGGCGTTTCGCCGCCTATGGGGGCAGGCCTTAGTGTCCGTCGGGAAAGTCCCCTGAGGCGCAATATATGTAGGGTGCGGAAAGCGCCACGTCACCAAGCATTGCAGCGCCCTCGACCTTTCCCACCGGACTCTTAGACGGTGATCGGCTGGCCCGGTGGAAAACGCTTTTCTATGCGGTCGATCAGTTTGTCGCGAATCTCGCGATAGGCGCTCAACATGGCCTCGCGGTTGCCCTCAAGCACCGACGGATCGAAGGTCGGCCAATATTCCACTTCGCAGGCCATGGTGCGCACCATCTCGACGGATTTATGATGGGCTTCCGGCGACAGTGAAATCACCAGGTCAAAGGATAAATCCTCCAATTCATCGAAGGTTTTGCAACGATGACGCGAAAGATCGATGCCTTTTTCCTGCATGACGGCGATCATAAACGGATCTATATCGCACTCCCGCACGCCGCACGAATCAACATAGATCCGCGCGCCGTGTATTTTTTTGAACACGGCGGCGGCCATAGGCGAACGAATCGCGTTGTATGTGCAAGCGAAGAGAACGCTAGTGACGGGAATCGGCGCAAGAGGAGCGAACATCGCGGGCGGATCTCCGCTTTTATGCGCGAATATGCAAAACACAGACCAAAGTAAACAGCCTTCGCGCCGTGTCGTGATCGATGTCGATTTTTCCTGCGAGACGCTCGCGCAACAAGACTGAGCCTTCATTGTGGAGCCCGCGCCGTCCCATGTCGAGCGCTTCGATCTGGGACGGCGTTGAGCGTTTGATCGCGTTATAATAGCTCTCGCAGATCATAAAATAATCTTTTACGATGGTGCGGAAGAGCGTGAGCGGCAACATGACGCGGGTCAACGGTTGCCCGTCTTGGGTTCGGACGTCGAAGACCAACCGATTATCTTCGATCGACAAGTGGACGTTATAGGGCCCGTTGTCGGGGAACTCCGAGAGGGCGAAGACGTTTTCCTCCAGGAGATCGAAGATGGCGACGGCGCGTTCGTGCTCGACTTCTGGTTTGCGGCGAACCAGAGTTTTTTCATCGAGTTGAACGTGAACGATTCGGTTTCGCGATTCGGTTGTCATGGCCGAGAGCCTATCTGGATTTACGACGGCATTTTACGACGGCGCGCTTGTCAAGCGAATGGCGACCGAGCGGGCGTGGGCTTCGAGCCCTTCGGCGCGGGCCAAGGTGACGGCGGCGGGGCCTATGGCGGCCAGCCCGGCGGCGTCGCATCCGACCAGAGAGGTCCGCTTGAGGAAATCGAGCACGCCCAATCCGGATGCGTAGCGAGCGGTGCGGGCGGTGGGCAGCACATGGTTCGGCCCGGCGACGTAATCGCCGATGGCTTCCGGGGTGTGTCGTCCGAGGAAAATGGCGCCCGCGTGACGGACGCGGTCGGCGAGGGGCTGGGGATCGGCGACGGCAAGCTCCAGATGTTCGGGAGCGATGCGGTCGATGATCGGGGGGGCGTCGTCGAAGGAGGGCGTGACGATGACGGCGCCGTGAGAGCGCCAGCTTCGCGCGGCGATTCCGGAGCGCGGCAAGGTGGTCAACAGAGACTCGACGGCGGCGATGACGCGGTCGGCGAATTCGGGAGTGTCGGTGATCAAGATCGCCTGAGCGGCGGTGTCGTGCTCCGCTTGGGACATGAGGTCGGCGGCGATCCAGTGGGGGTCGTTGAGGTTGTCGGCGACCACCAGAATCTCGGATGGCCCGGCGATGACATCGATTCCGACGGTTCCGAAGACTTGACGTTTGGCCTCGGCGACGTAGGCGTTGCCTGGGCCGACGATTTTATCCACGGCGGGAATGGCGGTTGTGCCGAAGGCCAAGGCGCCGATGGCTTGAGCTCCGCCGACGCGGTAGATTTCGGTGACGCCGCAGCGCTGCGCCGCCGCGAGCACCAACGGGTTCAGACATCCGTCGGGCGTGGGCACGACCATGGCGATGCGATGCACGCCCGCCGCGCGAGCGGGCAGCGCGTTCATCAGCACCGAGCTGGGGTAGGAGGCGGCTCCACCCGGAACATAGACGCCGACCGAATCGATGGGCGTCCAACGGGCGCCCAGGCGCACGCCCAGAGCGTCGGTGTAGGCGATCGGTTCGGGGATTTGGCGACGATGGAAGTCTTCTATGCGGTCTGCGGCCATGTGCAGCGCGGCCAAAGCCTCAACTGAACATTGGGAGAGCGCCGATTCAATATCGGCCTCGGGCACGCGAATCGCTTCCGGCGACAACCTCTGACGGTCGAAGCGTTCGGTGTAGGCCAGGACCGCCGCGTCTCCGTGATGACGGACGTCGTCCAGAATTCCCGTCACCGTTACGCGCACGTCGGCGCGTAGATCGCGCTGCGTATTCAGCAGCAGAGAAAAACCGGCTTCGAACGACGGATCGGCGCTGTTGAGTCTGTGGCGCATCGACAATCCCTTCATGCCGCGCCTGCGGCTCCCTTTTTGCGAGTGTTCTCAGACGTGTTTTCGGATAAAAACCAAGCGTTGCGCGCGGCTGCGAGAAAAGAAGCGCGCTCCGGGGGCGGTCATGTGGCGGAGAATGACTGTTGAAGGGCTTTTTCGGCGGCTTTGCGCGCGGCTTTTTCAGCTTTGCGCGCGATTCTTTCGATTTCGACGGCGTCGGCGGCGTCGCGGAAACGGGTAATCCACCCTCCGAGGTCTTCCGGCCTTGTTTTCAGCGCCGTGCGGTTGACGATCAAACGCGAAGTGACGTCCAAGATCGTTTCCACCTCCACCAACCCGTTGGCGCGCAAGGTGGATCCGGTCTGCACCAAGTCGACGATGCGATGACACAGTCCCAAGGACGGGGCCAACTCCATCGCTCCGTTGAGTTTAATGCATTCCGCCTGCACGCCGCGTGCGGCGAAGTGTCGCCGCGTGATTTGCGGATATTTGGTGGCGATCCGAATATGGCTCCAGCGCGAGGGGTCGTCGGATTGCCCCATTTCAATCGGCTCGGCCACCGCCAGACGGCATTCTCCGATTTTCAGATCCAGAGGCGTGTAGAGTTCGGGGTAATCGAACTCCATAATCACATCGTTCCCGGCCACGCCGAGATGCGCTGCGCCGAACGCCACGAAAGTCGCCACGTCGAACGAGCGGACGCGGATGATTTCGATTCCTGGAACATTGGTCTGGAAGCGCAGAAGACGCGACTCCGGATCGTCGAACGCCGCTTCGGGCGTGACGCCGATATGCGTCAACAGCGGCCGGACTTCTTCCAAAATCCGTCCTTTGGGCAGAGCTAAAACCAGACCCCCTTGGGCCGGTGGAGTTTCCGCAAGCAAGTGTCTCTCCTCGGGCTGATCCGCCGTTTTTCGTTTCGGCGTCTGGTCCGTCGGCGCAATACATAGCACATTCCATCACGGCGAAGGCAATCCCATTCGTTCAGAGCGATCTCATTCGTTTTTTGCGTTTGCCGTTGTGTTATTCTTTGCGTGGATTGAGGCCGTTTTTTTCGAAGGAAAATGTTATGCAGATCGCTCTTAGCACTTGGTTGGAAGTTGAAGACTATTTGAGGCGTTCGCGAGGAATCATTGTTCCGATCGGGTCTACTGAGCAGCACGGACCGACGGGTTTGATTGGAACCGATGCAATTTGCGCTGAAGTTATTGCTCGCAGAGTTGGAGATTTGGCTCAATCCATGGTGGGGCCTACTTTGCCGGTCGGCATGGCTGTTCACCATATGGCTTTTCCTGGAACGATTACGCTGCGTCCGTCGACGTTGATGTTGGTGATTCGAGATTATGTGACGTCATTGGCGCGTCATGGGTTCCAACGGGTTTTTTTCGTGAATGGCCATGGCGGCAACGCTCCATCATTGCGGGCGGCCTTCTATGAAATTTATGCGGAAACGATGGCCGAGGGAGAAACGCGCGTGCGTTGCGCGATGGTCAATTGGTGGGAAGCGCCGGAAGTTCAGGCGTTGCTTCAGGAGTTGTTTGGGCAAGAAGAGGGCTCGCACGCCACGCCCGGCGAAGTGTCGGTGACGCAATGCGCATATCCTGATCAGGTTCGTGACGTGGTTCTGACGCCGCAAGTGGCTCCGACGGGAGGCATCCATGATCCGGAAGATTTTCGGCGTCGGTTTCCGGATGGTCGAATTGGGTCGAATCCGGCCTTGGCGAGCCCGGAGCATGGTCGACGTTTGACGGAAACCGCCGCACGCGCCATTGCTGCGCAATATCTCGCTTTTGCCGCCGAAATATAGAGATTCTGAGAGCCGGTCGTTTTGTTTGCCGCAGAACTCAGGGATTTGACATCAAGCGTCATGTAGAGGATAATGGTCTCGTTTCCTGACTGATGAGCTATTCAATCTGATGGGTGCGCGATGAGTAAAAACATAAACGAAGAGAGGTTTGATCGGCTTGAAGGGAAGGTCGATCGGCTTTCCGATGCGGTGAACAAGTTGCTCGATGTTGTGGTCGCCACCAACGTCAAGGTTGATTCTTTGGACGCCAAGGTTAACGCCTTGGACGCCAAGGTTAACACTCTGGACGCTAAGTTTAACGCCCTAGACGTTAAAGTTGATTCTTTGGACGCCAAAGTTAACGCCCTGGACGCCAAAGTTGATGCGATCGCTGTCGTTCAAGCCAAGCATGGCGAGGAAATTTCCAATATCAAGGGAGACGTCAAAGAGATTAAAATGACGCTCGCGCAGCATGGAGAACGTCTTGCTCGGATCGAGGGCAAGATATGCGATTTGCCGTCGGCTGGAGACTTTGGCGAATTGCGTGGTCGGGTTGAAGAAATCAGCCGTCGGCAACCAACGACCATCGCTTATGCTCCCCCTGCGGATCGTCAACGGGCGTGACGCATTGTTTCTCTGATTCAGTCCAGGGCTCAGCTCTGGACCCGACAAAGATCAGGAGGCCATTAAGAGGCTTTTAAAAAAACACGACGCGGGAGTTGCGATAAATTGAAGCAAAAGGCGTTTTTGGATGAGGTCAGTCTATAGAGCTAAATAACGCCATTGATCCAATCATTAATAATGCGTCTTGATATGGCGTCTCCGCGAGGCAAGCGAAACGCATCGCTCTCCGGTGTTTGCCGCAACCAATCTCTGGAGAACCAACGAGCTTCTTCCAGCTCATTTCCGCTCGTGTCAATCAACGAGGTTGTCGCGCGCGCAGAAAATCCGAGCATCAACATACTGGGAAACGGCCATGGTTGCGAAGAGTGATAACGAATATCCGTGACTTGAACGCCGGTTTCTTCCCAAACCTCACGTGCGACGGCGTCTTCCAAGCTCTCACCCGGTTCAACGAAGCCGGCCATAATGGAGAACATTCCAGGCGCAAAATGGGCTTGACGTCCTAATAGACAACGCTCTCCATCATGCACCAGCATAATGACGACGGGGTCTGTGCGTGGGAAGTGCGATGCGCCGCAATTGGCGTTCGAGCATCGCAACACATACCCGGCTTCTGCGACGCTGGTTTGATTTCCGCATACGCTGCAAAAGCGGTTTCGGCTATGCCAAATCGTCATTGCGCGAGCTTGCGCACATAAAGACGCCTCAAAATTGGGCATCTGAGGCGCGACGGCGCGCAAATCAACAAAGGCGCCGTGATGAGCGGTAAAAGGAGGATGTAATTCCGGAGCTTCCCAACCAGAAATGTCTACCGCAAACCACGCTGAATCTTGATGAACTCCTAAAAAAATGGGGGTAGAGTCGCACAAAGGGCTCGCGTTGTTCAGAAGAGGCAAATCTGTTGCGGGGAGAAAGACGCAATGATTATCCTCATGAAAGATTTTTGTTTTCCAAATCGGAAGCACGCGCGTCGTTTCACTTAACAGTAGTTCGGAAATTTTGTTTCCGTCTTTTCTTGTTTCGGACTGACGATCCATTCCGCTGCAAGCGTAAAAATTAGACGTATTCATGAGATTTCTTTCGACGTGAATAAATATCAGATATTTTCAGAGACTGCATTTTCTATTCTATCGACGTTTTCATGTTCTTTCATTTCCGTCGAGGGCGTCGTTTTTGCCCGACTGCTTCACCTTCTTTGCGTTGGACAAACAATCGTCCTGCTTGCATCGCCGCCGTTCGATTGATGTAAAAACCGCACTCGAATCGTTGGCCGCCGAATGTCACCGTCAAAGCGAATTTCTGTGGTTCAAGCTCTTGAACATCGATTATTGCTCCAGAATCAAGTTTCATGGCGTATCACCGTTGTTCTGTGATTGCTGGTTGTTGGCGACAGGAAGAGGCCAGCAGGATTTGGGCGTCACTCTGATCTCACTTTGATCTTAACGCCACAATCTCATTTCGAAATCATATAAAAATGTTTTGCATAAAAATTAAATAGGTTCGGGAGTCGTGCTCTCAATTGCTTGGGCCAAGAATGAAAATCCCTTCTTAACTTTATTCGCGAAGCGATATTCTTCTGGAATCGTTTGTTTTAACTCGTTCTGGGCTTTATTTTGGGTCCGGCGAAATTCTCGAACGGATCGCCCGTTTGCCGGTCATGTATGAACAATTTTCTTGGAGGCTGTGTGAGCCGTGACGGCGGAAAATCTTGGTTGGGGGACTAGGACACGCAAATAAAATCGAAGTAAATATCTGAACTCACTCAATATTTCAGAGATTCGGCAGCAGTCGCGAGTCACACCATGTTTCGCCTTGCGCACCACGTCGCAACACAGGAACTATGGTCAGGTGCGCACCCGCTGTCAATGGATTTCTGAAGCAAGAAAGGCAGCAGCATGGTGGCGCCATGTTGCTGCCTTGATACTGAGTCTTGGAAGATTTCTGGAATTGGCTTTATGGACGGATAAAATTATTCAGAGCATATGCAGTGTCAATCTGGAACCGTATTTCCTCTTCGACGTCTTGTCGCAGAGTTTTGGTCTGAAGTTTCTTTCTTAGCGATGGCTAGAGCGGTCTCCGACCAAGTTGGATCAACACAAAAAAGCTCAAAGCCGTCCTTAACATGGAGCGTCGGACAGATTCACAACATCGGACGATGCAAGCTGATCGGAGGCCGCTCTAGAGTGTCGACTCACGGCGAATCAAATCAAATAAACAGTTGCATTCTCTTCCTCTTAAACAATTCCAGAGGAAGATCGCTTTGAGAATAAGAAAGGAGCCCTTATCTTATGGTCCCGAGCGACTGGAAACACAGTCCCTGGCCCCATTCAATTTTTATCCAGAAAATCAAAAGCCATACTTGGCGAAAGAAGAGGTGTCATTCTTTTAACGCGGGGGTATAAATGAACTTTTTTCAATCGGAATTGGCTCATCCTGGGTTCCGGGGTGGTGGCCGTGCGACAAGGTGCGACAATAAGCCTCACGCGAAGCATGGTTATGGAGCTTGCCTTTGGGAGGTAGATGCGATTCTATGGCGAAGTCACTTTCAAGCGACGGTCTTCGCCATGGCAACGCCTCAGTTCATCAATTTGGCTGCGCTCATCGACGACAGCAGATGCTACGATCTTATCCGTCAGTATCGGTGGCCCGATGGCGTCTGTTGTCCAAATTGTTCAAGCTCAAACGTCATTCGTAATGGACGCGACGATACTCAACGTCATCGACAACGGTATCTTTGCAAAAACTGTAGCTTCCGGTTTGATGATCTTAGCGGCACTGTACTGGCAGGACATCATCAGCCTCTTCGTGTTTGGGTGCTATGCCTGTATTTCATGGGGCTGAATCTGTCCAACCAGCAAATTGCCAAGGAACTGGACTTGAATGACGCCGATGTCCAAATCATGGCGACACACCTGCGAGACGGCCTTGTGGCGAGAATCCCAGAGGTTACGTTGACCGGAAAAGTGGAGATTGATGAGGTCTATGTCGTCGCCGGCCACAAAGGAAACCCAGACGCCGTTCAAAAAAAGGTCGGAAAGGACGACGTCGGCGGCTCAAAGGCGTACGTGGTCGCGGAACTCTCGAAAAAGAGAAGCCGCCGATTCTTGGCATGATCGAACGCGACGGACAGGTTGTTCTCCATATGCTGCCAAATGTTCAACAAAACACAATCAAGCCGGTTATTACAAAAATAATTGAGAATGGCGCCCTTATCTTTACAGATGAGTACGATATCTACAATAGGCTGCCCGAATGGGGATACCAACACAAAACTGTTTGTCATAGTCAAGGGGAGTATGCTCGCGACGAGGATGGTGATGGTTTTCATGAGGTTCACGTCAACACCATGGAAGGATTTTGGTCCCTGTTACGTTCCTGGCTTCGCCCGCATCGCGGCATTTCACAGGAAAAGCTTCCAATCTATCTTGGGTTCTTTCAGTTCGTACATAACTTGAGAGCGAGAGGGAAGTCTCTCCTTGGCTCCCTCGTTGCCGCATTGGTCGTTTGACCACAGAAACACCACCCCGGAACCCAGGATGAGCCCTACGACATTCCGACAGTGAGAGGATTGTTTCAATCCGGTGAAGCCGTAAGAAAAAATGCGGATTTTTGGTCACTTGTCCGACGATACATGAATATGTCCGTTCTCGCGACGAATCGTCCAAAGCTTGCCGTCGACGGATCGATAAACCGTAACGTCCTCAGGTATCTCTTGTCCATCAATCCACACCTTCCCCCCAATAACCGAAACTCCACCCGTCGAACCGATATTGATCACAGACACCGTCGAACCATTCACCCCCCCAGAAGTCGACGCCGAAACCGTATTGACTCCCTTGTTTCCCTCACCCGCCACCCCCGAACCAACGGCAAAAGCCGCCGCTCCAGCCGTCGCCGTCACAGCAAAAGCTTCTGCAAAACCTCGCTTGCCCGGTTTTTGATTTTTGAACATTTCAAGCTCCTTTCATTGAAACGTCGCGTCGAACGACGTTCAAACCCTTTTCCGGTTGTCTTTTCGACTTTTGTCTGAAAAATATACTACGTTGGCTTGGAAACCCAAAATCAGGTTCCAAAAACATTCTTCGATGGAAATCACTCGGAAAAAAAAGATCAAGAGCGCAAAAAATTATGTTTCGATGTCGAATACCGGAGCCCCCCCCTCTGAGCACTCCCAACCAAGCCTTCCTTGGAATCCGCATTTTTGTTTTTTAAACAGACATCAAAGACCAAATTTTCAGGCCGCTTTTTCCTTCGATCGGACCACGTCCTATGTCCCGTCTTCGCTTCGCTATTCTACGCCTCATTGTCCTTTTCATCGCACTTTCTTTTCCCTTAGCTCTGGCTGTCGCGATTTCCGGCTCAACGCCCGCCTCTCTCCGCATCGCCGATTTAGAAGCCTGGAGCCCGATTCGCAGCGCAGGCCCCGCCACAAACACTCTTGCGCGCGGAATCAGCACATTAGCAGTCGGCTCCGCCGACAAAGCAAGTGCGCCCGATTGGTTCAACGCCGAAGATCAAGGACTGTTGAGCGAAGCCAAAGCCGCTCTCCAACGTGGTCGCCTTCGCGAATCTCTGGGATATTTGATGATCTTAAGCGGACGACTGGAAGAGCGACAAAAAACGCTCGATGATTTTCTTCCAATCGTCATGCCCGATCTTACATCTTGGATCGTGGCCAATTATTTTGCTTCCGCGCTGCTCGGCGCGCTTTTGGTGATTCTGGTCGGCCTGATCTGCCTGCCGTGGTTGATTCGCCGCCTTTACGATTTCATCAAACTTTTAAGCTCCGTGGCGATCGGCGGCGCAACCGTAGTCGGAGCAGCAACTTTATGTTTAGCCCTGGCGGGACAGCGCACCTTGGTCTTCGCCATGATCGAATATCTGTCTTTCGCCGGCGCTCTTTTGTTTGTTGGAAACACGCTTCTTTATGTGGCCAATCATCGCGCCCGCATCCGCAATGCACGACTCGCGCCGCCGCCGGAAACCGTCAGAGTCATAACCGTGACTCCCATCGAAACCACGCCTGATGAAACATCTGACAACGCTCCTGATTCGCTTCCCGCATTGCCTGCGCCGCCGAGCCGCTCCAAACGCCGGAAACTGGTGGAAGCATTGCGCGCCGAACCACTCAACAAAACAGTGGAGTAGATTCTAGGGGAAGAACAGAGGCGCCCTTATTTGCGAACCGCCCCCCCCCACCCCCCGGAATGATACTGCTGGCGAATTCGGCCGCCATGTTTCAGGCATGGCCCCCGAGCGATGGTGCGCTAAATCGACTCATCTGAGGTTGTTCTCGCGATTTTCTGAACCTGGGCAGTTACAATCGGAGTTCATCTCAGCATTAACCGTGGAGGATGGGCATGTCGCTCCAGGCAAATGATATAATGCCAATGAGCATAGTGTTTCGCGATCGGTAGTCAGGGTGTTCCAAGCTTCGCAACTCGCCATAAATAGAGAGTCAAAAAATCCAGCTCTTGGCAAGAGGCGTAGCGACGACGCCCAGGCATTTTCTGAATTCGGTTTTGCCGATCCGCCGACTCAAGTCAGCAGGAAGGCGGCAACATAGATAGTAGAGACCGTTCGACCGCCACAGATGCGACCCTAAGCTCATGACTCGCGACCCGTCTTTAGAGTCACAAGCAGAGTCACACCGCGCCGCGGCGTGCCGCTAAGTCATTGATTTTTAATACGAAATTGAATGGTTGGGGGACTAGGATTCGAACCTAGGCTGGCGGAGTCAGAGTCCGCAGTCCTACCACTAGACGATCCCCCAAACGGCGCGCTGTTCAACAGCAGCGCGGACTATCTAGCACAGGGAAAACGCATTGGGTAGAGGATTGTTGAGAAATCCGGTAAAAAAATGCAGCCTTCCAGAGCGCGGGTTTTTGCGTGTCCTTCGACTTACTCCATCCAATGACTGCATCCATGAGCGAAAAAGACACTCCGGTTGAGATTTTTAAGCGGTCCACCGCCGCCGCCGTGCGGGCTTTGGCCGAGCGTGGCGACGTTTTGGTCGGTTTCAGCGCGGATCCGCCGGGCGTGGTGGGGAATCGCGTGCGAGTGCCGCAACCGGGGCGAGACCTGAATCCGCGCGACGTTGCAGTGATTCGCGGCGCGGCCGACGCCGTGGCGTTGCGGTTGCGGCATCACAATAGCGCCGTTCATGCGCGGCGGACTCCGGTGACGGCGGACGCTCAAGCGGTGTTCGACGCGCTGGAGCAAGCTCGGTGCGAGGCTTTGGGGGCCTTGAGCATGGAGGGAGTTGCGGCCAACCTGTTGGCGACGCAGGAGGATCGGTGTCGACGACTCGGGTTGGATCGGGCTGCTCGGCGTGAGGACGCGCCAATGGCGGAAATTGTGCGTCTTTTGGCGGCGCAGGAGTTCACGGGATGTGCGTCGCCGGAGGCGGCGACGGTGGCGCTCGATCTTTGGCGGCCGTGGTTTTCCGAGCATTTGAAGCAAGGTTGGCGCGGGTTGGGCGCCGTTTTGAGCGATCAAGACGCTTATGCGCGCGCGGCGCGTCGGTTGCTGGCTGATTTAGAACTTGAGTTCGGTGATCCGCCCGCCGACGAAGAGGCTCAAGAAGACGCCGAAGAAGGCGCAGAGTCGGGTGAGGAAGAGGGCGCTCCAGAAGAAGGATCGTCGAGTCGTGGCGACAAGTCGTCTTCAGAGGAGGATGATGTCGCCTCTGACGACGATGGTCAGGACTATGCGGCGGAGACTCCTGCGGAGAGCGGCGGCGAAGACGAGAATGATCATCGATTCGCGCAGCCGGGCGAGAGTGAAGAACCGGGCTCCGCCGGTGGGCGTCCTAATCGCGCTCGTCGTGATGAAATGAACGACGCCGAGTATAAATTCTTCACCGCAGAGTTTGATGAAGTCATTGATGCTCATAACTTGTGCGATGCGGAAGAGTTGACGCGTTTGCGTCAGACGCTTGATAATCAGCTTCGGCGTTTGCAAGGCGTTATTTCACGGTTGGCCAATCGTTTACAAAGACGGTTGTTGGCTAAGCAGACCCGTTCTTGGGAGTTCGATTTAGAAGAAGGATTGCTTGATTCTGCGCGTTTGGCTCGGGTTGTTGTGCATCCCGAGCTGCCTTTATCGTTCAAGCGTGAAACGGAAATCGAATTTCGTGACACGGTGGTGACGCTGTTGATTGATAATTCAGGGTCCATGCGCGGTCGCCCCATCGCCATCGCCGCCATGAGCGCCGATATTTTGGCGCGGACGCTGGAGCGTTGCGGCGTCAAGGTGGAGATACTTGGATTTACGACTCGGGCGTGGAAAGGCGGGCGTTGTCGTGAGAAATGGGTGGCGTCGGGGAAACTCTCCGGTCCGGGGCGTCTCAATGAATTGCGTCATATCGTATATAAAAGCGCCGACACGCCGTGGCGACGTGCGCGACGCAATCTTGGGTTGATGTTGCGAGAGGGGTTGTTGAAGGAGAACATCGATGGCGAGGCGTTGCTTTGGGCGCATAAAAGACTGTTGGCGCGGCCGGAGCAACGGCGTATTTTGATGGTGATTTCGGATGGAGCGCCGGTGGATGACTCGACTTTGTCCACGAATCCCGGAACTTATTTAGAGCGTCATTTGCGCAAAGTGATTGAGTGGATTCAAACGCAATCTCCGGTTGAGTTGTTGGCGATCGGCATTGGCCACGACGTTACGCGCTATTACAAGCAGGCTGTGACTTTGGTGGATGCGGAGCAATTGGGGGGTGCTGTTACTGAACAACTGGCGGCGTTGTTTGATGAGGATCAAAAAAAGCGGCGTAAAAGATAAAAGGGTCCAGGGACTGTGTTCCTGGTCGTTGGGGATCATAAGGGGGGAGCGAAAGCCCCCCTTATTCGCGGAGCGATCTTCTTCTGGAATTGCCGGATTGGAATTGTTTATTTTTATTGATGATTTCATTTATTGATGATTTCAATGGCCCTCTTTAATTTTTGCTCTCGGTTTTTTTATGTTTCTTGTCGAATGTGCTGAAGCAGCCCTTCGACTCCCGATTCAATCAGCGTCACCACATCCTCAAATCCATCTTGTCCTCCATAATAAGGGTCCGGCACATCGCGGCCTTGAAAGGTGTCGCTGAAGTCAAGAAACAATCGTGCGCGTTCAACGCTTTTCGGTGGAGCCATGCGCCTCAGCGCGGCAACATGATCGCGGTCCATCCCTAGCAACAAATCAAATTGGCTAAAGTCGCGGCGCGTCACTTGGCGGGCGCGGAGGTCGCCGATTTCATAACCACGCCCTCGCGCGGTCAGAATGCTGCGGTGGTCTGGCGGCTCACCGGTATGCCAATCGCCGATTCCTGCGGAATCGGCCAGAACCATATCCCCCAGCTCCGCCAGGCGAGCCCGATGTCGAAACACGCCCTCGGCGGTTGGCGAGCGGCAAATATTTCCTGTGCAAACAAACAAGACCTTGAACATGGGCGAAATCCAAACGATCATGATGTCGGCGCGCGTTCCGCTTGCCAGTTCAATTGTCCCGTTTTAGGGTGCGTCGCACGCAATGCAGAGGCCCGACCGACCATGGAACCATTTTTCCACTCCTTGTTCACGCTCGTCTATGTCGTTCTTGACCTCTATGTGTGGATGTTGATCGCCGCCGCCGTGTTGAGCTGGTTGGTGACGTTTCATGTGGTCAACACCCATAATCGTGGAGTCTATATTATCGGCGATTTTCTGTTCCGCGTCACCGAGCCGGTCTTGAGCCCGATCCGGCGTCATATGCCGGATTTCGGAGGCGTTGACTTGTCGCCGATTGTCGTGATCCTCGGCGTCTGGTTCATCCAGAGTCTTCTTCGTAATTATCATATGGTGTAAGCCCGACCGCATCGCCTCCTTCCCCTTTGATCTCTTCCTCCGATTTCTTTTTCCCCGATGACCAAAGACCAAACCGATGTCTAAACCAGCGTCTCGCGCGAACGGTCCATTGGAGTTGGTGGAAGACGGCGTGCGTGTGGCGGTGCGGGTTTCTCCGCGTTCGTCGCGCACGGCGGTGACGGGGATGGCGATGACGCCCGATGGCGGGAAAGTCTTGAAAGTGGCGGTCACGGCGGTTGCTGAGGCCGGAAAAGCCAACGACGCCGTGATTCGTTTTCTGGCCAAGACTTGGCGCGTGTCGCGTTCGAGTCTCTCCATCGTGTCCGGCGCGACCGATAGGAATAAGAAACTCCATATAGCCGGCGATCCGGAGGCGCTGTTTCTCCGGCTTGCCGCGCTGTTTCCTCCAGAGATATGTGATGCCAAAAACGCCGCCAAAAACGCCAACGATGATTGATCCGACATTTTTCGTCGCGACCGACGCGCTGAAAGCCGGTGAACGCGGGCGCGTAATCGATGGAAAAGGATATGCGCTTAAGTTGCGCGCAAAGATTGCGGAAGAGACCGCCGCGTTGAAAAGTCGCTGCCGTGTTGCGCCGGGACTGGCGGTGGTGTTGGTGGGAGACGATCCGGCCAGTCATGTTTATGTGCGCAACAAATCCCGTGCGTTGGAAGCGGCGGGCATGAGTTCTTTCGATTTTCGTCTTCCGGCGGAAACTTCGCAAAGCGCTTTGTTGGCGTTGATCGAGCGTTTGAACCAAGATCCGGTTGTGCATGGGATTTTGGTGCAGCTTCCTTTGCCGTCAGGGCTCGATAGTGTGGAGGTGTTGGCGGCGATTTTGCCGGAGAAGGATGTTGACGGATTTCATGTGCTGAACGCGGGGCTTTTGGCCACGGGGCGTGTGGGAACCGTGCCTTGCACGCCTTTGGGGTGCTTGATGTTGCTGCGCTCGGTTTTGGGCGATCTCAGCGGACGTCGCGCGGTGGTCTTGGGGCGTTCGAATATCGTTGGGCGACCGATGGCGCAACTTCTGTTGGCGGCGGATTGCACTGTGACTATGGCGCATTCTCGCACGCGCGCTTTGGAGGAAGAGTGCCGACGCGCCGATATTTTGGTGGCCGCCGTTGGACGTCCGGAGATGGTGCGTGGCGATTGGGTTCAACCCGGCGCGGTTGTGATCGATGTCGGCATCAATCGAGTGGTTGACGCGGCGACGGGATCGAATCGTTTGGTTGGCGATGTTTGTTTTGCGGAAGTCCAGAAAATTGCCGGAGCAATTACGCCGGTGCCTGGGGGCGTTGGGCCGATGACGATTGCGTGTTTATTGTTGAACACGTTGACGGCGGCGCGGCGGCAAGTGGGTGAACACGTGGGTGAATAAGACTGAACGAGTCCGGAGTGGAAGAATTCAAAGGGTCCAGGGACTGTGTTCCTGGTCGCTGGGGATCATAAGGGGGGAGCCGAAAGCCCCCCTTATCGCCGAAGGCGTAAGACACGCTTCCTCAGAGGATGTTTCGCCCGTTGGGCGAAATAAGGGGGGCTTTCGCTCCCCCCTTATGATCCCTGGCGACCAGGAACACAGTCCCTGGACCCTTTGAATTTTATTCTTTGTCGGCTTTTCTTGGTTTTATTCTATTGGGTTTGGTGTCGAGGGCGCTTTGTCGCCCTGAAGGGCGTGATGGCCAATAAGGGGAGGCGTCTGCATGATTACAGTGTTTGCTCGAAGTGAAGGGCGGGTTATTGAGCAACCGTTGCCGGTCGATGCGCCGTTGCCTTTAGGGACTGTATGGATCGATATGTTTCGTCCGGACGATGCCGAGCGCGCGCATATCGCGACGTGCTTGGGCATTGGGTTGCCGACGCGCGAAGAAATGAAGGAGATTGAAGCCTCTAGCCAGGTTTATGTGGAAGGCGAAGGGCTTTATCTGACCACGCCGATGATCTCGCGAGCCGATACGTTGCATCCTGTGCAAGGAGAGCTGACTTTTATTCTTACGTTGCGACATATGATAACGGTGCGTTATACGGATCCGCGCTCGATTCCCACTTTTGCGGCGCGCGCCAGCCGTCAACCGGAGCTTTTGGTAAGCCCGGAGGATGCTCTGTTGGGGCTTTTGGACGCCGTGACGGATCGCGTGGCGGATGTGTTGGAGTTGATAGGTTCTCGCCTGGATAACCTGTCGACTCGCGTTTTTGAGGATTCTTTGGAGGCTAACGAGCGGACTCAAAAAAGACCGCAACAGCCGAATTTGCACGAGGTGTTGCGTGGAATTGGCCGCGCTGGAGACCTTGAGCACAAGGTTCGCGATACACTGGCGGGTTTGGAGCGCGTGGTGTTGTTTTTATCTTCCGTCACCGCCAATCGTCTGTCGAAAGAGCAGAAAACCGCGCTGAAGACGGTGGCGCGCGACTTGCGGTCGTTGACCGAGCGGTCGGATTTTTTGGCGCGGGAAACCAATTTTTTACTGGACGCCACGCTGGGGCTGATCAATATCGAGCAAAACTTCATCATCAAAATCTTTTCGGTGGCCGCGACGGCGTTTTTGCCGCCGACCCTAATCGCCAGTATTTACGGAATGAACTTCAAGCACCTTCCTGAATTGGATTGGAGCTTTGGTTATCCTTTTGCTTTGTTGATGATGGTGCTCTCGGCGGTTTTGCCGGTTTTGTATTTTCGAAGACGGGGCTGGCTCTGAGGTTTGTTGTTTTGCGCCGTCTCTGATCTTGAACCCAAGGCTCAAGATCAGAGGGATGAGCGTTTTTTCGGATGGATCAGCCGCCGAGGTTGATCAGTTCGACGCGGCGGTTTTCGCCGGCGGAGGGATCGGCGCGATTCAGCGGGCTTTTAGAGCCCATGCCGACGGTTTGCAGGCGTGAGGAATCGATCTGATGGTTGTTGGTCAGATAGTCTTTCACGGCTTGCGCGCGGGCGGCGGAGAGAGACAAATTGCTGCTGGGGTTGCCGACGCTGTCGGTGTGGCCCGCGATTTTAAATCTGTTGGCGCTGGAGCTGAGGACGTTGGCGATGTTGTCCAAAAGCTGTTTTGATTCTTCGGTCAGGTTGGAGGAGCCGAACTCGAAATTGATTTTGAAGGCGGCTTTGTACTCTTCCTGAGCGGGTGGAGCGGCTTGATGCTGCGCTGGGCGTTGGGGTTTGTTCGGCCGAGCGTTTGATGGCCTGCTGGAAGACTCGGCCGCTGGGGCGGAGGTTGCAGCCGAAGCCTCAGGGACGGCGGTTGGGGCGTAATTCGGCGGCGGGCTGCTGGGCATTTGGTCGATGTTGCCGATGGCAAGGCCGCGCGTGCCTGGTTTTTTCTTATGGAGTGGCGGACAGCCCGGCTTTGCGACGCCTAAACTTGCAGCGATTTGGCATTCCGACGCATCATTGCCTAAGACTTGTCCTTCTTCAGCCTGAGCGGCGCGCATACTGAAAGCGGCAAGGGCGACGCCGGCGATGCAGGTCAACAAGAGTTTTTTTCCGATGTGCATTTCCCACTCCGTGTGATTATATCGGCTTTATCTGAGGGCAGATGAGAGGCGCTCAAAAAAGACTGGTGAGAATCGTAAAAAACCGCAGAACGCTCCTTTTTGTTTTTAGTCGCGCTTGCTATTATGACGGATGAATTCTCATAAGAAGGAACGTCTTCGTTTTTTTGGCGCGGATTTTCGAGTGTGATGGTCGGTTGTTTGGGGCGTGATCTTGATTCTGGATGGGTCTGGATAGGCAAATTCCCTCCTCTAGATTATAGTTTTTTTTGGATCAATCGTCAATCTTTCCTCTGGAGAATTTGGTTTATGGGCAGAATTTTGAAATCGAGGCGTTCTTAAGGCGCGGATGTGGAAAAGCGACCTTTTGGCGGGCGCCGAGAAAACGTCTTGATTGCAATAGCGTGATCGTTGGAATGATTGTTTCTGCTTGGAGTTGGTCAAAATTTACAGCGAACGATCTCTTGTCCCGGGATGATGGAGGCTTATTTCATGACTTGATCTTGTTTATTCAAATTTTTTTGAATATGTGAAGAAGAGCAATCGGTTTGAAACCCGCTTTTTTCGCCGTTCGATCTCCAGCGCAAACAGACGATAAGCCCATGGCCATTTTGCCTCTTATTATTGCCCCTGACTCGCGCTTGAAGCGTGTGTGCGTTTCGGTTTCTGAAGTCGATGACCTTGTGCGTAAACTTATGGATGACATGTTGGAATCCATGTATTACGCCAAAGGCATAGGCTTGGCTGCGCCGCAGATTGGTTCGAATTTAAGAGTGATTGTCGCCGACATTGTCGAGAAGGACGAAACGCCTCAGCCGATATGGATGGCGAATCCTGAAGTGGTCTGGCGTTCTGAGCAGATCAATCAGTTTAATGAAGGGTGTCTGTCTTTACCCGACCAATATGCCGACGTTGTCCGACCGACATCTGTGCGCATTCGTTACTTGAGTCGCGACAACAAATGGGAGGAATTGGAGGCTGACGGGTTGCTTTCCACATGTCTGCAACATGAAATCGATCATTTGGACGGCGTTCTTTTCGTTGATCATATTTCGCTCTTGCGACGAAATATAATCATGCGTAAATTGCAGAAAATGAAAAAGCACGGAGATTAGAAGCGTCCAGGGACCGTGTTCCCAGTCGCTCGGGCCAAGGACGAAAAGCTCTTTTCCTCCCCCTTGTCATCCCGAGCGACTGGGAACACGGTCCCTGGACGCTTTTAACGATTTTCAACTACAGCTTCAGTCCTTTTGCATACTCTGTCATGGCGCGCTGCGCGGCGGCAACCTCTGCTTTGGTTTTGGCGATTTCTCCTTTCAGCGCCTCTAAGCGATCTTCCGTTTTCCCAAGTTTCGCCAGATAGCGCTTGTATAAATCGCTTTCGCGCGGAGCGACGGTGATGTTTTGTCGCAACCGTTCTTGATCGCTTTCGATGCTCTGCTGCTCTTCCTCCAGAGTTGACGTCGCGCGTTCAGCGCGTTCAACCGATGCGTGTAAATTGCTTAGTTTGGTGAAGGCTTCTCGAAAATCCGGCGAGAATTCTTTGGCGGCGGCGTAATACTGAATGCGACTCGCGTCCAGAGAAACCAACTCCAATCGCTCTTCGCGGGGGCGTTCTTGAGCAACCTCGAAATGAATGGTTTTTCCCGCCGGAATTTCGCGTCGAAGGCGATAGGCGGAGGCGGTCATTTCCGGTTTGGAGTCGCCTTCGACAGGCGCAAGAGTCCATCCGGAATATCTTGGATGCTCGATGATGACGGTGCGGTTTTCTCGGGCGGCGCCATTGATGGAGTATGACGTGACGGCGCGATCGACGTTCGTCAAGAACAACGCGCCGTCGATGATTTTCGCGTGGCTGAGTTTTTGCGCGTTGGTTTCCGAGCGATCGATTTGGACTTTTTGATCGACGGCGAAACTCAACATGCGCTCTTCGCCCGCCGGAAACGCGGCCATTTGCGCGTCGCCGACATAGGAGACGACGCCGTCGGCGGCGCGTTCATAAAGAGTCAGAATTCCCGGAGGCAGGCCTGTTTTGCCGTCGTTGGCCAGGCGCACGGACGCCAAAGGATGTCGCGGGTGAGTCGCGGGTTGGTAGAGGGCGATCCGAGTGGCCGGGATCGGGCGCGAGACGATCGGAAGCAGCAAGGATTCGCCGCCGGCCACTGAAACCGGCGTTGGATAGCGGAACACGACTTGAGTGGTGGCTTCTTTGCTTTCGGCGGCGGCGACGTCGGCCATGCGCGGCGGCGGCGGGGCGGCGGCGACGGCCTTGGTCATCATCGTGGCGATGGGGCTTGGGAAGCTTGCCGTCGCCGTCGGAGCCGCTTCGGCCATTGCGTCGAGGCCTAAAGCGAGGCCGCGCGCGCCGCCGGAGCGTCGTTCGCTTTTTTCCTCGGAGACCTGAACTGAAGGCGTGGGCATGGCGCCTTTGTCGACGCCGGGCAGCACTCGTCCGATGATTTCGACTGGAACTTCCGGGCGGCTGACGTAGTAGGTTGAGTAAAGCGCCTGTCGGAACGTGACGGGGTTTCCGGAGACGACGGTGAGTTCAACGTCTTTCCACGCTTCGCCGCTGAGGTTCTCCAAGACGGCCCAGCCTTGAAGGGCGCCGTCTTTGGCTTCGGTTTCGGCGGCGTTGGCGTCGGGCAGGGTGAGGCGGTAGGAGGTTTTCCACAGGGGGGCTTCGATGACGTAGGCGACGCGCACGGTGCGTTCGCCCTGGCCGGAAGTGTGGATCGTCAAGCGTCGTCGGTCGCGTTCGCCGTGTCGCGCCAAGGCCGCCAGAGCGGTTTCAATTTGCATTTGAAGGCGCGGGTCTTTGAAGTGCAGGGCGTCCGCGTCTTCGAGGATCAGTTGGCGGATGCCGTCGGCTGTCATCAACGACACGCGGTGACGGGTGATGGTTCCTCCGTTGTTGGGCAGGCTGACTTGATCCGGAGTCACAGAGATGATGCGTCCGCTGATTTCGCGATTGCCGACGGCGCGCACTTCGGCTCCGCGCAGGGCGTTGAACAGAGCCACCGGCGATTCGAGGGCTTCTTGTCGGAACGGCATTTCGCGGAAGGTTTCGCGGAGAGGTTCGCGACCGGGTAAGTTGATGGCTCCGACGCCGCCTTTGTCGTCGTACACGACGATGCTTTTCATTATGTCGTCGACGCGATCGAGGCGGACTTCTAGGTTGAGCGCCGCGTCGCCGGAGACTTTGGCTTCGTATTCAAAATAGCCGACGCCGCCGGTGGAGAGCATTACGCGGCGTAAGGCCAATTCGTCAGCGGCGGCGGCGCTTCCGGCGGCCACAAGACTTGCTGTGATGATTGGCATGGCGATTTTGTGTTTTCGCGCCATAACAAGCTCCTTGGGTAAGAAAAGTAAATATATTCCGTTCGGTTGAGAGCCAGAGAATTATGCGGCCTTCCCGAGCGGTCTTTCCGAATTGAAACGGCCCACTCTTATTCGGTCGTCACAAACTCCAAGTCATGGTTTCCAAAGGCCTCTCGGCCTTTGGCGGGTCGAGGGCGGAGCCCCGATTCCTTTGGTCCTTTGGACGTTTTTTCTCGGGTTTTCAATTGGACGGAGTATAAACAAACGAACAAAGGGGGCCGGGAACACAATCCCCGGCCCCCTTTATTCTTTCTGTTTATTATTCTATTTGGCGTTGTTTTATTATTTACAGAAGCGTGATGACGGTTCCTTCACGGGCGGCAAAGGCGTTTGGTAAAATCAGCCGAGCGCGATGTTCGATTTCCGTCATTTCTTGGTCGTTGCGATCCGGTTCGTGATGGAATAAAGCAAGTTGTTTGACTCGGGCCAAACTCGCCAAACGTGTCGCCTCTTGCCAGGTGGAATGCCCCCAGCCGACTTTAGAAGGAAACTCGTCGTCGGTGTAAGTGCTGTCGTACATCAGCAGATCGACATTATTGATCAGATCCAAAATAGTCTGATTAGGTTTTCCCGGTTCATGTTCCGTGTCGGTGACATAGGCGATGGATCGCCCACGGTATTCGATTCTGTATCCGACGGCGCCGTCGGGGTGGCGAAGAGGAGCCGTTCTTATTTGCGTTTCGTCGCCAATCAAAAAGTGGTTGCCGGGAGCGAAGTCTTCAAAATGGATATCTGCTCCCATGCGGTGCAGCGGCACGGGAAAGAGCGGTCGCGACATTTGTCGGGCCAGCGTCGAGCGGATGTCGTCTGATCCAAAGAGATGGCCGGCCATGACGCGCAACTGAAACCCCGGCGTGAAAGCGGGCGAGAAAAAGGGAAAACCGCTGATGTGGTCGAGATGAGTGTGGCTCAGCAGAAGGGTGGCGGAAAGAGCGTTTTCATCCAGCAAGCGTTTGCCCAACATGCGAATGCCGGTTCCGGCGTCGAGAATGATTCGCTCGCTTCCTGTGCGGACTTCAACACAGCTTGTGTTTCCTCCGAAGGCAAGATGCGTGTCGGCGGGACAGGGGATCGTTCCACGCACTCCCCAGAACCTCACGGAAAATCCCATGGTTTGTTTGTATCCGCTTGTTCGTGTCAGGCTTTAGCCGCGTTTCCCTCCCTGTCGTTTGGGAGGGCCTTGAAAATGGCCTCGTTGGCGATGGGAGATGTGGATGCAACGCAGGGTATCACAAGACGGATATTGGCGGGATCGAAAGTTTTGATTTCTCCGGGGAAAAAACAAAAAACGACGCAATGAGCGCATATGGCTCGCTGCGTCGTTTGCTTGTTTCGTTTTTGATGTTTTTTAAAGGGATTAGGTTTTGTCTCGGCCTGTTCGGAGAAGTTTCCGGCGCGTCGATCCGTCGAGACTCAAATTCTTTGACCGCAGCTTCCTTGTTACGTTCTACGGACCTTGACTTCGATGGATTGACGCGCTGGTTTTCTCTGGAAGCATTGATGTTTTTCGGAACGGGCCTTTAAGCTGAAAATTGAGACCGTGCGGTTGAGGGGGAGCGCGGTTGAGGGGGAACTTTGTCGGTTTTTCTCGGTTGAGACCTCATCCGGAGCGGAAAGGATTAATCTTCGTTGACCAGTTCGGCAACGGATATATTGGGGCGAGCGGGCTTTCTGCGAGGAGAGACGCCAGTGGAGAAGACTTCTTCCGAATGCAGAGCTGCGGTCTGGATGCGCGGCGCGGCGGACTGAGGTTTGCGTGACGGCAGCGTGAGGGAAGCAAGACGCAACGCCGAGCCGCTCGTGTTTTCGACGGAGTTTTGTTCGTGTTCGACGTTTTGTTTGGCGAGGAGCGGCAGGCTTGTGGCGGGCTTGCGTCCCGGAGGAACGACGGCGGCTGTGGCGACCGTTTGAACGGATTTTTGAGTGTTTGTGGCGGTCATGACCAAAGCGGCTGCGGTGATCGGCTTGTGTTGGGGACGGATCAACCGGAGTTCCGGCGCGAGACCGGCTACGACTTGGGTGGTGGAGCGGACTGGAGTTGTGGGGCGGAAGGACTTTTCCGCAACCTGAACCGACGCGGCTGCGACTTGTTGTGTGGCGCGGCTTCGCGGCGTTTGCGCCACGGGCTGCCTTGCGTCGTCGTCATCGTCGTCGGAGATCGAGGCGTGAGACGACGCAGCGGCGAAAGTCATCTCTTCTGAGTCGTCGTCGTTTGAAGGAGAGGCGAGAGACGCGGTTTCCATGGCGTTGCGGCGGGAAGCGGAGGCGCCTTCGGAGTGAATGAAACCGTAGGAGGCGTAGACATGCACGCCGAGGCTGTGGGATGGATCGTGCCAAACGCGCACGGCGCTCCAGTCGTTTCGGGAGGAAACGTCGATCACCTTCATGCCGCGATGGAGCTGGGCGTCTTCCCAGCTATGGTCGACGCGAATGGTGCGGGCATCGACCAGGCCGCTGACGACAGCGACGTGACCATAGGGCAAAGTAGAGGTTTTGCGGAAGACCAAAACCGAACCGACGCGAGGACGTATTCCACGAGCGTATTGACCGGCGGCGTGCTCCCACCAAGTCCATGCGTCTCCGCGAATGCGGAAGTCGGTCAAGGCGCGGACGTAGCGCACGCACATTTCAGCGTCGGCCTTTTGAACCGGAACGACGGACAGCGCCGCCGTGACACAGACGAGCAATGCGGCTGCTCGGGTGGAAAGAAAGCGCATGAACAACATCCCCTTGAATTATGCCCTTTCCATATTGCTCCTCTGCGGACTTCGCCGCAAAAGTCGGAACGACGTTTGCGGCGCAAGGGCTTAAGGAACAAATCCAACGCTGGAGTGTGATCGGATCGTTTGGCGTCGTTTTATGACGGAATTTTTAGAGTTTTTTGAACGGTCCGAATGGTCCAGAGATGGCAACCGCTCCCCCGAACGGCGGGCAAATTGATGCGACGAACGATGTGACGAATGGAGTCGGGAAACAAACCGCAACAATCGGTAACAAATCGTAACACGTCGTGATTATCATGCAATGCAAGGGATGTCCAGAAAAAACGTCTTGAATGCGTGAGAAATGTCACATTTTCCTTGGGTTTTCCTGTGTTTTGGCGGCGCGCGGGGGCGTCGGAGTTTTTTTTCCTGAAATGCGCCGTGTGTCGCGATATATAGCGGAAAAGCCGTTTTGCGTGTCGTGTGTCTTGAGTCGAGAGAAGAGAACAAGTTGACTCAAGGTCTGTTTTGCGTGGGCGGTTCGATTGGCGGTCTCGTGTGCGATGGGAGTATCCGGTGATGCAGCGTCAGGTTTCCGATTCTTTTCCAGCGGATGTTCAGCCTACGGATTCACAGGCAATGGCTTCTCCGTTAGCGGATTCACAGACAATCGATTGTTCGTCCGATTGTTCGTCCGATTGTTTGTCGGAGGATGACTTTTTGGAAGACGATTCGCATTCGACGGATTCTCTTTCCAGTCTGCATTCGATCGTGACGTTGTTGAATGATCAGGAAAAGGATATTCGCGCCTTTATTCTGACTGCGACGACGGTTATTAGTCCGGCGCTGACGCCGGAGATTCGCATGTGCTTGGCTTCGGAGGCGGCGCCGCTGTGGCATGCGACCGAAAGTTTTATGAAGGACTCTGATTTGCCGCCGCCGTATTGGGCGTTCGCTTGGCCGGGAGGACAAGCCGTGGCGCGTTATATTCTTGATCATCCGGAGCTGTTCCGTCATCGGGTTGTGATCGATGTGGCGGCCGGAGGCGGCGTGATTGCTCTGGCGGCGGCGCAGGTCGGCGCGGAGCGCGTAATTGGATTTGATACGGATTTGTTCGCCTTGACCGCTATGGAGATCAATGCGGCGTTGAACGGCGTCGAGATCGAAGCGTATTTGGGCGACGCATTGGCGCCGCGCGCGTTGGAAGAGGTCTGGGGAGCGCGCATGTCGAATGTTCCCGTCGGAGGGGCCGATGTGTTGCCGAGCGATGCGGTGATCGTGGCGGGCGATGTCTTCTATGAGCAGCCGATGGCGGATCGTTTTTTCGAGTGGTTGAAAAGCCGGGCGGCGGAAGGGCGGACGGTGATTTCTGGCGATCCCGGCCGAACTTATGCGAGATCGGGCGGGTTGACGCCTCTGGCCTGTTACGAGGTTCCCACATCGCGCGACGTTGAGGCGTCGGAAATCATGTCGACGATGGTTTGGCGGTGGACAGGAGCCGAAATATAACATAAGAACAATTTAAGTCGGCCAAAGGCGCGCTTTCGAATTGTCGTTTGGATTGTTTGCAAGGCCGCCCGTAAGGCTGGAGGATTTCGTTGTTCGAATCATCTCGCCGTTATTCATATCGCTTTCGTGTTTTGGCGATCGTTGCGCTGTTGTTTTTGATTGGTGCGTCTTTATTTGTTGTGCATCGCAGTCGCCATAAAAGCGCAATGGCTGCGACGGCGTTAATGGCGGCGTTGGCGCATGCTGGACAGGAAGAATTCGACGGCGTATTGGAGCGCGTCGATGCGATTTTGCAATTGGCGGTGTTGGAAATTGCGCCGGAAGCAACAAAATCTTTGGTGGTCGGCAAGGCTTTTTTACAAAATCTCCATCGGCGGATGACGGCGGCGCCGGAAATTTGGATGATGTCGGTTTATGATCGTTCCGGCGTGATCGTCGGCGCCGCGCCTTCGAACCTGCACGACGCGATGGTGGGAGAACTCGGCGAAGATCAACCTCATTTTCAGGTTCATCATGCGCATCCTTTGGAGAATCGGCTCTACGTCGGCGAGCCGGTGCGGGAGAAGATTTCCGGTCGGGTCGCAATCTTTGTTTCTCGACCGATTTTCGGCGCAGACCTTCAATTTCAAGGCGTGGCGGCGGTGGCGCTGGACCCGGTTAAGCTGGTTCAGCGTCTGAAGGATTTAGTGTCGTCGGGTTCTTTTTTGGAGTTTGAGGGAATTAAGGCGCAGCTTGCGACGCAGTCGGGCGCGGTTTTGGCGCAATATCCCGATTCGACTCTGTGGAGCGTTCGCAACAATATTGAGTTGCCTTTCGTTGATTTGCCCTTGAATACGGGGAAAACCACGGCTCCTTTGTCGAATGTCCGGTTTCCTGCGGCGAATGGCGAAGCGTCTGCGTTGTGGATCGGCTTTGCGCGTCCGTTGCGCTTCGAGTCCTTGATGTTTGTTGTGGGGGTGTTGACGGAAGAAGCGCTTAATGATTGGGAGGGAGAACTTCAACAACACATCGTGTTCTTGTTGGTTTTCGGAGGAGCGCTGTTTCTTGTGGCGTGGTGCGTGGATCGGCGATTCGGAGGGTTCGTCCGCAAAATCTTTGATGCGGAAAACGTGCGTGATTTTTATCGCGCGGCGTTGGAGAGCGCGCCGGTCGGGCTTCTTTTGCAAGACGCCGAATCGCGCTGCGTTATGGTCAATTCGGCGACGGCGCATCTGTTTCGACAATCTGCGGACGTTATGGTCGGGCGCGGCGCGTTCGAGATTTTTTCTGCGGAGATGGCTCGACGTCTGACGCAAGAAGATCAAAAATTATTTGAGTGGGGGGCGCCCTCGGCGTTTCAAGAGGTCTCTCTGACCCGAGGCGACGGGCAAAGATTGGAGGCGTTGTTCAGCAAGGCTCCGATTCGCGATTCTCGTCGCCGGTTTCTAGGCGTGTTGACCGTATTTCTCGACGTTTCCGAACGTAAAGCGCACGAAGCCAAATTGCGCGAGCTGGAGTCGCAAAACGAGGAAGCGCAGAGCTTGGGGCGATTTGGTTACGCCACTCTGAATCTACGCACCGGCGCGGCGACGTGGAGTCGCGGCTGTTGCCTCGCTCATGGCGGAAACCCGGATGATCCGGCGTCGACTCCGGCGGCGTATTTGGATTGGGTGGTGTTGGAAGATCGCGCAATTGTGCGCGACATTCACGCGCGCATCATCGAGGCCGGCGGCGATCAGAGCAAGCCGGCGGAGTATGCGGTCGATTATCGCGTGTTGGGGCGTGATGGTCGGATTCGTTGGTTGTCCAGCGTGTGGCGTCGCGCGTCGAACGCCAACAGTCATCCCGCAGGTGTCTTCTGGGTTTGTTGGGACGTGACGGAGCGCAAGAGCCGCGAGCTGCGGATGCGCGAAAACGTCGAGAAATTGACCAAATCGCTGCGTTTGGGGAAAATCGGCTACGCTTTCGGCAATCTCACCACGGGCGAAATGGTTTGGGACGCCATTTGCGCAATGATGCACGGCATTCCCGACAATGTTCCGCCGCCCGGTCTGGATGACTACTGCGCGTTGGTTTGCGCCGAGGATCGGTCTTTGGTTTACGAAGCGGCGACTCATGTGCGGGAAGGGCGGCGGCGCGGCGGCGCGGAATATAGAATTGCGACCTCTTCAGGAGAAATTCGTTGGCTGCATAGCGAATGGCGCGTCACATGCGACTCGGCGGGGCGTCCGACTCAGATTCTGGTGGTCACGCAAGACATGACCGCTCGCAAGGAAATGGAGTTGCGCTTAAGCAAAGACGCCGAAGAGCGTTTGCGGCAAAGCGAACAACGATTCCGTTCGATTGTAGAAAATATGCCGGTTTTGATGTTCGCGGTGGATGACAAGGCGTTGTTCCGCATATGGAACCGTGAATGCGAGCGGATTAGTGGGTATAGTGCGGAAGAAATCGTCGATTGCCCCGATGCGATGAGAAAATTGTCGCCGCCTAATCGATCCGGTGGTGAAACCTGGAGTTGGAATAACGCCGGCGCGGTTAATTTTCGCAATCGCGAAAGCGAGATTCTCGGAAAAGACGGTGGAATCCGGATTATCTCTTGGTCCAGCATTGCCGCCGATTATCCGATCGAAGGCTGGGCCGGGTGGGCGATCGGCGTTGACGTCACGGATTGGAAGCGCATAGAGCGGCGTTTGCGAGACAGTGAGGCCAAATTATTGGAAGCTCATCGCATCGGTTGCATTGGGCATTTCGAAATTTGGGTTGGCGCAGAAGGAGCGGTGTGGTCGCCGAATACTTTCTTGCTTCATGGGTTGAGGCCCGATGCGTCTCCTCCCGGCATGGAAAGTTACTTCAATATGATACATCCCGATGATCGCGCTGTGGTGCGCTCCGTTCTTGGCGATATGGAGGACCGCATGGTGCGTGGCGTCGAGTATCGTGTGATTCGCCCCTCCGATCACGCTCCTCGTTGGCTCGACGCCCGTTGGCGCGTGGAGCCGGATCCGATTACCGGCGTGCAGCACTTGTTCGCCACCGTTCAGGACATCACAGAGCGGAAAGAGGTGGAGAGGAGGTTGCGCGAGAGCGAGGCCAAATTACGCGAAGCTCATCGGTTTGGAAAGCTTGGGCATTTTGAAGCCGATCTCAATAGCGGCTCTGTGTTGTGGTCGGACAATTGCTATTTCCTTCATGGCGTCACTCCGGAGACTTATCAACCGACTCTAACCAATTACCTCGATTTGATCCATCGCGCAGATCATGATCGAATTCGCGACGCTATTACGGCTGATCAGCCCTTGCCGGGCGGCGTGCGCGAGGGCGCTATAGAATATCGCGTGTCTTATGGTCCGGCGGAGAAAACGCGATGGTTGTTTGTTCGTTGTAAGGCGGAATATGACCGATTGGGGACCCCGTTGCGGGTGTTCGGCATTGTTCAAGATATTTCAGAGCATAAAGAGCGTGAGGCGCTCGATCGGCAGAGGCAGAAGCTCGTAAGTCTGGGGCAGTTGGCTGGTGGAGTCGCTCATGAGTTCAACAATATGTTGCAGCCGATTCTTGGTTTGTCGGAGTTGGCTCTGAAGCGCGCGGGCGAAGATCGAAATATGAAATTATGTCTGGAGACAATTCATAGCAGTGGGGAAAAGGCTGCAAAAATCGTTCGTAATATTCTGACCTATGTGCGGCAGATGACGCCAGGAGCCGCTCCTATCGCCATTGGGCGTATTGTGGCGCAAACAACTCAGTTTTTGCGCCAGACTTTGCCGCCTTCCGTCCGTATTGAGGTCGATATCTTAGATGACTATAGTTACGCCATGGGAAATGAAACCGAAATGTCGCAAGTTGTGATCAATTTGGTCAACAACGCGGTTCACGCTATTTCCGATCATGGATTAATTCGAGTTTATGTTGATCAGACTCAGTTGACGAGTCGAGATGCTGCGCGGCACGATTTAAGACCAGGAAAATACTTGCGTTTGACTGTGGCCGATGATGGTCATGGAATTGATGCGACAACTAAGGCGCGTATTTTCGATCCGTTTTTTACGACGAAGCCGGTGGGGCAAGGGACAGGATTAGGGTTGTCGGTGGTTTATGGAATTGTGCGGGATTGGAAAGGAGCAATCTATGTTGAAAGTGAGCCAGGAGAAGGCGCGGCGTTTATGGTTCTGTTTCCATTGGTTGACCCGCCGGTCGGTTTAGTGGATGCGTCTTTGATGGCGAGGGCGAATAAGCAATAGGTTTCGAGCGAAGAAAGACCTATTTCCCGTGGGGAAGATTCGTTTGGTTTTTCATGAGCGAATGTTGATTTTATTCAGTAATGGGCGAATTTATCAATGGTTTCTATTTTACTGATTGAGGACGACCCAGCGGTTCGTTTGACGTTGAGCATGATGTTGGAAGACGACGGGTATGTTGTGACGTCGGTGGATAATGGCGCGGAAGGGTTGGCGCGGCTTTTGGCGACGTCTTTTGACTTTATGGTCACTGATATATGGATGCCGAAGATTGATGGTGTTTGTGTGATACAGCAAGCGCGTCGTTTGGTTCCGAATATGCCGATTTTGGCGGTGACGGGAGGGGGAGCTTCGGAGAGCGGAGATCCGGTTGTTCGGGCTCAGCGTATGGGGAGCGACGCTGTGATGTTGAAGCCTTTTAAGCAAGAGGATTTGTTGTTGGTGGTTAAAGCATTGTTGCAAGCTAAGACGGGGGCGGGGTGACGAGGGGAATCTGCGTATGGAATCAACCTCTTGTGGGCGGCCGATTTTTTGGTCCGGGTCTCGTTCATAAAGAGGCGTTGTTGTTAATCGGCGTGTTTTAGGCCGTTCACCGGAGTTTCCATGAGTTTGCCCCTTCTGCCTTATAGGCTCCGTCGTTTGCTTTCTCCGCTGATTCTCAGTTTGGCCACTGGAGTTTCTCTCTATTATGGAGGCCAAGCCTATCAAGTTATCGGTTTAGATGCGCTCAGTAACGTCCAGTGGATCATCACGCGCATCCTCAGCTTTTTCGAGATAATTTTTCTGATCACTTTTATCCATCGAATTGTTCAGTATGTTGTCCTCGATGGCGTTGTTGCTTCCGCGCTTGGCACGCCGGCGCCAAGACTGCTCGGTCAGCTTTCCGGAATAATTCTTATGCTGGCGGGATTCGCCGCCGTCGTCGGAATTGTTTTCAAGCAAGACCTGACCGTTCTTTGGGCGGCCTCCGGCATGATCGGTTTTGTGTTCGGCTTCGCCCTGCGAGACATGATTCTTGATATTTTCACGGGGCTCGCTATTAATCTCGATCGACCCGTCAAGATCGGAGACAATATTCGACTTCACAAGGCCGGAGACAAAGAAATAGAAGGAAAAATTCTTGAAATAAGTTGGCGCACAACAAGAATAATTGATCTTTTTAATAATGTCGTGATTCTTCCAAATAGCCGACTTGCTTCATCAACGATCACGAATTACTCTGCTCCATATGAATTCCTCCGTGTTCAGATAATCGTCACTCTTGATCCGGACGTCGCTCCGGCGCGAGCTATTCGCATTCTCGAAGCGGCGGCCGTCGAAGGGGCAACAGGCTTCACCGATGCGACAGCGCCTCCCCCGGTTATTTGGTTGCGCGAGATTACTCTTCACGGCGTCGAGTACATCGTCAACATATTTCCGTCTCTCGACATGAGGCCGTGGTCTCAAAGCGCTGTGATCGCTCAGATTTTAGCGCATTTGGGGAGCGCGGGGATACGACCCTCGCGCGTTAAACAAGAAGCCTATCAACAGCAGGGTGTTTTTCCTTCGCACCAAATAAATCATTATCCAAGCGCGGCTCATTTGACTTTGCTGTTGCGAAACGCTCCATTGTTCGGAACTTTGCCGCATAACGAACTACAGAGACTTGGCGCGGAGGCTGTTTTACGTGAATTTTCTCCTGGCGCCGTCTTGGCTCAAACCGGCGAAACCACCACGGCGATGATGTTGGTTATCGAGGGGCTGACAGTCGAAGATCATGGGCGCGCAGAGAGTGCGATAGGAAAAAACTTGTTTGAAGGACCAGGAGCTTTGATCGGGTTGGAGTCTCTGGTGTTGGGCGTCGCGCAGAAATTTACTGTGCGGAGTCATACGGCGACTTTGGTTGCGGAATGGAAGCTCTCGGCGTTGCATCATGTGTTGGTTGAAAGACCATCTTTCGCCACTGATTTGAGCTTGTATCTGGCGCGTCAAGTTCTTGAAGCCGAAGCCGTTGAAGGCGAAAAACGAAAAGTCCGGCTTTCGGAACAAGAGCTGTCTGCGGACGTTCTCCGTGCATTGCGAAAAAACTTTTCAGACCTAAAGTTATAAAGACGAACTCTGTCTATATCCCGTTCGATTGAAAGCCCGGAAATCATGCGGTTTTCCCGAATTGAAACGGCCCCCTCTCATTCAGTCGTTACAAACTCCAAGTCATGGTTTCCAAAGGCCTTCCGGCCTTTGGCGGGTCGAGGGCGGAGCCCCGATTTCTTTGGAAGTTCTTTCTCGGGTTCTCAATTGAACGAAATCTACAACAATAAATCAAAAGGGGCTGTGTTCCTGGTCGTGGGGAACCATAAGGGGAGCGCAATCCCCCCTTATTCGCAAAGCGATTTTCTTCTGGAATCTTTTATCTATAAAATCTTGCAGAATCTTATTCTTTTGATCACATTTATCTTGGAAGGAAGACGAAGGGCAAAAATCTACTCTTTAAATCGCCAACGCATGGTTTGCCCTGCGCGAAACGGCGCAACGCCATCAATTTGCTCCGGAACCGTCCACATTTCCTGTTCCAAAGTCACAACGTCTTTGTTCTCCGGCATTCGATAAAACGCAGCGCCGTTCCGACTGGCGAAATTTTCCAATTTGTCCAAGGCTCCCGCTTCTTCAAACACTTCGGCGTAAAGCTCCAACGCCAGCGGAGCTGTGTAAATTCCCGCACACCCACACGCCGACTCTTTCGCCGAGATTGGGTGCGGCGCCGAATCCGTACCCAAGAAAAAAGCAGGCTCACCCGACGTCGCCGCTTGAACCAACGCTTGCCGATGACGCTCGCGCTTGGCGACAGGAAGACAATAATGATGCGGACGCAATCCGCCCTGAAACATCGCATTGCGGTTGATAAGCATATGATGTGCGGTGATTGTGGCTCCCAATCTTCCGGATTTGGCGTGTGAACGAACAAAATCCACCGCTTCTTGCGTCGTGATGTGCTCGAACACCACGCGCAACTCTGGAAACCGTGATAGAAGCGGCTCCAAAACGCGGTCGATGAAGACGGATTCACGGTCAAACACATCGACGGTTGAGTCTGTGACCTCGCCGTGAATCAGCAATGGCTTGCCCTGACGCTCTAAAAGGGCAAACAATGGCGTTAGTTTTTCTATATCGGTTACGCCGGAGTCGCTGTTGGTGGTGGCGTTTGCGGGATACAGCTTCGCGGCGGCAAAAACGCCATCGACCATTCCAGACGCCACCTCGTTGAGCGAAATGTCATCGGTAAGATAGCAGGTCATCAAAGGCTGGAAATTCGATCCCTTGGGACGAGCCGCCAAAATCGCGTCGCGGTACGCTTGCGCTTTCTCGGTGGTTGTCACTGGAGGACGCAAATTCGGCATAATAATCGCGCGACCGAACTGACGCGCGGTGTAAGGCAAAACGCTTTGCATTAGCGCTCCATCGCGCACATGCACATGAAGATCATCCGGACGAATGAACGTGATTGAAGTCATCGACGAAACCCTTTTGATTTTGAAGACGTCTATATACTCTTCCTGACGAAAACTCGAAAAAACTTTTTCGGTGTTTTATTCTTATTAAAACGCTTCAGACGTCTTCAGAGCGTTGCCTTCGCAAGAACGTCGGTTTCCATAACATCCTTCTTGTCTATTTTTCTGAATCAATTTCATTAAGAATAATTAAACGGGGCCAGAGACTGAGTTCTCGGCCTCTTTTGATTTTTATGCAAAAGCAAAGGCTGTAAGTCAATCGTTCCGCTTATTGATTAGGACGAGGGGCAATGGCTGGGCCTTGACACACATTGATGCTATAATCCCCCACGAAGAAAAGAGCCTGAGCACGCCAAACGCAACAGCACCGGCGCGTTGAGTGGCTCTTGTTTGTTCGGATGCGATTATCCGACGATAAAGCCGAGAGTTCGCTAATGTCATTGTCTTTTCTTACCGGACTTCGCGTTCTGGACCTCAGTCAATACATCCCAGGCCCCTACGCTGCGCAAATGCTGGCGGATTTAGGCGCGGAAGTCGTAAAGCTGGAGCCTCCGACAGGCGATCCGATGCGGCGATTCGACCCGCCGGACGACGACGGGTTGTGCGCGGCCTATAAGCTGATCAACGCGGGAAAGCGTGTGATCCTATTGGACCTCAAAACGCCGATCGGACAAAAACAGGCTCTGAGCCTCTTGGCGCGCGCCGACGTGTTAATTGAAAGCTTTCGCCCCGGCACTCTTGACCGCTTGGGCCTCAGCCGCGACCGATTGATCGAACTTAACCCCCGGCTCATTCACGTGGCGTTGTCGGGATGGGGGCAAGAAGGCCCTTACCGCTCACGCGCCGGCCACGACGTCACTTATATGGCTCTAGGCGGCGGCTTAATCAGTTCTGGAATTCCAGAAACGCCCGTTTTGATCTGTCCGCCCATGGCCGATCACGCCGGAGCCCAACAAACCGTCTCAGCCGTGTTGGCTGCTCTTTATGGCCGCACACGAACCGGACAAGGAGCCTATCTCGACGTTAGTCTGATGGAAAGCGTCTTGAGTTGGCAATCTGTGCCGTTGACTCTGGCGGCGCGCGGCCAATCCACCACGCGCGGCGGGAATCTGCTCACCGGCGGCGCGGCGTGGTATCGACTCTACCGCACCGCCGATGGACGTTTTGCCGCCTTGGCCGCCATAGAGGATAAATTCTGGCAAGCTTTCTGCGTCGCTGTCGGACATCAAGAGTGGATCGCTCGCCATAAAGACCCGATGCCTCAGACGGAACTGATCCGCGAACTTGACCTATTGTTTTCGGGTCGAACTCTGAAGGCTTGGCAAGAATTGTTGGATCCGGTCGATTGTTGTTTTGAAGCCCTGCTGAATCCTGAAGAAGTCTCTAATCATCCACACATCGCCGTTCGCAAGCAAATTACGCAACGCGGCGAAGGCGCGCAAATCTTAGTGGAAACTTTGCTTGGGTTGCGCGTAAACGGAGATTGTCCACCAACTCGGCGACCCTTAATTGAGGACGATGCCGCTTGCGTTTTGGCTGATTGGACCTCCGCCGCTTCATGATCGAAATCCAAAATCATTGAAAACTCTTGAGAACCTGCCGCTTCAAAGGCTATCACTAGAGCAACGTCATCAAATTAAGGAATCCCGATCGACAAAAACTTCTTTTGCCTTCGCTCACTTTCAGTTGTCGCAAAATCCAAATCGTGGTTTTCAAAGGTTTTCCCGACAGTTGACAGGTTCGGCGCCGGGGCGCAGAGCCCAGACCTTAATCTTAGTCTTAGAGTGCTTGATCGGACCTAATTTGATGGCGTTGATTGCAAGAAGGAATGATTCCAATGCGTTTAAAGTGTCTTCTGATCTTTCTTATTGATTTTTTGTAGACGTAATGAAATCGAGAGTTCAGAGAGAATCAACGCGCGGCTTCATTTCAAGTCTCTGCGCACACAACACTCACCGATTATCGCCCCTTACATGTCAGGATTCGGACCATGAAAGACAGTTTGAAGCCCGGCCAAGTCAGCGAGTTGCAGTTCCGGATTCCGCGCAATAAGACCGTGCCGTTTTTATACCCAGAATCTCCAGAGTTCGCAGCCATGCCCGAGGTGTTCGCCACTGGGTTCATGGTCGGCCTCATTGAGTGGGCCTGTCTGGAAGCTTTACGACCACACTTGGATCCCGGCGAAGGCAGCCTCGGCACAGGAATCGCCGTGTCTCACGTCGCCGCCACGCCTCCCGGCATGACCGTCGTCGTCACCGTCACATGTAAAGCCGTCGAGGGACGACGCATCCACTGGTCGATCATCGCGCGCGATGAGCAGGATGTTATTGGAGAAGGCGAACACACTCGGACTGTCGTGACTTGGGAGCGATTTCTCACACGAGTCGCAGAAAAAGCCGCCGCTGTCGAGGAAGTCGAAACCATGGTGGAATTGGAAATCGGCGTCGGCTAAAGGGCGCCTCTGTCTTCCACCACTCAAAATTTCGCTCCGTGCAAGAACTCTTTCTTGCGCCGAACGCCGACACAAGAGGTTATCTCTATGCTGAACGCCATGGCATTGTTAATATGGCTCATCGTCGCCGCAACCACCACATATCCCTCTATTGCGTCGGCGCAGGAAACCGCCAATGACGCTCGCTTCGCGTCTTCGCCACAACAAACTCTAGCCAATCAAGCTCTGGAGTTGATGATCGATCACACCGGAGCCGGACGAGCCGAAGCCTTGTTGGCCATCTACTATTTAACAGGGCAAAAAATCGAGGCAGACCCGGAAGCCGCTCGCGCATGGTTCGAACGCGCCGCCGCCGTCGGACATCCCGCCGGTTTTCTTGGCGCCGCCAAACTTCTCTCTGAGAATTATGGCGCTGCGAAAGACCTCTTCCTGGCCCGAAAAATTCTTGAGACCGCCGATCCGGCTCTTTTTGGAAACTACGCAGACGTAATCCGAAAAATGCGGCGTGACCTTGGTTTGTCGTCGGAACCTCAATCTACGGCGACGACAACCACCGTTTCCGCCGCTATGGCGGCCGCAGCATCCCATGCGGCAATCGATGACCCTATACTCGTTGAAAAGCCTGCTCCCGTTGAGGAGAAACCCGCTCCGGTCGTCGAAAAGCCTGCTCCTGTTGAGGAGAAGCCCATTCCGGTTGTCGAGAAGCCTGCTCCTGTTGTCGAGAAGCTTACTCCTGTTGAGGAGAAACCCGCTCCGGTTGTCGAATCTCCGGAGCCATCACATCATTTTGAAACTCAGATCAAATCACCAATGGCGCCTATTGTTTCAGATCAAGTCGCCATAACAGCAGTTGCTAATATGCCGACCATAATTCCGTCTCCCACCCTAGAAAAAACTGAGGCGCCCATTTCTCAAGCGCCAGAAAAAAATATTGAAACAGGAACGCCAGCCGAACCTCATGTGCGTTTGGCCACCGTCTATTCGCAAATGCACGCCGAAAGTGAACGGGATCGGCTGCATGCGATGTTCCCTGCAACAATGCTCGTCAATCGGACTTTCTCTATCCGGCAAATCGATATGTCCAATAATCGTAAAGCTTGGGTCGTTACCATCATCGGTTTCCAGGATTACACGCAAGCTCAGAAATTTTGCGCTCAGAGCAAAGTCGAATGCTTACCGAGCAAAGGGAAAAAACAGAAATAATTCTGACGACACATCAACACACAGAAAGAACGCTTAAAACAACCAATTAAAAGGGTCCAGGAACACAGTCCCTGGACCCTTTTATACTCCGTTCGGTTAAGAATCCGAGAATCATGAGGCCTTCCCGAATTGAAACGGTCCACTCTCATTCGGTCGTTACAAACTCCAAGTCATGGTTTCCAAAGGCCTCCCGGCCTTTGGCGGGTCGAGGGCGGAGCCCCGATTCCTTTGAAAGCTCTTTCTTGAGTTCTCAATTGAACGGAGTATATACTCTGTCCAATTGAGAATCCGAAAAAAACTCCGAAAGAATCGGGGCTCCGCCCTCGACCCGCCAAAGGCCGGGAGGCCTTTGGAAACCATGACTTGGAGTTTGTAACGACCGAATGAGAGTGGACCGTTTCAATTCGGGAAGGCCTCATGATTCTCGGATTCTTAACCGAACGGAGTATAAAAGGGTCCAGGGACTGTGTTCCTGGACCCTTTTAATTGGTTGTTTTAAGCGTTCTTTCTGTGTGTTGATGTGTCGTCAGAATTATTTCTGTTTTTTCCCTTTGCTCGGTAAGCATTCGACTTTGCTCTGAGCGCAAAATTTCTGAGCTTGCGTGTAATCCTGGAAACCGATGATGGTAACGACCCAAGCTTTACGATTATTGGACATATCGATTTGCCGGATAGAGAAAGTCCGATTGACGAGCATTGTTGCAGGGAACATCGCATGCAGCCGATCCCGTTCACTTTCGGCGTGCATTTGCGAATAGACGGTGGCCAAACGCACATGAGGTTCGGCTGGCGTTCCTGTTTCAATATTTTTTTCTGGCGCTTGAGAAATGGGCGCCTCAGTTTTTTCTAGGGTGGGAGACGGAATTATGGTCGGCATATTAGCAACTGCTGTTATGGCGACTTGATCTGAAACAATAGGCGCCATTGGTGATTTGATCTGAGTTTCAAAATGATGTGATGGCTCCGGAGATTCGACAACCGGAGCGGGTTTCTCCTCAACAGGAGTAAGCTTCTCGACAACAGGAGCAGGCTTCTCGACAACCGGAATGGGCTTCTCCTCAACAGGAGCAGGCTTTTCGACGACCGGAGCGGGTTTCTCCTCAACGGGAGCAGGCTTTTCAACGAGTATAGGGTCATCGATTGCCGCATGGGATGCTGCGGCCGCCATAGCGGCGGAAACGGTGGTTGTCGTCGCCGTAGATTGAGGTTCCGACGACAAACCAAGGTCACGCCGCATTTTTCGGATTACGTCTGCGTAGTTTCCAAAAAGAGCCGGATCGGCGGTCTCAAGAATTTTTCGGGCCAGGAAGAGGTCTTTCGCAGCGCCATAATTCTCAGAGAGAAGTTTGGCGGCGCCAAGAAAACCGGCGGGATGTCCGACGGCGGCGGCGCGTTCGAACCATGCGCGAGCGGCTTCCGGGTCTGCCTCGATTTTTTGCCCTGTTAAATAGTAGATGGCCAACAAGGCTTCGGCTCGTCCGGCTCCGGTGTGATCGATCATCAACTCCAGAGCTTGATTGGCTAGAGTTTGTTGTGGCGAAGACGCGAAGCGAGCGTCATTGGCGGTTTCCTGCGCCGACGCAATAGAGGGATATGTGGTGGTTGCGGCGACGATGAGCCATATTAACAATGCCATGGCGTTCAGCATAGAGATAACCTCTTGTGTCGGCGTTCGGCGCAAGAAAGAGTTCTTGCACGGAGCGAAATTTTGAGTGGTGGAAGACAGAGGCGCCCTTTAGCCGACGCCGATTTCCAATTCCACCATGGTTTCGACTTCCTCGACAGCGGCGGCTTTTTCTGCGACTCGTGTGAGAAATCGCTCCCAAGTCACGACAGTCCGAGTGTGTTCGCCTTCTCCAATAACATCCTGCTCATCGCGCGCGATGATCGACCAGTGGATGCGTCGTCCCTCGACGGCTTTACATGTGACGGTGACGACGACGGTCATGCCGGGAGGCGTGGCGGCGACGTGAGACACGGCGATTCCTGTGCCGAGGCTGCCTTCGCCGGGATCCAAGTGTGGTCGTAAAGCTTCCAGACAGGCCCACTCAATGAGGCCGACCATGAACCCAGTGGCGAACACCTCGGGCATGGCTGCGAACTCTGGAGATTCTGGGTATAAAAACGGCACGGTCTTATTGCGCGGAATCCGGAACTGCAACTCGCTGACTTGGCCGGGCTTCAAACTGTCTTTCATGGTCCGAATCCTGACATGTAAGGGGCGATAATCGGTGAGTGTTGTGTGCGCAGAGACTTGAAATGAAGCCGCGCGTTGATTCTCTCTGAACTCTCGATTTCATTACGTCTACAAAAAATCAATAAGAAAGATCAGAAGACACTTTAAACGCATTGGAATCATTCCTTCTTGCAATCAACGCCATCAAATTAGGTCCGATCAAGCACTCTAAGACTAAGATTAAGGTCTGGGCTCTGCGCCCCGGCGCCGAACCTGTCAACTGTCGGGAAAACCTTTGAAAACCACGATTTGGATTTTGCGACAACTGAAAGTGAGCGAAGGCAAAAGAAGTTTTTGTCGATCGGGATTCCTTAATTTGATGACGTTGCTCTAGTGATAGCCTTTGAAGCGGCAGGTTCTCAAGAGTTTTCAATGATTTTGGATTTCGATCATGAAGCGGCGGAGGTCCAATCAGCCAAAACGCAAGCGGCATCGTCCTCAATTAAGGGTCGCCGAGTTGGTGGACAATCTCCGTTTACGCGCAACCCAAGCAAAGTTTCCACTAAGATTTGCGCGCCTTCGCCGCGTTGCGTAATTTGCTTGCGAACGGCGATGTGTGGATGATTAGAGACTTCTTCAGGATTCAGCAGGGCTTCAAAACAACAATCGACCGGATCCAACAATTCTTGCCAAGCCTTCAGAGTTCGACCCGAAAACAATAGGTCAAGTTCGCGGATCAGTTCCGTCTGAGGCATCGGGTCTTTATGGCGAGCGATCCACTCTTGATGTCCGACAGCGACGCAGAAAGCTTGCCAGAATTTATCCTCTATGGCGGCCAAGGCGGCAAAACGTCCATCGGCGGTGCGGTAGAGTCGATACCACGCCGCGCCGCCGGTGAGCAGATTCCCGCCGCGCGTGGTGGATTGGCCGCGCGCCGCCAGAGTCAACGGCACAGATTGCCAACTCAAGACGCTTTCCATCAGACTAACGTCGAGATAGGCTCCTTGTCCGGTTCGTGTGCGGCCATAAAGAGCAGCCAACACGGCTGAGACGGTTTGTTGGGCTCCGGCGTGATCGGCCATGGGCGGACAGATCAAAACGGGCGTTTCTGGAATTCCAGAACTGATTAAGCCGCCGCCTAGAGCCATATAAGTGACGTCGTGGCCGGCGCGTGAGCGGTAAGGGCCTTCTTGCCCCCATCCCGACAACGCCACGTGAATGAGCCGGGGGTTAAGTTCGATCAATCGGTCGCGGCTGAGGCCCAAGCGGTCAAGAGTGCCGGGGCGAAAGCTTTCAATTAACACGTCGGCGCGCGCCAAGAGGCTCAGAGCCTGTTTTTGTCCGATCGGCGTTTTGAGGTCCAATAGGATCACACGCTTTCCCGCGTTGATCAGCTTATAGGCCGCGCACAACCCGTCGTCGTCCGGCGGGTCGAATCGCCGCATCGGATCGCCTGTCGGAGGCTCCAGCTTTACGACTTCCGCGCCTAAATCCGCCAGCATTTGCGCAGCGTAGGGGCCTGGGATGTATTGACTGAGGTCCAGAACGCGAAGTCCGGTAAGAAAAGACAATGACATTAGCGAACTCTCGGCTTTATCGTCGGATAATCGCATCCGAACAAACAAGAGCCACTCAACGCGCCGGTGCTGTTGCGTTTGGCGTGCTCAGGCTCTTTTCTTCGTGGGGGATTATAGCATCAATGTGTGTCAAGGCCCAGCCATTGCCCCTCGTCCTAATCAATAAGCGGAACGATTGACTTACAGCCTTTGCTTTTGCATAAAAATCAAAAGAGGCCGAGAACTCAGTCTCTGGCCCCGTTTAATTATTCTTAATGAAATTGATTCAGAAAAATAGACAAGAAGGATGTTATGGAAACCGACGTTCTTGCGAAGGCAACGCTCTGAAGACGTCTGAAGCGTTTTAATAAGAATAAAACACCGAAAAAGTTTTTTCGAGTTTTCGTCAGGAAGAGTATATAGACGTCTTCAAAATCAAAAGGGTTTCGTCGATGACTTCAATCACGTTCATTCGTCCGGATGATCTTCATGTGCATGTGCGCGATGGAGCGCTAATGCAAAGCGTTTTGCCTTACACCGCGCGTCAGTTCGGTCGCGCGATTATTATGCCGAATTTGCGTCCTCCAGTGACAACCACCGAGAAAGCGCAAGCGTACCGCGACGCGATTTTGGCGGCTCGTCCCAAGGGATCGAATTTCCAGCCTTTGATGACCTGCTATCTTACCGATGACATTTCGCTCAACGAGGTGGCGTCTGGAATGGTCGATGGCGTTTTTGCCGCCGCGAAGCTGTATCCCGCAAACGCCACCACCAACAGCGACTCCGGCGTAACCGATATAGAAAAACTAACGCCATTGTTTGCCCTTTTAGAGCGTCAGGGCAAGCCATTGCTGATTCACGGCGAGGTCACAGACTCAACCGTCGATGTGTTTGACCGTGAATCCGTCTTCATCGACCGCGTTTTGGAGCCGCTTCTATCACGGTTTCCAGAGTTGCGCGTGGTGTTCGAGCACATCACGACGCAAGAAGCGGTGGATTTTGTTCGTTCACACGCCAAATCCGGAAGATTGGGAGCCACAATCACCGCACATCATATGCTTATCAACCGCAATGCGATGTTTCAGGGCGGATTGCGTCCGCATCATTATTGTCTTCCTGTCGCCAAGCGCGAGCGTCATCGGCAAGCGTTGGTTCAAGCGGCGACGTCGGGTGAGCCTGCTTTTTTCTTGGGTACGGATTCGGCGCCGCACCCAATCTCGGCGAAAGAGTCGGCGTGTGGGTGTGCGGGAATTTACACAGCTCCGCTGGCGTTGGAGCTTTACGCCGAAGTGTTTGAAGAAGCGGGAGCCTTGGACAAATTGGAAAATTTCGCCAGTCGGAACGGCGCTGCGTTTTATCGAATGCCGGAGAACAAAGACGTTGTGACTTTGGAACAGGAAATGTGGACGGTTCCGGAGCAAATTGATGGCGTTGCGCCGTTTCGCGCAGGGCAAACCATGCGTTGGCGATTTAAAGAGTAGATTTTTGCCCTTCGTCTTCCTTCCAAGATAAATGTGATCAAAAGAATAAGATTCTGCAAGATTTTATAGATAAAAGATTCCAGAAGAAAATCGCTTTGCGAATAAGGGGGGATTGCGCTCCCCTTATGGTTCCCCACGACCAGGAACACAGCCCCTTTTGATTTATTGTTGTAGATTTCGTTCAATTGAGAACCCGAGAAAGAACTTCCAAAGAAATCGGGGCTCCGCCCTCGACCCGCCAAAGGCCGGAAGGCCTTTGGAAACCATGACTTGGAGTTTGTAACGACTGAATGAGAGGGGGCCGTTTCAATTCGGGAAAACCGCATGATTTCCGGGCTTTCAATCGAACGGGATATAGACAGAGTTCGTCTTTATAACTTTAGGTCTGAAAAGTTTTTTCGCAATGCACGGAGAACGTCCGCAGACAGCTCTTGTTCCGAAAGCCGGACTTTTCGTTTTTCGCCTTCAACGGCTTCGGCTTCAAGAACTTGACGCGCCAGATACAAGCTCAAATCAGTGGCGAAAGATGGTCTTTCAACCAACACATGATGCAACGCCGAGAGCTTCCATTCCGCAACCAAAGTCGCCGTATGACTCCGCACAGTAAATTTCTGCGCGACGCCCAACACCAGAGACTCCAACCCGATCAAAGCTCCTGGTCCTTCAAACAAGTTTTTTCCTATCGCACTCTCTGCGCGCCCATGATCTTCGACTGTCAGCCCCTCGATAACCAACATCATCGCCGTGGTGGTTTCGCCGGTTTGAGCCAAGACGGCGCCAGGAGAAAATTCACGTAAAACAGCCTCCGCGCCAAGTCTCTGTAGTTCGTTATGCGGCAAAGTTCCGAACAATGGAGCGTTTCGCAACAGCAAAGTCAAATGAGCCGCGCTTGGATAATGATTTATTTGGTGCGAAGGAAAAACACCCTGCTGTTGATAGGCTTCTTGTTTAACGCGCGAGGGTCGTATCCCCGCGCTCCCCAAATGCGCTAAAATCTGAGCGATCACAGCGCTTTGAGACCACGGCCTCATGTCGAGAGACGGAAATATGTTGACGATGTACTCGACGCCGTGAAGAGTAATCTCGCGCAACCAAATAACCGGGGGAGGCGCTGTCGCATCGGTGAAGCCTGTTGCCCCTTCGACGGCCGCCGCTTCGAGAATGCGAATAGCTCGCGCCGGAGCGACGTCCGGATCAAGAGTGACGATTATCTGAACACGGAGGAATTCATATGGAGCAGAGTAATTCGTGATCGTTGATGAAGCAAGTCGGCTATTTGGAAGAATCACGACATTATTAAAAAGATCAATTATTCTTGTTGTGCGCCAACTTATTTCAAGAATTTTTCCTTCTATTTCTTTGTCTCCGGCCTTGTGAAGTCGAATATTGTCTCCGATCTTGACGGGTCGATCGAGATTAATAGCGAGCCCCGTGAAAATATCAAGAATCATGTCTCGCAGGGCGAAGCCGAACACAAAACCGATCATGCCGGAGGCCGCCCAAAGAACGGTCAGGTCTTGCTTGAAAACAATTCCGACGACGGCGGCGAATCCCGCCAGCATAAGAATTATTCCGGAAAGCTGACCGAGCAGTCTTGGCGCCGGCGTGCCAAGCGCGGAAGCAACAACGCCATCGAGGACAACATACTGAACAATTCGATGGATAAAAGTGATCAGAAAAATTATCTCGAAAAAGCTGAGGATGCGCGTGATGATCCACTGGACGTTACTGAGCGCATCTAAACCGATAACTTGATAGGCTTGGCCTCCATAATAGAGAGAAACTCCAGTGGCCAAACTGAGAATCAGCGGAGAAAGCAAACGACGGAGCCTATAAGGCAGAAGGGGCAAACTCATGGAAACTCCGGTGAACGGCCTAAAACACGCCGATTAACAACAACGCCTCTTTATGAACGAGACCCGGACCAAAAAATCGGCCGCCCACAAGAGGTTGATTCCATACGCAGATTCCCCTCGTCACCCCGCCCCCGTCTTAGCTTGCAACAATGCTTTAACCACCAACAACAAATCCTCTTGCTTAAAAGGCTTCAACATCACAGCGTCGCTCCCCATACGCTGAGCCCGAACAACCGGATCTCCGCTCTCCGAAGCTCCCCCTCCCGTCACCGCCAAAATCGGCATATTCGGAACCAAACGACGCGCTTGCTGTATCACACAAACACCATCAATCTTCGGCATCCATATATCAGTGACCATAAAGTCAAAAGACGTCGCCAAAAGCCGCGCCAACCCTTCCGCGCCATTATCCACCGACGTCACAACATACCCGTCGTCTTCCAACATCATGCTCAACGTCAAACGAACCGCTGGGTCGTCCTCAATCAGTAAAATAGAAACCATTGATAAATTCGCCCATTACTGAATAAAATCAACATTCGCTCATGAAAAACCAAACGAATCTTCCCCACGGGAAATAGGTCTTTCTTCGCTCGAAACCTATTGCTTATTCGCCCTCGCCATCAAAGACGCATCCACTAAACCGACCGGCGGGTCAACCAATGGAAACAGAACCATAAACGCCGCGCCTTCTCCTGGCTCACTTTCAACATAGATTGCTCCTTTCCAATCCCGCACAATTCCATAAACCACCGACAACCCTAATCCTGTCCCTTGCCCCACCGGCTTCGTCGTAAAAAACGGATCGAAAATACGCGCCTTAGTTGTCGCATCAATTCCATGACCATCATCGGCCACAGTCAAACGCAAGTATTTTCCTGGTCTTAAATCGTGCCGCGCAGCATCTCGACTCGTCAACTGAGTCTGATCAACATAAACTCGAATTAATCCATGATCGGAAATAGCGTGAACCGCGTTGTTGACCAAATTGATCACAACTTGCGACATTTCGGTTTCATTTCCCATGGCGTAACTATAGTCATCTAAGATATCGACCTCAATACGGACGGAAGGCGGCAAAGTCTGGCGCAAAAACTGAGTTGTTTGCGCCACAATACGCCCAATGGCGATAGGAGCGGCTCCTGGCGTCATCTGCCGCACATAGGTCAGAATATTACGAACGATTTTTGCAGCCTTTTCCCCACTGCTATGAATTGTCTCCAGACATAATTTCATATTTCGATCTTCGCCCGCGCGCTTCAGAGCCAACTCCGACAAACCAAGAATCGGCTGCAACATATTGTTGAACTCATGAGCGACTCCACCAGCCAACTGCCCCAGACTTACGAGCTTCTGCCTCTGCCGATCGAGCGCCTCACGCTCTTTATGCTCTGAAATATCTTGAACAATGCCGAACACCCGCAACGGGGTCCCCAATCGGTCATATTCCGCCTTACAACGAACAAACAACCATCGCGTTTTCTCCGCCGGACCATAAGACACGCGATATTCTATAGCGCCCTCGCGCACGCCGCCCGGCAAGGGCTGATCAGCCGTAATAGCGTCGCGAATTCGATCATGATCTGCGCGATGGATCAAATCGAGGTAATTGGTTAGAGTCGGTTGATAAGTCTCCGGAGTGACGCCATGAAGGAAATAGCAATTGTCCGACCACAACACAGAGCCGCTATTGAGATCGGCTTCAAAATGCCCAAGCTTTCCAAACCGATGAGCTTCGCGTAATTTGGCCTCGCTCTCGCGCAACCTCCTCTCCACCTCTTTCCGCTCTGTGATGTCCTGAACGGTGGCGAACAAGTGCTGCACGCCGGTAATCGGATCCGGCTCCACGCGCCAACGGGCGTCGAGCCAACGAGGAGCGTGATCGGAGGGGCGAATCACACGATACTCGACGCCACGCACCATGCGGTCCTCCATATCGCCAAGAACGGAGCGCACCACAGCGCGATCATCGGGATGTATCATATTGAAGTAACTTTCCATGCCGGGAGGAGACGCATCGGGCCTCAACCCATGAAGCAAGAAAGTATTCGGCGACCACACCGCTCCTTCTGCGCCAACCCAAATTTCGAAATGCCCAATGCAACCGATGCGATGAGCTTCCAATAATTTGGCCTCACTGTCTCGCAAACGCCGCTCTATGCGCTTCCAATCCGTGACGTCAACGCCGATCGCCCACCCGGCCCAGCCTTCGATCGGATAATCGGCGGCAATGCTGGACCAAGAGATAATCCGGATTCCACCGTCTTTTCCGAGAATCTCGCTTTCGCGATTGCGAAAATTAACCGCGCCGGCGTTATTCCAACTCCAGGTTTCACCACCGGATCGATTAGGCGGCGACAATTTTCTCATCGCATCGGGGCAATCGACGATTTCTTCCGCACTATACCCACTAATCCGCTCGCATTCACGGTTCCATATGCGGAACAACGCCTTGTCATCCACCGCGAACATCAAAACCGGCATATTTTCTACAATCGAACGGAATCGTTGTTCGCTTTGCCGCAAACGCTCTTCGGCGTCTTTGCTTAAGCGCAACTCCATTTCCTTGCGAGCGGTCATGTCTTGCGTGACCACCAGAATCTGAGTCGGACGCCCCGCCGAGTCGCATGTGACGCGCCATTCGCTATGCAGCCAACGAATTTCTCCTGAAGAGGTCGCAATTCTATATTCCGCGCCGCCGCGCCGCCGCCCTTCCCGCACATGAGTCGCCGCTTCGTAAACCAAAGACCGATCCTCGGCGCAAACCAACGCGCAGTAGTCATCCAGACCGGGCGGCGGAACATTGTCGGGAATGCCGTGCATCATTGCGCAAATGGCGTCCCAAACCATTTCGCCCGTGGTGAGATTGCCGAAAGCGTAGCCGATTTTCCCCAAACGCAGCGATTTGGTCAATTTCTCGACGTTTTCGCGCATCCGCAGCTCGCGGCTCTTGCGCTCCGTCACGTCCCAACAAACCCAGAAGACACCTGCGGGATGACTGTTGGCGTTCGACGCGCGACGCCACACGCTGGACAACCAACGAATCCGACCATCACGCCCCAACACGCGATAATCGACCGCATACTCCGCCGGCTTGCTCTGATCGCCGCCGGCCTCGATGATGCGCGCGTGAATGTCGCGCACAATTGCGCGATCTTCCAACACCACCCAATCCAAATACGCCGCCGGAGTCGACGCCGGATCATCCGGGTTTCCGCCATGAGCGAGGCAACAGCCGCGACTCCACGTCGCCGCGCCGGTGCGTAGATTCAGAGTGGCGTAACCAAATCGCCCCAAGCTCTGCGCTTCCTCGTTTTGCGACTCCAGCTCGCGCAATTTGGCTTCGTGCGCTTTACGTTCGGAAACGTCGAGAAATACGGTCAACACGCCTAGAAACCGGCGACGAGAATCGCGAATCGGAGCCTTGCTGAACAACGCCTCCAATCTTTGCCCGTCGCCTCGGGTCAGAGAGACCTCTTGAAACGCCGAGGGCGCCCCCCACTCAAATAATTTTTGATCTTCTTGCGTCAGACGTCGAGCCATCTCCGCAGAAAAAATCTCGAACGCGCCGCGCCCGACCATAACGTCCGCAGATTGTCGAAACAGATGCGCCGTCGCCGAATTGACCATAACGCAGCGCGATTCGGCGTCTTGCAAAAGAAGCCCGACCGGCGCGCTCTCCAACGCCGCGCGATAAAAATCACGCACGTTTTCCGCATCAAAGATTTTGCGGACGAACCCTCCGAATCGCCGATCCACGCACCACGCCACAAGAAACAGCGCTCCTCCGAAAACCAACAAGAACACGATGTGTTGTTGAAGTTCTCCCTCCCAATCATTAAGCGCTTCTTCCGTCAACACCCCCACAACAAACATCAAGGACTCGAAGCGCAACGGACGCGCAAAGCCGATCCACAACGCAGACGCTTCGCCATTCGCCGCAGGAAACCGGACATTCGACAAAGGAGCCGTGGTTTTCCCCGTATTCAAGGGCAAATCAACGAAAGGCAACTCAATATTGTTGCGAACGCTCCACAGAGTCGAATCGGGATATTGCGCCAAAACCGCGCCCGACTGCGTCGCAAGCTGCGCCTTAATTCCCTCAAACTCCAAAAAAGAACCCGACGACACTAAATCCTTCAGACGCTGAACCAGCTTAACCGGGTCCAGCGCCACCGCCGCCACGCCTTGAAATTGAAGGTCTGCGCCGAAAATCGGTCGAGAAACAAAGATTGCGACCCGACCGGAAATCTTCTCCCGCACCGGCTCGCCGACGTAGAGCCGATTCTCCAAAGGATGCGCATGATGAACCTGAAAATGAGGTTGATCTTCGCCGAGTTCTCCCACCATCGCGTCGTGCAGGTTCGAAGGCGCGGCGCCGACGATCACGCCGGAACGATCATAAACCGACATCATCCAAATTTCCGGCGCCGCCGTCATCCGCCGATGGAGATTTTGTAAAAAAGCCTTGCCGACCACCAAAGATTTTGTTGCTTCCGGCGCAATTTCCAACACCGCCAATTGCAAAATCGCATCGACGCGCTCCAATACGCCGTCGAATTCTTCCTGTCCAGCATGCGCCAACGCCGCCATTAACGCCGTCGCAGCCATTGCGCTTTTATGGCGACTGCGATGCACAACAAATAAAGACGCACCAATCAAAAACAACAGCGCAACGATCGCCAAAACACGAAAGCGATATGAATAACGGCGAGATGATTCGAACAACGAAATCCTCCAGCCTTACGGGCGGCCTTGCAAACAATCCAAACGACAATTCGAAAGCGCGCCTTTGGCCGACTTAAATTGTTCTTATGTTATATTTCGGCTCCTGTCCACCGCCAAACCATCGTCGACATGATTTCCGACGCCTCAACGTCGCGCGATGTGGGAACCTCGTAACAGGCCAGAGGCGTCAACCCGCCCGATCTCGCATAAGTTCGGCCGGGATCGCCAGAAATCACCGTCCGCCCTTCCGCCGCCCGGCTTTTCAACCACTCGAAAAAACGATCCGCCATCGGCTGCTCATAGAAGACATCGCCCGCCACGATCACCGCATCGCTCGGCAACACATCGGCCCCTCCGACGGGAACATTCGACATGCGCGCTCCCCAGACCTCTTCCAACGCGCGCGGCGCCAATGCGTCGCCCAAATACGCTTCGATCTCGACGCCGTTCAACGCCGCATTGATCTCCATAGCGGTCAAGGCGAACAAATCCGTATCAAATCCAATTACGCGCTCCGCGCCGACCTGCGCCGCCGCCAGAGCAATCACGCCGCCTCCGGCCGCCACATCGATCACAACCCGATGACGGAACAGCTCCGGATGATCAAGAATATAACGCGCCACGGCTTGTCCTCCCGGCCAAGCGAACGCCCAATACGGCGGCGGCAAATCAGAGTCCTTCATAAAACTTTCGGTCGCATGCCACAGCGGCGCCGCCTCCGAAGCCAAGCACATGCGAATCTCCGGCGTCAGCGCCGGACTAATAACCGTCGTCGCAGTCAGAATAAAGGCGCGAATATCCTTTTCCTGATCATTCAACAACGTCACGATCGAATGCAGACTGGAAAGAGAATCCGTCGAATGCGAATCGTCTTCCAAAAAGTCATCCTCCGACAAACAATCGGACGAACAATCGGACGAACAATCGATTGTCTGTGAATCCGCTAACGGAGAAGCCATTGCCTGTGAATCCGTAGGCTGAACATCCGCTGGAAAAGAATCGGAAACCTGACGCTGCATCACCGGATACTCCCATCGCACACGAGACCGCCAATCGAACCGCCCACGCAAAACAGACCTTGAGTCAACTTGTTCTCTTCTCTCGACTCAAGACACACGACACGCAAAACGGCTTTTCCGCTATATATCGCGACACACGGCGCATTTCAGGAAAAAAAACTCCGACGCCCCCGCGCGCCGCCAAAACACAGGAAAACCCAAGGAAAATGTGACATTTCTCACGCATTCAAGACGTTTTTTCTGGACATCCCTTGCATTGCATGATAATCACGACGTGTTACGATTTGTTACCGATTGTTGCGGTTTGTTTCCCGACTCCATTCGTCACATCGTTCGTCGCATCAATTTGCCCGCCGTTCGGGGGAGCGGTTGCCATCTCTGGACCATTCGGACCGTTCAAAAAACTCTAAAAATTCCGTCATAAAACGACGCCAAACGATCCGATCACACTCCAGCGTTGGATTTGTTCCTTAAGCCCTTGCGCCGCAAACGTCGTTCCGACTTTTGCGGCGAAGTCCGCAGAGGAGCAATATGGAAAGGGCATAATTCAAGGGGATGTTGTTCATGCGCTTTCTTTCCACCCGAGCAGCCGCATTGCTCGTCTGTGTCACGGCGGCGCTGTCCGTCGTTCCGGTTCAAAAGGCCGACGCTGAAATGTGCGTGCGCTACGTCCGCGCCTTGACCGACTTCCGCATTCGCGGAGACGCATGGACTTGGTGGGAGCACGCCGCCGGTCAATACGCTCGTGGAATACGTCCTCGCGTCGGTTCGGTTTTGGTCTTCCGCAAAACCTCTACTTTGCCCTATGGTCACGTCGCTGTCGTCAGCGGCCTGGTCGATGCCCGCACCATTCGCGTCGACCATAGCTGGGAAGACGCCCAGCTCCATCGCGGCATGAAGGTGATCGACGTTTCCTCCCGAAACGACTGGAGCGCCGTGCGCGTTTGGCACGATCCATCCCACAGCCTCGGCGTGCATGTCTACGCCTCCTACGGTTTCATTCACTCCGAAGGCGCCTCCGCTTCCCGCCGCAACGCCATGGAAACCGCGTCTCTCGCCTCTCCTTCAAACGACGACGACTCAGAAGAGATGACTTTCGCCGCTGCGTCGTCTCACGCCTCGATCTCCGACGACGATGACGACGACGCAAGGCAGCCCGTGGCGCAAACGCCGCGAAGCCGCGCCACACAACAAGTCGCAGCCGCGTCGGTTCAGGTTGCGGAAAAGTCCTTCCGCCCCACAACTCCAGTCCGCTCCACCACCCAAGTCGTAGCCGGTCTCGCGCCGGAACTCCGGTTGATCCGTCCCCAACACAAGCCGATCACCGCAGCCGCTTTGGTCATGACCGCCACAAACACTCAAAAATCCGTTCAAACGGTCGCCACAGCCGCCGTCGTTCCTCCGGGACGCAAGCCCGCCACAAGCCTGCCGCTCCTCGCCAAACAAAACGTCGAACACGAACAAAACTCCGTCGAAAACACGAGCGGCTCGGCGTTGCGTCTTGCTTCCCTCACGCTGCCGTCACGCAAACCTCAGTCCGCCGCGCCGCGCATCCAGACCGCAGCTCTGCATTCGGAAGAAGTCTTCTCCACTGGCGTCTCTCCTCGCAGAAAGCCCGCTCGCCCCAATATATCCGTTGCCGAACTGGTCAACGAAGATTAATCCTTTCCGCTCCGGATGAGGTCTCAACCGAGAAAAACCGACAAAGTTCCCCCTCAACCGCGCTCCCCCTCAACCGCACGGTCTCAATTTTCAGCTTAAAGGCCCGTTCCGAAAAACATCAATGCTTCCAGAGAAAACCAGCGCGTCAATCCATCGAAGTCAAGGTCCGTAGAACGTAACAAGGAAGCTGCGGTCAAAGAATTTGAGTCTCGACGGATCGACGCGCCGGAAACTTCTCCGAACAGGCCGAGACAAAACCTAATCCCTTTAAAAAACATCAAAAACGAAACAAGCAAACGACGCAGCGAGCCATATGCGCTCATTGCGTCGTTTTTTGTTTTTTCCCCGGAGAAATCAAAACTTTCGATCCCGCCAATATCCGTCTTGTGATACCCTGCGTTGCATCCACATCTCCCATCGCCAACGAGGCCATTTTCAAGGCCCTCCCAAACGACAGGGAGGGAAACGCGGCTAAAGCCTGACACGAACAAGCGGATACAAACAAACCATGGGATTTTCCGTGAGGTTCTGGGGAGTGCGTGGAACGATCCCCTGTCCCGCCGACACGCATCTTGCCTTCGGAGGAAACACAAGCTGTGTTGAAGTCCGCACAGGAAGCGAGCGAATCATTCTCGACGCCGGAACCGGCATTCGCATGTTGGGCAAACGCTTGCTGGATGAAAACGCTCTTTCCGCCACCCTTCTGCTGAGCCACACTCATCTCGACCACATCAGCGGTTTTCCCTTTTTCTCGCCCGCTTTCACGCCGGGGTTTCAGTTGCGCGTCATGGCCGGCCATCTCTTTGGATCAGACGACATCCGCTCGACGCTGGCCCGACAAATGTCGCGACCGCTCTTTCCCGTGCCGCTGCACCGCATGGGAGCAGATATCCATTTTGAAGACTTCGCTCCCGGCAACCACTTTTTGATTGGCGACGAAACGCAAATAAGAACGGCTCCTCTTCGCCACCCCGACGGCGCCGTCGGATACAGAATCGAATACCGTGGGCGATCCATCGCCTATGTCACCGACACGGAACATGAACCGGGAAAACCTAATCAGACTATTTTGGATCTGATCAATAATGTCGATCTGCTGATGTACGACAGCACTTACACCGACGACGAGTTTCCTTCTAAAGTCGGCTGGGGGCATTCCACCTGGCAAGAGGCGACACGTTTGGCGAGTTTGGCCCGAGTCAAACAACTTGCTTTATTCCATCACGAACCGGATCGCAACGACCAAGAAATGACGGAAATCGAACATCGCGCTCGGCTGATTTTACCAAACGCCTTTGCCGCCCGTGAAGGAACCGTCATCACGCTTCTGTAAATAATAAAACAACGCCAAATAGAATAATAAACAGAAAGAATAAAGGGGGCCGGGGATTGTGTTCCCGGCCCCCTTTGTTCGTTTGTTTATACTCCGTCCAATTGAAAACCCGAGAAAAAACGTCCAAAGGACCAAAGGAATCGGGGCTCCGCCCTCGACCCGCCAAAGGCCGAGAGGCCTTTGGAAACCATGACTTGGAGTTTGTGACGACCGAATAAGAGTGGGCCGTTTCAATTCGGAAAGACCGCTCGGGAAGGCCGCATAATTCTCTGGCTCTCAACCGAACGGAATATATTTACTTTTCTTACCCAAGGAGCTTGTTATGGCGCGAAAACACAAAATCGCCATGCCAATCATCACAGCAAGTCTTGTGGCCGCCGGAAGCGCCGCCGCCGCTGACGAATTGGCCTTACGCCGCGTAATGCTCTCCACCGGCGGCGTCGGCTATTTTGAATACGAAGCCAAAGTCTCCGGCGACGCGGCGCTCAACCTAGAAGTCCGCCTCGATCGCGTCGACGACATAATGAAAAGCATCGTCGTGTACGACGACAAAGGCGGCGTCGGAGCCATCAACTTACCCGGTCGCGAACCTCTCCGCGAAACCTTCCGCGAAATGCCGTTCCGACAAGAAGCCCTCGAATCGCCGGTGGCTCTGTTCAACGCCCTGCGCGGAGCCGAAGTGCGCGCCGTCGGCAATCGCGAAATCAGCGGACGCATCATCTCTGTGACTCCGGATCAAGTCAGCCTGCCCAACAACGGAGGAACCATCACCCGTCACCGCGTGTCGTTGATGACAGCCGACGGCATCCGCCAACTGATCCTCGAAGACGCGGACGCCCTGCACTTCAAAGACCCGCGCCTTCAAATGCAAATTGAAACCGCTCTGGCGGCCTTGGCGCGACACGGCGAACGCGACCGACGACGCTTGACGATCCACACTTCCGGCCAGGGCGAACGCACCGTGCGCGTCGCCTACGTCATCGAAGCCCCCCTGTGGAAAACCTCCTACCGCCTCACCCTGCCCGACGCCAACGCCGCCGAAACCGAAGCCAAAGACGGCGCCCTTCAAGGCTGGGCCGTCTTGGAGAACCTCAGCGGCGAAGCGTGGAAAGACGTTGAACTCACCGTCGTCTCCGGAAACCCCGTCACGTTCCGACAGGCGCTTTACTCAACCTACTACGTCAGCCGCCCGGAAGTTCCAGTCGAAATCATCGGACGAGTGCTGCCCGGCGTCGACAAAGGCGCCATGCCCACGCCTTCAGTTCAGGTCTCCGAGGAAAAAAGCGAACGACGCTCCGGCGGCGCGCGCGGCCTCGCTTTAGGCCTCGACGCAATGGCCGAAGCGGCTCCGACGGCGACGGCAAGCTTCCCAAGCCCCATCGCCACGATGATGACCAAGGCCGTCGCCGCCGCCCCGCCGCCGCCGCGCATGGCCGACGTCGCCGCCGCCGAAAGCAAAGAAGCCACCACTCAAGTCGTGTTCCGCTATCCAACGCCGGTTTCAGTGGCCGGCGGCGAATCCTTGCTGCTTCCGATCGTCTCGCGCCCGATCCCGGCCACTCGGATCGCCCTCTACCAACCCGCGACTCACCCGCGACATCCTTTGGCGTCCGTGCGCCTGGCCAACGACGGCAAAACAGGCCTGCCTCCGGGAATTCTGACTCTTTATGAACGCGCCGCCGACGGCGTCGTCTCCTATGTCGGCGACGCGCAAATGGCCGCGTTTCCGGCGGGCGAAGAGCGCATGTTGAGTTTCGCCGTCGATCAAAAAGTCCAAATCGATCGCTCGGAAACCAACGCGCAAAAACTCAGCCACGCGAAAATCATCGACGGCGCGTTGTTCTTGACGAACGTCGATCGCGCCGTCACGTCATACTCCATCAATGGCGCCGCCCGAGAAAACCGCACCGTCATCATCGAGCATCCAAGATATTCCGGATGGACTCTTGCGCCTGTCGAAGGCGACTCCAAACCGGAAATGACCGCCTCCGCCTATCGCCTTCGACGCGAAATTCCGGCGGGAAAAACCATTCATTTCGAGGTTGCTCAAGAACGCCCCCGCGAAGAGCGATTGGAGTTGGTTTCTCTGGACGCGAGTCGCATTCAGTATTACGCCGCCGCCAAAGAATTCTCGCCGGATTTTCGAGAAGCCTTCACCAAACTAAGCAATTTACACGCATCGGTTGAACGCGCTGAACGCGCGACGTCAACTCTGGAGGAAGAGCAGCAGAGCATCGAAAGCGATCAAGAACGGTTGCGACAAAACATCACCGTCGCTCCGCGCGAAAGCGATTTATACAAGCGCTATCTGGCGAAACTTGGGAAAACGGAAGATCGCTTAGAGGCGCTGAAAGGAGAAATCGCCAAAACCAAAGCAGAGGTTGCCGCCGCGCAGCGCGCCATGACAGAGTATGCAAAAGGACTGAAGCTGTAGTTGAAAATCGTTAAAAGCGTCCAGGGACCGTGTTCCCAGTCGCTCGGGATGACAAGGGGGAGGAAAAGAGCTTTTCGTCCTTGGCCCGAGCGACTGGGAACACGGTCCCTGGACGCTTCTAATCTCCGTGCTTTTTCATTTTCTGCAATTTACGCATGATTATATTTCGTCGCAAGAGCGAAATATGATCAACGAAAAGAACGCCGTCCAAATGATCGATTTCATGTTGCAGACATGTGGAAAGCAACCCGTCAGCCTCCAATTCCTCCCATTTGTTGTCGCGACTCAAGTAACGAATGCGCACAGATGTCGGTCGGACAACGTCGGCATATTGGTCGGGTAAAGACAGACACCCTTCATTAAACTGATTGATCTGCTCAGAACGCCAGACCACTTCAGGATTCGCCATCCATATCGGCTGAGGCGTTTCGTCCTTCTCGACAATGTCGGCGACAATCACTCTTAAATTCGAACCAATCTGCGGCGCAGCCAAGCCTATGCCTTTGGCGTAATACATGGATTCCAACATGTCATCCATAAGTTTACGCACAAGGTCATCGACTTCAGAAACCGAAACGCACACACGCTTCAAGCGCGAGTCAGGGGCAATAATAAGAGGCAAAATGGCCATGGGCTTATCGTCTGTTTGCGCTGGAGATCGAACGGCGAAAAAAGCGGGTTTCAAACCGATTGCTCTTCTTCACATATTCAAAAAAATTTGAATAAACAAGATCAAGTCATGAAATAAGCCTCCATCATCCCGGGACAAGAGATCGTTCGCTGTAAATTTTGACCAACTCCAAGCAGAAACAATCATTCCAACGATCACGCTATTGCAATCAAGACGTTTTCTCGGCGCCCGCCAAAAGGTCGCTTTTCCACATCCGCGCCTTAAGAACGCCTCGATTTCAAAATTCTGCCCATAAACCAAATTCTCCAGAGGAAAGATTGACGATTGATCCAAAAAAAACTATAATCTAGAGGAGGGAATTTGCCTATCCAGACCCATCCAGAATCAAGATCACGCCCCAAACAACCGACCATCACACTCGAAAATCCGCGCCAAAAAAACGAAGACGTTCCTTCTTATGAGAATTCATCCGTCATAATAGCAAGCGCGACTAAAAACAAAAAGGAGCGTTCTGCGGTTTTTTACGATTCTCACCAGTCTTTTTTGAGCGCCTCTCATCTGCCCTCAGATAAAGCCGATATAATCACACGGAGTGGGAAATGCACATCGGAAAAAAACTCTTGTTGACCTGCATCGCCGGCGTCGCCCTTGCCGCTTTCAGTATGCGCGCCGCTCAGGCTGAAGAAGGACAAGTCTTAGGCAATGATGCGTCGGAATGCCAAATCGCTGCAAGTTTAGGCGTCGCAAAGCCGGGCTGTCCGCCACTCCATAAGAAAAAACCAGGCACGCGCGGCCTTGCCATCGGCAACATCGACCAAATGCCCAGCAGCCCGCCGCCGAATTACGCCCCAACCGCCGTCCCTGAGGCTTCGGCTGCAACCTCCGCCCCAGCGGCCGAGTCTTCCAGCAGGCCATCAAACGCTCGGCCGAACAAACCCCAACGCCCAGCGCAGCATCAAGCCGCTCCACCCGCTCAGGAAGAGTACAAAGCCGCCTTCAAAATCAATTTCGAGTTCGGCTCCTCCAACCTGACCGAAGAATCAAAACAGCTTTTGGACAACATCGCCAACGTCCTCAGCTCCAGCGCCAACAGATTTAAAATCGCGGGCCACACCGACAGCGTCGGCAACCCCAGCAGCAATTTGTCTCTCTCCGCCGCCCGCGCGCAAGCCGTGAAAGACTATCTGACCAACAACCATCAGATCGATTCCTCACGCCTGCAAACCGTCGGCATGGGCTCTAAAAGCCCGCTGAATCGCGCCGATCCCTCCGCCGGCGAAAACCGCCGCGTCGAACTGATCAACCTCGGCGGCTGATCCATCCGAAAAAACGCTCATCCCTCTGATCTTGAGCCTTGGGTTCAAGATCAGAGACGGCGCAAAACAACAAACCTCAGAGCCAGCCCCGTCTTCGAAAATACAAAACCGGCAAAACCGCCGAGAGCACCATCATCAACAAAGCAAAAGGATAACCAAAGCTCCAATCCAATTCAGGAAGGTGCTTGAAGTTCATTCCGTAAATACTGGCGATTAGGGTCGGCGGCAAAAACGCCGTCGCGGCCACCGAAAAGATTTTGATGATGAAGTTTTGCTCGATATTGATCAGCCCCAGCGTGGCGTCCAGTAAAAAATTGGTTTCCCGCGCCAAAAAATCCGACCGCTCGGTCAACGACCGCAAGTCGCGCGCCACCGTCTTCAGCGCGGTTTTCTGCTCTTTCGACAGACGATTGGCGGTGACGGAAGATAAAAACAACACCACGCGCTCCAAACCCGCCAGTGTATCGCGAACCTTGTGCTCAAGGTCTCCAGCGCGGCCAATTCCACGCAACACCTCGTGCAAATTCGGCTGTTGCGGTCTTTTTTGAGTCCGCTCGTTAGCCTCCAAAGAATCCTCAAAAACGCGAGTCGACAGGTTATCCAGGCGAGAACCTATCAACTCCAACACATCCGCCACGCGATCCGTCACGGCGTCCAAAAGCCCCAACAGAGCATCCTCCGGGCTTACCAAAAGCTCCGGTTGACGGCTGGCGCGCGCCGCAAAAGTGGGAATCGAGCGCGGATCCGTATAACGCACCGTTATCATATGTCGCAACGTAAGAATAAAAGTCAGCTCTCCTTGCACAGGATGCAACGTATCGGCTCGCGAGATCATCGGCGTGGTCAGATAAAGCCCTTCGCCTTCCACATAAACCTGGCTAGAGGCTTCAATCTCCTTCATTTCTTCGCGCGTCGGCAACCCAATGCCCAAGCACGTCGCGATATGCGCGCGCTCGGCATCGTCCGGACGAAACATATCGATCCATACAGTCCCTAAAGGCAACGGCGCATCGACCGGCAACGGTTGCTCAATAACCCGCCCTTCACTTCGAGCAAACACTGTAATCATGCAGACGCCTCCCCTTATTGGCCATCACGCCCTTCAGGGCGACAAAGCGCCCTCGACACCAAACCCAATAGAATAAAACCAAGAAAAGCCGACAAAGAATAAAATTCAAAGGGTCCAGGGACTGTGTTCCTGGTCGCCAGGGATCATAAGGGGGGAGCGAAAGCCCCCCTTATTTCGCCCAACGGGCGAAACATCCTCTGAGGAAGCGTGTCTTACGCCTTCGGCGATAAGGGGGGCTTTCGGCTCCCCCCTTATGATCCCCAGCGACCAGGAACACAGTCCCTGGACCCTTTGAATTCTTCCACTCCGGACTCGTTCAGTCTTATTCACCCACGTGTTCACCCACTTGCCGCCGCGCCGCCGTCAACGTGTTCAACAATAAACACGCAATCGTCATCGGCCCAACGCCCCCAGGCACCGGCGTAATTGCTCCGGCAATTTTCTGGACTTCCGCAAAACAAACATCGCCAACCAAACGATTCGATCCCGTCGCCGCGTCAACCACTCGATTGATGCCGACATCGATCACAACCGCGCCGGGTTGAACCCAATCGCCACGCACCATCTCCGGACGTCCAACGGCGGCCACCAAAATATCGGCGCGTCGGCACTCTTCCTCCAAAGCGCGCGTGCGAGAATGCGCCATAGTCACAGTGCAATCCGCCGCCAACAGAAGTTGCGCCATCGGTCGCCCAACGATATTCGAACGCCCCAAGACCACCGCGCGACGTCCGCTGAGATCGCCCAAAACCGAGCGCAGCAACATCAAGCACCCCAAAGGCGTGCAAGGCACGGTTCCCACACGCCCCGTGGCCAAAAGCCCCGCGTTCAGCACATGAAATCCGTCAACATCCTTCTCCGGCAAAATCGCCGCCAACACCTCCACACTATCGAGCCCTGACGGCAAAGGAAGCTGCACCAAAATCCCATGCACAACCGGATCTTGGTTCAAACGCTCGATCAACGCCAACAAAGCGCTTTGCGAAGTTTCCGCCGGAAGACGAAAATCGAAAGAACTCATGCCCGCCGCTTCCAACGCACGGGATTTGTTGCGCACATAAACATGACTGGCCGGATCGTCTCCCACCAACACCACCGCCAGTCCCGGCGCAACACGGCAGCGACTTTTCAACGCGGCGGTCTCTTCCGCAATCTTTGCGCGCAACTTAAGCGCATATCCTTTTCCATCGATTACGCGCCCGCGTTCACCGGCTTTCAGCGCGTCGGTCGCGACGAAAAATGTCGGATCAATCATCGTTGGCGTTTTTGGCGGCGTTTTTGGCATCACATATCTCTGGAGGAAACAGCGCGGCAAGCCGGAGAAACAGCGCCTCCGGATCGCCGGCTATATGGAGTTTCTTATTCCTATCGGTCGCGCCGGACACGATGGAGAGACTCGAACGCGACACGCGCCAAGTCTTGGCCAGAAAACGAATCACGGCGTCGTTGGCTTTTCCGGCCTCAGCAACCGCCGTGACCGCCACTTTCAAGACTTTCCCGCCATCGGGCGTCATCGCCATCCCCGTCACCGCCGTGCGCGACGAACGCGGAGAAACCCGCACCGCCACACGCACGCCGTCTTCCACCAACTCCAATGGACCGTTCGCGCGAGACGCTGGTTTAGACATCGGTTTGGTCTTTGGTCATCGGGGAAAAAGAAATCGGAGGAAGAGATCAAAGGGGAAGGAGGCGATGCGGTCGGGCTTACACCATATGATAATTACGAAGAAGACTCTGGATGAACCAGACGCCGAGGATCACGACAATCGGCGACAAGTCAACGCCTCCGAAATCCGGCATATGACGCCGGATCGGGCTCAAGACCGGCTCGGTGACGCGGAACAGAAAATCGCCGATAATATAGACTCCACGATTATGGGTGTTGACCACATGAAACGTCACCAACCAGCTCAACACGGCGGCGGCGATCAACATCCACACATAGAGGTCAAGAACGACATAGACGAGCGTGAACAAGGAGTGGAAAAATGGTTCCATGGTCGGTCGGGCCTCTGCATTGCGTGCGACGCACCCTAAAACGGGACAATTGAACTGGCAAGCGGAACGCGCGCCGACATCATGATCGTTTGGATTTCGCCCATGTTCAAGGTCTTGTTTGTTTGCACAGGAAATATTTGCCGCTCGCCAACCGCCGAGGGCGTGTTTCGACATCGGGCTCGCCTGGCGGAGCTGGGGGATATGGTTCTGGCCGATTCCGCAGGAATCGGCGATTGGCATACCGGTGAGCCGCCAGACCACCGCAGCATTCTGACCGCGCGAGGGCGTGGTTATGAAATCGGCGACCTCCGCGCCCGCCAAGTGACGCGCCGCGACTTTAGCCAATTTGATTTGTTGCTAGGGATGGACCGCGATCATGTTGCCGCGCTGAGGCGCATGGCTCCACCGAAAAGCGTTGAACGCGCACGATTGTTTCTTGACTTCAGCGACACCTTTCAAGGCCGCGATGTGCCGGACCCTTATTATGGAGGACAAGATGGATTTGAGGATGTGGTGACGCTGATTGAATCGGGAGTCGAAGGGCTGCTTCAGCACATTCGACAAGAAACATAAAAAAACCGAGAGCAAAAATTAAAGAGGGCCATTGAAATCATCAATAAATGAAATCATCAATAAAAATAAACAATTCCAATCCGGCAATTCCAGAAGAAGATCGCTCCGCGAATAAGGGGGGCTTTCGCTCCCCCCTTATGATCCCCAACGACCAGGAACACAGTCCCTGGACCCTTTTATCTTTTACGCCGCTTTTTTTGATCCTCATCAAACAACGCCGCCAGTTGTTCAGTAACAGCACCCCCCAATTGCTCCGCATCCACCAAAGTCACAGCCTGCTTGTAATAGCGCGTAACGTCGTGGCCAATGCCGATCGCCAACAACTCAACCGGAGATTGCGTTTGAATCCACTCAATCACTTTGCGCAAATGACGCTCTAAATAAGTTCCGGGATTCGTGGACAAAGTCGAGTCATCCACCGGCGCTCCATCCGAAATCACCATCAAAATACGCCGTTGCTCCGGCCGCGCCAACAGTCTTTTATGCGCCCAAAGCAACGCCTCGCCATCGATGTTCTCCTTCAACAACCCCTCTCGCAACATCAACCCAAGATTGCGTCGCGCACGTCGCCACGGCGTGTCGGCGCTTTTATATACGATATGACGCAATTCATTGAGACGCCCCGGACCGGAGAGTTTCCCCGACGCCACCCATTTCTCACGACAACGCCCGCCTTTCCACGCCCGAGTCGTAAATCCAAGTATCTCCACCTTGACGCCGCAACGCTCCAGCGTCCGCGCCAAAATATCGGCGCTCATGGCGGCGATGGCGATGGGGCGACCGCGCATGGACCCTGAATTATCAATCAACAGCGTCACCACCGTGTCACGAAATTCGATTTCCGTTTCACGCTTGAACGATAAAGGCAGCTCGGGATGCACAACAACCCGAGCCAAACGCGCAGAATCAAGCAATCCTTCTTCTAAATCGAACTCCCAAGAACGGGTCTGCTTAGCCAACAACCGTCTTTGTAAACGATTGGCCAACCGTGAAATAACGCCTTGCAAACGCCGAAGCTGATTATCAAGCGTCTGACGCAAACGCGTCAACTCTTCCGCATCGCACAAGTTATGAGCATCAATGACTTCATCAAACTCTGCGGTGAAGAATTTATACTCGGCGTCGTTCATTTCATCACGACGAGCGCGATTAGGACGCCCACCGGCGGAGCCCGGTTCTTCACTCTCGCCCGGCTGCGCGAATCGATGATCATTCTCGTCTTCGCCGCCGCTCTCCGCAGGAGTCTCCGCCGCATAGTCCTGACCATCGTCGTCAGAGGCGACATCATCCTCCTCTGAAGACGACTTGTCGCCACGACTCGACGATCCTTCTTCTGGAGCGCCCTCTTCCTCACCCGACTCTGCGCCTTCTTCGGCGTCTTCTTGAGCCTCTTCGTCGGCGGGCGGATCACCGAACTCAAGTTCTAAATCAGCCAGCAACCGACGCGCCGCGCGCGCATAAGCGTCTTGATCGCTCAAAACGGCGCCCAACCCGCGCCAACCTTGCTTCAAATGCTCGGAAAACCACGGCCGCCAAAGATCGAGCGCCACCGTCGCCGCCTCCGGCGACGCACATCCCGTGAACTCCTGCGCCGCCAAAAGACGCACAATTTCCGCCATTGGCGCGTCCTCACGCCGAGCAGCCCGATCCAACCCGAGTCGTCGACACCGATCCTCCTGCGTCGCCAACAGGTTGGCCGCAACTCCCTCCATGCTCAAGGCCCCCAAAGCCTCGCACCGAGCTTGCTCCAGCGCGTCGAACACCGCTTGAGCGTCCGCCGTCACCGGAGTCCGCCGCGCATGAACGGCGCTATTGTGATGCCGCAACCGCAACGCCACGGCGTCGGCCGCGCCGCGAATCACTGCAACGTCGCGCGGATTCAGGTCTCGCCCCGGTTGCGGCACTCGCACGCGATTCCCCACCACGCCCGGCGGATCCGCGCTGAAACCGACCAAAACGTCGCCACGCTCGGCCAAAGCCCGCACGGCGGCGGCGGTGGACCGCTTAAAAATCTCAACCGGAGTGTCTTTTTCGCTCATGGATGCAGTCATTGGATGGAGTAAGTCGAAGGACACGCAAAAACCCGCGCTCTGGAAGGCTGCATTTTTTTACCGGATTTCTCAACAATCCTCTACCCAATGCGTTTTCCCTGTGCTAGATAGTCCGCGCTGCTGTTGAACAGCGCGCCGTTTGGGGGATCGTCTAGTGGTAGGACTGCGGACTCTGACTCCGCCAGCCTAGGTTCGAATCCTAGTCCCCCAACCATTCAATTTCGTATTAAAAATCAATGACTTAGCGGCACGCCGCGGCGCGGTGTGACTCTGCTTGTGACTCTAAAGACGGGTCGCGAGTCATGAGCTTAGGGTCGCATCTGTGGCGGTCGAACGGTCTCTACTATCTATGTTGCCGCCTTCCTGCTGACTTGAGTCGGCGGATCGGCAAAACCGAATTCAGAAAATGCCTGGGCGTCGTCGCTACGCCTCTTGCCAAGAGCTGGATTTTTTGACTCTCTATTTATGGCGAGTTGCGAAGCTTGGAACACCCTGACTACCGATCGCGAAACACTATGCTCATTGGCATTATATCATTTGCCTGGAGCGACATGCCCATCCTCCACGGTTAATGCTGAGATGAACTCCGATTGTAACTGCCCAGGTTCAGAAAATCGCGAGAACAACCTCAGATGAGTCGATTTAGCGCACCATCGCTCGGGGGCCATGCCTGAAACATGGCGGCCGAATTCGCCAGCAGTATCATTCCGGGGGGTGGGGGGGGGCGGTTCGCAAATAAGGGCGCCTCTGTTCTTCCCCTAGAATCTACTCCACTGTTTTGTTGAGTGGTTCGGCGCGCAATGCTTCCACCAGTTTCCGGCGTTTGGAGCGGCTCGGCGGCGCAGGCAATGCGGGAAGCGAATCAGGAGCGTTGTCAGATGTTTCATCAGGCGTGGTTTCGATGGGAGTCACGGTTATGACTCTGACGGTTTCCGGCGGCGGCGCGAGTCGTGCATTGCGGATGCGGGCGCGATGATTGGCCACATAAAGAAGCGTGTTTCCAACAAACAAAAGAGCGCCGGCGAAAGACAGATATTCGATCATGGCGAAGACCAAGGTGCGCTGTCCCGCCAGGGCTAAACATAAAGTTGCTGCTCCGACTACGGTTGCGCCGCCGATCGCCACGGAGCTTAAAAGTTTGATGAAATCGTAAAGGCGGCGAATCAACCACGGCAGGCAGATCAGGCCGACCAGAATCACCAAAAGCGCGCCGAGCAGCGCGGAAGCAAAATAATTGGCCACGATCCAAGATGTAAGATCGGGCATGACGATTGGAAGAAAATCATCGAGCGTTTTTTGTCGCTCTTCCAGTCGTCCGCTTAAGATCATCAAATATCCCAGAGATTCGCGAAGGCGACCACGTTGGAGAGCGGCTTTGGCTTCGCTCAACAGTCCTTGATCTTCGGCGTTGAACCAATCGGGCGCACTTGCTTTGTCGGCGGAGCCGACTGCTAATGTGCTGATTCCGCGCGCAAGAGTGTTTGTGGCGGGGCCTGCGCTGCGAATCGGGCTCCAGGCTTCTAAATCGGCGATGCGGAGAGAGGCGGGCGTTGAGCCGGAAATCGCGACAGCCAGAGCTAAGGGAAAAGAAAGTGCGATGAAAAGGACAATGAGGCGTAGAATAGCGAAGCGAAGACGGGACATAGGACGTGGTCCGATCGAAGGAAAAAGCGGCCTGAAAATTTGGTCTTTGATGTCTGTTTAAAAAACAAAAATGCGGATTCCAAGGAAGGCTTGGTTGGGAGTGCTCAGAGGGGGGGGCTCCGGTATTCGACATCGAAACATAATTTTTTGCGCTCTTGATCTTTTTTTTCCGAGTGATTTCCATCGAAGAATGTTTTTGGAACCTGATTTTGGGTTTCCAAGCCAACGTAGTATATTTTTCAGACAAAAGTCGAAAAGACAACCGGAAAAGGGTTTGAACGTCGTTCGACGCGACGTTTCAATGAAAGGAGCTTGAAATGTTCAAAAATCAAAAACCGGGCAAGCGAGGTTTTGCAGAAGCTTTTGCTGTGACGGCGACGGCTGGAGCGGCGGCTTTTGCCGTTGGTTCGGGGGTGGCGGGTGAGGGAAACAAGGGAGTCAATACGGTTTCGGCGTCGACTTCTGGGGGGGTGAATGGTTCGACGGTGTCTGTGATCAATATCGGTTCGACGGGTGGAGTTTCGGTTATTGGGGGGAAGGTGTGGATTGATGGACAAGAGATACCTGAGGACGTTACGGTTTATCGATCCGTCGACGGCAAGCTTTGGACGATTCGTCGCGAGAACGGACATATTCATGTATCGTCGGACAAGTGACCAAAAATCCGCATTTTTTCTTACGGCTTCACCGGATTGAAACAATCCTCTCACTGTCGGAATGTCGTAGGGCTCATCCTGGGTTCCGGGGTGGTGTTTCTGTGGTCAAACGACCAATGCGGCAACGAGGGAGCCAAGGAGAGACTTCCCTCTCGCTCTCAAGTTATGTACGAACTGAAAGAACCCAAGATAGATTGGAAGCTTTTCCTGTGAAATGCCGCGATGCGGGCGAAGCCAGGAACGTAACAGGGACCAAAATCCTTCCATGGTGTTGACGTGAACCTCATGAAAACCATCACCATCCTCGTCGCGAGCATACTCCCCTTGACTATGACAAACAGTTTTGTGTTGGTATCCCCATTCGGGCAGCCTATTGTAGATATCGTACTCATCTGTAAAGATAAGGGCGCCATTCTCAATTATTTTTGTAATAACCGGCTTGATTGTGTTTTGTTGAACATTTGGCAGCATATGGAGAACAACCTGTCCGTCGCGTTCGATCATGCCAAGAATCGGCGGCTTCTCTTTTTCGAGAGTTCCGCGACCACGTACGCCTTTGAGCCGCCGACGTCGTCCTTTCCGACCTTTTTTTGAACGGCGTCTGGGTTTCCTTTGTGGCCGGCGACGACATAGACCTCATCAATCTCCACTTTTCCGGTCAACGTAACCTCTGGGATTCTCGCCACAAGGCCGTCTCGCAGGTGTGTCGCCATGATTTGGACATCGGCGTCATTCAAGTCCAGTTCCTTGGCAATTTGCTGGTTGGACAGATTCAGCCCCATGAAATACAGGCATAGCACCCAAACACGAAGAGGCTGATGATGTCCTGCCAGTACAGTGCCGCTAAGATCATCAAACCGGAAGCTACAGTTTTTGCAAAGATACCGTTGTCGATGACGTTGAGTATCGTCGCGTCCATTACGAATGACGTTTGAGCTTGAACAATTTGGACAACAGACGCCATCGGGCCACCGATACTGACGGATAAGATCGTAGCATCTGCTGTCGTCGATGAGCGCAGCCAAATTGATGAACTGAGGCGTTGCCATGGCGAAGACCGTCGCTTGAAAGTGACTTCGCCATAGAATCGCATCTACCTCCCAAAGGCAAGCTCCATAACCATGCTTCGCGTGAGGCTTATTGTCGCACCTTGTCGCACGGCCACCACCCCGGAACCCAGGATGAGCCAATTCCGATTGAAAAAAGTTCATTTATACCCCCGCGTTAAAAGAATGACACCTCTTCTTTCGCCAAGTATGGCTTTTGATTTTCTGGATAAAAATTGAATGGGGCCAGGGACTGTGTTTCCAGTCGCTCGGGACCATAAGATAAGGGCTCCTTTCTTATTCTCAAAGCGATCTTCCTCTGGAATTGTTTAAGAGGAAGAGAATGCAACTGTTTATTTGATTTGATTCGCCGTGAGTCGACACTCTAGAGCGGCCTCCGATCAGCTTGCATCGTCCGATGTTGTGAATCTGTCCGACGCTCCATGTTAAGGACGGCTTTGAGCTTTTTTGTGTTGATCCAACTTGGTCGGAGACCGCTCTAGCCATCGCTAAGAAAGAAACTTCAGACCAAAACTCTGCGACAAGACGTCGAAGAGGAAATACGGTTCCAGATTGACACTGCATATGCTCTGAATAATTTTATCCGTCCATAAAGCCAATTCCAGAAATCTTCCAAGACTCAGTATCAAGGCAGCAACATGGCGCCACCATGCTGCTGCCTTTCTTGCTTCAGAAATCCATTGACAGCGGGTGCGCACCTGACCATAGTTCCTGTGTTGCGACGTGGTGCGCAAGGCGAAACATGGTGTGACTCGCGACTGCTGCCGAATCTCTGAAATATTGAGTGAGTTCAGATATTTACTTCGATTTTATTTGCGTGTCCTAGTCCCCCAACCAAGATTTTCCGCCGTCACGGCTCACACAGCCTCCAAGAAAATTGTTCATACATGACCGGCAAACGGGCGATCCGTTCGAGAATTTCGCCGGACCCAAAATAAAGCCCAGAACGAGTTAAAACAAACGATTCCAGAAGAATATCGCTTCGCGAATAAAGTTAAGAAGGGATTTTCATTCTTGGCCCAAGCAATTGAGAGCACGACTCCCGAACCTATTTAATTTTTATGCAAAACATTTTTATATGATTTCGAAATGAGATTGTGGCGTTAAGATCAAAGTGAGATCAGAGTGACGCCCAAATCCTGCTGGCCTCTTCCTGTCGCCAACAACCAGCAATCACAGAACAACGGTGATACGCCATGAAACTTGATTCTGGAGCAATAATCGATGTTCAAGAGCTTGAACCACAGAAATTCGCTTTGACGGTGACATTCGGCGGCCAACGATTCGAGTGCGGTTTTTACATCAATCGAACGGCGGCGATGCAAGCAGGACGATTGTTTGTCCAACGCAAAGAAGGTGAAGCAGTCGGGCAAAAACGACGCCCTCGACGGAAATGAAAGAACATGAAAACGTCGATAGAATAGAAAATGCAGTCTCTGAAAATATCTGATATTTATTCACGTCGAAAGAAATCTCATGAATACGTCTAATTTTTACGCTTGCAGCGGAATGGATCGTCAGTCCGAAACAAGAAAAGACGGAAACAAAATTTCCGAACTACTGTTAAGTGAAACGACGCGCGTGCTTCCGATTTGGAAAACAAAAATCTTTCATGAGGATAATCATTGCGTCTTTCTCCCCGCAACAGATTTGCCTCTTCTGAACAACGCGAGCCCTTTGTGCGACTCTACCCCCATTTTTTTAGGAGTTCATCAAGATTCAGCGTGGTTTGCGGTAGACATTTCTGGTTGGGAAGCTCCGGAATTACATCCTCCTTTTACCGCTCATCACGGCGCCTTTGTTGATTTGCGCGCCGTCGCGCCTCAGATGCCCAATTTTGAGGCGTCTTTATGTGCGCAAGCTCGCGCAATGACGATTTGGCATAGCCGAAACCGCTTTTGCAGCGTATGCGGAAATCAAACCAGCGTCGCAGAAGCCGGGTATGTGTTGCGATGCTCGAACGCCAATTGCGGCGCATCGCACTTCCCACGCACAGACCCCGTCGTCATTATGCTGGTGCATGATGGAGAGCGTTGTCTATTAGGACGTCAAGCCCATTTTGCGCCTGGAATGTTCTCCATTATGGCCGGCTTCGTTGAACCGGGTGAGAGCTTGGAAGACGCCGTCGCACGTGAGGTTTGGGAAGAAACCGGCGTTCAAGTCACGGATATTCGTTATCACTCTTCGCAACCATGGCCGTTTCCCAGTATGTTGATGCTCGGATTTTCTGCGCGCGCGACAACCTCGTTGATTGACACGAGCGGAAATGAGCTGGAAGAAGCTCGTTGGTTCTCCAGAGATTGGTTGCGGCAAACACCGGAGAGCGATGCGTTTCGCTTGCCTCGCGGAGACGCCATATCAAGACGCATTATTAATGATTGGATCAATGGCGTTATTTAGCTCTATAGACTGACCTCATCCAAAAACGCCTTTTGCTTCAATTTATCGCAACTCCCGCGTCGTGTTTTTTTAAAAGCCTCTTAATGGCCTCCTGATCTTTGTCGGGTCCAGAGCTGAGCCCTGGACTGAATCAGAGAAACAATGCGTCACGCCCGTTGACGATCCGCAGGGGGAGCATAAGCGATGGTCGTTGGTTGCCGACGGCTGATTTCTTCAACCCGACCACGCAATTCGCCAAAGTCTCCAGCCGACGGCAAATCGCATATCTTGCCCTCGATCCGAGCAAGACGTTCTCCATGCTGCGCGAGCGTCATTTTAATCTCTTTGACGTCTCCCTTGATATTGGAAATTTCCTCGCCATGCTTGGCTTGAACGACAGCGATCGCATCAACTTTGGCGTCCAGGGCGTTAACTTTGGCGTCCAAAGAATCAACTTTAACGTCTAGGGCGTTAAACTTAGCGTCCAGAGTGTTAACCTTGGCGTCCAAGGCGTTAACCTTGGCGTCCAAAGAATCAACCTTGACGTTGGTGGCGACCACAACATCGAGCAACTTGTTCACCGCATCGGAAAGCCGATCGACCTTCCCTTCAAGCCGATCAAACCTCTCTTCGTTTATGTTTTTACTCATCGCGCACCCATCAGATTGAATAGCTCATCAGTCAGGAAACGAGACCATTATCCTCTACATGACGCTTGATGTCAAATCCCTGAGTTCTGCGGCAAACAAAACGACCGGCTCTCAGAATCTCTATATTTCGGCGGCAAAAGCGAGATATTGCGCAGCAATGGCGCGTGCGGCGGTTTCCGTCAAACGTCGACCATGCTCCGGGCTCGCCAAGGCCGGATTCGACCCAATTCGACCATCCGGAAACCGACGCCGAAAATCTTCCGGATCATGGATGCCTCCCGTCGGAGCCACTTGCGGCGTCAGAACCACGTCACGAACCTGATCAGGATATGCGCATTGCGTCACCGACACTTCGCCGGGCGTGGCGTGCGAGCCCTCTTCTTGCCCAAACAACTCCTGAAGCAACGCCTGAACTTCCGGCGCTTCCCACCAATTGACCATCGCGCAACGCACGCGCGTTTCTCCCTCGGCCATCGTTTCCGCATAAATTTCATAGAAGGCCGCCCGCAATGATGGAGCGTTGCCGCCATGGCCATTCACGAAAAAAACCCGTTGGAACCCATGACGCGCCAATGACGTCACATAATCTCGAATCACCAACATCAACGTCGACGGACGCAGCGTAATCGTTCCAGGAAAAGCCATATGGTGAACAGCCATGCCGACCGGCAAAGTAGGCCCCACCATGGATTGAGCCAAATCTCCAACTCTGCGAGCAATAACTTCAGCGCAAATTGCATCGGTTCCAATCAAACCCGTCGGTCCGTGCTGCTCAGTAGACCCGATCGGAACAATGATTCCTCGCGAACGCCTCAAATAGTCTTCAACTTCCAACCAAGTGCTAAGAGCGATCTGCATAACATTTTCCTTCGAAAAAAACGGCCTCAATCCACGCAAAGAATAACACAACGGCAAACGCAAAAAACGAATGAGATCGCTCTGAACGAATGGGATTGCCTTCGCCGTGATGGAATGTGCTATGTATTGCGCCGACGGACCAGACGCCGAAACGAAAAACGGCGGATCAGCCCGAGGAGAGACACTTGCTTGCGGAAACTCCACCGGCCCAAGGGGGTCTGGTTTTAGCTCTGCCCAAAGGACGGATTTTGGAAGAAGTCCGGCCGCTGTTGACGCATATCGGCGTCACGCCCGAAGCGGCGTTCGACGATCCGGAGTCGCGTCTTCTGCGCTTCCAGACCAATGTTCCAGGAATCGAAATCATCCGCGTCCGCTCGTTCGACGTGGCGACTTTCGTGGCGTTCGGCGCAGCGCATCTCGGCGTGGCCGGGAACGATGTGATTATGGAGTTCGATTACCCCGAACTCTACACGCCTCTGGATCTGAAAATCGGAGAATGCCGTCTGGCGGTGGCCGAGCCGATTGAAATGGGGCAATCCGACGACCCCTCGCGCTGGAGCCATATTCGGATCGCCACCAAATATCCGCAAATCACGCGGCGACACTTCGCCGCACGCGGCGTGCAGGCGGAATGCATTAAACTCAACGGAGCGATGGAGTTGGCCCCGTCCTTGGGACTGTGTCATCGCATCGTCGACTTGGTGCAGACCGGATCCACCTTGCGCGCCAACGGGTTGGTGGAGGTGGAAACGATCTTGGACGTCACTTCGCGTTTGATCGTCAACCGCACGGCGCTGAAAACAAGGCCGGAAGACCTCGGAGGGTGGATTACCCGTTTCCGCGACGCCGCCGACGCCGTCGAAATCGAAAGAATCGCGCGCAAAGCTGAAAAAGCCGCGCGCAAAGCCGCCGAAAAAGCCCTTCAACAGTCATTCTCCGCCACATGACCGCCCCCGGAGCGCGCTTCTTTTCTCGCAGCCGCGCGCAACGCTTGGTTTTTATCCGAAAACACGTCTGAGAACACTCGCAAAAAGGGAGCCGCAGGCGCGGCATGAAGGGATTGTCGATGCGCCACAGACTCAACAGCGCCGATCCGTCGTTCGAAGCCGGTTTTTCTCTGCTGCTGAATACGCAGCGCGATCTACGCGCCGACGTGCGCGTAACGGTGACGGGAATTCTGGACGACGTCCGTCATCACGGAGACGCGGCGGTCCTGGCCTACACCGAACGCTTCGACCGTCAGAGGTTGTCGCCGGAAGCGATTCGCGTGCCCGAGGCCGATATTGAATCGGCGCTCTCCCAATGTTCAGTTGAGGCTTTGGCCGCGCTGCACATGGCCGCAGACCGCATAGAAGACTTCCATCGTCGCCAAATCCCCGAACCGATCGCCTACACCGACGCTCTGGGCGTGCGCCTGGGCGCCCGTTGGACGCCCATCGATTCGGTCGGCGTCTATGTTCCGGGTGGAGCCGCCTCCTACCCCAGCTCGGTGCTGATGAACGCGCTGCCCGCTCGCGCGGCGGGCGTGCATCGCATCGCCATGGTCGTGCCCACGCCCGACGGATGTCTGAACCCGTTGGTGCTCGCGGCGGCGCAGCGCTGCGGCGTCACCGAAATCTACCGCGTCGGCGGAGCTCAAGCCATCGGCGCCTTGGCCTTCGGCACAACCGCCATTCCCGCCGTGGATAAAATCGTCGGCCCAGGCAACGCCTACGTCGCCGAGGCCAAACGTCAAGTCTTCGGAACCGTCGGAATCGATGTCATCGCCGGGCCATCCGAGATTCTGGTGGTCGCCGACAACCTCAACGACCCCCACTGGATCGCCGCCGACCTCATGTCCCAAGCGGAGCACGACACCGCCGCTCAGGCGATCTTGATCACCGACACTCCCGAATTCGCCGACCGCGTCATCGCCGCCGTCGAGTCTCTGTTGACCACCTTGCCGCGCTCCGGAATCGCCGCGCGAAGCTGGCGCTCTCACGGCGCCGTCATCGTCACGCCCTCCTTCGACGACGCCCCCCCGATCATCGACCGCATCGCTCCCGAACATCTGGAGCTTGCCGTCGCCGATCCCCAGCCCCTCGCCGACCGCGTCCGTCACGCGGGCGCCATTTTCCTCGGACGACACACCCCGGAAGCCATCGGCGATTACGTCGCCGGGCCGAACCATGTGCTGCCCACCGCCCGCACCGCTCGCTACGCATCCGGATTGGGCGTGCTCGATTTCCTCAAGCGGACCTCTCTGGTCGGATGCGACGCCGCCGGGCTGGCCGCCATAGGCCCCGCCGCCGTCACCTTGGCCCGCGCCGAAGGGCTCGAAGCCCACGCCCGCTCGGTCGCCATTCGCTTGACAAGCGCGCCGTCGTAAAATGCCGTCGTAAATCCAGATAGGCTCTCGGCCATGACAACCGAATCGCGAAACCGAATCGTTCACGTTCAACTCGATGAAAAAACTCTGGTTCGCCGCAAACCAGAAGTCGAGCACGAACGCGCCGTCGCCATCTTCGATCTCCTGGAGGAAAACGTCTTCGCCCTCTCGGAGTTCCCCGACAACGGGCCCTATAACGTCCACTTGTCGATCGAAGATAATCGGTTGGTCTTCGACGTCCGAACCCAAGACGGGCAACCGTTGACCCGCGTCATGTTGCCGCTCACGCTCTTCCGCACCATCGTAAAAGATTATTTTATGATCTGCGAGAGCTATTATAACGCGATCAAACGCTCAACGCCGTCCCAGATCGAAGCGCTCGACATGGGACGGCGCGGGCTCCACAATGAAGGCTCAGTCTTGTTGCGCGAGCGTCTCGCAGGAAAAATCGACATCGATCACGACACGGCGCGAAGGCTGTTTACTTTGGTCTGTGTTTTGCATATTCGCGCATAAAAGCGGAGATCCGCCCGCGATGTTCGCTCCTCTTGCGCCGATTCCCGTCACTAGCGTTCTCTTCGCTTGCACATACAACGCGATTCGTTCGCCTATGGCCGCCGCCGTGTTCAAAAAAATACACGGCGCGCGGATCTATGTTGATTCGTGCGGCGTGCGGGAGTGCGATATAGATCCGTTTATGATCGCCGTCATGCAGGAAAAAGGCATCGATCTTTCGCGTCATCGTTGCAAAACCTTCGATGAATTGGAGGATTTATCCTTTGACCTGGTGATTTCACTGTCGCCGGAAGCCCATCATAAATCCGTCGAGATGGTGCGCACCATGGCCTGCGAAGTGGAATATTGGCCGACCTTCGATCCGTCGGTGCTTGAGGGCAACCGCGAGGCCATGTTGAGCGCCTATCGCGAGATTCGCGACAAACTGATCGACCGCATAGAAAAGCGTTTTCCACCGGGCCAGCCGATCACCGTCTAAGAGTCCGGTGGGAAAGGTCGAGGGCGCTGCAATGCTTGGTGACGTGGCGCTTTCCGCACCCTACATATATTGCGCCTCAGGGGACTTTCCCGACGGACACTAAGGCCTGCCCCCATAGGCGGCGAAACGCCCCGGTTGATGAATATCGAATCGCGACCTATACTGACAATAAATAAGGCTCAATTCGCGTTAGGTTGGCATGCGCCTTTCAATGGCTTAGAAACGCTGGATTCGTTTACCGACGAAACCACGCAGAATTAATGAAACAAGAGATTTCATGATGAATCTCGCACAATTGATTTTACTGAACCTTTTCTTGCCAATATTAACTGCCCTGCTTGATTGCGTCTTCGGAACGCAGCAAGCGGGCGGTCAAGGAAACTTCGGCGCAGACGGCAAGTGATTGAAAATTTGATCTCGCATCTTCGTTCTATTCAGAGTAAACAAATGCCGAATGCGCCTGAAGAGATGCGAGAATGAAAAAACACCCCCGCGTGCTTCCCGGATTTCGGCTTAGTCTCGGCGTGACCGTCACATGGCTCAGCTTGGTCGTGCTGCTGCCGCTCGCCGCCCTCATCCTCAGCGCCGCCGGGCTCGGTTGGTCCGGATTCTGGGGCAAAGTTCTCACTCCCCGCGTCTTCTCCGCCTTCGAAGTCAGCCTCGGAACCGCTTTTCTCGCCGCCTCCATCAACGCCGTCTTCGGCTTCCTGGTCGCTTGGGTTTTGGTGCGCTATCCGTTTCCCGGAAAACGCTTTATAGACGCTTTGGTGGATTTGCCCTTCGCCCTCCCCACGGCCGTCGCGGGAATCGCCCTCACCACGCTTTACGCCCGCAACGGTTGGCTTGGAAGCGTGCTGGAGCCCGCAGGTTTCCCCATCGCCTTCGGCTCTCCCGGAATCGTCGTCGCCCTCGTCTTCATCGGCCTGCCGTTCGTGGTTCGCACCGTCCAGCCGGTTCTGCAAGACCTCCCACCGGAAGAAGAAGAAGCCGCCGCCAGTTTGGGAGCCGGACGCTGGCAAACCCTGCGATGCGTCGTCTTTCCCGCCATCGCCCCCAGTCTGTTGACGGGTTTTGCGCTGGCTCTGGCGCGCGGAATCGGCGAATATGGATCCGTCATTTTCATTGCCGGAAACATGCCGGGCATTTCGGAAATCGTGCCCCTGCTGATCGTCATCAAGCTTGAGCAATACGACTACGCCGGAGCCGCCGCCATCGCCACTTTGATGCTCGCCGTCTCGTTCCTCATGTTGTTGACCATTAACGTCTTGCAATATTGGATGAGAAAGCGTCATGCGCCCAATCCATGAGCCTTCCACCGTCAACCGACCAACGCTGCGCGATCCGGTTTGGATGCGCGCGCTGCTGATCATAACGGCGCTCGGCTTTTTATTCTTGTTTCTTCTTCTGCCGCTGCTGACCGTCTTCTCCGAAGCCCTGCAAAACGGCGTTGACGCCTATTTCGCCGCACTCACCGATCCAGACGCCCAATCCGCCATTCGTCTCACTCTGTTGGTCGCCGCCATCGCCGTTCCGCTCAACACCGTGTTCGGCGTCGCCGCCTCTTGGTGCGTCACCAAATTTACCTTTCCAGGCCGCAATTTTCTTTTGACGCTTATTGACCTTCCTTTTTCCGTGTCTCCTGTGATCTCCGGCATGATCTACGTCTTGTTGTTCGGCCTTAATGGTTGGTTTGGGCCTTGGTTGCGCGCGCATGATCTCCAGATCATCTTCGCTCTTCCCGGCCTTGTCTTGGCCACCGTGTTCGTCACCTTTCCTTTCGTCGCGCGAGAACTCACCCCGTTAATGCAAGAACAAGGCGCCGAGGAAGAAGAGGCCGCCGTGGCTCTGGGCGCCGGCGGATGGAAAACATTCTGGATGGTGACTCTGCCCAACATCAAGTGGGGGCTGCTTTATGGAGTCCTCCTCTGCAACGCCCGCGCCATGGGAGAATTCGGCGCCGTCTCCGTGGTTTCCGGCCATATCCGAGGCCTCACCAACACCATGCCTCTGCATGTGGAAATCCTCTATAACGAGTACAATTTCGTTGCGGCGTTCGCTGTCGCATCCTTGTTGGCAATGTTGGGATTGACGACGCTGGTGTTCAAATTCATTCTAGAGTGGCGCTATGGAGCCGAACAATCCAACAAAGAAAATTGATCGCCGTCAAAGCGGCGCAAACCCGAACAAGAAGCTCCATCGCTGAAGGTTCCGTTGTTCCTTTCCACCACGCGGCGGTCTAAATCCATGGCCATCGATGTTTCCGGCATCGTCAAACGCTTCGGCTCGTTTCTGGCGCTGGACGCCGTCGATCTGACGATTGACAAAAACGAGTTTGTCGCTCTGCTCGGACCCTCCGGCTCGGGAAAAACAACGCTGTTGCGCATCTTGGGCGGTTTGGAGCATCCAGACTCCGGCTCATTATGGATCGACGGCGTATCGGCGTTGGAGCACGGACCGAGAGACCGAAAAGTCGGATTCGTTTTCCAGCATTATTCTCTTTTCCGTCACATGACGGTGTTCGACAACGTGGCGTTCGGCCTACGGGTCCGGTCGCGCGCACAACGTCCGTCCAAGGCGGATATTGCGTCGCGCGTCCATAAACTGCTGCGTTTGGTTCAATTGGAAATGATGGCGACTCGCTATCCGTCACAGCTCTCCGGAGGACAGCGGCAACGGGTGGCGTTGGCGCGGGCGTTGGCAATTGAGCCAAAAGTTTTATTGCTGGACGAACCGTTCGGCGCTCTGGATGCGAAGGTGCGGAAAGAGCTGCGGCGTTGGTTGCGGCGCCTGCATGACGAGATGGAATTAACCAGCGTTTTCGTAACGCACGACCAAGAAGAGGCCCTGGAGCTGGCGGATCGAGTCGCGGTGATGCATCAGGGAAGAATTATACAGATTGGGGCTCCGGATGAGGTTTACAGTCAACCTCAGACGGAATTTGTTTATGATTTCTTGGGGAATGTGAATCGATTCGAGTGCGAGGTGACGGATGGAGTGGCGCGTCGCGGGAGTCTGCGTTTAGAAAACACGGAAGACGGCGCAAAACAGCGTCTCTCGGGTGCGGCGACAGCGTTTGTGCGTCCGCACGATATCGCTCTTGGGCAGAAGATTCTTGATCGAAGAGGAATGGATGAGGGCGATGCGCGATTGGCGTTGGGACAGGTGACGTTGGTTCACCCGATCGGCCCGACGGTAAGGATTGAGGTTGAATGCGATGGGGTTCTTTTAGAAGTGGTTTCGGATCGAGATCACGTGATGAATTTGGGATTAAGAGTGGGGGATTTTTGTCCGGTCAAGCTGTTGCGTGGCCGCGTGTTTCCCAAGAGATAGCGCCATAAGACACAACACCATAAAAAAGACACACCATAAAAAAGACACGACGCCATAAAAAAAGATGCAACACCATAAAAATGAGCGCGATCATGCGACGATCACACAGGTCGCATAAAGAATCAAAAGAGTCCGGAGACTGTGTTCCCAGTCGCTCGGACCGTCGCTCGGGCCAAGAACGAAAGCTCCCTTTGCCCTTATTCGCGCTTTATCCTTATTCGCGCGAGGCCCGAGCGACCGAGAACACAGTCTTCTGAGCCCTTTCGCCTTATTTTTTTATTTTTTTATTATCGTTCTTCTTCTTATTATTCTTATTGTTCCTCTTGTCGTTTATTATCACTTATTTTTTACTTATGCTTTCCACTGATTTTTTGCCCGAAACAACTAAAAACCAACTCATGGAAAAGGGCAGATCGTGTGACCATGATGAAGCGGCCCATGACCGTGGCCAAACCCCGGAGCCTGCAAAATCGCCGTTTGAACATAACTCCGCGCCCGAACCACAGCATCCCGCCACGACATCCCCATCGCAACCCCCGCCGCCACAGCCGAAGCCAACGCACACCCCGTGCCATGCGTGTGCGGCGTTGCAATCCGTCGCGACTCGAAAGTTTCTTCCTGATCATCGCTGGCCAACAAGTCGACCAGAACTTTTCCCTCCATATGTCCACCCTTCAGCAACACCAACTTCGGCCCCAAACTACGAATTAGCGCCGCCGCATGCCGCATGTCGTCCACATCCCGAATCGTCACGCCCGTCAAAGCCTCCGCTTCAGGAATATTCGGCGTAATTAAGTCGGCGTGAACCAACAACCTCTGTTTCAACACCGACACCGCATCCGGATCCAACAACGGATCGCCGCCCTTAGCCACCATCACCGGATCAATAATTAACGGAACGCCAATCGCATGACTTTCAATCACGGACGTCACGGCGATAATCACCGCAGCCGAAGATAACATACCCGTTTTTATGGCGTCAGCGCCGATGTCTTCCAACACCACGCGCATCTGCATGGCGACAAACCCCGGATCCACCGAGCGCACATCAAAAACGCCGCGCGTGTTCTGAGCCGTTAAAGCCGTGATCGCCGTGGCGGCGTATCCCCCCAACGCCGTCACGGTCTTGATGTCGCCCTGAATTCCTGCGCCGCCGCCAGAATCCGAACCGGCAACGATCAGAACCCGTCCTCTCATGGCGATGTCTCCTACTTTGCACAGCGCGGATCAAAGCCTGATCCGGCGGACTGCTCAATCGAGACCACGATTTCACCGACCAATTGCTTGATCAAAAGCGCGTCGTCTCCTTCGGCCATAACACGAATCAACGGCTCGGTGCCGGACTTGCGAATCAAAAGCCGTCCTCCACCATCCAATCGCGCCTCGGCGGCGCGAATGGCGGCCTTCACATGCTCTGAAGCCAACGGCGTCGCGCCATTCAACCCTTCCGGATTAAAACGAACATTGCGCAAGATTTGCGGCACGGGTTCAAACTGCCGACAAACGCGGCTCACCGGCTCCTCACGCTCTTGGATCACAGCCAAAACCTGCAAAGCGGCGACCAACCCGTCGCCGGTGGTGCCATAATCTCCGAGCACAATATGCCCAGACTGCTCACCGCCGATATTATAGCCGAACTCGCGCATATGCTCGACCACGTATCGATCGCCGACCGGCGTTCGCGCCAAGTTCAACCCTAGTTTGTTGAGATAACGCTCCAACCCCAAATTCGACATAACGGTCGCAACCACGCCACCGCCGTTCAACCGCCCCGTCTTTGCCCAAGAGGACGCGATTAAGGCCATGACTTGGTCGCCATCGATCGGACGGCCGGTTTCATCGACGAGAAACACGCGGTCGGCGTCGCCATCGAGCGCAATGCCCAAATGCGCCTGATGTTCAACAACCTCGCGACATAGCGCCTCGGGAGACGTGGCGCCGCAATGATGGTTGATGTTGAATCCATCCGGCTGAACCGCTATGGCGATGACATCGGCTCCAAGCTCATAGAGCACTTTCGGCGCCACGCGATAGGCGGCGCCATTGGCGCAATCAACCACAATCTTCAACCCATCCAGCCGCAAACCGCGAGGAAAGGTGTTCTTGACGTATTCTATATATCGCCCCGTAGCGTCTTCCAATCGACTGGCGCGCCCGAGCTTGGACGGTTCGGCGAGATCGTCGTCGAAGGGCTGGTCCATGCGGGTTTCAATGGCGATTTCGACTTGATCGGAAAGCTTATGACCATCGGGGTCAAACAACTTGATGCCGTTGTCCTGAAATGGATTGTGCGAAGCGGAGATCATGACGCCCATGTCGGCCCGCAAAGAGCGCGTCAACATCGCCACCGCCGGAGTCGGCAATGGCCCCACCAGCATCACGTCCATGCCCATAGAGATGAATCCCGCCGTCAACGCGGGCTCCAAGAGATAGCCGGAAAGCCGAGTGTCTTTTCCAATGACCACGCGATGCCGATGATCTCCCCGTCGAAACTGCGCCGCCGCCGCCATCGCCACGCGCAGAGCCGTCTGCGCCGTCATGGGTTCGATATTGGCCAAGCCTCGGATGCCATCGGTGCCGAAAAGGTGACGAGTCATGCGTTTTTCCCGCTCATATATTCAGAAAAGAAGTTGCAGAAAAACAGAGAGTGTGCGCCGTCTGGCGTTAGGTTGTTTGATTTTGACGAACAAGCTTAATGAATTCACTCACCGGAAACCAATTTGGTTTCTCTTTCTTATCTTCATTTCCAACCTCATAGGGTTGATTTTTCCAAGTTCCCTCTTCAATGTCCTTTTTTAATAATTTTCCACTAAGCCCTCCTTTTCTTCCCATATATTGATACTCAAGCGAGAGATTTTCATATTTGTTGAAAATTTCTTGCCCTTTCGTCGATTTTTTCTTCTGTTTTTTGGACGAATCTAATTTATCCAACGCCACTGAGAGCACCTTATGAAAATAATCAGACTCGGCGACGTCTTTATAAATATCTAAAACAGACTCCCATGTAATTACTGGATATTTATCGGCGCGCATCTCTTGAAAATACCCTTCCGGCAACAACACCATAAAATGCTTTTGCAATGAAAGCGAGTTTCCTCTTTTCTTAAAAATATCCTCAAGAGCATTAATCATCTGTTCTTGTTGTTTAACCTGAGCAATTAACTTCTTTCTTTTTGGACGATCAAACATTTTTGCTTCAATTGAGATCAAATGAGATGTCGGACCAGAAATGAAAACAACAATGTCTGGAGCAACTTTATCGAATTTTTTTAACGGATCATCATCTGAAACCATTTCAGGATAATCCCAATAAATGGATTCCATGAGGTTATATTCAGAGAAAAACTGCACATTGCAATCATCGGCGTTCGCTTTTATTTCAACGCCCTCAATCCCAAGCAACTGCAAGAATCTGCCGAAATGGGCGAAATTATCCCGACAAACAATTCCGGGAAGAACCGTCGCCGTATAATAGGCTTCCTTTCTATTGATGGGAACGAATTTCTCGAATAATTCATCTACTTTCACTTTTCGTCTCCCGGATCAGAAGCAATCCCAATCAAAGCCCCGAAAGGCGATTATCATGTCTTCCGGAGATCACGCGCTTGAACCCGTCGCTTCGTTCACCAACAACGCCTCGATTTGATCCGCCGGAGCCGGTCGGGCAAACAGATACCCTTGGCCATACTTACAAGAGACCCGCCGCAAAAACGCCGCTTCTTCTTCATGCTCCACGCCTTCGGCCACGACATCCATATGTAGGACGCTTGCCAAAGACGCGATGACCTGAACAATCGCGGTGTTCTCTCCACCGTTGCGGATCAGAGAAACGAAGCTCTTGTCGATCTTCAGAGTGTCGGCCGGCAATTTGTAAAGATAACTCAATGATGAATAGCCCGTTCCAAAATCATCGATGGAAAGCCGAACATCCATATTGCGGAGGGCGTTCATTATGTCGGTGCAATGTTCCGGATTTTGCATCACGACGCTTTCGGTGATCTCCAGCTTCAAAGAAGAGGGCGGAATCCCGGTTTCTTTCAATGATTGCAGAACCGCCGTCAACAAAGTGTCGTCGCGAAACTGCGGCGAGGAAACATTCACGCTCATAAAAAGAGGATGTGGCCGTGGAAAGCGCTTTTGCCACGCCGCGATTTGCTGAGTGGCCTCCAACAACGCCCAACGCCCGAAGGGAACAATCAGGCCGGTTTCTTCCGCCAAGGGAATGAAATGAATCGGCGGCACCAATCCGCGCTCTGGATGACGCCAGCGCATCAAAGCCTCGAACCCTGCGATTCTCCGCGTCGCCATATCCACGATCGGCTGATAGAAGAGGCATAACTGCCCTTGCTCGAAAGCGGCGCGCAATTCGGATTCGATGCGCATTTGCTCCATGGCGTGTTCGCGCAATCGACTGTCGAACACTTCAACCCGAGCGCGACCATTGGCTTTGGCGCGAACCATCGCCAAACTGGCGTCGCGCAACATATCGTCGGGTTTTTCATATCCCGTCGTGCTGAACGCCACTCCAATCGAGGCGGTCAGCACGACATCCCGGTTATCCATTTTGAAGGGCCGCGCCACGGCGTCGGCGAAACGATGAGCAATGACCAGAGCTTCGGGCAAATCATCGATTTCTTCGATCAAGATTCCGAACTCGTCGGCGCTGAGCCGCGCCAAAGTGTCTCCGGTGCGCCGCACGCGCAACAATCGAGCCGCAGAGGTGGTGAGCACCAAATCTCCCATACTGGCGCCCATGCTGTCGTTAATGCTCTTAAAGCGATCCAGATCAAGCAGCAACACGGCAAAATGTCGTCCGCCCCACCGCTTTTGCCGATCCAGCGACTGCCCCACGCGATCCAGCAACAAAGCGCGGTTGGGCAATCCCGTCAATCCGTCGTGGAAAGCGTTGAATTGCAGCCGAAGCTCCGCCTTTTTACGACCTGTGATGTCCGTCATCGATCCAGCCATGCGGATCGGAAAACTATCGAAACCGTAAATCGCCACACCCCGCACCAAGAACCATCGCTCGCTGCCGTCGGCGTGACAAATGCGGAATTCGTGCTCTAGATGGCTCCGCTCTCTCTTCAAGTGCATTTCGATGGCGGCTTCCAGCCCCGGCAGATCCTCGGAAGCGACTCGGCTGAGCCAATCGGAAACTCTGTTTCCGATTTCCGAATCCAAATGCCCAAGCATCTCTTTCCAGCGCGGCGAATAATAAACCTCGCCCGTGTCCAAGCGCCAATCCCACAAGCCGTCGTTGGCTCCACGAGCCGCCAAAGCATATCGTTCCTCGCTTTGGCGCAAACGCTGCTCGGCCGTCACGCGCTCGGTGATGTCCGCCTGCGATCCCACAATTCGCGTCGGCCGCCCATCTTCTCCCGCGACGGTCACGCCGCGACAAACCATCCAACGAATCAGACTTTGGCCGTCGCGAATCCGATATTCGATTTGAAACGGCTTGCCCGAGAGCGGCGTCGCCGTCGTTTCTTCCTCCAGAGTGGCTTGCAACCAAATCAAATCCTCGGGCACCACCCGATCCAACCAAAACGCCAAAGACTCACTGACATCGTCCTCACTTAAGCCGAGCACCGACCTCCACCGGGGAGAATAATAAACCCGCCCGGTGCGCAGATACCAATCCCAAACGCCCTCTCTTCCGGCGCGTTCGGCCAGTTCGTAGCGTTCGACCAGTTTCTGAAGCAAAGAAGAACTCACGCAGCCATCAACTCCCAAATGTCCGCCGATCACAACAAACCGACGCGCTTGCCTGCCTCAACGCCACTTATACGCTCAAATCTACAGCGCACGGAAGGATGATAGACGAAGTTTTTGTTCTAAGCCACTCACGAACGCACACAAAATTTTTGCGCATACGACTTGTTCGACAATCGACGTCGCTGAAAACCAAAACACGAAGCCTCAAAGAATATGAGGTCTACCGTTCTTGGAGGCGTGTTATGAAAAAGGATGTCCGGACAACCACGGAAACACGTATAATGAGGGATCGCCATCAAATAAGCCGTCGCTCTTTCTGAGCCGTTTCTTTTTATGACGTCGAACTTTTTTCGATTAAGACGTCCTTATTGACTTACGCAAGAAAGAGTTTGATCCACCTTTTCCAAAAGGACTCAAAACTCGGAGAACACAAGAAAACAACAGCGATTATTCACGCCTCCATCGACCGAGGCTACAAAGACGACTCCTGTCGCCACAACTGGCGCAAACGACGCACATGCCGCACGGTGCATCCCGCCGCTTTGGCGACCTCCTCCGCAGACACATGATCTTGCGCTGCCGCGACAATTGTTTTTGCGCGCCCGACGCCGGAAAGCTTTGGAATGGAAATCCATGTCCCGCCTCTCGCCAGAACCATTTTCCGCCACGCCTCCTCACCGATCAAAGACCGCATAGAGTTCTCAACGTCGGGGTTCAGGGGAATATAACGACGATCCATGCCGCCGAAATCCCGAATCAACAGCAAAACCGCGCGCACGCCGACTTCTGAAGCCAAATCCATCAACCATCTCGGCGCCCCGGTCGGCAACCCTGAAGCCGTCATGAAAGCCTCTTTTCCGCCATCAGACCATCTTCGCGACGATCCTGAACCATGCGCCGACGATGTGTGGAGACCATATGAACCCCGCGTCGCCGAGAACCGTCATCCCGATAACGCTCAGAAAACAACAGACTCTCCGGCACGCCTAAAAGGGTGGCGATCGTCCCTTCGATCGCTTTCGAAGGCCGCCGCAACGCATAGGATACAGCCTGCTGAGAAACTCCGATTCTTCGAGCGATCTCCGATAAGCTCCACCCTCGAACTTCAAGTTGGTATTTGATCCACGAAGGTCTGATTTCGGGATCATCGGGAACGTCTTCGGGCCGCAAGCGCAGCCGATCAGGAACGTTTGTACTTGATTGCACGTATGACATGCCGCGTATCTTGCACAAGACCACTAATTGGTCAAGAGAATTTAGAACATCTAAGGACAATTATTTGCGTTGTGATAAAAAGCAAATAGTCTTCTCTTTCCTTGTATGTAAAAACTGTTCATTTTCTCAATAATAATAAGCATATTCATTCTAAGTTAGCCAATTTATTAAAAGCGAACCATGACAAAAACCACAGATAACTCGATAATACATTTCAATAATAAAACCAATTCCCCGAATCATTCCTCCAAAACACAATAACACGTCAAAATTCTTCAATTATGAAACTGCTCTCATGTCTTGAGAAATATCTATGCGATTATTTTATGTTTATTATTCCAGACATTCTTCCTGTCTCAAACGTCCTTTTGCTTTTTCCTTCCAACCCAACCATTGGTTTCATTGCTATCGAACTTTTTAGACTTCCCTTAGAGCCTGTCCGGAAAGAATATCAATGTTTCCATCGGACAGGCTCTTAAACAATCCACAACATCGCACGCAAGGACGCATTACACCGATGAGCAGAATGATTGACACACGCCCTTTAGCTCTTGCGCATAAAACAAAATTCAATAAAAAACGGGCTCAGAAATTAAATTTCCAAGCCCGTCTTTTTATTTATTCTAAATTATTTTTCTCTTGTTGCGATTACAAACGAGTTCGACTTCGACTGTGTCCCGTCCAGTCCTGTTGAAACTCGCTCATGGACTGACCTTCAGAATGACCCAACGCCATCTTGCGTGAACCATATTGCGTCTGATTCTTCTCAGAATCCTCATCCGGAGTTTCCAACGCAGCCAACGCCAATCTGGTGTGAGGCGACAACAAAGAACCCTTCAGCGGAGAACGCCCGAACGGCGTCAAGACTTGCGCAATAACCGAAGCGACATCCGGATCGATCACCAAATCATCCTTGGCGTCTTTTGCCTCTTTGCCGTCGGCGGGACGAGCCCCCGCAACCACAGAGGTTTGATTTTCCTGATCCGCGAACTTAGCGGCAAAACGATCGTAAATTTGCTGCAAAGTTTTGGGTTGGCCATCGCGACTGTAAAACACGTTATAGTTGCTGCCGGCGGCTTCAGGAAAAACATCTCGTCCGAGAGTCGTCGCATTCTCTTTCATGGCGTTCAGGAATTTTGCGCCGCCGCCAGCTCCCAAGAAATGCGCCAAATACAGTTCCGTCGGCCCAATCTTAGCGTTTTTGACGTTGTTTTGCAGATAATCATAATTATCGCGCGTAAATTCTGCGGCCATCAACGCCGAAACGCGCGCGTCTTTACGCAGATCCAAAATCTCGCGCCGCATATCGGGATCGGCGACAAACGGTCGCCCATCACTGCGCGTTTGAATCGCATTAGCGTATTGCTCAAGACCATGAGCCGAGCCATGCGCCTTGACGGTGGACAGCCATGTGCTGTCCAAAAACTGATACAGACCTGTCGCACTGCTGGTGGAGGCCTTCAGATCGGTGCGAAAACTGCTTTCGATGGAAGCTTTTTCCAGGAGGTAGGCAAAATCGACCCCAGTCCTTTGCGACGCCTCTTGAACGGCCGATTCAACATCCGCTGGCCCTCTCGCACGCCCGGCGCGCAAATTCTGGGTGCTTGTCAATTTATCGGCGAAAACCGGGATGCTCATGACGGCCCTCACTTCTCTGAACTTGCGGTCATCTTTATGACTCTTGTTCGATATTACACTAAGGCAAGCAAATTCTGCGCCGAAATTTTGCAAACCTCGAATTTTGCAAAAACGATCCGTTCATGACGGTTTCGTGAAAACCCGTCCATCAATCTCCGCTCGATCAAAAATCCAAAAAATTTGGCGACTTCACCGAATTAAAACGGCCCTCGCGCCTTCGGTCGCTACAGTCTCCAAGTTATGGTTTCCAAAGGCCTTTCGGCCTTTGGCGAGTCCAAGGCGAAGCCCCGACCTTCCTTTGTCCCCGCTTTTTTTCGAGTTTCCGAGCAAGCCGAGTATATAAGATTGCCCTCATCCGACCAGAAGGAGTACCGTTAGAAAATTTCCTAAGAAGGCCACGCAAAGGAGCCTTTAATGTCTTTCTTTTCTTTTAGGACATCGCCCGCCCTCGCGCGATTCGTAGTCGTTTACGCTGCAATCTTGACTTGCGGCGTTTTCCTGTTGTCTCCGTCCGTCGCATCCGCGCAAAACGACCCGCTGGAAGGGTTCAACCGCACAATGCACAACTTCAATAGTTGGGCTGTGCGTTCCGTCATCAATCCTTCCGCCACCCTCTTGGAAGCCTGGGTTCCCGAACCCGCGCGACGGATCGGAACCAACATTTACTCCAACGTCACCGAGCCTGAGTTTATCGTCACCAATCTCTTCAAAGGATATTATCAAGACGCTGGCGTCTCGGTTGCTCGCTTCGCGATCAACTCCACGTTGGGGCTGGTCGGCATGTTTGAAGTCGCCAACTCTTTCGGCCTAAAACGGCGCGAAATCGAGTTCGGCGAGGCCATGTGCTCCATCGGCGCGCCCGTGGGTTCGTACTTGGTTCTGCCCCTGATCGGCCCAACCAACGTCGCCAGCGCCGGATTGCTCACCGGCTTTTTCGCCGTTGAATGGTATGCGCTCAGCATGATCTCAACGATTCTGGCCAGCGCCGATTTGGTCGTTGATCTCAGCGCTTCCGCCGCCAGCCTGCGCCACGCCGCCGACGCTCCGGCTTTAAACGCCGAAGACACGTACCAAATCCAACGCACCGCCTACATGCTTTATCTTCAAAAAGGCTGCGCGGAAGCCGGAATCCTCCAGACGCCAACCATCCCGACCCCAATTGCCAAAGAAAAAAACTTGGCGCAGTCAAAGTCTTGAGCCGTTTCACTGGAGTTATTCCATACTCTATTTTTTGCAAAGATAATGTTTGGGAACAATAAAAATAATTAAAAAACGGGTTCCAAAGACGCCCCTCCTTGGAACCCGTTTTTTTGTTATTTGTTTTCTTATATGTCCCACTTTCTCGAAAACCCGAAAAAAGATACGAAAACAACAAAAGCAAGCAGGAAAAAAATCAAGAAAAAGATCAAGAAAAAGATCAAGAAAAAAGGCCAGGGCTCCGCCCTGGACCCGCCAAAGGCCGGGAGGCCTTTGGAAACCATGACTTGGAGTTCTACGACAGGCTCATCCTGGGTTCCGGGGTGGTGGCCGTGCGACAAGGTGCGACAATAAGCCTCACGCGAAGCATGGTTATGGAGCTTGCCTTTGGGAGGTAGATGCGATTCTATGGCGAAGTCACTTTCAAGCGACGGTCTTCGCCATGGCAACGCCTCAGTTCATCAATTTGGCTGCGCTCATCGACGACAGCAGATGCTACGATCTTATCCGTCAGTATCGGTGGCCCGATGGCGTCTGTTGTCCAAATTGTTCAAGCTCAAACGTCATTCGTAATGGACGCGACGATACTCAACGTCATCGACAACGGTATCTTTGCAAAAACTGTAGCTTCCGGTTTGATGATCTTAGCGGCACTGTACTGGCAGGACATCATCAGCCTCTTCGTGTTTGGGTGCTATGCCTGTATTTCATGGGGCTGAATCTGTCCAACCAGCAAATTGCCAAGGAACTGGACTTGAATGACGCCGATGTCCAAATCATGGCGACACACCTGCGAGACGGCCTTGTGGCGAGAATCCCAGAGGTTACGTTGACCGGAAAAGTGGAGATTGATGAGGTCTATGTCGTCGCCGGCCACAAAGGAAACCCAGACGCCGTTCAAAAAAAGGTCGGAAAGGACGACGTCGGCGGCTCAAAGGCGTACGTGGTCGCGGAACTCTCGAAAAAGAGAAGCCGCCGATTCTTGGCATGATCGAACGCGACGGACAGGTTGTTCTCCATATGCTGCCAAATGTTCAACAAAACACAATCAAGCCGGTTATTACAAAAATAATTGAGAATGGCGCCCTTATCTTTACAGATGAGTACGATATCTACAATAGGCTGCCCGAATGGGGATACCAACACAAAACTGTTTGTCATAGTCAAGGGGAGTATGCTCGCGACGAGGATGGTGATGGTTTTCATGAGGTTCACGTCAACACCATGGAAGGATTTTGGTCCCTGTTACGTTCCTGGCTTCGCCCGCATCGCGGCATTTCACAGGAAAAGCTTCCAATCTATCTTGGGTTCTTTCAGTTCGTACATAACTTGAGAGCGAGAGGGAAGTCTCTCCTTGGCTCCCTCGTTGCCGCATTGGTCGTTTGACCACAGAAACACCACCCCGGAACCCAGGATGAGCCTCGGAATTTAACGCCATCGTCCCCGAACCTAAGCCATAACGCCAAAACCGAAACAAAGAACTTGAACGCAATGATCCACATAGGACGGTTTATGGCGCATATGTTGCGCTTCCTTGCTCTGATGGGCGCGCTCGCCGCATCCGGAACCGCTATGGCCATCGAAACCTCGACCGGAGCGCCTCAGTCTTTAGAAATCTGCGTCTTGCCCTATATCAACATGCAAGGGCTCTTGATTGCATACGGCCCTTTAGCGACTTACTTGGAAAAAGAACTAAATAGACCGGTCAAAATCGTCTCTGCCCGCGACTACCCGACACTACTGCAACAAACCGCTCAAAGAGCCTACCCTATCCTGATCACCGCCTCACATTTTGCCCGCCTGGCCCAAGTCGATTCGGGATACACGCCAATCCTGCGCCCCATCACCAACTTCCATGAACTCATCTTGGTCCGCAAAGAATCTCCAATCCAAAGCTTTGCCGACCTGAAAAGCAAATCCATCTCTATTCCAGACATATTGGCGCAAGTCCGCATGATATTTGCGGTCTCTTTACGCGCCATTGGCATGGACCCTTTGCATGACGTTATATTCATTTCTTCCGGGTCTCATAAAAACGCCGCCTACGCCACCCACAATCGCGACACCGACGCAGCTCTCGTGTCCGAGGGCGCATATCGACATATGTCGGACGACATCAAAAGCGATTTGCGAGTCATTTCTCCTCCGCACACTTTATCCAATCGAGAATCTATTCCGGTTGTGTATCTGACCAGCCCCACGCTTTCCCCTCAAACCGCGCAACACATCGCCACACGGATCGAATCATTCGCCAACCACGTTCCCGAAGGAATCGCCTGGATCAATAGTTTGAAATATGGAGGATTGCGTCCGCCCACCCAAGACGAGATGACGGCAATGGATGAGCAGGTCAATGAGCTTCGACGAGTCGTTAACAGCGTAGCGCAACGGTGACGATGCCACGGTTTCTGATTTGGGTGCGAAATCTGCCGCTTGGACTAAGATTAGCGACGGCGGCGGTGGTTGTCGAAGTGATCATACTGAGCGCGGTCTCTATAGCGACGCTCCGCACCATCGACGATCGCTTGCTGCGCGAAATGGAGCAGCGCGACGCAACCTTACGACTGACGCTGGAAGTCGCCTTGGCTGAACCGTTGATGCAAAAAGACTACAGCCGACTAGCCGATATGTTGAGCGACTTAAAGAAAAACCAAGATATGCAATACTTGGCTCTTTTTGACGCAGATCAGAGACTTCTAATCAATCGCGGATTAACGAACCTAACGCCGCCGAGCGCTTCCGATTGCACGGTTTTAAGGTCTTTATACAGAAATAAAGATTACTATGACTGCATTCTTCCTGTGACCGTCATGGGCAAATTATATGGGCATCTATATTATGGCATGTCCTTAGCTCGTATCGCAGAAACGCGAACGGACTTAGCCCGCATTCAATTTTTATCCGCCATAACAATCATTTTACTTTCTGTTCCTCTGTTCGTTACAGTCGGCGTAATCCTCACTCGCCCACTGCGCGCCTTGACCAAACGCGCGGAAGCCTTGGCCAACGGCTATTTTGACCATACTCCGCCCCAATGCTCACGACGCCGCGACGAAGTCGGCCGCTTAACCGAAGCCTTTCACAATATGGCCTTGTCGCTCCAGACTCGGCTGCGAGAAGTTGAAGAAACCTCTGAAAAGCTACACGCCGTCGCCGATTTCTCTTTCGGCTGGGAAATCTGGCTATCCCCCACCGGCGCTCTGCTGTGGGTCAACTCCTCCGTCACCCGCATGACCGGCTACACTCCGGAAGAGTGCGAAGCCATGCTGGCCTTCCCCCACGACTTGATTCACCCCAAAGACCGCCCCCGAGTCGCCTCCCGTCTCGCCACGGCCTTTATCACCGAAACGCCGAACGCCGCTCTCGACGACGAGGTCGCCCCCTCGGACGCTTTGGCGGAAAACGTCGAATTCCAAGTCCGCCGCAAAAATGCGACGACCTTTTGGGCCTCGGCCAGTTGGCAACGCATTCAAACCGCAGACGGCGTCAATTTGGGCGTCCGCATGAGCATCCGCGACGTAACCGAACGCGCCATGGCCGAACGCGCGTTGCGCGAAGCCATGCTGCAAGCCGAGCGCGCAAATGAATCCAAATCATTGTTCTTGGCCAATATGAGCCATGAACTCCGCACGCCGTTAAACGCAATCATCGGCTTTTCCGAGATCATCCGCGATCAGATGTTCGGCTCGCTCGGGAACTCCAAATATGTCGAATACGCCTCAGACATTTACGATAGCGGACAGAGTCTTCTGACGCTGATTTGCGACATCCTTGATCTGTCGAAAATCGAGGCAGGACGCATGGAAATCGAGCGTTCTTGGTTTGATTTGCCGCAGCTTCTGTCGAACATCGCCGACGAATTCAGCGCCGTCGCCCTGACCAACGAACATGAATTACGGTTCCTTTCGACCAACTGCCCGAGTCGCTTCAACGGCGACGCTCACGCCATACGGCAAATCATAACCAATCTTCTTTCGAACGCCTTAAAGTTCACGCCCCGTCGAGGACAAATCACCGTTCACGTCACAGAGCATAATCACGGAGACTTGCGTCTAACCGTCGCCGACACCGGCGTCGGCATTCCTGAAGACATGATCGAGCGCGTCCTAAAACCTTTTGAGCAAATCAACAATCGCTATAACAAAACCACCGGCGGCGCGGGATTAGGATTGTCATTGGTCAAAGGGTTGACAACGCTGCACGGAGGAACTTTGACCATTAAAAGCGCGCTGGGAATCGGCACTTCGATCATCGTGTGTCTGCCCAAAGAATGACATTCCGCATAAAATATCATCCGCACTCCCTCTCAACAGACGCCTCGACACAACACGCCGGCAGACGCCATAAAAAATATCCGACAAGGAATTCAAATGAACGCATAGGCTTGATTAACGCCAAAGCCGTCAGTTATACCGATAAGCTGAACGATCGACACGCGAGCTTTGACGCCACATAAAAATTAGAAGGGGGCCAGAGACTGTGTTCCCAGTCGCCAGAGCCAAGGATGAAAGCTCCCCCTTATTTCGTGACCCGCTCTTTCTCTGGAAGCGTTTGTTTCTGGCTTATCTTCGGCTTTAGAATCACAGCCGCATTCATGTGGTGGTTTTTAATCGTTTTTCCAAGCTTTTCCGAAATGATCCGAGATGTTCTATTATTATAAACAAATCCAAAGAAAGATCGCTTCGCAAACAAGAGAAACTGTCGTCCTTGGCTCCTACGACGGGGGCTCCTACGACGGGGGCTCCTACGACGGGGGCTCCTACGACGGGAACACAGTCCCTGCCCTTGTCTAAATTTATATGCGAAATCAAAGCTCATGCGTCAATCGTTCGGCTCATTGGCGTTGCTGTTTCCTCTCACGACGTTTCCGCGTCAGAAAAAACACACCCGCTTTTCTTTCCTTAAGGTCTGATCTCCATGGATAAAATCCGCATTCGCGGCGGCGCTCCCCTGCAAGGCTCCATCCGCGTCAGCGGCGCCAAAAACGCCGCTCTTCCGCTGATGACTGCAAGTCTTCTAACCGACGAGCCGCTCACTCTGGTGAACATGCCGCGACTGGTGGACATTCACACCCTAGAAGTCCTGCTGGCGCAACACGGAACCGAATTGAGCGAACCAGGCCCCAACGCCGACGGCGAACGAGAATTGGAACTCGCCACCCGCTCCATCACCAGCACCACGGCTCCCTATGACTTGGTGCGCCGCATGCGCGCCAGCGTCTTGGTGCTCGGCCCTCTGGTCGCCCGCTGCGGCCAAGCCCGCGTCTCCTTGCCCGGCGGCTGCGCCATCGGCACTCGCCCCGTGGACCTGCACATCAAGGGTCTGCAACAAATGGGCGCCGAAATATCCTTAACCAACGGCTACATCGAAGCCCGCGCTCCCAATGGCCTCACCGGAGCACACATCGTGTTTCCGATGGTTTCTGTCGGCGCCACCGAGAATCTTCTGATGGCCGCAACGCTGGCGCGTGGAGAAACCGTTCTGGTCAACGCCGCGCGCGAACCCGAAGTGGTCGACCTCACCCGTTGCCTGATCGCCATGGGCGCCGACATTAACGGCGTCGGAACCGACACTTTGCGGATTCGCGGACGCGATCGCCTGAACGGGGCTCGACATCGCGTGGTTCCCGACCGCATTGAAATCGGCACCTACGTCATGGCGGCGGCAATCACCGGCGGAGTGCTGCATGTGCGCAACGCTCGCATGGACCTGATTCAAGCCGTCTGCAAAACTTTGGCCGGAGCAGGCGTCTCAATAACTCAGGAAGACGACAACACAATACGAGTCGCCCGCCTCAATGGCGAGCTAATTGGCGTCGACGTCATGACGGAGCCCTTTCCCGGATTCCCCACAGACCTTCAAGCTCAAATGATGTCTCTAATGAGCGTGGCCGCCGGCGCCGCCATGATCACCGAGACCATTTTCGAAAACCGTTTTATGCATGTCCCGGAATTGGCGCGCATGGGCGCTCGCATCACAGTCCACGGCTCTTCGGCCCTGGTGCGCGGCGTGCCCAATCTCACCGGAGCGCCCGTCATGGCCACCGACTTACGCGCCTCGGTGTCTTTGGTCTTGGCGGGATTGGCGGCTCAAGGCGAGACCATCATCAATCGCGTCTATCACCTCGACCGAGGATACGAGCGATTGGAAGAAAAGCTTGCAGCGTGCGGAGCCGTCATCGAAAGATTCAAAGGAGAGTAACGCCACTTCAATTCTTCATAAAAAGACTCCGGAAACTGCATTCCTGACCGTCGAGGATCATAGAGAGACGATCACAAAGGAGGGGAAAAAGAGAAAACCCCCTCCTTATGCGCGGAATGCCCCTTCTTTGGAATCGTTTGTTTGCGGCATTACTCATAAAGAGCGCAATTTTATCTCAACAGCAAAACACAACGCCTTTTATGTCAAGGGAACGCTCCGAAACACCGTTATCCACCACTTTTCCCCCCTTCCATCCACAGGGAAAACCACGCGCTTCCAAAGGATGGGATTTCGTTCCACGCCGGAGTGTATTATATTCAGACAAGTGAGGCTGAAAATGCGGTTCATCGGCCTCTTGGCGTCAAGCCGTGGCGCAACACATCCACCGCACAAAACAATAGAGCCTCGGCGGACTCTTGCTGACCCGCTCGGCCTTGGAGCAATGGAAACCGAAAATGCTGTTGCTTGACGACGCACGAACTTTGCAAGCTATCGGCATTCTTGCCGATGTCATCGACGGCGTGTCCGGACCTGGCGTCATAGACACAGTCCTCGTCTCCAAAGCATTACGACAAGTGCTTGCAACTCGATCGCAACCTGCTTTCGATTTCGCTGCGCGCGCCTTTTCCTCCCTTGACCCCAAAGTTAAACAACAAATCGCCCATGACGCCGATCTAAAGGCGCATGACTCCACCGATTTGCGCGGACGGGTTACGGATATTCTTACGAGTCCTCTTATGGGAGGAACTCCTTCAAACCCGACAGCGGCCTCTCCGCCGATTCCCCCCCGCAACAAGAATCAGCTCAGCCCACACGCCACCGGTTTGCTTTCTGCGATCAACACGCGAGTGCGCAGCGCTCGACCTCCGCAGAAGTGAAACCATCCACAAGCAACACGAAACGCTTCAGAATATTTCAAAATATTGCGCCGACAAGCTGAATTATTGATGCATAGCCTTCGGCGTGAAATAAGACGGGTCCAGGGACTGTGTTCCTGGTCGCCGAGGATCATAAGGGGGGAGCGAAAGCCCCCCTTATTCACGAAGCGATCTTCCTCTGGAATCGTTTGTTTCTGCTGAAGCGGCCTCTAGACCCAATAAATTCTTATCAGGTCCAAAAAACCGAAATCTTCAAATTTCCCTTACTTCTTTTCCGGCTCCGAAGACTTCTTAGGCTTCGGCAGATCCAACTTGATGTGAAGCTCGCGCAAACGCTCCGGCCCCACCGGCGACGGAGCCTGCATCATTAAGTCCTGCGCCTGCTGATTCAACGGGAACGCAATCACTTCTCGAATATTCGGCTCGTCCGCCAACAACATCACAATGCGATCAATTCCCGGCGCCGAACCTCCGTGCGGCGGCGCACCCAATCGCATCGCCGACAACATCCCGCCAAAACGCGCCTCCAACTCCTCTTGCGCGTATCCCGCAATCCCGAACGCCTTGATCATCACCTCCGGCAAGTGATTGCGAATTGCTCCGGAAGACAACTCTACGCCATTGCAAACGATGTCGTATTGATACGCCTTAATATCCAACGGATTCATCGTCTCCAACGCCTGCAATCCGCCCTGCGGCATCGAAAATGGATTGTGCGAGAAGTCGATCCTCTTGGTTTCCTCGTTCAACTCATACATCGGGAAGTCAACAATCCAGCAAAACCGGAAAGCATTCTTCTCGACAATATCCATTTCCTCGGCGATCTTCGTGCGCGCTTGCCCCGCCAATTTGTTGGCCGGGTCAACCTTGTCGCACACAAAGAACACCGCGTCTCCATCGGCCAACCCAACAGTCTCGCGCAACGCCGCCTCCGGCACGAACTTGGCGATCGGCCCCTTTCCGGCGCCTTTCTCGAACAGAATATACCCTAATCCCGGCGCTCCCAACCCACGCGCCCAGTCATTGAGCTTATCAAAGAATGAACGCGGCCGATCCCCCACACTCGGAGCGCGAATCGCTCGGACCACGCCGCCCTTGTCGAGCACACCCCGAAAAGCGCGAAACTCAACGTCGGAGCGACGGAAAATCTCGGAGACATCGCAGATCACCAATGGATTACGCAGGTCCGGCTTGTCCGAACCATACTTCAACATCGCATCCGCATAAGCGATGCGTGGAAACGGCGCAGGCGTCACCGCCGGAAGCGTCGGACGGCGGAATCCGCCAAACTCCGCAAACACGCCGGACAACACCGGCTCAATCGCCGCGAACACGTCTTCTTGCGTCACGAACGACATTTCAAAATCAAGCTGATAGAACTCGCCCGGCGAACGATCGGCGCGACTGTCTTCATCTCGGAAGCACGGCGCAATCTGGAAATACCGATCAAACCCGGCCATCATCAGAAGCTGTTTAAACTGCTGCGGCGCCTGCGGCAAAGCATAAAATTCACCCGGATGAATGCGACTAGGCACCAAGAAATCGCGCGCGCCCTCTGGACTGGAGGCGGTCAATATCGGCGTCTGAAACTCGGAGAACCCCTGCTCGATCATGCGGCGACGCACTGAGGCGATGACTTGGCTGCGCAACATGATGTTGCGCTGCATTTTATCGCGTCGCAGATCGAGAAAGCGATAACGCAAACGCACTTCTTCTCCGGCGTCGGCCTCGGCGTTGACTTGCAACGGCAACGGATCGGCGGAGCTTTGCACGACAATGTCTTGAATCTGAACTTCGATGCGCCCGGTGGGGAGCTTTTCGTTTGAGGTTTCGGCGGAACGGGCCACCACCGCGCCGGTGACTGTAATCACCGATTCCAGTCGAATCGTCTCGACTTTGGAGAAGATCGGGCTGGTGTTTTCAATCACGCACTGCGTCAATCCGTGATGATCGCGCAAGTCGATGAACAACAAACTGCCGTGATCGCGCTTTCTATGAATCCAACCGGATAAACGAACAGTCTTCCCAGCGTCCTCCAGTCGCAGGGCGCCGCAGGTGTGAGTTCTATAAGCATGCATGTTGTTTTCTAGCCTTATTGTAAAAGTGACGTCTCTGAACAAAAATTAGACGGGTCCAGGGACTGTGTTCCTGGTCGCCGGGGATCATAAGGGGG
>CAUYUA010000207.1:0-42343 GCA_963575675.1 Azospirillaceae bacterium
GGCTCCGCCCTGGACCCGCCAAAGGCCGGGAGGCCTTTGGAAACCATGACTTGGAGTTCTACGACAGGCTCATCCTGGGTTCCGGGGTGGTGGCCGTGCGACAAGGTGCGACAATAAGCCTCACGCGAAGCATGGTTATGGAGCTTGCCTTTGGGAGGTAGATGCGATTCTATGGCGAAGTCACTTTCAAGCGACGGTCTTCGCCATGGCAACGCCTCAGTTCATCAATTTGGCTGCGCTCATCGACGACAGCAGATGCTACGATCTTATCCGTCAGTATCGGTGGCCCGATGGCGTCTGTTGTCCAAATTGTTCAAGCTCAAACGTCATTCGTAATGGACGCGACGATACTCAACGTCATCGACAACGGTATCTTTGCAAAAACTGTAGCTTCCGGTTTGATGATCTTAGCGGCACTGTACTGGCAGGACATCATCAGCCTCTTCGTGTTTGGGTGCTATGCCTGTATTTCATGGGGCTGAATCTGTCCAACCAGCAAATTGCCAAGGAACTGGACTTGAATGACGCCGATGTCCAAATCATGGCGACACACCTGCGAGACGGCCTTGTGGCGAGAATCCCAGAGGTTACGTTGACCGGAAAAGTGGAGATTGATGAGGTCTATGTCGTCGCCGGCCACAAAGGAAACCCAGACGCCGTTCAAAAAAAGGTCGGAAAGGACGACGTCGGCGGCTCAAAGGCGTACGTGGTCGCGGAACTCTCGAAAAAGAGAAGCCGCCGATTCTTGGCATGATCGAACGCGACGGACAGGTTGTTCTCCATATGCTGCCAAATGTTCAACAAAACACAATCAAGCCGGTTATTACAAAAATAATTGAGAATGGCGCCCTTATCTTTACAGATGAGTACGATATCTACAATAGGCTGCCCGAATGGGGATACCAACACAAAACTGTTTGTCATAGTCAAGGGGAGTATGCTCGCGACGAGGATGGTGATGGTTTTCATGAGGTTCACGTCAACACCATGGAAGGATTTTGGTCCCTGTTACGTTCCTGGCTTCGCCCGCATCGCGGCATTTCACAGGAAAAGCTTCCAATCTATCTTGGGTTCTTTCAGTTCGTACATAACTTGAGAGCGAGAGGGAAGTCTCTCCTTGGCTCCCTCGTTGCCGCATTGGTCGTTTGACCACAGAAACACCACCCCGGAACCCAGGATGAGCCCTACGACATTCCGACAGTGAGAGGATTGTTTCAATCCGGTGAAGCCGTAAGAAAAAATGCGGATTTTTGGTCACTTGTCCGACGATACATGAATATGTCCGTTCTCGCGACGAATCGTCCAAAGCTTGCCGTCGACGGATCGATAAACCGTAACGTCCTCAGGTATCTCTTGTCCATCAATCCACACCTTCCCCCCAATAACCGAAACTCCACCCGTCGAACCGATATTGATCACAGACACCGTCGAACCATTCACCCCCCCCCAGAAGTCGACCCCGAAACCGCATGAACTCCCTTGTTTCCCTCCCCCCCCCCCCCCCAACCAACGCCAAAACCCCCCCCCCCGCAGCGGGGCCTTGCGCCACGGCGAAGCCCGCGCCGTCGGCGCCCATCAGGGGGGTGACAAAAAGTTGGCCTCCGCGCAAGCTGTTTGAAGCGCCCCTCGCGCCGACGCGGGCGTCGTTTCGCGTTCCGTGAGCGGGGTGGGGCGGCAGGGGGGGGGTGACCATCACCGCCGCAACGTTTTTGGTGCGCAAGCTGGTGGCGTCGCGCGTGTTGACGCCCAAACGCTCCAACATGCCGACCAAGCTTTGCTGCGTGAAGGGCGAATTGCGGAGGCTGTCGCCGGAGCCGTTAAGACCGATGACCAAGCCATAGCCGACAAGCATATTGTCGCGCACGCCTTCAACATCGACGATATCCTTCAAGCGCACGGAAGCACGCCCAATGGACGCCGACCCGACAAAAAACGCCAGGGCCACAACAATAAATACAAATTGACGCGCGGTTGAACGGAACAACCGTCCGGCCCGCAGCGGCGCGCAAAGGCCGAACAAGCGCGCAGGAAGAGATTGTGTCGTCAGCGGCGTCATAAGAGGTCTCCGAAGCTGTCGTCTTTATAAACATGCAAACTACGCGCCACGCAGGGCATGCCGCTCTTGAAGCCGGACGCGCCCTTCCGCCGATAGGCTCCGCTGAGAACCACAGGGAGAATCTTACGCGATCCTCAACAGAAACAGCATGAATCATTATAATCGATCCGACGTCCTGGAAAAAGGGCGCGTCAAGAAAACCAACGATTCGCTCCTGAAAACCTTCGCAAAGCGACATTTTGGCCTTAATATGGAATTGAAACATATACTCTCCAATTGAGGACCCGAAGAAAAACTCCAAAAGAATCGGGGCTCCGCCCTCGACCCGCCAAAGGCCGGGAGGCCTTTGGTGGGTCGAGGGCGAAGCCCCGATTCCTTGCCGGTTTTTTTCGGATTCTCAATCGGACAGAGTATATCTTTACCGAACTCTTTATATCTGCTTAGCCAGAGCGTGATTGAACAGGGTGTGTTTAGTCTTACCAAGGGCGTCAGGAGAAGAACTTACGCATTCGACCAAGAATTTTTCCCTTTTCATGGGATTCAAGGAAGAAAACACTCTACCCATAAACAGTCGGCGTAAAAAAATATCCGCCGCCGCGAACGGTTCTAATAAGAATCGGTTCTTGAGGGTTGGGTTCGATCTTACGTCGTAAACGGCTCACTTGGACGTCGATGCTGCGATCAAACGGAGCCGCCATGCGACCGCGCGTCATATCCAGAAGTTGGTCGCGATTTAATACACGTTGAGGATGTTCGGCGAACGCAGCCAAAAGATCGAACTCTCCGGCGGAGAGCTGCACCAACACGCCTTCTGGCGAGTAAAGCTCGCGACGCGCCAAATCCAAGCGCCAGTCTGCAAAGCATAGACTGCGGCCAATCGAAGAGCGCGGCGTATTCGGCGTTGACGTGGTTTCAGTCGATATTTTGGCGTCGGAAGACGGCGCTCCCTCGGAGCCTTTAAAAGAGGTGCGTCGAAGCACTGCTTTTATTCGCGCCAACAGCTCGCGTGGATTAAATGGTTTCACAAGGTAATCGTCAGCCCCCATTTCCAAACCAATAATTCGGTCGGTTTCATCACCTATGGCGGTCAACATGATGATTGGCGTTGTTGCTGATTCGGAACGAAGACGACGGCATAACATCAAACCATCCTCGCCAGGCAACATCAAATCGAGGATGATTAAATCGATGCGAGACTGAGCAAGGTAGGCAAACATTTCCACGCCATCTTTGGCGCCGGAAACTCGATAACTATGGCGCGTAAGAAATTGTGATAAGAGATCGCGAATTTCATGATCGTCATCGACCACGAGAACATGTGCGTTTTGTTCCACGACATCCTCTTATGTTACATAAAAGACGCCTCATTCGACGGATGAACAGGATTGGCGATATTTGCGGAATCAACAATTGAGTTGTTGTTGAATAATATAAGAATCATGCCGTTGTGAATTGAATAGAAGCGTAAACTCTTCTCTTGATCGTTGGCGTCGGAGATAACAGCCCCCTTTATTCGCGAAGCGACACTCTGCTGGAATATATTTTTTATCCAAAGCATCAACAAGGGCGATTAATTCCAGAGGAAAATCGATTCGCGAATAAGGAGGGCTTCCTTTCCTCTTTTGTAATTCCGAGAGACTGAGAACACAGTCCCTAGGCCCTTTTTTTTAATCTAGTCCGGACTGGCGGCGTCTGCGTCGGCTTCCGGCGCACCCATCATCGCCGTCGCCACCAAACCGGCGTTGTTGCGGATTTTGCTTTCAATAACATTGGCCAATTCCGGGTTGTTGCGTAAGAATGTCTTCGCGTTCTCACGTCCTTGACCAATGCGCGTCCCTTCGCACGAGAACCATGCTCCGGACTTATCCACGACATTCGCTTGTTGGCCAAGGTCAAGCAGTTCTCCAACTTTGGAAATGCCCTCTCCATACATGATATCGAAATCCACCACGCGGAAAGGCGGTGCCATCTTGTTCTTCACCACCTTCACGCGCGTCTGATTGCCAACGACCGTGTCACGATCTTTGATTGCTCCGGTGCGGCGAATATCAAGGCGAACCGAGGCATAGAATTTCAGAGCGTTGCCGCCGGTGGTCGTTTCAGGATTGCCGAACATCACCCCGATCTTGAGGCGAATCTGATTGATGAAGATCACCATCGATCGAGACTTGGAAATCGACCCGGTGAGTTTGCGTAAAGCCTGACTCATAAGGCGAGCGTGTAGGCCGACATGACTATCGCCCATTTCGCCTTCCAGCTCGGCGCGAGGCACCAGAGCCGCCACACTGTCCACCACTAAGACGTCGATTGCTCCGGAGCGCACCAAAGTGTCGGTGATTTCCAGAGCGTGTTCTCCGGCGTCGGGCTGAAAGATCAGAAGCTCACCGACATTTACGCCCAGCTTGCGCGCATAACTAGGGTCCAGAGCGTGTTCCGCATCGATGAAAGCACAGGAGCCGCCGTTCTTTTGCGCCTGAGCAATCACATGCAAAGCAAGCGTTGTTTTTCCTGAGCTCTCCGGTCCATAGATTTCGATGATTCGTCCGCGCGGCAAGCCGCCGATCCCCAATGCGATGTCCAGCCCCAAAGACCCCGTCGAGATCACCTCTGTTTCAACCAAGCTCTCCCGCGCGCCCAGCCGCATGATCGAGCCTTTTCCAAAAGCTCGCTCGATTTGTCCCAGAGCGGCGTCAAGCGCTTTCTGCTTATCCATCGGATCCTTATCCCCTTGTCGCATCGGTGCGGCCGACATCATCGAGACTCCTTTTTTGTCATGGTCGCCGGATCGACGTAATGTTCCGCCGGCATTCGTTCCTGACTGCTTCCCGCCGCCGCCGCTCCGAACCATTTCGTTTGGTGGAGCGGACTCTTCTCCTTCTGAGGGCTCTGCCGATTCCGGCGCAGAATCTGACGCGCTTTCTTGCGCTGGGCGGCCTCGAGTCCGGCGGGACCGGACGGTCGGATTATTCATGATTTGTTCCAAGATGCAAGAGTTTTGATCGATGTGTGTTCATTTTTCGATCCTTCTTCCGCCTTTCGGAAAAGAATCGACTGTTTCTGAACAGTAAAACCCGTGCTTCGATAGGCAAAGAATAAACGGAGTCGTCTTGACGTTTCGTTGCGGATCGGGGCGTGTGAAGAAGCGAGGGGAATTTTTGTCGAAGGAGGGAGCTTTGCCGATTAAGATCAAGGCTCCACGCCGGCTTTGGCGGCAACCTTACAAAGCATGATTTGGAGTTTGTAAATGTTGACAGGAACTCTTTAAATAGAATGTCGAATGATTTCATAAAAAATTAAATTATAAGAAACGAGATCAATCATATTTCATTTCTTTCCTCTTCCAAAAAAACGTCGAGGAACAAGTAAAAAGTTCCCCGACGACAAGAGAGGAGGAGGAGAAACAACACGCCTTACGCAGCCAAAGGCCATACGTCGCCATCAGCGTCCATACCAGTTTCGGCTGTTGTGCGACGGCTCAAGATATGATCCCGTGCTTTGGAAAGTACATCCAGCACTTCGTCGCGTGTTAGTCCGTCGCTTCGCATGATCATGCGGGTCAATGGATCATCGAGCAAAAATATCACAGACTCTACCCAAGGTGAACGCGCATAATGTGCTGACATGATTACAACTCCATATCCTGGCGCTATTGTTTTGCTGCGCTTGTGTTGGCCCGCTTCATCGGCGAGCACTCGAACCTTAACCAAGCCGAAACTCGATGTGAAGGAAAATCAGGATGTTGTCGGGCGTTCTTGCGATACCGTGCGAAGCTGTGCCGGATCAGACACAGTGTTTTCTCCGGCCCTTGTTTTTCAGGCGGACAAGAGAGGATTCTATGGGATCACGAATGGCTCTTCGCAATTTCCATAAAAAACGATCCGACAAAATTTTTAGAATAGTGGACGTCAACATGAATTTTCTTAAATTTTTATTCTGGGGGCTGTCTTTTGAAGGAGAAAACATCAATGTTTCCGGTGGATTTCGGTGAATCAGCCGATCGAAGCCAAAGACCGTAGAGCAGAGGCAAATCGATGAGCGATCACCGGAATCTTTGGAAACATTGATATTTCCTCTGAATTGGTTCTGAATCTTTGGGTGAGCCCGAAAACGATCGAAACGTCACGGAAAGAACGAATGTCAAGGAAATCAAGTTCACAGATGCTTTCTTCGGCCAAAGGCGCTCCTTTGGGATTCTATTTCTGTTCAAATTTAGGTTTTGCTTCGAAATGACAAGCTTTCATCAAAGTGATATTGAAGAGCGGCTGCTGTATCGCGATGGGTTGATGTTGGTCATCAATAAGCCTGCGGGAATTCCGGTTCACGCGGGTCCCGGAGGCGGCGCCAATTTGGAGCAGGCTTTTGAGGCTCTGCGTTTTGGATTGCCCAATTCTCCCGCTCTTGCGCATCGTCTTGATCGCGACACCAGCGGTTGCTTGATCCTTGGGCGGCATCGAAAGGCTTTAGCGCGTTTGGGGAAGCTTTTTTCAGCCGGAGCGATTGAGAAAACCTATTGGGCGGTGGTGAATGGCGCTCCTCCGGCGGAGTCGGGACGAATTGATTTGCCGTTGGCCAAACGCTCGACCGAAAGTCGGGGATGGTGGATGAAGGTTGATCCCGAAGGGCAGACGGCGATCACCGATTATAGAGTAATTGGTGGTGATGGGATAACCTCTTGGCTGGAGCTTCGTCCGCGCACGGGTCGAACGCATCAAATCCGAGTTCATTGCGCAGAGATTGGATGTCCGTTGCTTGGCGACTCGGTGTATGGCCGAGGAGTGAAAGATGGAGTTTCATTACTGCTTCATGCGCGCGCGGTGGCGATTCCTCTTTACGCCAATAAACCGGCGATTGCTGTGGAGGCTCCTGTTCCCGAGCACATGCAACCTTACTTAGTGGGGTTTGCGGAGAAATAGAAAATTGAACGGGTCCAGGGACTGTGTTCCTGGTCGCGGGGGATCATAAGGGGGGCTCGAAAGCCCCCCCCTTATTCGCGAAGCGATCTTCCCTGAAACCGTCTGCTGGCGTCGTTCCAAAACAAAAGCCCGAAAGCAAAGACCAACAATTCCAGAGGAAGATCGCTTCGCGAATAAGGGGGGCTTTCGATCCCCCCTTATGATCCCCCGCGACCAGGAACACAGTCCCTGGACCCGTTCAATTTTTATGAAAAATCGCAAAGTCAAAGAAAAATCAAGAAGCGTGCGTCAATCCTTTGTCTCGTTGGTGTTAATGAGCGTTTGCGCTGATCTGACGTGGTTTGCGCACCAAAGGCAAGCACAACAAAGCAAAACCGAAAACGCCGGACATCACCAGAAGACAATCGTTGAAGGTTAGAACCATAGCCTCACGCTGGATCATCACTCCCATCAACTTGAGCGCCGCAGCTTGAGAATCTCCAGTCAGGCGGTCGCCAAGCTGAGCGCTGAAATTTTCGATCATTTCCTGAACCTCGGGGCGGCCAAGATTCATATGGTCTCCAAGTCTGTTCATATGCCAGCGCCAACCGATGTTGCAGCACGGTGTTGATCATTGCGAGGCCGATGGCTCCACCGAGATTGCGCATTAAATTGTACAAACCGCTGGCGTTTTTCAACTGTTGAGGCGGCAGCGTTCCCAACGCCAGTGTGTTGATCGGAATGAAACAGAGCATCAATGATAAGCCGCGAACTCCTTGCGGCAGAAGAAGCTCATTAAATCCTGCTTGCGCGGTCAGCAAAGAATTAAGATAAACTCCGGTTCCGAAGAGACTCAACCCCAATCCGAGCATGATTCGAAGGTCGACTTTCTTCGACATCATTCCCGCAATCGGCGCCGAAAGAAATTGGCAAGCTCCCGTGATTATCATGGTCAAGCCGATTTGGTAGCTGTTGTATCCACGCACTCGCCCCAGAAACAAGGGTATTAAATAGACCGATCCGTAAAGCCCAATTCCAAGAATAAAACTAAACATGCAACCTATGGCAAAATTTCGATCAAGAAATGCGCGCAGCTCGACAATCGGAGAACGTGCGGTCAGCGCTCGGATAAAGAAGGAGAGCCCGGAGAAGACTGTAACTCCGGTGAATGCAACAATGCTTTCGTCGGAAAACCAATCCAGGCGGGAGCCTTCTTCGACAACGTACTCTAAGCTTCCGAGAAAGAGCGCCATAAATATTAATCCAAGAGCGTCGAAGCCTTTGAGCAAAGAGAAATCAGGGCGATCAATATCAACCATTGTCCACACGGAGACCATCACCAGAAGTCCCGGCGCGATGTTGATTAAAAACAACCAGTGCCATGAGTAGCTCTGTGTTAGCCATCCCCCCAGAGTTGGCCCCAGGGTCGGCGCCATGGTCGCCACCAGCCCGATCATCACCGAAACTCCGGCGCGTCGTGATGCGGGAAACATCATAAAACTCGTGGCGAAGACGGTGGGAATCATGGCTCCACCGATGAATCCTTGTAGTGAGCGGAATATAACCATGCTCTCGATGCTGTCGGCGAAGGCGCAACCGAAACTCATTAAGGTGAAGCCCGCCGCCGAGGCTACAAATAATATTCGGGTTGAGAGCAATCGAGATAAAAAGCCTGAAAGAGGAATCATGATAACTTCGGCGATCAGATAAGAGGTCTGAACCCAACTGATTTCGTCGGAACTGGCGGATAGTCCGGCTTGAATCTCCGCCAAGGAGCTGGAGACGATTTGGATGTCGAGAATTGCCATGAACATCCCGACAACCATCATCATAAACCCAATGAATTCTCGTCGAGAAACGGGCTTGTTTTCGTTCGGTTTTGGCGCCCCATGTGCGTTCGACATCTGATTGTTCCGAGTTTTCTATAGAAAAATCTAATCACAAATAAAAAAACGGGTTCGAAAGGCAGAGATTGGCTGAGGGGCCTAGCCTTTCCGATGTTATTGTCCATGGATTTGCAGTTTTTACGTGTATTTATTTCTTGGATTTAATGCCTGGATTTTCTTTGTTGGAACCAATGTCGGGAGAAGGTCCGGTCCCCTGCCCTCTCCTCTCCTTCCCTCCCCTTCCCTCCAGCCAAGGGCCGTCGTCGGGTTTTTTCATGAGTTTCAGGTTTTGCTATGGAGCTTCGTTTGAGGGCGTCGCTGCGCGCGCCACGCCAAAAATACTGAACGTCACTCCTTGCACAGCAACTTGAACGGCATGCGGCGCAGCGTCGCGCGTGTCAACCTCCACCACCACCGAAAGACCCGGTCTCAGCAATCCCGCCAGCATGTTGTCATCTGGAACCGAGATCCGCACAGGCACCCGCTGCACGATCTTTGTGAAATTGCCCGTTGCGTTCTCCGGCGGCAAGAGGCTGAATTGCGACCCACTGGCCGGAGCAAAACTTTCCACCTGCCCCATCAAGGGCTTCTCGGGCCAAGCATCTACTTTGATCACAACCGGCTGTCCTACCCGCATTCGCGCAATTTGCGTCTCTTTAAAATTCGCCGCCACATACACAGACGGCAGCGGCACCAGAGACATTAATTGAACGCCGGGGCGCGCATATAATCCCGGTCGAACGCCGCGATTTCCGATCACGCCTCCCACCGGCGCCCGAATGATCGTGTTCTCAACATCGTTTTGCGCTTGATGCAGTTGAACTTCAGCTTGTCGCATCCGCGCTTCCTGCTCGCGTCGCGACGCCTCCAACACGAAAATTTGATCGCGCTCCGTGACCAAGGCCGCCTGAGCTTTTTGCAACAAGGCTTGCGATTTTTGATAATCGGCCTCCGCTGTATCAAGCTTCTGTCGACTGGCCCATGACGCGCTATTCAGAGTGCGAATGCGCTTATAATCCTGAGACGATCGGTGAAATTCGGCCTCCGCTCCGCTTAAAGCCGCCGAGGCTTGTGCAATCATCCCTTTTTGCAACTGAAGTCTGGTGTCTATCCCGGCGATCACCGCCTGAGCCACTTCGATTGCCGCTTTCGCTTGATCCAGTTGAACTTTTGCGTCTCGATCCTCGATTACGACCAAGACGTCTCCCGCCTCCACCTGCTGGTTGTCGCCCACCGCCACCGTCTTCACATAACCTGCAATCTTCGCGCTGATCGCCGTGATGTCGCTATGAAGATAGGCGTCATCTGTCGATTGAACAAAACGACCCGTTGTCCACCATTCCCAACCGCTCTTGCCCGCTCCCGTCAACGCCGCGACGGCGACCGTGGCGAGAATGATTTTGCGAACAACCTTGGCCATGTGAGTGAACTCCCTATCTTCGCGCGCCGCAGAGTGTTCTTTTTCGACGCCCCAAGAGTCACAGTAAACTGAACCGTTCAGTCTTGATTTATTGTAAAACGAAATTTGCCTCTTGTCAAGTCAGAACTAAACGGTTTAGTTTATCCCTGTCTCATAATGGGCGGAAGGCATAGAGAGGGATTGTGGAGATTCCAAAAGACATCTCAAACGGCAACGCCAAACGCGCCATAATTATCGCTGCGGCAGGAACGCTGTTTCGGACTCATGGTTATGGCTCCACCAGCATGGACGCTATCGCGCGCGCCGCCGGCGTTTCCAAGGCGACGTTGTATGCGCATTTTTCCGGAAAGGACGCTCTCTTCGCGGCGATTGTCGACGCTGAATGCCGGCGCTCGCGAGAATCGCTTGATCTCCCGGCGTTGGATCAATCGGCGCCTGATGCAGTTCTGATGCGGATTGGACAAAACTATTTGGATTTGCTGTTGGCTCCGCATGTTTTGGAAACTTTTCGCATGGTTGTGTCGGAATCTCCGCGTTTTCCAGAACTTGGGCGGGCTTTTTATGAGTCTGGGCCTGCGGCGATATTGAAGCATTTGGCGGACTATTTTTCTTTGGTTCATGCGCGCGGCCAGTTGATTGTTCCTGAGCCGATGTTGGCGGCAGAGCAATTTCTCGGCATGATTCGAGGCCCTGTCCACTTGCGCGCGTTGTTTTGCATGGAAGAGAAGCCTGTTGAATCCGAGGTGGTTCATATTTTAGAGGGCGCCATTGCGGCGATCATGGCGCTTTACCGTCGACTCGGGTAAAATCGAGGCGCAGCAGGTGTGTTGTTTTTTTTAGTGGTAGTGAGAAACGTCGTGATTCATGAGATATCGCCACAGAGACCCTTGCTGACGTTTTCCGGCAAGATTCGTATGATCAACTGGGGGTTGGTGTTTTTGATCTGCTCGATCAGCGGCGTCGGCGTGGCGTTGCTGTATTCCGCCGCCGGGGGCAATTGGGAGCCCTGGGCCATGCGACAATTCATTCGTTTTATTCCCGGATTGATCATCATGTTGGTGTTCGCGATGATCGACATTCGGTTTTGGATGCGCTTCGCCTATACGATCTATTTTGCGGTGTTGTGTCTCTTGATTGCGGTCGAGATCATGGGGCAGGTAGGAATGGGAGCGCAGCGTTGGATTGATCTTGGGTTCTTTGTGCTGCAACCATCGGAAATCATGAAACCTGCTTTGGTCTTAGCATTGGCGCATTATTTCCATGGGTTAAGTCTGGAGCAAATCGGTCGGCCATTGATGTTGTTGCCTCCGCTGCTTTTGGTGTTTTTGCCGGTTGCGTTCGTTCTGATGCAACCGAATCTTGGGACGTCTTTATTGTTGATCATGGGCAGCGGCGCAATTTTTTTTGCCGCCGGAGTTCGATTGTGGAAATTTGCTTTGGCGATTGGCGGGGGATTGACGGCGATTCCGATTGGATGGAGTTTTATGCACGACTATCAGAGGCAGCGCGTTTTTACGTTTCTCAATCCAGAGGCGGACCCTCTCGGGTCTGGTTACAACATTATTCAATCGAAGATTGCGTTGGGATCAGGGGGGCTTTTTGGAAAAGGCTTTATGATGGGGTCTCAGAGTCAATTGATGTTCTTGCCGGAGAAACACACAGACTTCATTTTTGTTGTTTTGGCTGAAGAGTTTGGCATGGTTGGGGCCATTACGCTGTTGTTGATGTATATGACGCTCTTCATCTATGGCACTATTATTACGCTGAGTTCTCGGAATCAGTTCGGGAGATTGGTTGGCGTTGGAATCACAACTTCATTATTTTTGTATGTTGTGGTCAATGTCTCAATGGTGATGGGGTTGATTCCGGTGGTTGGCATTCCTTTGCCGTTGGTGTCTTACGGTGGGACTGCGATGCTAACGCTGATGATTGGATGTGGTTTGTTGCTGAGCGTTTCTGTTCACCGCGAGAGCCGAATTCCGCGTAGTGGCGTTACGGACGGTTAAACGATTTATAAAAAAGCAAACGAACGAATAAAGATTAGAAGGGTCCAGGAACCACAGCTCCTGGACCCTTTTAATCTTTATTCGTTTGTTTAAAGGACCATGGCAATCAAAATCAGCCAACCAAACCAACGGTTGGATTTAAACTTCACAAGACAATCCATTGGATCATCCGGATCCCACGTTGCCGCCTGCCATGTCAGTTGCGCCGCCGCCGCTCCCAAACCGACCAAAAACAACCATCCGCGCTGAGCGGAAAGTCCTGAAATTAAAAGTCCCGCGATCGTCGCCACATAAAATCCGCAGATATACATGCGACTATTTTCGCCCAACCGTAAAGCCGTGGATTTCACGCCGATTCGCGCGTCGTCTTCTTTATCTTGATGCGCGTAGATCGTGTCGTATCCCAACGTCCACATAATTCCGGCAAGATACATCCAGGCCGCCGAAGTTCCAATTTCTCCGGTCTCTGCGGCCCATCCCATCCATGCGCCCCAGTTGAAGGTTAGTCCGAGAAAAGCTTGCGGCCACCATGTGACGCGCTTCATCAAGGGGTAGGTGAACACCAAGACTAGAGAACCGACCCCTAGTGCAATCGATAAACGATTCAATTGGAGCAAGATCAAAAGCCCCAACAGCAGCAGAAAGCCCAAAAAGACCACCGCTTGCCGCGCTGAAATCTGCCCGCTGGGGATCGGTCGAACTCGGGTGCGCTCGACTAAAGCGTCGATGTCGCGGTCCAGAATATCGTTCACTGCGCACCCGGCGCCGCGCATCACCATCGCGCCGAGTGCAAACAGAGCCATCAGAACCAAATCCGGGTGGCGCTCTTTTGTTGAAGCCGCCAAAGCGGCGCTCCACCAGCACGGAAAGAGCAACAACCAAGTTCCGATTGGTCGATCCAGACGCGCCAAACGCAGATAAGGGCGAATTCGCTCGGGCGTCCACCGATCAATCCAATTGTCGGCGGGAATATCGGTGTGAGGAAGAGCAGACATCAACGTCGTCTCTGTAAGACTTTATTGAACTCCGGCATATCGTCGGAGGCGACTTTCGGCGTGACAGCGGCGTCTTCGGTCATGTTCATCATTTTTTTGCGCCGAGCGCGTTGTGGCGCGCCGATGCGGAAACGTCGATCCGTGAGACTCACCAAACCACCAATCACCATCGTCAAGCAACCGCTCCATAGGAACGGAATCAAAGGGTGATGATAGGCGCGCACCGTCCATGCGTCGGTGTTTTCGGTTTTTTCACCGAGAGCAATATAGAGATCGGAAAAGGCGGTGACGCGAATCGCAGAGTGTGTGATCGGCATGCCCGAGAGATGGAATTTTCTCTGTTCGGGCAAAAGCACGTCGACTTCACGTCCGTCGACTTCGACAGAGAACACGCCGCGCGCAGCGTCGAAATTAGGGCCTTGTTTGGGTTCGATTGCTTTGAGGATCACCCGATATCCAGCAAGATCGAGAACGTCTCCGACTTTCATCAGAGCGACGCGCTCGGAAACCCAGGCGGACGAGCCCGTCATTCCGACGATCATCACGCCGACGCCCAGATGCGCCAATGTGGTTCCCCAGGCGGCGCGCGGCAAGCCTTTTGCGCGCCGGAGGCTGTCGGAGATCGAGCGGCGACCGAATCCGATTCGATCGCCGAATTCGGCCAAAGAACCGAAGACACACCAAGCCGCCAAGCCGACTCCGACCAAAGCCATAATCTGGCCGTCTCCGTATCGAAGATAGGCCAGAACGACGGAAAATCCTGTGAGGCCGGCGGCGAACCACAGACGAGACAACGCGCCGAGTCCGTCTCCGCGTTTCCAAGCCAGCATCGGGCCGAACGCCAGCAAAACAATTAGAGGCGTCATCAACGGCACAAAAGTGGCGTTGAAAAACGGGGCTCCGACGGAAATTTTCCCGGCGCCGAGAACGTCGAGAAACAAGGGATAGAGGGTTCCGATGAAGACGGTTGCCGTGGCGGAGGACAAAAGCAGATTGTTGAGGATGAGGGCGCCTTCTCGGCTGATCGGCGCGAAGACTCCTCCGGGCTTAAGATCGGGAGCGTGAATCGCATAGAGCGTAAGCGATCCGCCAACGATGATCAGCAAAAGCGCCAAGATGAAAACGCCACGGGCGGGATCGACGGCGAAAGCATGAACAGAGCTTAGGACGCCTGAGCGCACCAAAAAAGCGCCCATTATAGACAAACCGAAGGTCAGAATGGCAAGGAGAAGAGTCCAGCTTTTGAGGGCGTCGCGTTTTTCCACCACAATCGCCGAGTGCAGCAAAGCGGTTCCGGCCAACCATGGCATAAGGGAGGCGTTTTCGACGGGATCCCAAAACCACCAGCCGCCCCATCCCAACGTATAGTAGGCCCACCATGCGCCCAACGCGATTCCAAGCGTCAGAAAAGACCACGCGGCGAGTGTCCAGGGCCTCACCCAGCGCGCCCAAGCCGGATCGACTCGTCCCTCGATCAAAGCGGCCACGGCGAATGAAAAAGCGATCGAGAAGCCGACATAACCGAGGTACAGGAACGGCGGGTGGAAAGCCAGTCCGGGGTCTTGCAACATCGGGTTCATGTCGCGGCCGTCGAGCGGCGGATCATCTAACCTTAAAAACGGGTTGGAGGTGGCGATTATGAAGGATAGGAATCCGACTGCAATCATCGCCTGCACCGCCAGCGTGCGAGCGCGCAGCGTTGGGGGCAAATCTTGGCCGAACGCGGCGACCGCCGCGCCGAACAAAGCCAAAATCAGGGCCCACAGCAGCATCGAGCCTTCATGGCTTCCCCACACGCCGCTGATTTTATACAGCAGAGGCTTGGTGGAGTGACTGTTGGCGACGACGTTGGCCACAGAGAAATCAGATGTGACGTGCGTGTAAATCAACGCGGCAAAAGCCAGAGCAACCAAAGCGCCTTGCCCAAAGGCGGCGCGGTCGCCTAAGACCATCCAACCGGGTTTGTTGCGGGCGGCGCCAAGCAGAGGAACAACGGATTGGATCAGCGCTGTTATTAAAGCCAAAGCTATGGCGAAATGGCCGATTTCCGGGATCATTCCGTCACATGCGGCGTTGTTTGAAGGAAGAATGCGCGCATGGTTTTCATTTTTCTGTTCCTAAGATGCTCTGTTTACACCCTGTCTCAACCGGAAACCCGAAAAAATGTGTTGGCGCTTTATTCTTGCAGCCTCGCCAAATTAAAACAGCTTACGCGCCTTTGTTGGTTACAGTCTCCAAGTCATGGTTTCCAAAGGCCTCTCGGCCTTTGGCGGGTCCAGGGCGGAGCCCTGGCCTTTTCCTTTAGCGGCCTTTTCCTTATAGCTTCCTTTTTTATTTTCTTTAACGACGAAAATCCATGACCCGCAATCATGCCATCTCAAAAAGTTCAAATCTATTTTTTTTGAATATTTTGTGGTTGGAGGCGAATGTTTGTTCGAGAACCTCTTATTCCATTATCCCTCAAGCAAAGTCGGGAGACTTTCGATTATCTCTAAGCGTTTGCGTCAATGTTTTGTTCTCTTCCTGAGAGCCTGTTCGGACAGGCTCTGAGACAAAGAGGCTTGTTTGCAACGCCGCTTCAGAGACGGTCTCCCTGATTCGCGCTGTTTTCCAATATTTATGACTTTAAGGTGTCGATTCCCTTGCTGCGTAACAGAGTGGTGAATTGATTTTGCAGATCATCGAGCCGTTTTTGCATGTCTTCCAGAGCTTTATCTTTATCTTCGCTCGGTTTGGACAACGATTGAGAGATGGGAGGGGAAGAGGGGGTGTCGGAGTCGCCACTGGAGCGAGAGAAATCCGCCACGCCGAAAGGAGAGAACATACGCATGGCGCGTTCGAACAGCGCGAGGTTTTGTTTGCTCATTTCTTCAAAGCTCCCGAACGGAAAGATTCCGCCTAAGGTGCTTTGAAAGTAGTCCCGCATCTTTTCTTGGTTTCGAGCAAAGACCTGCATTGAATATTCTAGATACCCTGGAACCATCCATTGCATATTGTGGCCATATAGGCCGATGAGTTGCCGCAGAAAACTGATCGGTAATAAATTTTGCCCTTTGCTTTCCTCTTCAACGATGATCTGAGTTAAGACGGAGCGCGTGATGTCTTCGCTGGTCTTGGCGTCATAAACAACGAAATTAACGCCATCCTTAACCATCCGGCACAAATGATCGAGCGTCACATAACTGCTCGTAGCAGTGTTGTAGAGTCGCCGATTTGCGTATTTTTTGATGGTGACGGTCGCGGATTTGGAATCAACAGTTTCTGCCATCGGGGGACGCTTTCGACACGGTGAAAAAGCGTCGGATAACCGACGCGCTTGAGCAATAAGCCAAGCCATGTGTGCAATGCAAGAGATATGCGCAAGAGATGCGCTCGTCCGTTTCGCGAAGCGATCTTTCTCCGGAATTATTTATTTTCTTAAGCTGTTTTTTTCTCTTAGCACTCTTAGCATATGTAGCATATGGCTCTTTTTGCCGATTTCGCCGATGGTTGATGGTCTGTGGCGAACTCATAAGAAGTCATATCGCGAGACATGCGTCAATTATTCGGCGTGTTGGCGTTATTGGGAGAAGCGTACTTTTTTGGATCAAATTCAATATATTTTTAGGCTATTTGAGAGGGGTCGGGCTTAAAAAATGAAGAAAAATTGAACAGGATAGTAAAAAATTTCAGATGACGGGTTGCAGGTTGTGGCGCGCTCTCTATACTGCGGCGCATGGCTAATCCGACAGACACCGATCCTCCATCGCTGGAAAAACTGGCGCGCCAATATCTGGACCTGTGGCAGGACCAATGGGCGGCGCTGGCGACTGATCCGGAGGTGGCGGAAAATTTGGCGCGCATGTTTCAGATGATGGGGCAAAGCGTGGCTGCGTTTGTTCCGTTCGCTGGATTAGGCGCTGCGGCGCAGGGAAACACCGGTTGGAATCCCCGGCCTTTTTCTGGGAGGGCAAGCGCTGACCCCTCGGCGACGGAGGCGGCGACCGCATCGCCGTCTGCGTCTTCTCCTCTTTCGTCCTCGTTTCCGTCTTCGCCATGGCCGCCGTCTTTTACCGTCCCTTTTTCATTTGCATCTTCCGACCCGCGCGTTTCGGAGACGAACGGTGACCCGCGCGCGTCTTCTGCGTCGCGGTCCTCGTCCGCTGGCGCTGCACATGGCGGTGGTGCTGAATGTTTTGCTCAGCTCTCCGACAGGCTTGCTGTTCTTGAAAAGCGGCTTTCCGCTTTGGAAGCCGGGGGTGCGCGACCGCGCTTCCGCGCTCGTCGACGCTCTCGAACAAAGCAAGATTAACGCGCTGACGCTTGCGCCGGAGGTTGATCGTGAGATGCGGCGGCGTCTGGGAGCGATTTTCACCGGGATGGAGCGATATCGGCATCATCATTATGTGCGCGATTTGCCGGACCCGCCGACAATTTGGACCGAAGGCGCTAGTCGGTTGTTGGATTACGGCGAGTCGTCAAGCGATGGTCCGACTCCGGTTCTGTTCGTCCCGTCCCTCGTGAATCGCGCCTATATTTTGGACTTGTCGCAAGAGCGCAGCCTGTTGCGTTGGCTGACGAAGCGCGGCGTTCGACCTTTTTTGTTGGATTGGGGATATCCGGGGCCGCGCGAGCGCCGATTTACTCTTACTGATTATATCGTGGGTCGCCTAACGCGGGCGCTGGAAGCGTTAACGCATCGACTCGGACGCCCGATTCCAATTGTCGGTTATTGCATGGGAGGTCTTTTGGCGTTGGGGGCGGCGCTTCATCGACCACAATTAGTGTCCGGTTTGGGGCTTTTGGCCACGCCATGGGATTTCCACGCCGAAGACGCCGGAATGGGGCGAATGGCGGCGTCTTTTTTTGCCCCCTGGGGGCCCGCGCTGGAGGCGTGGGGCGAGCTGCCCGTGGACGCCCTTCAGACGATGTTCGCACAATTAGACCCGTGGTTGATTGCTCGTAAATTCAGCCAATTTGCGCGGATGGACCCCGAGTCGCCACAAGCAAAGGCGTTTGTGGCGTTGGAAGATTGGCTGAATGATGGCGTGCCTCTGGCGGCGCAAGTCGCTCGTGACTGTCTGGTGGGCTGGTATGGACGAAATGACGCCGTCACCGGCAATTGGTTGATTGCCGGTCTGCCCGTCGAACCGCAGAGAATCATGGTGCCGACTTTGGCGTTGATTCCCACCAATGATCGGATTGTGCCGCCCTCTTCCGCGACGGCGTTGGCAAAAGCAATTCCCGGCGCGGAGACATTGACGCCTGCAATCGGCCATATCGGCATGGTGGTTAGCGCCGGCGCCGAAGCTTCCGTATGGCGGCCGCTCGCCGATTGGGTAAAGCGCTTCGACGCGCGCAATACCTAGCGCCGTCGTTGGGATGCGCCGAGAAAAAATGTTCGTAAAAATAAAAAGACCACGATAAACAAAATTATATGTAAGAATACGATTGTATTTCTGTTTTCGATCACTCAGAATTCACTGATAGGTCATTGTTTTTGTTGTATTATGATATTTTATTTGCGCAATGCAATAACTGCTTCTTTTGCGTTGCAGCTAGAAATATATTGTTTTGGAAGGTCGAAAATCCGTTAACGGCAATGGCGCTTCGCTCTGTAATGAAAAAAAAGACATCCAATCCGACTGTCTCGCACTCCGTCTTCGCTCCCGTCTTCGCCGTTGCAGCGGTTCTTTTTTCCTCTCATTCGTTTTTCCAACATGAGATATTTGCGTTTTCCGCATCGACTGCCACTTGCATCCTTCAAGACTAATCCTTAAGGTCGATTCATCGATTCTTAGTCCTCGCCGATCTTAAATCATAATCCAATCACTCGTCGTTCTCTGGACCTGGAGGAGCATTCTGTATGACTGATGTCGTTATCGCCGGCGCCGCTCGCACCGCCATTGGAACCTTCAACGGAGCCTTGAGTTCCGTTCCCGCTCATGTTCTGGGCGAGGCCGTCATTCGCGAGCTGTTGAAGCGCGCCAAAGTTGAGCCGGCGGAAGTGACGGAAGTGATTTTGGGGCAAATTCTGACCGCTCACACCGGCCAGAACCCGGCGCGTCAAGCCGCCATCAACGCCGGGATTCCGGCGGACAAGACCGCTTGGGGCATGAACCAGCTTTGCGGTTCGGGTTTGCGCTCGGTGGCTCTGGGCTATCAGGCGATCAAGCTCGGCGAAGCCGAAGTCATGATCTGCGGCGGTCAAGAAAGCATGAGCATGGCGCCGCACGTCGCTCATCTGCGCAACGGCACCAAGATGGGGACGCTGGAGCTGCTCGACACCATGCTTCGTGATGGGCTGACCGACGCCTTCAAAGGCTATCACATGGGCGTCACGGCGGAAAACGTCGCTAAAAAGTATGAATTGACTCGCCAAGAGCAAGACGAATTCGCCCTCGCCTCGCAGCAGAAGGCGGAGGCCGCCATTAAGGCCGGAAAATTCAAGGATGAAATCGTTCCCGTCATCATCAAGGGCCGTAAAGGCGACGTGGTGTTCGACACCGACGAGCATCCGAAATTCGGCGTCACCATGGAGTCGTTGGGCAAGCTGAAGCCCGCGTTTGATAAAGCCGGAACCGTCACCGCCGGAAACGCTTCGGGAATTAACGACGGCGCCGCCGGCGTGGTTCTGATGAGCGCCGACAACGCCGCCAAGCGCGGCGTGACTCCGTTGGCGCGCATCGTCTCTTGGGCCACCGCCGGCGTCGATCCGGCGATCATGGGCACAGGTCCGATACCGGCCAGCCGTCTGGCTTTGCAGCGCGCCGGGTGGAAGCACGAAGACCTCGATCTTATCGAAGCGAATGAAGCTTTCGCCGCTCAGGCATGCGCGGTCAATCGCGACATCGGTTGGGACACCTCGAAAATCAACGTCAACGGCGGCGCGATTGCGCTCGGTCACCCGATCGGCGCTTCGGGCGCGCGCGTTCTGGTTACGCTGCTTCACGAAATGGGCAAGCGCAACGCCAAGAAGGGCCTTGCCACCTTGTGCATCGGCGGTGGCATGGGCATCGCCCTTTGCGTTGAGCGCGCTTAATTAAATCGCGTAGAATCCGTCTCGATCTTTGACTCGTCGAATTTGATTGCGGAGGGAGAAATCCCTCCGTTTTCTTCCCTCTGCGGATGCGCTTTTTGATCTGGCCGTTTATTCATCCACAACTTTTAGTCTGTAACGCGCAGCGCGGAAGGTGTTTTGTTTGATGCACGCCATCAGATGGCGATGATCCGATCTCTTGCACACAATCAATCCAAACACGATTTTTCTAGGGAGTGAACTCATGGCTCGCATTGCATTGGTCACCGGTGGCACACGCGGCATCGGCGAAGCGATTTCATTGGCTTTGAAGGCTTCTGGATACAAAGTTGTCGCGAATTACGCCGGAAATGAAGAAAAGGCGCGCGCATTTACAGAACAGACCGGCATTCCGGCTTACAAATGGGATGTTGGTGATTTCGAGGCGTGCAAGGCTGGAATCGCTCAAATCGAAGCGGAAATTGGTCCGATTGAAGTTTTGGTCAACAACGCGGGCATCACTCGCGACGTCCCTTTGCATAAGATGAAGCCCGAGCAGTGGGATGCGGTGATTCGCACCAATTTGACTTCGTGCTTCAATATGTGCCGGTTGGTGATTGAAGGCATGCGTGATCGGGGATTTGGCCGCATCGTCAACATCAGCTCGGTTAATGGGCAGCAGGGACAGTTTGGCCAGAGCAACTATTCTGCTGCTAAGGCGGGCGTCCTTGGTTTTACGCGCGCTCTGGCTCAGGAAGGCGCTGCGAAGGGCGTGACGGTGAATGCTGTTGCTCCGGGTTATACAGACACGGATATGGTCCGCGCGGTTGCTCCGGAAGTTATGAAGAAGATTTTGACCAAGATTCCTGTTGGGCGTTTGTGTTCGGCGGAAGAGATTGCTCGCGCGGTGTTGTTTTTGGCGGCTGACGAGGCTGTTTCGATTACCGGATCGACTTTGTCGGTCAATGGCGGCCAATACTTTATCTAAGCCATCTAAAGCTGAAGAAAACAAGAAAACTAAAAAATAGAAATTAGAAGGGTCCAGGGACTGTGTTCCTGGTCGCTCGGGATTATAAGGGGGGAGCGAAAGCCCCCCTTATTTGCCGTAAGGCAAATCTCGTGCAAACTGTAGCGTCTTTGTTGTTTGAACGAGTTTGAGCCGAGTGAGTTTAAACGGGTTTAAATGGATTTAAGCGAGTTAAAGGAGGCTGTCGTCTGCTCCGTGGCGATGGGGAAAGCTGAGCGGGGAAGGCTGAGCCTGGATTTGTGTTTTTTTATTCGGATTCCTTTTTCGGAACGCGATCGGGGGGACCAGTCCCCCCGTCCCCCAGCCAAGGGACACCCTTGGAACCCGTTTTTTTAATTCTTTAATTGCGTTCTACAAAACCACCATCTCAGAAGATCGTTCCTCATGGCGACGAGGAGATTGAGGCGGATACTCAAATCCGATTCGACCGTTCTCTACAACAACACGCACCGCGCCGCCTTTTGCCAAACGTCCAAACAACAACTCTTCCGCAAGGGGCTTCTTGATGTGCTCCTGGATAACACGGCCAAGAGGCCGCGCCCCATAAAGAGGATCGTAGCCTTTTTGAGCAAGCCAAGCGCGGGCGTCGTCGGAAAGTTCAATTTCCACGCCGCGATCCGCCAACAAAACTTCCAATTGCATGATGAACTTGTCGACCACCTTCGAAATCACCTCTGAAGAAAGAGGCGCAAACTGGATGATCGAATCAAGACGATTTCGGAACTCCGGCGAGAACATCTTGTCGATAGCTTCGAGATCATCGCCGATTCTTACTGTTCTCTCAAAACCTATCACATGTTTGGCCATGTCTGCTGCGCCAGCGTTGGTGGTCATAATCAAGATGACATTGCGAAAATCAATGGACTTCCCGTTATGATCGGTCAGTTTGCCGTGATCCATAACTTGCAGCAAAATATTGAATAGGTCTGGATGAGCTTTCTCGATTTCATCAAGCAACAATACGGCGTGAGGGTGTTGGTCTATGGCGTCTGTCAGCAACCCTCCTTGATCAAATCCGACATATCCAGGCGGAGCGCCGATCAACCGAGAAATCGTGTGTCGTTCCATATACTCGGACATATCGAAACGAATCAGCTCGATGCCCAAAGTTATGGCCAATTGACGTGAAGCTTCGGTTTTGCCGACGCCGGTTGGTCCGGCGAACAAATAGCATCCTATTGGTTTTTCAGGCTCGCGCAACCCGGCGCGCGCCAATTTAATAGCAGTGGCGATGGCTTCTATGGCCTTGTCTTGGCCGAAGACCATCGTCTTGAGATGCTGTTCAAGATGCGCCAAAGCTTCACGATCGTCGCGACTGACGCTTTTGGGGGGGATCCTGGCAATTTTAGCGACAACCGCTTCGATGTCTTTGACGGAAATCGTTTTCTTTCGCTTCGATTCCGGAAAGAGCATTTGGGCGGCGCCGACTTCATCGATAATGTCGATGGCTTTATCTGGAAGTTTGCGATCGCCGATGAAGCGGGCGGACAATTCGACGGCGGCTTTGAGGGCGTCGTTGGTGTAGCGAACGCGGTGAAACTCTTCGTAAGAGGACTTTAAGCCGCGCAATATCTTGATGGAGTCTTCGATCGAGGGCTCGTTGACGTCGATCTTCTGGAATCGGCGAACCAACGCCCGGTCTTTTTCGAAATGATTTCGGTACTCTTTATAGGTGGTGGAGCCGATGCAGCGCAAAGTTCCGCCCGCCAGAGAAGGTTTGAGCAAATTAGAGGCGTCCATGGCGCCGCCGGAAGTCGCTCCGGCGCCGATGATGGTGTGAATTTCGTCAATGAAAAGAATTGCGCCCGCCAAGGCTTCAAGAGCTGAGATCACAGCCTTAAGTCGCTCTTCAAAGTCGCCGCGATACCGGGTTCCGGCGAGCAAGGAGCCCATGTCGAGAGAGTAGATCACGGCGTTGAGCAAAACCTCTGGAACTTCGTCGTGAACAATGCGCCGCGCCAATCCTTCGGCAATGGCGGTTTTTCCGACTCCGGGATCGCCGACGTAAAGGGGATTGTTTTTTGATCGGCGGCAGAGGATCTGGATTGTGCGCTCAACTTCGGTTTCACGACCAATCAAGGGATCGATTCGACCGCTTTCGGCTTTTTTGTTGAGATTGATGCAGTATGCATCCAGCGCCTCTGCGCCTTTTTTGACGACTTTGTCGGCTCCGGCGTCTTCGTCGGCGCCCGAAATTCGTTTGTTTTGTGGTTTACCGGATTTCTTGGCGACGCCATGAGAAATGTAATTCACGGCGTCAAACCGAGTCATGTCCTGTTCTTGAAGATAAAAGACCGCGTGACTTTCGCGCTCGGAAAACATGGCGACCAAGACATTTGCGCCGGTGACCTCTTCGCGACCGGAGGACTGAACGTGAATCGCAGCGCGCTGAATCACGCGCTGGAATCCGGCGGTGGGAGACGGCTCTCGGTGATCGACGACCAAATTCGACAATTCTTGATCGAGATACCCGGTGAGGTCTCCGCGCAAACGCTCGATATCCACGGAACATGCTCGCAACACGGCCACCGCGTCTTCGTCTTCAGTCAAGGCGAGAAGCAGATGCTCCAAGGTTGCGTATTCGTGTTGTCGCGTGCCGGCCAAAACCAATGCACGATGGAGAGACTGCTCCAGTTGACGAGAAAGCATGGCCACGAGCGCTGCCCTTTCCCAAAATTAAAGAGGCTTCTGAATGAAAGAGGCAAAAATTCACTTCGCCGCCACTAATCTTTTTCGAGCGTGCATTGAAGTGGGTGTTGGTTTTGGCGTGCGTAATCCATAACTTGAGCGACTTTTGTCTCTGCGACTTCGTAAGTGTAAACGCCGCATACGCCGACGCCTCGACGATGCACATGCAGCATGATCCTGGTCGCTTCCTGACGAGATTTATGAAAAATCTGTTCGAGTATCTGAACCACGAACTCCATTGGCGTATAGTCGTCGTTGAGCATCAGCACTTTGTACATGGAGGGCGTTTTGGTCTTCGATCGCGCCTTAACGGCCACGCCCGAATCGGATCCCTCATCGCCCTGCTGTTTGTCGAAATCGGCCATAGTATGAATTGACGTCCCGCAGGTTAAAGAGAAGCGTGTCTATGATATGAGAAGTTTGGCTCTGGTTGGAAGAGGGGAATGAAAACGTTTTTTTATAATGGAGTGGGGCTTAAAAATTAAATAGGTCCAGGGAGTGTGTTCCCAGTCGTTCGGGTCAAGGACGAAAGCCCCCTTCCCCCTTATTCGCGAAGCGATCGTCCCTCTTATTCGCGAAGCGATCGTCCAATGGGAGCTGTTTTTGAAACTGCTTGTCTTTGTTGACGACAACACAGGCAAAGCAGGCAAAGTCTGTGGTCGCAAAGTCTGTGGTCGCAAAGTCTGCGGTCTATGTGGGCAAACAATGCAAACGAACAATCCCAAGGGAAGAGGATCGCTTCGCGAGTAAGAGGGCTTTCGTCCTTGGTCCGAGCGGTTGGGAACACACTCCCCGGGCTCGGTTTAACTTCCACACAGCATTGACTCAATGAGCCCGCATTCTGCGGGCAAGCTCTTAAAGTTCAAGCTGAGTCCCAAGCTCAACAACACGATTCGCCGGGATTTTAAAAAACTCGGTGATGCTGACGGCGTTGCGGGCCATCCAGATGAAGACGGATTTCTGCCATGTCGGCATTTTCCAAGGGAACGCCAGTCTTTTCCAGAACGGAAGCTTCTGTTCCGTAGATAAGACCATGGTCTCTCGGCCGATGAAAAAGGAAGTGTCCATCATGTCAAACTCAAGCCCGGCTTTGCGACAGTTCTCCAAATCTTTGGGAATATTGGGGTCTTCGATGAAGCCGTAGCGCAACAGAACACGAAAGAAGTTCTGCTCCAGAGGAATGATTTCAAAACGCTTCCCTTCCGCAACATAAGGCACGTCTTCGGTCTGGACCGTCAAGAAAATAACCCGCTGATGAAGGATTTTGTTGTGCTTCATGTTGTGTAGAAGAGGCTGAGGGACGCCGTTCTGATCGCTGGTCATGAATATGGCCGTGCCCGCCACGCGCGTCGGCGGTTTTATCATCGCGCGTTTTAGGAAATATTCCAAAGGCAAATCGGTTTCGCTTAAGAGCTGCTCCAACAAAGCTCGTCCGCTTTTCCAAGTGGTCATCAAGATGAAAGCCAAAAGAGCCACCGCCAGAGGCAGCCACCCGCCTTCCATGATCTTCATCGCATTGGAGGCGAAAAAGGAGAGGTCAATCAAAAGGAATACGCCGACAATGGGACGAGCCATCCAACGACTCCATCCCCAAGCGTGCCGCGCCACAACATAAAACAAGATGGTGGTGATCACCATGGTGCCCGTGACCGCCACGCCATAGGCTGCCGCCAGGTTGGAGGAGGACTGGAAGATCAACACCAAGGCGATAATGGCGAGCAGCAAAAACCAGTTGATCGAAGGGATATAAATCTGGCCGATTTCATCGGAGGAGGTGTGTTGAATTTTCATGCGAGGCCAATAGCCTAACTGAATGGCTTGGCGGGTCAGAGAAAAAGCTCCGGAAATAACGGCCTGAGAAGCAATTACGGTCGCGGCGGTGGACATGATCACCATGGGAAAAACGCCCCAAGTGGGAACCAACCGGAAAAACGGATTCTCCACAGCCGCAGGGTTGATCAGCAAGAGCGCCCCTTGCCCAAAGTAATTTAGCAAGAGGCACGGCATAACGATCAAGAACCATGCGACTCGGATGGATTTGCAACCGAAATGACCCATGTCGGCGTAAAGCGCTTCCGCTCCGGTGAGCGCTAGAACCACGCCGCCCAGAACCAAAATTCCCGGAATCTGATGTGTGGCGAAAAATTGAAAAACATAATAAGGATTGAGGGCGATTAAAACCTCGGGCGCCAAAGTAATCCAGCGAAAACCGAGAATCCCGAGGCTAATGAACCAAGCGCACATGATCGGGCCGAAAAGCGCGCCGACGCGACCGGTTCCATGGCGCTGAAAGGCGAAAAGACACGCCAAAACAGCCAATGTGATCGGCACAACGTAGGGGCGGAACAAAGGAGTGGCGACATCCATGCCCTCAATGGCGCTGAGCACTGAAATCGCCGGCGTGATCATGCTGTCGCCATAGAACAAGGCGGCTCCGAATAGGCCAAGCCCCAAAAGAAAGTTGGAGATCATGGAATCTCGACGTTTTCCGGCTGATCCGCCTGATCCGAGCGTATGGAGCATTAAGGCTTGCAAGGCTAAAATGCCGCCTTCGCCTTTGTTGTCGGCCTTCATAATGAACGTAACATATTTTAGAGTAATAACCACCGCCATTGACCAAAAGATCAAAGACAAAATTCCCAGGATATTTTCAGGAATGGGCTCCATCACGTAGGCGCCATTAAAACATTCGCGCATCGTATAAAGCGGGCTTGTGCCGATGTCGCCATACACAATGCCGATGGCGCTGATTGCCAACCCTAAGGAGCGTGGTTTTTTTCCAGAATGGCCAATGGAGGCTCTAGATGAAGGCGTATGCATAAATTCCACACAAAAAAAGAAACCCGACACATCGCCATATGGAGAGATTGTGTAGCCGCTCCATGGTCGGAGTCTATGCACTCGGGGTGGCGTTTATTGCAAGCTCAAAATAAAATGTTTGTTAGGTGTAAGGCTGAGATAACGATAGTTGTAGGCAAGCATTTGTGGCTTTTTTATCGCATCGTTGAGCTTTACCTTGGGATAAACAAGAGAGGTTCTCGTCTCGGTTTTTTATGAGATTTTGCGGTCGGGAACAGGGTCTTTGGACTCATTTAATTTTTCATTAATTTGATGATGTTGGTCGGCGTCTTTTTCGGACGAATTTTTAGACCCATTGTTATTTGCTGGAAATGTAAGAGTCTGTCCGAAGAAAATATTGATGTTTCCAGCGAGCCCGGCGGTCATCACATTGGATCAAAATCCGCAAGACCATTCATGGGGTTTAATTTCGATCAATGAGCTTTGGGCTCGTTGGAAATATTGATCTTTTCTTCGGATAGGCTCTGATGAGGCGTGGTTTTCGCCATAGAGGCGCATAATGAAGATAAAAAACTTTTCCATTATTCTGAAACATAGTGTTTCAATTTTAGTTAAAAATTCAGAGCGTTTGAAGTCAGCGCGAAACGATAAATTAAAAAATAGCGGTTATCGTAAAAAACATATAGCCTCATTTCGAATAGAGCGCGATCCTGAGACGGATAAAGTTATGGAAAAATGTGCGGAAACAAAAAACGATGGCGTCGCTTTGGTTGTCGAAAGAGCGGAGTCGTAGGCTTGTCTCGCGATTGAGCAGAGAAAATGGCGTAGATAAAAGCGTCAATGAACAAAGAGCCGTCAGAGTAGAAACGCCTTAAGAAAATCACAAGAAATATCGAAGAATACGTGAGGAAACAGAACACACCTCGGATTTAATTCGGAATAAACCGATCTGTTCGAAGGTGACAAGCAAAAAAACGGAGCCTTCAATTTGGAAAAGGCTCTTTAAGGGAGGAAATGAAGATGGACGCTTATTGCGGCTTTCAACAAAATGAAGCGGCCGCGTCGCATCAAATCAACCGAGAGCTTTGGAGGATCGATGATCGAACAGGAGCTTTGTTGCGCGGCGTGTGGGCAAAGTTTTCAAAGCATATTGATCCGTTGGTGCATGAGTTCTATCGTTTTATGTCGAGTATTCCGGGAACAGCGGGGTTCTTGGCGGATAAAGGAAAAGTCGATTGCTTAAAGGTTTTACAGAAAAACCATTGGGCGTCATTGTTTAACGGATCATTCGATCAGGATTTCGTAACGCGGGCGCGGGCGGTGGGCATGGCGCATGCGCGGATCGGTTTGTCGCCGAGCTACTTTATAGCAGGATATGCTCTGGTGATGGACGAGATGATTCGCACGCTTGTCTCGGGTGGGCGACGGCGTTCCGGCGATCTCGCCGATGAGATCAGCGCGACGATTCGCGTGTTGATGATGGAAATGAGTTTTTCATTGTCCGTCTATTCCGAAACCAAGGAAACGGAAGACCGTCAACGCCAGATGCAGGAGTTGGCGGAGCTGTTCGAACACGAGTTGGATCAGGCGTTGGAGTTTGTGCGTCGCACAGGCGGCGGAATGGAGGACGCGACTGAAACCATGTCTCACGCGGCGCGGCAAGTCAGCAAAGACGTCGAGCATGTGACGGACGTGGCGCAGAAGGCGAACGGCAACGCGCAGATGATCGCAGGAGCGGCGGAAAAACTTTCCGCTTCCATTACAGAGATTTCGCAACAGGTGGAGCACTCGACCCAGGCGGCGCAAGCGGCGACGGGACGATCTGAATCTGCGCGAGCGCTGGCCCAAGAATTGACTGTGGTGTCGCAACGCATCGGGTCGATTGTGCAGTTGATCGAGCGCATCTCCAAAGAAACTCGGTTGTTGGCGCTGAACGCCAATATCGAGGCGGCGCGGGCGGGAGACGCCGGTCGAGGCTTTGCGGTGGTGGCTCATGAAGTGAAAACCTTGGCGGATCAGACCAATCGCGCCACGGGAGACATTCGTTCGGAAATCCAGGCGATGCAGGCGGTGATCCACAACACGGTTGAAGCGATTGGAGCCGTGGCCGATCGCGTCGCCGAGACCACCGGCGATATTTCCGTGATTGCTCAGGCGGTGTCGCAACAGACGACGGTGACGCGCGAAATTGCCGAAAACGCCGATCTGGCCGCGTCCGGCGCTGAGGATCTTCACGAGCGCATCATCCGAGTGTCGCAGGAGGCAGAGGTGAGCGTGCGCGAATCAGATGCTTTGCGCAGCAACACCAAAGGTCTGATCGAGCAGGTGATGGGGATTCGGCGGCGCGTCATCGCCACCTTGCGGTCGACCCGCTTCGCCGACCGGCGTCAAGACGTGCGGATCGCCGTAGACATTCCGGTGCAATGCGTTGTTGGGGGAAAGGCGTATTCGTCGCGCTTGGACAATCTTTCCGCGCATGGGGCGCAGGTGCGCGACGCGTCTTTGGCAAAAGAGCGGGGAATCGAACGCAGCGTCGTCGAGCTGACTGTTCCCGACATCGGTCGCGCAACCGGTAAGGTTGTGTCTATTGAGCCCGATATTCTGCACATCAAGTTCGATCAGGTTGAAGCCGGAGCCACCGAACGCTTATTGCGAGCATTGGACTCATGGAAGAAAGATAACGAGGAAGTTGTGGCGGTGGCTCGGGACGCCGCTCAGAAGATTGGGAAGTTGTTCGAAGAGGCTTTGGCCCGTGGAGAGATAAAGGCCGAGGAGTTGTGGGATGTAGACTATCGTATGATTAAAGATTCCAATCCTCCTCAGTATCTTACACGTTTCACGCATTTTTGTGATCGGGTTTTGCCTCCAATTCAAGAGCCTTTGCTTGTAACCTATCCCAGAATTACGTTTACGGCTGCGGTTGATTCGAACGGTTATTTGCCGACGCATAACAGAAAATACTCGGCGCCTCAACGATCCGATGATTCGGTCTGGAATACGGCTCATTGTCGCAACCGTCGTATCTTTGACGATCGCACGGGATTGGCGGCGGCGCGGAATCGTCAGCCGTTTTTGGTGCAAACTTATCGTCGCGATATGGGGGGCGGCGAAATTGCAGTTATGAAAGACACTTCGTCGCCGATTTTGATCAACGGCCAACATTGGGGAGGGTTTCGCATTGGGTGCCGTCTGTGACGTTGACGCATCGTCTTTGTTTTTCCGCATATCTTCTCTGTTCGGTCAAAAATTCGAAGAAACTTGACGATTTCACCGAATGGAAACGGCCCTCGCGCTTTTGGTCGTCACAGTCTCCAAGTCACGGTTTCCAAAGGCCTTTCGGCCTTTGGCGGGTCCAGGGGGCGGAGCCCCATATGCGCTAGGATATGGGGTTGACGCGGCGATAAAATTGTGATTTATCAACGCGATGGACACGATTTCTCTTCTCGCCAAGGATTGGAACGCGTTTGTCGCGCAGATATCCCGATTCATCGACCTTGACGCAACCGCCGCTTCGTTCAAAGCGCTCCAGCGACGACGGGGCGTGAAAGACGCCTCGTCGTTGCTGCGTCTTGGGCTTGGCTATGGTCCCTGTGGCTTGTCACTCCGTCAAGCCGCCGCATGGGCGGAAGTCACTGGCGTCGCCAGCCTTGCGAATACGTCGCTTCTTGACCGGCTTCGAAACTCTTCAGATTGGTTTGCTGAGATTGTCCGGTCTTTGATGTCGGATAGAATTAAACCAACCAACAGTTACTATGATGGCCGGACGATAAAGCTTATTGATGGATCATCGATATCTGAGCCGGGAAGCAAAGGAACTGACTGGAGACTGCACGCCGCCTATGATCTTGGAAGTGGGCAATTTAGCCATATAAAGGTCACGGATCAACACACAGCGGAGAGCTTAACCCATGCCCCAGTTCAAGCTGGAGACATACTGATTGCTGATCGAGGCTATGCGAAAGCCGCAGATCTATTGGCGGTTAATCAACAGGGTGGAGATTTTATCGTCAGGATTGGTTGGCGCTCGCTTCGGCTTCTGAATTGCGATGGTAAGGTCTTTGATTTGTTTGGGAAACTTTCCTCAGATTCCGGAGATGGGGCCGTTGATGTCTCCGTGATGATTGCCCCGCGCAAAGGCCGGCCGGCCTTGCCGGTGCGTTTGATCTTGCTGAAAAAACCTGATGGCGCGACCGAGCAGGAGCAACGCCGCGTCGAGCGTCGGAGCAACAGAAATCAACACCAGATTGATCCGCGCACTTTGATCGCGGCGGGCTACGTCATGATCGTAACGTCGTTGGCGGCGGACGCCTTTCCCGCACACGAAGTTGCCGCTCTTTACCGACTGCGCTGGCAAATTGAAATCGCATTCAAGAGACTAAAGAGCATCCTCCACATCGATCGCTTGCGCGCATACGACCCAGACCTAGCCAAATCCTGGATATATTGCCACATTATTGCGGCCCTTGCGATCGACAGAATGAGCCAGGAAATCCTGGAATCTTCCCCCTAAGCGTACAGAACACCTAAAATACGAACCTTGCTCATGGCGTGTATATATTATTGTTCGAAAGATGTTGATCTCTATCGTTGAAGGGGAGCACAGCACCAAACGCCTGATCAAGGCATTCAGACCCTGCACACGAAACCTCTTTGACCCTCCGCGAAAGCGCAAAAAGCAGATGCACGAGAGGCAAAAATTATTATCCTAGCGCATATGGGGCGGAGCCCTGGCCTTTTCCTTGCATTTCCTTGCATTTCCTTGACCGTCTCTCTGATCGTCGGGAATCATAGAAGGCTTTCGTTCTTGGCCCGAACGACTGGGAACATCGGTCATGGAATGTTTTCTGGTTTTTTTATGAAGAATCGAAAGGGCGCCGTTTTTTTCGACCGAGAAGGTCATTTCGGCCTCATGAGGTTTTTTATTCAAAAAAGTTGAAGGCCGTGCGTCGTCTTTTCAGTTTGTCGGTGTGATTTACAGAATCTTTCGCTTTTTTTCTCCCCAGGTAAAAAGAATTATTTCTGATGGAGTCATCCTTAAATCGATGCCATTGTTTTCCTGTCCTCGTCGCCTTTTCGTCACAGAAAAAGTTCCACTGTGTTTTTGCGTTGAGTCGGCTCTTGACCTTGAACGCTCCTATCAGCCAAAGTAAGGTGCTCTCCTCTTTCTCAAGAGCGTTTTTCCGTTCATACCATAAATCGGCGCCACTTTTCCGGAGCCCTTCCCGATGTATTTTGCGGCATTACCTCGCTCGCTGGCCTTCGACGAGCGATTGGAGAAATCGCGTCTTCTTGCGCCGGTTTTCCTTATGTTGGCGTTGGCGGCGGCTTTGCCGATCTTTTCGGTCGATATTCCGCCTTTGGCCGACTACATCAATCATTTGGCGCGGATGCACGTTATCGCTTATGTCGATGAAAATCCGCTCTTGTCCCAGTTTTACAGCATCGATTGGGCGATCATTCCCAATTTGATGATGGATTTGATTGTTCCTCCGCTTCATAGGTCAATGGATATTTATCTGGCGGGAAAGGCTTTTTTATTGGCGACCTTCATGGTCACCGTCACCGGATGCTTTGCTCTTCATTATGCGTTATACCGGCATTGGTCTCCATGGCCGTTGGTTAGTTTTTTGTTTCTCTACAATAACGTCCTGCTGTTTGGTTTGATGAATTATTTGTTCGGTTTGGGAGTGGCCTTGTGGGGATGCGCCGCCTGGATCGCGTTGCGTGGGCGTTCTGCGATTGTTCGCGGCGTTGTTTCTGTGGCGTTCATCGCCGTTTTGTTCGTCAGCCATTTGTTTGCGGTGGGTTTGTATGGTTTGGGGCTGATGTGTTGTGAGCTTTGGCTTTGGCAGCGGCAACGGCAGCATTTGACTCTGAAGCGCTGCGTCATTGATTGTTTGGCGTTCGGCGTTCCGTTTCTAATGATTATTCCGCCGATGCTGAAAAGCCCGACGATTGGTTTGGCCGGAGATTATGTGTGGGAGTCTTCCGGTAAACTCGATGGTCTCTATTACATTTTCCAGAACTACTCCGACTTGTTGGACATGTCTCTGGCCGCTTTGATGGTCGCGGCGTTGGTCTGGGCGATCCAAAGTCGGTTGCTGCGTTTGCATCCCATCGGTTGGTACTTGATGGGCATCGGCACGGTCGTCTATATGATTATGCCGCGCATGTTGTTCAGCTCATGGGTGGCCGATCAGCGATTGCCGATCGCTCTGGTCTTTATGATGATCGGCTTTGCGCGGTTCGACACCGCAAACCGCACGGGAAGATATGCGCTTTATTTGTTTGTGGTTTTGATGGGGATCACGCGCTTTGCTTCCGAGCAGTTGATCTGGCAGAACATCGATCACGCGTATTCCGATTTTCGTCGGTCGGTCGAGCATATCGAGCCAGGCAGCAAGGTTTTGGTGGCGATTGCTGATCAGCAGTCGGGGAACGAGGCCTTTAACATGTCGCTGAGTCATGCAGCGTGCATTGCAATGATCGAGCGTTCAAGCCTCGTGACGACGGCGTTCAGCGTTCAAGGCAAACAGGTCTTGACGGTGAAGCCGGAATATCGGGATCGTGTGGACACGCAAGACGGCGAACCTCCAACGGCGAGTCAATTGGTCGCGGCGACGGCTGCGGATCGTTCTATTCCTCAAGACGCTTATTGGGCGAATTGGACTGAACAATATGACTACGTCTATATTCTTTACACGGATAGCGATCCGAACCCCGCGCCGGAGTATTTGACGTCGGTGTATGAGGGCAATCGTTTTCAATTGTATCGGATCAAAACAGGGGAAGGTGAGTGATTTGCTGAATTAAGCCGGTTCGGCGGGTCCGGAGGCTGGGAAGGCGGTCTCTGGACCTTTTTTGTTTTTTATGAGTTTTTTTTATTTTTCATGAATTGTGTATCGGTCGTTCGGCGCGTTGGCGTTCATTCTGAGGCGCCGCAAAAAAGCGCGTAAACCAGAGCAGCGTAAATTTTCTTGGTTCTGCGGTGAGCAACGTCTATTCTGTGAGGATTTACCTCATGACCACAACACAGGGGTGCGCGCCATGACGTTCGGCGATATACGAAAGATCATCGGCCTGATCGCTCTTTTTTCTTGCTTTGCTGCTGGAGCTGCTTTGGCGCAGCAAGTCGAGCCGCCGCCTGCGTGTGCTCCGGACATCAAGAAGCATTGTGCGGCTGTCGTTAAAGGCGGTGGGGCAAAGATTATCGAGTGTCTTAAAGCGAATGACATGGTGTTGACGCCGGCTTGCAAATTGACGGTCACCAATGTTGGTTCACCTTATCAAGAATCGCCTTGCAAGCTTGATATAGAGAAACTATGTCCAACGCTGCAACCCGGCGGCAGTAAAATTGTTGATTGCTTGCGCAAAAATCAAGCGACGATTACTCCAGAGTGCAAAAACGATCTTGGCACACGGGCTTTTATTCTGAAGGACACGCCATGTCGTGTTGATGTTGATAAGATTGATGCATTGTGCTCTACGGTTGCTCCTGGCGCGGGACGGTTGGTTGGTTGCATGCGTCCTTTTGCGATGACTCTGACGGCGGGATGTCGCACATACTCTAGTATGCGATTAAAAGACTAACGGCGTTGCGCCTTTCTTGAATAAAAGAAAAGGCGGAAGAAAAAAGGAAAGAAGAAACTAAAAACTCAAAGGAGTTCAGGAGCTGTGTTCCCGGCCGCTCGGGCCAAGGACGAAAGCCCCTTTTATTCGCAACGATCTTCCTCTGAAACTGTTTGTCTCTATTGATGTGCCTATGAGCCTGTTGTAAAATCAAAAATTGTAGCGACAAAATCCAATGAATAGGGTTTATTTGTTTTTCTTGGCGATGTCGTCGCGTAAATCAAAACGCGGATTTTTGATTTTGCAACAGGCTCTGTACAGGTGAGATTTTAATTTTATGCAAGCAAACAATTCCAGAGGAAGATCGCTTCGCGAATAAGGGAAGGCTTTTGTTTTTGGCCCGAGCGACTGGGACCATCGTTCCTGAACCCTTTAACTTATTCTTCAGAAAACATTTGCATCATGAATTGTGTAAGCGATCGCGTTGGTCTTGGCTGGCGTCCGGAACTAACCTCGAAAATCATGATGAATCTCGATCAAATCGATATCGTCGAGGTTATTGCCGAGAACCTAATCGTCGCTTCCTTAAACATGCGCAACGCTATGCGCGCTCTGGCCAAAAGCACCTCCGTTTCTTTGCATGGCGTTTCGATGGGGCTCGCCTCTGCATTGCCCGTCGATCGCCGCCGCCTCGCCGCCATGGCGAGTCTCGTTCACGAAATTCAGCCGGAGTCCTGGTCGGAGCATCTCTCTTTTGTGCGCGCCGGCGGCATAGAGATCGGTCACCTCGCCGCACCGCCGCGCACACAAAACACGATTGATGGATGTTTGAGCAACCTCGCCATCGCGCGACAGGTCGTTGGCGCGCCTCCGGCGCTGGAGAACATCGCAACTCTGATTGAACCTCTGTTTAGTGTTCTTGACGAGCCAAGTTGGATTTCTGCAATTTTTGCGAACACCGAATCGCCTTTCCTACTGGACCTTCATAATCTTTACGCCAACGCGGTTAATTTCGGTTGGGAACCATTGGCTTTGTTGAAGAAACTTCCTCTGTCGCGTGTTTCAACGATTCATCTGAGCGGCGGTTGTTGGATTGGGTCGGAAGGGGGCAAAAGGTTGTTGGACGATCACATTCACGACGTTCCAACAGAGGTGTTCGATTTATTGACCGAAACCGCACGTCGCGCGCCACAGCCCCTGACGGTGATTATCGAGCGTGACGGCGCTTATCCGCCGTTTTCCGAACTTTTGTTGCAGATTGCGGCGGCGCGGTCGGCTCTGGCGGCCGGACGTTCCTCCAGCATCACGCCGTCGGCTCCGGGTTCGGAGCATTGTTCTTATTTTGGAAGCCCCTGTTCTTGTTCTGAATTCCTGGATACGGGGCCAAAGCGGTCCGAGGCTCTTCCTAACGCCGTCGCCGTTCGGCAAGAGGTTTTTCTGGCGCGTTTATACACCGAGCCTGGCTTGCCGGAGCGCGTTCTTGACGATGCAATGGCGGAGGCCGCGCGCGCCGAGTTGTCTTTCGCGGATGGAACGGCTTTGGCGAATGTGGATGTTGTCGGCTTGCCTTTGGCCGTAAAGAGTTTCCGTCACAAGAGAGAAAGCTATGCGCGATTCCGTCGACGTCCGAGCTAATCAAGACGCGGACCAAGACGAAGACGCTGCGGGCGAAGCCTTTTGTCGCGCTCGTTCTGCGCGCTCGCGCCGAGGCTTGGGGCAAGTTTTTACGCCGCCGTCGTTGGTGGAGAAAATGCTTGATCTGGTGGAGGCCGAGATCGGCGGCTCGCCGTTGCCGGGGCGCGTGGTGGACGCTGGAGCAGGCAGCGGTCGTTTTGCGTTGGCGGCGGCGCGACGTTTTCCTTTGGCGCGAATTGTGGCTGTTGAAACAGACCCGGAGTGTCTTGAAATCTTGCGCTTCAACGCCGAGGAGCAGGGCCTATCCGCTCGCATTGATTTTCTGGCGCAAGATTATTGTGCGCTGGAGTTGCCGCGCATCGATTCGCCAACGCTGTTTCTCGGAAATCCGCCTTATGTGCGGCATCACGACATTCTCTCCGTCGCCAAGGAGCGTTACGCCGCAACCGCCGCCGTTCTCGGTTTGGGAAGGGCTTCTCGTTTGGCGGGGCTGCATTTGCATTTTTGGTTGCATACCGCGCGCATCGCCGCTCTTGGGGATATTGGTTGCTTCATCACCGGCGCCGAGTGGCTCGACGCCGTTTACGGCGCTCCGCTTCGGCGGGGGTTGGCTTCGCCGGTTCTTGGTCTGAGCCGCCTCGTCATCGTTGAGCCAACTTTGCGATTGTTTGAAACCGCTCTCACGACCTCGGCCATTGCCAGTTTTCGACCAAAGGCCGCTCTGGAGCGGCCGGCTTGCGTTGTCCGCGTCGCGACCTCAGAGCAACTTTCTGAATCGTTATCGGCGCGCGATTGTGGTTCGAGTCACGACATTGCTCACGCCGTATTGGCCGAAACGCCGACTTGGTCGCAGCTTGGTCGCGTCGAGAGTCGTCTTTCGTCGGAGTCGTCTTTCATCGGGCGTCCCCTTGGCGAGGTGTTTCGTGTTCAGCGCGGTCAATCAACGGGATGCAACGCGGTGTGGATCGCCGGATCGCAGGCGAAAGACTTGCCGACATCGACGCTGTTTCCCACGATCACCAAAGCGCGTTTTCTTTTCGCGGCGGGAGGGCGACTCGATGCGGACGCCGTTGCGAATCTTCCGCGCGTGATCGATTTGCCGTTGGACATTGCTTGTCTATCCGCGACAGAGCAAGACGCCGTCTCGCGATTTTTGCTCTGGGCCAAGGCGCAAGGCGCCGCCGACACTTGGACGGCGCGGCATCGGGCTTCGTGGCATGCTGTTCGTCTTACGCCTCCTGCTCCGATTCTGGTTACGTATATGGCGCGTCGTCCGCCGGTCTTTGTGCGCAATCCGCATGGAGCGCGTCATTTGAATATTGCTCATGGCCTATATCCAAAATGGCCTCTTTCTGAAACGACGTTGGACTTTCTCGCCGGTTGGCTGAACGAGCATATTGGAGTTGTTCATGGTCGGCCTTACGCGGGCGGATTAATTAAATTTGAACCACGCATGCTTGAAAATCTGAAGTTACTTCCATAGCCTTTCGCGCCAAGGAACAGAACAAGTTCGGCCGTAGGCTTCCACCAAATATTTTTTTTGTTTGCCATGACCACACTTCAAGAAGCCCTTTCTCTGGCCCAGGATCGCCTTCAGTCGGGATGCGTCGAAGAGGCGGAGCGTCTCTTTTCCTGCATTCTTGATGAGGTTCCGGATTTTCATTTTGTCCGTCACTTGATGGGTGTGGCGGCGGCTCGGAGAGGAAATTATGAGAAGGCTGTCGCACTGATAACGGAAGCTATTGACGGAGATGATCGTCATCCGATTTGGTATGGCAATCTCTGTAATTCTCTTCACGCGCTGGGAAGGTACGACCAAGCAATCGCGAGTGCGCAAAGATGGCGTATGCTCGCGCCCAATATCGTTGCGCCTTATCATAAATTGGCTTTTCTCTATGCGGTCACGGGTCGTAACGACGACTTATTCTTGATTCTGGAGGATTGTTTTTCGGCAACGGAAATTTATGGGTTATTTTGGAAGACGCCTTATTATTTGGTTCTTGATGTCGCAAATCAGTTGCGTTATCGCGATTGTTCTTTTCGGCTGGTGGAAACGCTGGTCGAGCGAGCGAAGAACGCGGCGCAAAACCGTGACAATCGGTTGATTTCGGCTTGGTTGGGCTTCTTAAGCGGGTCTGTGGCTTTGCTGAGAGGCGATTCGTCACGAGCCGCGCATGAATTCTCCATGATTGTCGAAGACTTGCCTTTTGTGCGTCATTTTTCGCTTGAAAACAGCGTGGAGCAACGACTTGCCTCTGTGTCTCCTGAAGGCGCCGCTGCGTTCGACGCGGGGTTCGTTATGGGAGCGTTCGAGTCGGAGATCGAGAAGCGTTCTTGTGCGCCTGTGGCGGTGGTTTTTGCGGCGTGTGATGGAAGCTATCTAGAGCGTTTTGGTCGATTGCTTTTGGCGTCTGTTGCGGCGTTTTCGAGTCCTGGACAAATTGTTCACTTTCACATTGTTGATCCTCACTCTAGGCATCAAGATTTGCTTGAGGCGTGGCGTAAGCAATTTTGTCGCTGTCGATTGGAGTTCAGTTTTGAATTTAGCCCTTCGAATTTATCCAAAGAGGATTGTCGAACTTTTTACAGTTGCGCAAGGTTTATGAGAGCCGCTTTTTTATTGGAATTATACCGTGTTCCTTTATTGATTGTAGACATAGATGCATTATTTCTTGATGATCCGATGATGTTTGTTAATGCTCTTACAAAAGAAACGCCTCTTGCGATGTGTTATAATCCGGAGACGCTCTCGTTTCTTTACGATAGCATGGGCGCGGGATTGGTGGTGGTTAGACCGGAAAAAGAAACTCTTCTATACTTCAAAACTGTTCGAGATTATTTGATGTATTGGCTTCAACGCGGCGATATGTCGTGGTTTTTGGATCAAATCGCCTTAATTTCGAGTTTCCACGAATGTCAGCGGCGTGGAGTATCAATGAGCATACAGCCGATCATGCGACATAATTGCGATGTTATGATTTTGAATGGTGGGCGGTATTTTCAGATCATCAATGAAAAATTTTCTGCGGGTTTTGACCGACCTTTGGAGGCGTTTTTAGACCAGGTAATAGAAAATATGGCTGGCGGCGCTCACCTTGAAACATTGCGAATGATGTTTTCTCGTCGGTTTAGGTTGTTGCTGTAGCATCAGGTGATTGTGTGTGATGGAACCAAACGGGTCCAGGGACTGTGTTCCTGGTCGTGGGGGATCATAAGGGGGGCGCGACCGCCTCCCTTATTCGCGAAGCGACATTCCTCTGGAACTGTTTGTTTTTATGGAATTGTTTGTTTTTATTATTTGTCTCTTTTGGTGCTTTGCGAGGTGCTTTGCGAATGGCAGGCGTTGTCCTCGGCTCCCACTCCAACAAAAATCTAGTCAATTGCATCAAAATTCGAGACACTCAGAAACACACTTCTCCTCGACGCTTAACGGAATTAAAAATGATGAAAAGATGCGCCGTTGTCCTGTCTTTATTCGCGTTGTCGGCGTGTGGCTCTGTGATTTCGGGCAGCACGGAAGTCGTAACGGTTTACAGCACGCCTTATTCCGGAGCAACCTGCGACATCCGTAACGATCGCGGAGTGTGGAGAGTTCCTTCTACGCCCGGACGCGCTTTGATCTTTCGCTCTTCAAGCAACGCAACAGTGACGTGTCGTTTGCCGGATGGCTCTTCCGGCGGCGTTGAGGTTCCGTCATCATATTCGACTGAGGCTTATGTGAGCGCGTTGACCGGAGTCGGGGCTATTGTTGACCTCTCCAGCGGCGGCGCCTACGAATACCCTGAGGATATTACGGTGACTTTGGCTAAACCATAAAGTAGAGTTCCGACGTCTTTAAGGTCGTTAAGTTCTCATTGGCTTTGGAAGTCGGAGGTTGGAGAGTGTGACGGTCATCGGCGGAGGGATTGTTTCTAATCAGGAGCCGCAAGAAGAAGGTCGCGCGTTATTGTTTTTGCTTGAAAACGCATGTCGCTTGATTGCCATGCGCTAGAAACTCCATTCCCTTCTGAATCGTTGCGACTCGGCGTGTTAGAGACGGTTTCAACGCCGTCGGCGACCAATGGCGTGGATTCGGAAGAATCACCGCCAAACGGGCGGCCTCTACGGTTGAAAGCTGATCTGATGACTTGTGAAACCAATGATGCGCCGCCGCTTCCGCTCCATAGACACCGTTTCCCCATTCCACGACATTCAAGTAGACCTCCAATATCCTCTGTTTCGGCCATAAAAATTCAATCAGAAGCGTAAACCAAGCCTCCAATCCTTTTCGCAACCATGTTCGATTCGGCCATAAGAAAACATTCTTTGCTGTTTGTTGGCTGATTGTGCTTCCTCCTGATAGACGTTCGCCTTCGTCATTTCGCTCCATTGCGGCTTCAATTGCTTCCCAGTCGAACCCATTATGTCGACAGAATTGTGAATCCTCGGCTGCAATCACCGCTCGGACCAAATGTGGTGAAATTTCCTCCCACTTGACCCAGCGCCACGTTGTTTCCGCGCCATCTGCGCTTCGAATCAACATCAACGCCGTTCTCGGCGGCGGCGTGACGGCGTAGATCATTACCCAGATTATGGTTAACGCCACGAGCGCGCCACAAAACCACGTCAAAAGGCGTAGCAATCTCCAGATGCGCAATCGAGGAGCGCGCGCATTCGGCGCACTGCGACGTGACATAATCAACGCCTTTCAGGCTGTGAGAAAACGTTACTCTTTGTTACCGAGTGTTACCATGATCAGACATCGTCTTGTTACATTCTGAAGCCATGATGAATTCATCGAAACGATCACTCATTAAGGAAGTAGACGATGAAACGCATTGCCGTTACTTTTTCAGCTCTCGCCGTAAGCATGTTGTTGGCTGGAGCCGCGCTTCCACTTTATGCCGCTGAAGGTTCGGAAGGCGCTTCCGACGCGACCGTCAATTGTCCGCGCCGCAACACGAATATGGGGTCTGGAATGGGGCCTGGAATAATGGGGCATGAGGGGATGATGGGCGGCATGGAGCACGGGATGATGGGAGGGATGGGGCGTCACAACTCTCAGATGCATATGGAGCACATGTGCAGCGATCATGAAGCGCATCAAGCCGCGATGCTTGCTTATGCCGAGACCAAACTGAAGTTGACGGATGCTCAAAAGCCGTTGTGGGCTAAATTCGTTGAGACGGCGAAAGCTTCGAATGCTCCACTCGCCAAGCTTTGCGCAGAGCAAAAGGACAAGCAGCAAGTGACGACTCTGCCGGAGCGTTTGGAGCAGAAAGAGAAAGCGGAGACGGCTCACCTGGAACACCTTAAGATTATTCGCCCTGCATTGACCGCCATGTACGATGCTTTGAGTCCGGAGCAGAAGAAGACAGTGGATTCTTTTATGGATCATCAACGCTCAGGGATGATGAATCGCGGGAAGTAAATCTTTCGCTCGTTGGAAGAGCGAAGGGAAGTAGAGAGACGCTCTGAAATAAAAAGACAAGTAAATTAAGGGTCCGGTGACTGGAAACGCAGTCTCCGGACCCTTTGCCTTTTTAATTGACATCAATCCCATAGAAAGGTTGCAAAGGACGAAACCGGCTCTCGTTCCGTTCGAAGTTGATTCTCCGCAGCTTCCGAGTCTTCCCAACCAATCGCCATGCCACACGCCACAATTTCACTCTCCGGAATTCCTAATTCCTGCCGAATCAAACGGTGATACTTAGAAAAAGCTTGTTGCGGACAGCTATGCAACCCAAAACCGCGCGTCGCGATCATGATGGATTGCAAAAAAGCTCCCAGATCAAGCCAGCTCCCGACCCCCATTGCGCGATCGATCGTAATGAACGCTCCGACCGGAGCGCCAAAAAAACTATAGTTTCTTCCAAATTGATGCTTCATGCGAACCGCATCGCCCTTTTTGATCTCCAGCAGCGCATAGAGATCTCCTCCGAACGCATGTTGGAAGTCTATCGTCAGTCTCATCCCCGCGCGCGCGCGGACTAGACCTTGGTCTGTAGACGCGCCGCGCCATATCTACAACCGAAAAAAGTGTGCATACCCCATGTCCGACGACGCCTCTTGCAGTGTTGTTGAAGCTCTGAGTTCCCGCCGTTCCGTTCGCGCTTTTTTGCCGAAGCCGGTTGAACGCTCGATGATTGAGCAAATTCTGGCTTTGGCGTCGCGAGCGCCCAGCGGATCCAACATTCAGCCTTGGAAAGTTTGGGTGACGGCGGGAGCCGCAAAAGAAAGTCTTTCTGCCAAGATTCTTGCAGCTCATGAGGCTGACGACGCTTCGCATCAAGAAGAATATCAATATTACCCACCGCAGTGGACAGAGCCTTATTTGTCTCGGAGGCGCAAGAATGGGAGAGACCTCCATGCGCTGCTGGAGGTCAAAAAGGGC
>CAUYUA010000208.1:0-41313 GCA_963575675.1 Azospirillaceae bacterium
TTCGCTCCCCCCTTATAATCCCCCACGACCAGGAACACAGTCCCTGGACCCTTTTGATTATTTTTCGATTATTTTCTGATTATTTACTACTCTTTATACGATCTTGCGTAAAAACGCTCCGCATCACCACCAATTCGCGTCAAGAAGAACGACGACGAACAACGCCGCGAGGTATTGCATCGAAGCAAAGAAATTCCGCCGCGCCCACTCGCGGTCAGGAAGCTGAACCAAGCGCCAATTACACCACAACAACAAAGCGCCAAGCATCATCGACAGCACGCCATAGACGGCGCTCATTTCTCCGAACAACCATGGCAACGCGGCAACCGTCACCATCAGCAGGCTATTCACGAAGATGACGCGCGCCGTTATTTTGTTCCCCGCCAACACCGGCAACATCGGCAATTTGGCTCGCGCGTAGTCTTCCTTAAGGAGAATCGCCAACGCCCAAAAATGGCTCGGCGTCCACAGAAACAACACCAGAGCCAACAGCGCCGGCAACAACACTCGATGCGGATCAACCGCAGCAGAACCCGCCAAAACCGCAAAACTCCCGGCCGCGCCGCCAATCACGATATTCAACCATGTCCGACGCTTCAGCCACACCGTATAAACAATCGCATAAAAAAATACGCCGAGAAATAAATGGAGCGCGACAACGGCGTTAAACATCCACCACGCAAGCCCAAGACCAGAAACCAACAAAAACGCCGCAATCACCAACACCCACTCCGGATTCTGAAGAGAATCAGCCGCCAACGGTCGATTACGAGTCCGCGTCATTTCCCGATCGATGTCCCGATCGTACCAATGATTAAACACCGATGCTGCGGCAGACCCCAACATCATCGCCACCGCCAGCACGGTTACTTCAACCACGCTGAATCGCTGAGCAATCGCGCAATACCCCATGACCGCAGACAGAGCGATCATGACCCCGATGCGCATTTTGAACAATTCGATATAGGAGCGAATGGGCATGCCTCGATCTCACCTGATCCTGATTTCCACTCAATGACGCACGAATCTAAAGACGACCCTATATTAAGGTTGATCGTTCTCAAATAATTCACCAAATAAAATAAAACCGCAAAAACACACACCTCAATAATGATGAAAAAAAACAACGCCACTAACGCCCGATAAATGTCCCGAACATCAAATAGAGCGCGACAAAAAACAAAACGACGCCAAAAACGGCTTTCTTACGCTCCAGATTTCTATTTTTCTCAACCATCTTTTCCCTCCGCAAAACGCAGGAACCCAATTCGGGAGCCAAGACATGCTCGGCTCCCGAACAGAGACTTAAAATTCCATCAGACTATTTCTTTGCATACTCGTAAGGGCTCCAATCCGCAGACAGAACCGGGTCTTCCAAGAAATTGCCTGGTCCGGGCGGATTCTGAGTGTGGGTCCACTCCAAAGACTTCGAACGCCATTGATTGGCTTCGGCCTTTGGTCCACGAATCGCCGCCAAAATCAGGTTGATCATGGTGAACGCCGTTCCAATCGCGGTTAAGATTGCCCCATACGTCGCAACGTGATGGAAATTCGCGAAATGAGACGGGAAACTCGCATAGTCCCAATACCGGCGCGGCATGCCTTCAACGCCGATGATGAACAACGGCCAGAAGGTAACATTGACGCCGACAATCTGGAACCAGAACGCGATGTAAGCAAGTTTCGAATCGGCGACTCGGCCGGTCATTTTGGGGAACCAATAATAGATGCCCCCAAAAATCGCAAAAGTCGCAAACAACGCCATGACGAAGTGGAAGTGCGCGTGAACAAACGACGTTTCGGAAAGATGAACCGTCATCGAGGTCATCGCCAACGGAATGCCCGTCAAACCGCCGACCAACAACAAAAACAGGCAAGACACGGCGTAATACATCCCGACGCTGTAGCTGATCGCTCCTTTATAGAGCGTTCCCCACATCGAGATAATCATCAAGCCGACCGGGACCGAAATCAACAGCGTGGTCACCATCTGCCCGATGCGCAACCAATCCGGCATGCCCGCGATGTAAAGGTGGTGGACCCAAACTTCGCCGGTCAGCGCGATGATCCCGAAGATGCCGCCGTAAACCGCCGCTTTATAGTTGAAGATGCGATTCTTGGCCATGGTGGCGATGATTTCGTACAAAACCCCCATCGCTGGCAAGAAAATCACATAAACCGCAGGATGCGAGTAGAACCAAAACAGGTTCTGATACAAGAGAACGTCGCCGCCAGCTGACGGGTCGAAGAAGTGCGTGCCGAGATACTTATCAAACAGCACCATCGTCACGGCAGCAGCCAACACCGGAACGAAAACCAAGTTGATGATGAATGATCCGAACAAACTCCAGACCAACATATTCAACTTGTTCCAGCCCATATTGGGAGCGCGCATATAAATCACGGTCACAATGAAGTTGACCGCGCCCAAAATCGACGAGAACCCGAACAAGTGAACCGTAAAGACGTAGAACGCCGTATTCCCTGGGCTCTTGACGGAGTACGGGGGATAACCGGTCCACATCACGTCCGGCGCATCGGGGACCAGCATGCTCACCAGGGCCATCGTAACGCCGGCGTAGAACAACCACACCGACAACGCATTAAGCCGAGGAAACGCCACGTCCCGAGCGCCGATCATAATCGGCAGGAAGTAGTTGGCGAAGAAGCCGGTTAAAGCAGGAATAAGAAACGCCAAAATCATCGCCGCGCCGTGGAAGTACAGCGCATTGTTGTACTGATCCCCAGAACTAACCACTTGCATGCCGGGAGAATACTGCTCAAACCGAATAAGCAGAGCCGCAAGACCGGCAAGCGTAAACGCAGCCAGAGAACCGACCAAATAGAGAATGCCTATGCGTTTATGGTCGGTTGTAAGTATCCATTCCTTCATAGCTCACACCCCTTCATAGCTCATGTCTTTCTTCGTTAACAACGGGCTGGGCGGCGCTTTCTTACTTCGACCGGCTCTTCAACCAAGTCTCGAACTCCGCCGGAGAAACGGCTTTAATGTATCCCGGCATTTGCGAGTGATTCGTCCCGCAGAATTCCGTGCAAGTAAACAAAGTCTCGCCTTCCTTTGGAGCAACGAACCACAGGAACGTCTTACGACCCGGCAACACGTCTTCCTTAACCCGGAAATCAGGAATAGCCAAAGAATGGAGAACGTCCGCAGCGGTCATGCGCATAACAACGCCACGACCAACAGGAACCACCACTTTCCCCTTATCCCCCTCATCCCGCGTGTCGACAACCACACCGTTGCCGTAATCGAACTCCCAATACCACTGGTTTCCGGTCAACCGTATTTCCAGCGCATCAGCAGGCGGCGTGCGCTGCAAATTCCACAACACCCAACCATTGCCGGCAAGATAAAAGTCATCAGCCATAAACAAGGCAGCGGGAATCAGTATCCATCCAATCGCCTGCGCCTTGCTTAACTTCGGCGCAGTCCCAACATCGTCCGGACTCTTCGCACGGTACTTCCAGAGCATATAAATGGCGGCCAAGCCGAACACCACGCCGATCACAAGCAGATCGATCAAGACATCGTTCCACAAGTGATTCCAAGCGTTGGCTGGAATTTGCATCCCTTGCAAACCTCCGCCAACCTGCGGCGCAGCAGCCCCACCGGCCGACGCCGCAGTCGGAAGCGCCATGACGACCGCCCCAACAAAGGGCAATATTCGCGCCGCGCCGACATGACGTTTCGTGTTGTGCTCCTTCATCCGATAATCCCCCTCTGTCGAACCCGTCTTCTGTAGAACAAGAGCGAACAAAACAACGCCCCAAGACCAAAAACCAATGAGCCGAAACCAACAAGAAAGGCGATATTTACCGTATATCGGCCTTCCATATAGTTGTAGCTGTAACAAAGGCTCAGGGCGAAATTGACGATTTCACTCGGCTTGACTTGGTCTGCTTTTGCATCGATGAGCGCAAGCTCTACGTCAAGTGGTCGGGCGTTCATCGAGTATAAAAAACGAACAACACGCCCTTCCGGAGAGAAAAACACAAAAACCCCGGGATGCAGAAAAATCCGATCCCGAGGAGACCAGAAGTATTTGAAACCAACCGTTTCTGCGAGACGACGCACTTCGTCGCCCTCAGACGGCAAAGAAAAACGCCACGCCGCCGCCAATTGCGGTGGAATATCCAACTTCCCGCGAAAGGCGGCCAGAGACGCAGCCGTGTCGTGCGTATCGAAACTAACAGTCAGAATACGGAAATCCCGTCCCGCCGTCAGCCTCTTCACTTCTTTAAGCTGTTCCGCCAAATCGTTGTTCACCAACGAACAGGCCCCGTCACAGCTATAATAAGACAGAACCAGAATTAACGGTTGAGACGTCATTTCACCGAAAGTAAAACGCCGCCCATCCTGATCGCGGAAGGTGAGAGACTCATCCGGCTTCACGCCGAGAAAACGGTTCTCATCAATACGAAAGATCGCGGGATCGACATCCGATTCGACAATCTTCGCTTGCGCCAAGACCTCTGAAGAGAAGGCGACGAAAGCCATCCCCACAACCAAAAAAAATCGGAGAAATCCCAAGCGCATCAATGCAAACTCCCGTCTCTTTCGATCACCAGAAATAGATCTGAGAGACAACGAAGAACCAGACGACATCGACAAAATGCCAGTACACGGAAACGCACTGAAGGAACGTCTTGTTGGTCCGCCCCCGGAACGCCGGGATCAAAACAAACAGGAAGGCGAACAAACCAACCATCACGTGCGAAGCATGGAAGCCCGTGATCCCAAAAAACGCCGTGCTGAAAACGCTCACGCCAGGAACAAAACCATGCCCGATCAGATGAGTGTACTCATACGCCGTGCAGCTCAGGAACGCCAGACCAAGAAGAATGGTCAACATCAACCAAGTCCGCAGACCGGAGACGTCCCCATGCGCTTCTTTCTCTTCGGCGACATGAGCCGTGACGCTGGACGTCACCAGAAGAGCCGTCATCAAAAGCGGCATGCCCGTAGGCATTTCCGGACTGCCAGCCGGCGGCCAGCTAACGGCGAACAACCGGAACATCCAATAGGCCGCGAACATCGCAAGGAAGATGAAAATTTCAGAAACGATGAACAACGGAAGCCCGACGGCAGCCAAACCAGGAGCTATGCTCGGCTGCGTCATGCCCTCGTTGACCCACTTGGAAACGGCAAACAACACGATTGGGGTTCCGAAGCCCATAAAAATGCTGGCAAGCTTCAGATCTTCATAAACAAAGTAGCTGATAAAGGCCGCCGGCAACAGACACACGACCCCCACCACCAACGCGAGCGGCGCCAGGGACGTTTCCCAATGGTGCTCGTGCCCGCCGTGATGAGCATGAGAATCAGCCGCGCCACCATGACTGGCGTGGGATTTAGCAACACTCATTCGCCCCCCCTCCGGTCTCTCAAATGTTTAACTCGAAGCTTAATCTCGAACAAAAACGTCCGATTGAAAAACGCCTTGCCCCTCCACCAGAGGCCGCGCGAGCCTAGCAGATACATTGGAAACCGTCAATCATCTAAGAGACCGCTTCCAAAAGCCCGCACCACCATTATAGGTTGCTCTTTTGATGCGTGAATTCACAACAAAAGAGTAATATTGCAATTAGAATGAATGATTCAGAAATTTATCGACTAAAAATTATACTCTAATTAGAATCCATATCGACGCAAAATACATATCATTTTAATTTTTATGAAGATTTGGCGTAATCAAAATAAATGGGCCTCAGAAAATCTTATAATTTCCTTCTGCGTCAACAAGGAACTTGACTTAACCTGCGACGCCATTCGAGAATGAGCACGATCGTTCTTCGACCGATTCCGGTGAAACGACTCTCAGTTTTATAGCGCCATAAAGCTTTTTATCTCTATGACGTCGAGGATCATAACCTCAATGATGACACACTTCCCACGCTCTTTACTTTCGTCCTTCGCACTTGGCGTCGGCGCCATTGGATTCGGGCTGATCGGGTTGTTCAGCGATGTCTCACCCGCCAGCGCCAATGATTCCTCATACACCTCTTTAAAAGATAAAGACTGCGTCCAAATCTCCGCCGAGGGAGGGGGCGCAATTTCTGAATGCCCTGCGCGCAACGGCTTCCGCATATTCGCCGCCGCCGACGACGCACGTTCTTGGATGATCGTGCAAAAAGGCGCCGTCAAGGTCGACCTTTACGACACCTTTGCCCGCTACGCTCCCGGAGATTTTCCAGCTCTGGCGGGAACGCCGCTCGAATGGCGTTATGGACGTTCGAATAATCAACCGATCGCCTTGATTTTTCGGATTTCCGGAAACGATCCGCGAACCGATAAAACAAAAACCACACTCTTGGTGATGCGCGTGTCTTCCGACTCTCAAGGGCGATTAAAAATTTGCGCGCTAGGGGCCACAACCTCGAACAATGAATCGCGCGCCATGGCCGACGGCCCCCAAAACTGCAATTAGTCCAGCCATAAACCTAATGCGCTCTGTTCGACCGGCGCTTTTTTCCGGGGTTTCATCGGAAGGCCAAGGCTCCGCCCCGGCCCCCGCCAAGGGCCGGAAGGCCTTTAGAAACCATGACTTTTAGAAACTCTATGGCTTGGAGACTCTGACAACCAAAGGCGCAAAGGCCGTTTCAATCCGGTGAACCCTTCATCACAACCTTACGTCTAAAACTCCTTCCAATCACGATCTCCCCCATGACTCACACGCTGGAGCGGGCCATTGGGGCGCGCAACAAAAGATCGAGTGCAAATTTTTTGCTCTGAAGTTTTCTTCTGAGCTTCGCGTCTGGCCTGAGCGTCTTTCTGTCGAGGATGAACGGGTTGCTCGGCGTTAAGCTCCCGCAGGTCGGCGGCAAGGTCGTCAATCAGAGCAAGAACCTCAACTGAAGCGCTTTCCATTTCTTTCAGAGCCTGCTCGCATCCATGCGCGTCGCCTGCAAGGTGGCGCTCCAAAGCACGTCCGGCAGAGTCATGAACCTCAGAGTGCGGTCGTTCCAACGCTCGATAAAACGGGTTTTGCCGCACCATAGCCAAGTCGATGGCGTCATACCACTTTCCGAGTCGGCATTGGTGGTGATTTGGAACAGTTTTTGGATCAGTTTCACGCTCCCCGGCAACAGCTTCGTGAATCCTCTTCATGAAACTGATGTGATCTAGTTTTGTGCTTTCAATAAAAATAATATCTCGATCAATATTCGGGCCCGAATCTTTGGAAGTCACCATGAAGAACGACACGAGCTGTCTCATGTAAGACGCTTCTTGACGCATAGACTGCGTCGCCGCACAAGTCTCCTCCGCCAAAGCCGCGTTCATCTGTGTTGTTTCATCAATCTGCGCCATGGCGACATTGATTTCATGGAATTTATTGAATTGCGACGATGCGTTGTCGGCAATTTCATGAAACAGCTCTGCGGCGTGATTGACCGATCCGACGATTGTTTCCAACGCCTCGCCGGACTGGAAAACCATCTTAACCCCTTGTTGAATATGCTTGTCGCAATTGAAAATCAGTTCTTTGATTTGATGAGACGCTTGAGCGGAACGTTCGGCGAGGCTGCCGACTTCTCGAGCGACAACGCTGAAGCCTTTTCCGGCGTCGCCGGCTCTTGCGGCCTCAACGAAGGCGTTGAGCGCCAGCACGTTGATCCGACGAGAAATCTCTTCCGTAACCCGAATGATGTCCTTGATCTTCTCCGAAGCTTCGACGATCCGCCCCATGGATTCAATGGCGGCGGCAACGACAGTCGTGCCCGAGTCCCCTGCGTCTCGGGCTTGCTTGACCATGCCGTTGGCCCTCAAAGAGAGTTCGCAATGGCTTTTAAAAACCGCGTCGAGCTGTTCCAAAGACGCCGTTGTCTGCTCAAGAGCCGCAGCTTGATGCTCAGTGCGTTCGGCCAAGTCTGAACCTCCCGCAGCAACTTCCGTGGCGGCGGCGGAGATTGTGGTCGCCGCCTCATTGATGCGAGCAACCATTCCGGCAAGTTTTTCAACTGTGGCGTTAACGTCGTCGGCCATTTTGATGAAGGCTTTTTGAGACCTTGGATTGGCTTTCTGCGTCAAATCGCCCTCGGCCAAAGCAGAGAAGACGCGGCCAAGATCGTTTGTCACCAATCGAGTGTCGTCGGACACTTGAACAAGCCTCCGACCAGTGCGTCGCACAAACCAAAGACAGACAATGACGATCAAGAGGCTTATGACAAGAATGAACGCCACGGAAAGATCGTTTTCTGTGTTATGTCCCGCCTGAATCGCCGCAACCGAACGACGCGCGTTCAAACGCTCGGCTTCAATGAGAGTCTCGAATTTTGAGGCCCGAAAATCAAGATCGTTCAGAACGGCGTCGGAAACTCCGACTTTAACGCTCAGCCGGTTGAGACCTGCGCCATAGGCGTCAAACGCCTCGATCAGGGAAGAAAGATTGCTGGAACCCGTTGCTCCTTTAACGACGTCGTCAAGAGCCACAAGTTTAACTCGAATTCGCCGAAACGTGACGATTGCAGCTTCAGCGTCATGGGAAGAAGCATTATGACCAAGTATATTCACCTTGCTGCGCAAGGCTACGAACTCGATGTTGATTTGATCGAGATCGAAAGCGGTCTCAATCCGAGTGGATAGAGCGGCCCGATCATCGCCCATGAAACGCTGACCCAAAAAGAATAGGACTGAAATGGCGAAAACAAGAGCGAAAACATAGCTCGATCCGACAAAAACATCGGGCTTCGGCCGACCGGAAATAACTTTATTCCCGGAAATAACTTTATTCATTGTGCGGCCTGTTTCCCCCTTAACGACAAACCTACGCCGCGCACAGAAAGAACGTGGCACAGAAAGAACGTGGCAAGGACGCCCAGTTTATAAACGCTGTGTTTAACGCTATGAATAACACTCACGGTTGCGTGGTGTCAATATGCCAACGCTCTAAATTATTGACGCACGATCTTCGTTTCTTTTAATGATTTCTCCGACATAAAAACCATAAAATAATTGAGATTGTGTCTCTGACCACTCGGAGTCGTGGCGGAATGCCGTCACATGAGATGGGTCATTCAATAAGCGCGCAATAAGCGCGACAACATCACAAGGGAAGAACGGAGCCCTCCCCCTTCCACATCGCAACTCACTTTGTACGAACGTTTGACGATCTGAGAAAGATCGCTTCGCGAATAAAGGAAGACTTTCGCCCTTGGCCCGAGCGACTGGAAACTCAGTCCCCAAATCATTTTGGTTTTTATGTGGGAAATCGGCAAAGTGATTTGAGTCTGCAAAAAAAATAATCCGACATCAAATGTCAGCTTGATAATGGAGGGAAGCAATGCTTACAATTCAAATCTAATTAAAACGATAAAAGATGTCGATGACGTATATTTTTGGTGAACGCAACATCAATCCGACGAAAATATCGTCTAATAAAGCAAGTTTTGTAAGAGCCTGATTTGACTTTGTTCTTTTAACAACAAAACAGCAGAAAAAGCTCTGCTCGCATGGGAAGGAAATAGATGATGGCATGGTTTCTTAAAGTGTCCGCTATTGCAGGCTTGATGATCGGCGCAATCTCCAATCCTGTTCTGGCTACGGACATTCGTGTGTTTGAATGGGAGGGATACATTTGGCCCTATAAAGACAAATTCGAAGCATATGCGCGTAGCAAAGGCAAAGACGTTAGACTTGTGGCCACCGTAGACTCGGCCGGAAAACAACGTTTCATTGGGTCTTCCGATGATATTTTCATCGCTCTGCGCGATAAACAAGCAGACGTTGTTACACCGACCAACAACTATTACAAGGCGGAAAACAACAAGCTACTCCGACTTTTACTTGATATTGACGTTTCTCGACTGCAAAACTACCGTGACTTGCCATCCGCATTGCGAGACGCTCAGTATTCTTATGATGGCGGAAAACCCCACGCCATTCCATTGCTTGGCGGGTCATACGCAATTGCCTACAACGCCAAGCGAGTAACGGTTCCTCCCACCTCCTGGGCTGATCTACTGGATACGAAATACGCCGGTCGCGTTTCTGTAACCAACGATCAATTTGAAGCCAATATTTACTCATTGGCGCTGCTTGCCGGCAGCAAGCCTCAAGATGTGTACGACATTGAGCGCATAGATCGCAAAAAAGTTCAGGATTATTTAAATCGTCTCGTTAAAAACTGTGGCGGCTTGTGGGGAGGACTAGCAAAGAGTGAAGATATGGCGAATCTTGACGTAATCACGGATTATCTTATGGCCGTCACCATCGCCAACGCCGCCGGGCAAGATTGGAAGATCGCCACTCCCAAAGAAGGGGAGACCTTGTGGCTCGACAATATTTCTATAGCGCGGGGAGTAGAAAAAGACCCGGAAAAGTTAGAAGCGGCATATCTTTTGCTGGATTTCATGTTGTCTGCGGAAACACAGGCGTCTATTGCTCGCGATATGGGCGTGGTTGTGACCAATCCCAAGGCCAAACCTCTGTTGCCCGCCGGGTCGATGATTGAGCGAATGGCTGGAGACGCCAGCTTCTTCAAGGAAGAATATTTCTGGCAACCCCTCAACAACCGCACAAGAAACGCCTACCGTCAAATGTGGGATGAAGCTCTTCGGGTTGCAGGGAAGAAATAGACTAATCACGCAGAGAGACGACGGCGGAAAATCCGCCGTCATCTCCGCCTTGCCATAATTTTATGTTATTTTAGGTTCTCAGCCATGCTCAAAAACATCAAAGACAACATTCGTCTTCGCTCTATTTTATTGCTTTTGCCGTTGCTTGCAGTTTCCATTATTATGCCTGCATGGCTTGATTTGTTGGGGCTGAATGAATTGCTCCATTCCGCGATTTTAGCGCGTCTAGACATTATCTCTCACATCGAAGGAGCGGCTCTTGGTGGTCCGGTTTATAACTTCGACACGCCAACGATAGAGAATCTTGGCCGTTCTCTCGTAAGTGATCCTGATTACATGGGCGTCGTCGTCGCAGATGTTGACGGTAAAATCCTTTTTGAACATGGATCGGTAACGCCCGGCAGCGGCGTTTATGTCGCAACGCATGACATCATGCTTAACGATGAAAAAGGCTCACGTCCTTATGGTAAAATTACGGTGGCGTTATCGACAAATTCCATTAAACAAACTTGGCAAAAACAGGTCATTATTCGCTTAATTGAATCGGTTTCTATCCTACTGGTGGTCGGAATCGGCATGCTGCTTTTGCTGAACTCTCTCATTCGACCTGTAATGGCGCTCACCAAGGTCATGAGGCTATTGGCCCAAGGAGAAACAAATATTCAGATTCCGGCGACGTCGAGAACCGACGAACTCGGAGCAATGGCGCGCGCCGTAGAGATTTTTAGAATAAACGCGATCGAACGCGAGAATCTCGCCGCCGCTCGACGCGTGGAAGAAACGGAAAAACAGGCTCGCATCGGAAAGCTTAATGTGCTTATAGCTTCGTTCGAAGCCAGCGTCACGCGCGTCATCAACACACTCGCCGCATCGTCTCGACGAATGTTGGAGTCTGCGGGCAATCTCTCCATCAACGCCGACCACACCACTCAAAAGAGCAGCCTTGTGGCTGTTGCATCTGAAAACGCATTTGTCAATGTGAAAACCGTCACAATGGCCTCTCAGCAGTTGGCCAAATCGATCGCAGAGATCGGTCACAGAGTGGGACAATCAACTCAGATCGCCAATGGAGCGGTCGAAAGCGCTCGCCAAGCCAACCAAGTCGTGACCAGCCTCGCAGGCGCCGCCTCACGGATTGGCGATATTGTCAAGATGATCAGAGACATTGCTTCTCAAACGAATCTGCTCGCGCTCAACGCGACGATCGAAGCGGCGCGCGCCGGCGAGGCGGGAAAAGGTTTTGCCGTGGTGGCGTCAGAGGTCAAAACTCTTGCCAACCAAACGTCGAAGGCGACGGAGAGCATTACGCAACAGATTGTCGCCATTCAAAATGCAACCAACGAAGCGGTTGGAGCGATTGGAGACGTCGGCCACATCATTGGTGAGATCAGTCGGTTGTCGGCGATGATTGTCGTGTCGGTGGAAGAGCAAGAACAAGCAACAGCAGAAATTTCACGCAGTATTCAGCTCGTGGCTGAAGGGACTCAAGATGTGAGCAGCAATATAAGCGGCGTTAAGCATGCAGCCGAAGACACATGGAACGCGGCGAAGGAAGTGAATACTGTTGCAACGGGACTTTCGCACCAATCAACCGAACTGCGTGGTCAAGTTGATAAATTTCTGAGCGATGTCAAGATTTCTTAGAATTCAGACAACGTTCTGCTTTCTTAAAGAATCGTTTCGAAAGATGTCGCTGATGGCATCCCTCTTCCTTACGTCCTGAGCGCCTGTCCGGAGAAAACAACAAATTAGACAAACTCAGTGACTGTATTCCTGGCCGCTCGGAATCATAATAAGAAAGCGGCTCCCTCATTCACGTCGCGACCTTCCTCTGGGATCGTTTACTTGTATCGTCTCGCCACTCGTTGGTATTATTCGCCCGAACGGAGCGAATATCTCACAAACACCCTTGACCACGGCGACTAAAAACACGGTCACTGGATTGGTCTGGCTTCCATTTAAAATAGTAAAATGCTATGCATCAGTTCTCCCTGAAGATTGACGCATGTATATCAATAAAGTGGAGTCCGTCATGAAATGTTTCTTTATTTTCGTTGCCATTTTTATGAAAACAGCAATTCTCTGGGGTGAAGCGTGTCACGCGGAATCCCCCAAAAGAGAGGCTCTTTCTCTGGGGGTGGCTGAAAATGCTGGAAATATTCTGACTTTTATTGCTCTGGAACAGGGATTTTACCGCGACGAAGGACTAGAGGTTACTACTCGGTCTTGGCCTGCCGGCAAAATGGCGCTGGAAGCCATGCTGCGAAATGAAATCGAAGTGGCGACAGTCGCCGATACGCCAATCGTCCTCCAGAGTTTCCAACGTAGCGACTTCGTCATTATCGCCACGTTTTCTCACAACAACCCGTATCGGTTGGTGACCGATCGTAAAGGCGGCATCGTCGCGCCAACCGATCTTCGCGGCCACCGAGTCGGCGTTATGACCGGAACCACCGCGCAATTTTTTCTTCATTCCATCCTCGCCGACTTGGGAATAGCTTCAAGCGAAATCACCGAAGTCAATTTACCCGCAGCCGAGTCCTCAGAAGCTTTAGCGCAAAATCGCGTCGACGCCGTTGCAGCTTTTGATCCCTATGGATACTATGCTCAGGTTGCGCTGGGAGACAGAGCCATAATCATACCTTACGAAAAAGGACGACACGAAGAAACTTTTAATTACGCAACACGACGCGATTTTTCACAAAAACGCCCCGTAGCAGCTCAATGTTTGTTGCGAGCCACCCAACGCGCGATCGAATGGTCTCGCAACCACCGACATGAGGCGGTTGCCGTCGTCGCGCGCCGTCTAAAAATGGATGAAAAAATCCTCGAAACACTTTGGGGCAACTCCCGACATGCACTCTCGCTTGATCAGGTTCTGATCGTTTCTCTTGAGAGCCAAGCGCGCTGGGCCATTCGCAACGGCATCGGCAATGTTGACCGCAAGGCGACTATTCCCAATTATCTCGACTTCCTGGATACGTCGCCGCTCGATGCGGTTATGCCTTCAGCCGTCACAATCATTCGTTAAGCAGCTTGTTGAAACCATGAGCCTCCAGAAACGAACTTTCTTCATTTTTGCCGCATTCGTGATTTTATGCTTTGTCCTGTCGGTCCATATCATCTACGCAAACCAAACCGACGACGAAGCTCGACGCGATCTTGAGACAGTGTTCACAGTTCGCGTCAAAGTCGGCGATCTGCGAACCGTGGGATTCGAATACGCGCTGTATCGCGAAGAACGTCCTCGTCTTCAGGCGGAGGTGGTTCTGCGCGCGCTCCACCCTCTCTTGGAACACCTTCGAAAATCCCCCGCTTTTCAGAGTGAAGAACCGATGGCGTTGCGACAAAACGTCGTCGACCGACTTAAAGAATGTGAATCACTTCTATCCCTCTTTGCGCAACATTCGCTCAACTCGTTACAATTAGAACGAGAGCGGCAGATGACGAGTCTGTTCTTGCTGCGCGCGGCCTCTTTGGCGACCGCCGTCGAAGAATTGACGCAGCTTCTTTTTGCCGAGGAACAAAGAGTCCGTCGCCTAAACCAGTATGTCGTCATCGCCTCCATTTTCATTTTGATGGGGTTGCCGATCGTCGCCATTCTCCTCATGCGGAAATCCATTCTGTGTCCGCTTGCCGTTTTAGTCGAAGCCGTTCAAGCCGTCGGCTCCGGCAACCACGACCTTCGTCTGCGAAACCGCAACACCGATGAATTTGGCCGTTTGGCTCAAGCCTTTGACCAAATGCTCGACCACGTTCAAGAGGTAAAAACCTCTTTGATTTCTGCTAAGGAAGCCGCTGAAACCGCCAACTCCGCCAAAAGCGCGTTTCTCGCCAATATGAGCCACGAAATACGCACGCCGATGAATGCAATTCTCGGACTGGCCTATCTTCTGGAACAAACCGAACTCAACACGGTCCAAAAGGACTATGTGGAAAAGATGCGCCTGTCGGCTCAATCTTTGCTTGGAATCATCAATGATATCCTTGACTTTTCCAAAGTCGAGGCCGGAAAAATCGAATTGATCGAAGAATCGTTTCGTCTCGACAATTTAATGAAAACGCTCGCCGGCCTCGCCGCCGCCGGAGCGCGCGATAGAGATATTGAAGTTCTTTTCGACATAAAACCAGAGACGCCGTTAACACTCGTCGGCGATCTGTTGCGTCTCCAACAGATATTGACCAACCTCGCCAGCAACGCCATAAAATTCACCAAACAAGGCGAGGTTGTGTTGTCGGTGGAAGCCGTTGGAGGCGATCAAGACAACGTCGATCTGCAATTTACCGTTCGCGACACCGGCATTGGAATCGCTCCCGAGAATCAACAGACAATCTTTGACGCTTTTTGTCAGGCTGACAGCGCCACCACACGCCGCTTCGGAGGAACCGGCTTGGGTCTGACGATTTGTCGCCGCCTGGTTGAATTGGCGGGCGGGCGCATCTCCGTCGAAAGTGAATTGGGGCGCGGCAGTATTTTTCGGGTCGATTTACGATTAGGCCGTTCACCGGAGATTGTCGAACCGCCGTTAATCCCGCCGAATCTTCCGACGCAATTAAAAGTCCTGATTGCCGACGACAACCCGATCGCTCGCCGCGTCATCGTCACGATGATCGAGCCGTTCGACTGGATTGTGGTCGTCGCATCATCCGGTCGACAAGCTTTGGATGAAATTGATCGAGCGGCAAAAACAGAGCCGTTTGATCTCTTTCTGCTTGACTGGTCCATGCCCGAAATCGGCGGTCGCGAAATCGTTCAGCACCTTAGAGCACATCAACCACCGGAAATGATCCCCCTCATTCTCGTGGTTACTGCGTTCGAGTATGAAAAAGTTCGAAAAGACTCAAATGACGATCCTTTGATTCGGGCCGTGTTAACGAAACCGATCACGCCTTCCAGTCTACTGGACGCCGTCGCCATCGCATGTCCTGTCGATAATGGACCGACGAATACGACAACATTGTCGCCTCCCCTTGAGGTTCCGCCGAACACGCCGCTGGCCGGTTTGTCTTTGTTGGTCGCCGAGGACAATTCAATCAATCAAATGGTGGCTCGTCGAATTCTGGAAGCCGCCGGAGCTCGTGTAACAATCGTCGCCAACGGCATTGAAGCGCTTGAGGCGCTGACCAACGATCGTGAACGGTTTGACGTCGTTCTAATGGACATTCAGATGCCGCTCATGGATGGATATGACGCAACCAGAGCAATACGCAACGATCTTAAACAATCCGATCTGCCGATCATCGCGATGACCGCCAATGCGTTAGCTTCCGATCGCGATCACTGCTTGGACGCCGGCATGAATGACCACATCGGAAAGCCGTTTGTCGTTTCGCAAATGACGACCGTCATTGCCATGCATGCACGTCGTCACCGTCTTTCCTGCATTCCGATTCCGCCGAAGGTTGCCCCTCCTCCGAACGATCCGGTGAAATTGCCGGAAATCGACGAAAAAGAAGCTCTTGCTCGAACCATGGGAGATCGTGATTTATTAAAGCTCCTTATGGAAGAATTTTCCAAGAGTTACGCTGACACCGTTAATGACGTCAAACGTTTGTTGGCTGACGGCTCTTTGCTTGCAGTCTCCAGAAAAGCTCATGAAGTGAAAGGCGTCGCGGGGAACCTCGGTGCAAAAAGCTTGGCAAGCGCTTCAGAACGCCTTCAAAAAACAGCGCAGAGTGGAGACATGAAGCAGACAAGAGAAGCCTGTCTGGATTTCTGTAGAACACTGTCGCTGGTTATTAAGGAGGCAAATCGAATTGCGACAGGACAATAAGCTTTAGAGCCTGTCCGGAAACATTGATACTCTTTCCGGACAGGCTCTTAGAATAAAGCTGACTGAGTTTTCTCCAGGTTGACGAACAAATAATTTCAGAGAAAAATCGCTTCGCGAATTAAGGGGGGGGGGGGGCTTTCACTCCCCCTCTTATGATCTCCCGAGCGACCAGGAACACAGTCCCTGGCCCCATCGAACTCTTAATCCTCGTTGCCGCCGTGAGGAGAATGCGCATACGGATTGTCTTTTCCTTGAATCGCACGCAACAAAACATCCAATTCTCGCGGCAATCCACCTTCCCAGGGTTGCAAAGAAAAGGTTGCACGAGGAATCGGCAATAATTTTACAGTAAATGTCTCCACGTAATAAGAATCACTATTGTTGATGTCGAGCAACGTCGCCAGAATCGACCGTTGAAGCTTGGAGCCGAAATCAGAAAACTTCTTGGCGTGACGTTCGAGCTTCCGTTCTATATAATTAATGTCTGCGTCAGACATCTGACGAACGTATTTAAACTTAAAACCGACGTTGGGAATGATTGAGACGTCCGTTTCAATTTCCTTAAGTTTATATCCGGTCTCACTAATCATATACCAAAAGGAATTTGGATCCTTCTCGTCAAATGTTTTAGCGAAACTGGTGGGAGAAGGAGGCGTTAGACCTGTGGTCAAAGAATCCCATAAATACTGCAAAGAATAAGCCAAACTATCATACATCTGCCATAACGCGCTCCGCTCCCGAACTTCCGGCGCGTTGACGTAATAACTGTTCGGCGTTTGCCCTAAGAACTCGATCGTAATCGGTCGCAAAGTGTCTCCACCTGCGGCGCGCGGCAACAAAAACGTCGGAGACGATGATGATGCTCCGGTTTGCGCCACAGCGACCGACACTTCCGCCACTGATAAGACGACAAGCATTGCGACGAATAAGATTCCCGTCACCATTTTGGTCATTGCGGATTCCCTGATCATGGATTTCCTCACAATTTTTATATATTCAGCGTTTAAAACGTTCCAATCTCAGGGCTTTTTCTCGATTGATGATTCGTTGATCTTCGTCTTCCACCACCAAGCCGCGCTGCGCCAAATAACCGCCATGAGCTTTGGCGTCTTCGCTCATAATTTCCTGGATGAACGAGTAGAGTCCCGGAGCAATGTTTTTTCCGCCAAATCGTTTTTCCATACTGCCGCGTTTGACGTAATACAGAACGGGGTAAACCGCTTCATACTCGTCTGAAGTTATGCTGTCGTGACTAGGCAGAACTCCCATAATAGGCAATAGGTCGTATTGATGACGATTGTTCAACCAAGTAACGTAGGGAACCACAATAAGAGAACCCGGAGGCGCTTTTTCGGCGGCTTCTTTGAAGTTCACGGCAATCGGAGGACGAATTTCAACCACGCGATCGTCACGACGCAAAGTTGTGCATTGCCTCACGCGATCAATCGCCATGTAATACTCTTTGAACTGTTTCAGGCCACGACATCCCCCCTCCATGAAGATGTCTTTAAAGAAAGTGTTAATCACGGTTCCCGTCTGCGGCATATAAACGCGGATATCCTGATCGGGCAAAGCAACGTCGATATCTCTCCACCGTTTGGCTTGGTTAGGAACGAACTTGCCTCCTTTGGGGATTTCAGCCGCCAGAGCCATGAAGGTTTGTTTGGGCGTCAAGTTAAAGATCGGATCGCCTTTTTTAGTCATGAACACCAATGCGTCGTAACCGATTTTCAGTTCGAGCACATCGATGACGCCATTTTCATTACAATTAATGAATTCACGTTCGGACATCCGGCGCGGAACGGCAATGACGTCTGGAGCGTCGAGCGAAACTCCCGCGCAGAAATCACGAAACGCCGTGTTGGCCAACACGGTTTTGATGTTGATGGCGACGCCTGCTTTGGTTTTCAGCCGCTCGGTGACGGCTTCGCTGAAGGCGCGCTCCAAAGACGAGGTGTAGAGCAAGATATGAGAGCGCGAAGGGCGATCAACCGGCAAAACTTGGCTCGACGGAGACTGAGAAGGAGATTGCGCCCACCCAAGACTTGCCCACCCAAGACTTACGCCTAAACCAGCGCATAGACTTGCAACAATGACGCCAATATTCAACACGCCAACACTCCTCGCATTCCAATCACACCGCCGAATCGGAAGAACGGTCTATTCTTGTCAGAATACACACCGAAAAGCCACAAAAGCAAAAACAAACAAATAATAATTAATTAAGAAATGCAAGAACCGTATTCCTAGACCTTTTTGATTTGCTATCTTTTTGCCTATTAATAACCTTTATCATTCCTATTAATAACCTTTATCATTCCTATTAATAACCTTTATCATTAATGTCATCGGCGTCAGATATCAGCAAGAGCATGATAGTGACCCATATTCGGAACAAGACGAAGCAAACGCCCCAAAGGGCTCGATTCGTCACGCGCCGCAGTCCAAACAGCTCTCTCCTTCTCTGGTCCCGAGGTTAATAAAAACACACGCTCCGATTGCTTCAACGCGCCCAAACCAAGGCTAAGCCGCTCAACCGGCGCAACCGGCGCCCGAGCAGCGCAACAAAGCGCATCGTCTTCAAACTCTCCCCCGGGAAAAAGCGAAGCAATATGCCCATCAAGACCAACGCCGAGAACCGTCGCCACCCACGGCAAAGATAATCGCGCAATGCGCTCTGCACAGTCCGCAACCGCAGCCGCCGGGCTCTCGCCCCCAGTGAACAAAGGAAACAAGACCGCCTTCGCCGCAGCAGCCGACAAGCTCCGAGCAATAAAACCTTGATTGGAAAAAGGGTGGTCCGGAGACACCCATCGCTCATCAGAGGGCGCTATCGTCACATTTTCCCAAGGAACGCCCGCCGCCACAGACAAAGCCCGAAGAAACGCCGCCGGCGTCGAACCGCCAGGAACAACAAGAGAGCCGCCGTCACGCTCCCGCAGCGCCGCCGCAACATCGGCAGCCAAAGCTTGGGCACAGACATCGACATTTGGAAAGATGCGCTCAATCATCAGCGACCTTTCATCAAAGGGGGGGAAAAAAACCGGCCCCCCCCCTACCAACCCCAACCAAGACTTTGCCCTTGGCGTCCATTTTTTTACTGACTTTTTGAAATCCAAACGCCGAAGCAAAGCCTATTTTCCACCGCTGCTCCCCGGCTTATTTGTCGGATTCGGCGGCGGCGGCGGCGCCGGAGCCTTGTTCATGTTTTGCAGATTGAAGATAACCTGCCCAAGCAATTGTTCGAATCCCGGCGTGGATTGCGTGTGTTCAATTCTCCCGCCGGGAGCGATCATCTCATCGTCTCCCCCCGGCTCCAGAGCCAAGAATTTCCCTCCAAGCAAACTCTCGCTTGAAATAAGGGCGGAAGAATCGCGCGGCAACTTGATCGCAGGATCAACCGACATGTGAACCACGGCTTGGTAACCGTTCTCAGCCAACGACAACCCCGTAACACTGCCGACTTTAACGCCGCTAATTCGAACGTCGGCGCCGTTTTGGAGGCCACTGATGCTGGAAAAGCGCGCAACGACCTCATATCCCTTAACTTTGCGCAAATCGGCGCTGGAATAAGAGAAGGCCAAGAAAAAACCGGCGACGACCAACACCACCGCGCCGAGCACGGTTTCCATAATGTTCTTACGCATCTCGACAGTTTCTCCGGATCATCCAAGCCGTCGCGCGCTCAGCTCTCACCTAACGAATCCTTGCGAGCAAATCTAAGCGATCAATTCGGGGTCCAGGACTGATAATCACCGGTGGCTTTAGAACGCTCGGCGCTTCCCAGAGCGAATCCAGGCGGCTTATGAGCCTGAAGCGACCCGGAACGATTGGCTTGATGCGGCTTGACCCACGACTGATGAAACTCGCTCTTCAGAGGAATGGGCTCGTCGTGAGTGTAGTGAAGCCAACCATGCCACTCGGGAGGCACTTTAGTGGCCTCGGGTTCGCCATTGTAAATAACCCACCGCCGCCGCCGTGGAAGGCTGGGGGTTTTCTTTTTCTCGATGTAGTAACGGTTGCCGAATTGATCTTCGCCGACCAACTGTCCGCGGCGAAACGTAAACCAGTTAACCTGGAAATTCGCCATCCAGGAGATGAAAGAGATTTTTTCGCTCATGACCGCCCTTGCCGAGGGAGAATCCCTATCGAATCCAAACTACGCGCACTATGCCACTGCAACGCCATTACGTCTAGAGCAGATCGCAGACAGGACGATCTCATTAAAAAATTAGACGGTCCAACCTCTCGTCTTATTTCATTCGAAACGCATGTCTCATAAAGACAGTCCTCACCTTTTTGCTCGCGCAAAAAAACTGTCCTTTGGCGCGCGCCAAAGGTAATGTACCGTCCGCGCGCACTCGCGCGGGCCAGGAGCCAGGCCAGGAGCCAGGAATGAACGGTAATCCCAACACTTTTTCACGCGCCGTCAAATTCTTCAAAAACGGAGACGTCAAGGCGGCGGAAACTCTTTGCCAGACCATCCCGCCCCAATCCTCCGATTATCCCGAAGCCATCCATCTCTTGGGATTAATCGCGTTTCAAACCGGAAAAACCGATGAGGCGCTCTCCAAAATCAATCAAGCCATAGTCCTTGCGCCCAACAATCCTGCTCTGCACAACAGCTACGGAAGCCTGCTGTTTCGACTTGGCCGCTTCGCCGAGGCGGAGCCGTCGCTGCGTAAAGCCGTGGACCTCGCGCCAGAACTCATAGACCCCATCGTCAACCTCGGCAACGCCTTGCTCAGCCTCGGACGCCCCGCAGAGGCTGAAGACGCTTTCCGCCGCGCTCTTGTCCTACAACCCAACCTCTCGGACATTCACTCGAATCTCGGCATCGCTCTGCGCGATCTGGGACGACTCGACGAAGCCGCCGAGGTTCTGCGCGCTTCCCTCGCCCTCAACCCCGATCAGATGGAAGCCGTCTATGCTCTGGGCGAGGTGCTTTGCAGCCTAGGCCAAATGGCCGAAGCCGAAACCGCCTTCCGTCTGGTGGTCGAAGCCGTTCCAAGCTTCATTCCGGCGCAAACCGCGCTCACCCAAACGCTCTATGCGCAGCAAAAACACGAAGACGCCATAGAAGCGCTCGATCGCGTCCGCGCGCTGGCCCCGGATCATCCCTTGGTTGATTTCGCCACGCGCCTGATCTACAGCGACGTCATCCCAGGCTGGCATCTATCCATGATCAATGATCTGGAAAGAAATGACGCCTACCGAAAAGCCGTCGAGCGCGCCGTCGAACCCGGCATGTCGGTGCTGGAAATCGGAACCGGCTCTGCGTTGGTGGCGATGTTCGCCGCGCGCGCCGGAGCGCAACTCGTCGTCACATGCGAGGTCAATCCACTGCTGGCGCGCGTCGCCGAAGAAACCGTCACCCGAAACGGCTTCACAGGGAAGATTTGCGTTGTTCCCAAAATCTCCACCCTGCTGCGAGTCGGCGTCGATCTGCCCGAGCCTGCGGACGTCTTTATCTCTGAACTGATCAACATCGGCATGTTGGCGCCCAATATGCTGCCGGTGCTGCGCCACGCCCGCACTCATTTGGTGAAACCCAACGCGAAGATCATCCCCGCCGCCGCCAGAGTCTACGGCCAACTGATTCAGTGCGATGAACTGGCCCGCATCAATCCAGCGCGCCAAATTGAAGGCTTCGATCTTTCCGCATTCGATCGTTTCCGTCCTCCCGGATACGGCCAGATCGACTTGGCCTCGGACTCCCACATCATGTTAAGCGACCCGTTCACGGCGCTGGACTTCGATTTCCGCGTCGACATGCCGGATTCCGGACGACGCGACTTCTGCGTCAAAGCCGCCGTCGACGGTCTTTGTCATGGAATCGTTTTCTGGTTCGACTTGATGCTTGACGAGGAAACAACATACTCTTCAGCAAGCCGAGCACGCACCAATCATTGGAAACAAGCAATTCAATTCTTTGAGCGCCCCCTATCCGTGTCGGTCGGGGATGAAATCGATGTCGCCGCAACCTATAATAAAACTTGCATCCTTTTTATCGCCGCCGGAACATGATCCGACCAACGCCGCCGAGACGGTTGTTATGATCTCTCGACGGTCCTTTCTCACGCCCCTTCCTGCAATAAAACTGACTGAGTATTCCAAAGATATCGCCCATGCTCAACCGTCGTGCCCTGCTTCTTTTGTGCGCGCTTCTGCCCGCGATTTGCGGCGGAGGAGCGCTTCCGACTCAAGCTCAAACTACGCCGATGTCGACCGAAGCCGCCGCCTTCATCGACACTGTCGGAAGACGTGCTTTGGCTATTGTCGGCGCTAAGAAACTGTCAAAAAGCGAATCGATCTCTCGTTTTCGCGCTCTGTTGCTTGACAGCGTTGATTTGCCGTTTATTGCGCACTTCACGCTTGGTCGTTATTGGAAAATCGCCACTCCAAAAGAACAACAAGAGTTTCAAGTTCTGTTGGAGTCTATGGTGGTCGGAATGTACGCCGACAACTTTAGATCCTATTCCGGCGAGACTTTTCAGTTGAAATCTCACCGGCAAGAAACAGATCGCGACGCCGTCATAGTAACGGATATTATGCGCCCCAACGGGCCGCCAATGACTCTCGAATGGCGTGTGCGGAAAAGCGGCGCGGGATATAAGATTATTGACGTGATCGTCGAGCGCGTCAGCATGGCGTTGAGTCAACGCGATGAATACAACGCCTTCATTCAATCCAACGGTGAGAAAATAGAACCCTTGTTAAAGTCTCTGCGGGAAAAAGCCGCCAACCTAATCAAAGAATAGGGCCAAATCAAAGAATAGAGAATTGAAAAGCTTGACCTCGCCGCTGTAAGGCGCCGCTGTAAGGCGTTGCAAACCACAGATTAAAAGGGTCCCCAGGGACTGTGTCCTGGTCTAGAGGCAAAAGGAAGGGGGGAGCGAAAAAAGCCCCCCCCCTCAGCGATCCAGACTCTCAACGAAAACAACTCTCAACAAAAACAAAAGAAGCAAAGAAATAACAATCCCAGAGGAGGATCGCTTCGCGAATAAGGGGGGCTTTCGCTCCCCCCTTATGATCCCCCGCGACCAGGAACTCAGTCCCTGGACCCTTTTTAGTTTTTGTTGTCTTTTTGTCTTTGTCTCAGAATTTCAGAAACAACGAGAGCGGAGGGACAATGCCCCCCTCCCCCAAAACCAAACCTTACTTTTTCTTCTCGCCGTCTTTCTCGTCGACGAACTCCATGATCACCTGATCAACCGCCAAACTTGCCCCCTTCTCGGCGCAAACCTTGGCAATAACGCCGTCATGTTCAGCGCGCAAGATGTTCTCCATCTTCATCGCCTCAACCACACACAGCTCTTGCCCGGCCTTGACCTCCTGCCCTTCCGACACAGACACCGCCACCAACAAGCCCGGCATCGGCGAAAGCAAATACTTGGACATATCCGGCGGCACTCGAACCGGCATCAAATCCGCCAATTCAGCAGAGCGCTCGGTCAACACCTGAATCTTAAGCTCGGCGCCGGAGTGATACAAACGATAGCCGTCGCCTTGGACATCAATCTGGACCACAATCTTGCGGCCATCAACCGTGCCAATCCACAGCGGGTCGCGAATCTGCCAGCCGCTCCGCAACGAAAAGGCTTGCCCGCCGACTCGCACCTCTGCGCCGCCTTCGACTTCAGCCACATGAACGCGCGTGTTGACGCGATCGATTCGCACCACCCAGTAGTTGGTCTGGCGCGGCTGGAAGCCCGGCATTTGACCGCTGAGATGGCGATTGCGCTCAGCCATTTTGTAATGAACCGCAGCAATCACCGCAATCAAACGACTCTGCGTCTCGGCGTCCAAAGCTTGACCTTTGAAACCGTCCGGGAACTCTTCCGCAATAAAATTAGTGGTCAGACGCCCATCAACGAATCGCTGCTTGGCCATCAAGGCCGACAGGAAGCTGATGTTGTGGCCGACGCCGCGAATCTGGAAAGAGTCCAAAGCCATGCGCATGTGCTGAATGGCGCTTTCCCGATCCAAACCGCGCGTACAGAGCTTAGCGATCATCGGGTCGTAGAACATGCTGATCTCGCCGCCCTCGTAAACGCCGGTGTCGACGCGGACATGCTGATCATCCGCTGGCGGGCGATAACGAATCACGCGGCCAGTGGAGGGCAGAAAGTTACGCAACGGATCTTCCGCATAAACGCGGGCCTCAATCGCCCAGCCGCGCAGACGAATGTCGTCTTGAGTAAAGGGCAGCTTCTCCCCGGCGGCGACGCGAATCATCAGCTCGACCAAATCCAACCCGGTCACCAGCTCAGTGACGGGATGCTCGACCTGCAAGCGGGTGTTCATCTCCAGGAAGTAGAAATTGCGGTTGGCGTCAACGATGAACTCGACAGTGCCCGCCGACTTGTAGTTCACGGCCTTGGCCAAAGCCACCGCTTGCTCGCCCATCGCCCTCCGAGTCGCAGGATCAATGAACGGAGACGGAGCCTCTTCGATCACCTTCTGATGTCGCCGCTGGATCGAGCACTCGCGTTCGCCCAAGTAGACGGTGTTGCCGTAACCGTCCGCCAAAATCTGAATTTCAATATGGCGCGGCTGCTCGATAAACTTCTCAATGAACACGCGGTCATCGGCAAAGCTGGAGCGCGCCTCATTCCGAGCCGAACGGAAACCTTCACGAACTTCGGCCTCGTTGCGGGCGACGCGCATCCCCTTGCCGCCGCCGCCGGCTGAGGCCTTGATCATCACCGGGAAACCGACGTCTTTGGCGATTCGAACCGCCTCATCGTCGTCCTCGATGACTCCCAAGTAACCCGGCACGGTCGAAACCCCCGCCGCCTTGGCCAATTTCTTCGATTCGATCTTGTCGCCCATCGCCCCCATGGCATGAGGGTCGGGACCGATAAAAGCAACGCCAGAGGCTTTCAGAGCCTCGCAGAAATGGGCTTTTTCCGACAAAAAGCCGTAGCCGGGATGAACCGCCTCGGCGCCGGTTTGAAGACAGGCGTCAACGATCCGCTCCGCGCGCAAATAGCTCTGCGCCGACGCGGGCGGACCAATCAGCACCTTCTCATCCGCGATCTCGACGTGTAGGGCGGTGGCGTCGGCCTCGGAATAGACGGCAACCGTCTTGATATCCATGCGTCGAGCCGTCTTGATGATCCGGCATGCGATTTCGCCTCGATTGGCGATCAGGATTTTCGAGAACATGGCGAACGCCGTTTCCCCCTATGAATGCAGACTGAACAATGGGCGATGCAAATTAGGACGAATCGTAACGGCGATCATTTTGCGACTTAACACAGAAACGCCTCCGTTCGGTTTCTTCCGTCTTGAAGCTTCGCTCCGATTGAGTGGATTTGCACAGCAAAACCCTCGAATTGTCAATAACAGCTATGAAAAATTCATGACATACCCCATTTATCGTTCCGCATAGCTCGACGCATCACAGCGCATAGCTTCTGCGACGCGCCATTCCCCATAAAAAAATAGAAAATTTAGGCGTTACAAAAAACACCAAATCTTAATAGAAACAATCCAATGTGATGCAAATTCGGGCTGAGGCGGTGTTTTCTTCCCGCTCGCGCCTTCGAAAAACCACGACCTGGAGTTTGCCTGCCTCTTAATAATGATCAATTAATGAGAAAATCCTATGTCCGGAGACCTATGTCCGGAGAAAACGTCAATGTTTCCAAAGAATTCCGGGTTTCCAAAGAATTCCGGTGAATCGGCCCATCAAGGTCAAAACCCGTGGAGCATGGACAGAAGCTATGGTCAAGAGATATGATCCGATGAACGATCGCCCGAACCGATGAAAACATTGATGTTTTCTCCGGACAGGCTTTTTGTGTGAAATTTTCAAAGAAAATCAAAAGCGATTGCCCATCCATTGGTTCTGCTTCATAATGAGGTTGACTCGGAATCAAATGGATGAAATCAAACCATAAATAACTATAGTCCACACGCTCGAAGCCCCGGAAAAAGACGCACAAGCAAGCCCCCGAAGACCACAAAAAAAATGAATCGCCACCTTAAACTTACCAAAAGCCGAGAAACCTTGAAAATCATGACTTGGAGATTGTGACGGTCAGAGACGCGAGGGCTGTTTCAATCCAACGAAACCACAAAAAAACACCAATAAGGCTCTTCGAATTTCCATATAGGCAGAGCGCATACAAAAGAGAACTTATACAATTACGACGATCGTTCCAACCACGCTCTTGAGCAGGAAGGATAGAGACGTGTCCGACCCAACAACATATTTTAACCGAACATACGACGAAACGATGTCCCTGCTCATTGAGACACGCAATTATATTGCCTATCATGAAAGCAACGATCACCGAAAGCTTTCGACACACACACGCCTACAAGCCAGTTATGAATCCATGCGAATCACCAGTCGCCTAACACAAGCCATGGCCTGGCTCTTGGCGCAAAAGGCTGTTCACGCCGGAGAGCTCACCATAGAGCAGTTAGCCACAGAGCAGTATTCTTTAGCCGGCGGAGAAGTATGCTCTGATCCGTCCGGACCAGAAAACGAAATGCTTCCACCGGCGCTCCGTAGCCTGCTTGACCGCAGCCACAAGATTTATATGAGAATTTCACGTTTAGATTATTTAGTCCGCCGCCGTGTGGCGTAACTCCGAGCATCTTCCAAAGAGGTCTCCGGACCATAGACAAGGCGGAAATCCCGCCACAATCAAAAGGGTCCAGAAACAAAGTTTCTGGACCCTTTTGATTCGTTACGTTCCACACTTCCAATCAAGACCGTCTGGGAACCGGCTCAGGCAGGCCTTTACGCTTACAACAGGCTTAGTTATTTCTTTAGGCCAAAACCAGCGTAACGCTTGTTGAACTTGGCGATCTGACCGCCGGTGTCCATCAATTTCTGAACGCCGGTCCACGCCGGGTGAGATTTGGGATCGATGTCCAACCGCATCGTGTCGCCCGCTTTTCCCCAAGTGCTACGGGTTGTAAACGAAGTCCCGTCTGTCATAACCACATTGATTTCGTGGTATTCGGGATGAATATCCGCCTTCATTGTCGCATTCCCTGAAACAAACCCAGAAAACAAAACACGCGACCGAGCATATCGATCGCGAAAACAAAGCCGACGGCGCCGCCGAACCAAAAAGGCGAACGGCGCATCGGCGTGAAAAGATTTAGACCGTCTTTCAGACGACGTCGAACTGAAAACGACGTCGAACTGAAAAACGCCCTCAAGAACGACGCTTGCCGAGTCGGCTCACCCCAAAGGAGCTTACCCCAAAGGGTACAACGCTCGCTCTTATCTTTTTTAGTACCGATAATGCTCCGGCTTATAAGGCCCACTTACGCTGACGCTGATATAGGCCGCTTGCTTTTCGGTCAACGTGGTGAGTTTGGCGCCGATTTTGTCGAGATGGAGCCGCGCCACTTTTTCATCAAGATGCTTGGGCAACACGTAGACTTTGCGCTCATACGCGGTGTGGTTGGCCCACAACTCGATTTGAGCCAACACTTGGTTGGTGAAAGAAGCGCTCATAACGAAGCTGGGATGGCCGGTGGCGCACCCTAAATTGACCAAACGACCTTTGGCCAACACGATCAAACGCTTGCCGTCCGGGAAAACGACTTCGTCAACCTGCGGCTTCACTTCTTCCCAAGCAAAGTTTCGGAGACTATCGATCTGAATTTCCGAATCGAAGTGTCCGATGTTGCAGACAATGGCGCGATCCTTCATCTGCCGCATGTGGTCGAGCGTGATGACGTCGACGTTGCCCGTGGCGGTCACGAAGATGTCGCCCAACGGAGCGGCCACGTCCATGGTGGCGACCTGATAGCCTTCCATCGCGGCCTGAAGCGCATTGATGGGGTCTATTTCAGTCACCATCACGCGAGCGCCCTGACTGCGGAGACTGGCGGCGGAGCCCTTGCCGACGTCGCCATAGCCACACACGACGGCGACTTTGCCCGCCATCATCACATCGGTTGCGCGCTTGATGCCGTCCACCAAACTCTCGCGGCAACCGTAAAGGTTGTCGAACTTCGACTTGGTGACGCTGTCGTTGACGTTAATGGCCGGAACCAACAATTTCCCGGCTTTCATCATTTCATACAGCCGATGAACGCCCGTGGTGGTCTCTTCGGAAAGACCGCGCACGTCCTTCAACATTTCCGGGTATTTGTCGTGCATAATCTGGGTGACGTCGCCGCCGTCATCCAAGATCATATTCGGCGTCCATCCATCCGGACCACGCAAAGTCCACTCGATGCACTGCCAGAACTCTTCTTCGGTCTCGCCCTTCCAAGCGAACACCGGAACCCCGGCTGCGGCGATTGCAGCGGCGGCGTGATCTTGCGTGGAGAAAATGTTGCACGAAGACCAACGCACGGTCGCGCCCAAGTGCGTCAACGTTTCGATCAGCACGGCCGTTTGAATGGTCATGTGCAGACAACCGACGATCCGCGCGCCCTTCAACGGCTGACTTGCGCCATACTCGGCGCGCAGAGCCATCAAACCCGGCATCTCCGTCTCGGCGATCGTAATCTCGCGCCGGCCCCAACCCGCAAGAGCGATGTCTTTCACTTTATAATCGGTAAAACCGGCGGCAACAGCAGCCATGCGTGCTTCTCCTTGAAAAAAGGCAAAACAAAGCCAAACCAAACAATAACGACAAACGAAGCAGAACGACAAACGAACCAACGAAACAGCCGAACCAACGAAACAGCAAGCGCCACCGCTTCTCGCCGCGAAGGGCTGTATCAGGTGCGCCGCTCACAGGCAAGCAAAACCGCAAAGAAACAGCTTGGACAAGTTCTGTTTTACGACCAAGAGCCGAATTTCCCGCCAACCCAAACTTCAGCCGACGGCGTCGCCAACCCCTCCCCCCCCGCAGAACGTCGAGGAACGACGGTTCAAGGAAAAAGTTCCGAATGGATGATTTCCGGAGTCGTTTAGAAACATTGATGTTTTCTCCGGACAAACTCTTGCAACCCTACCGTGATCAAGAACACAGCCGCCAACCATACTTAACTTTATTTAATTTAAAATCCCTCCAAAAGACGCCCCTTGTTTCCAAGGGGTTTTCGAATGAGCATCACCGCGCTCTGAAAACCAACGCTCTCTACAAGCCGGTAAAGGGCGACAACAGAATGTCGAACCAGAAAGATAAAAAATATTTAAAATTGCGGAATTTTCAAGAGAAAATCCTTCTCCCTTTTTTCCATTTTGTGACGACAAGTCATTGTATGACAACGGCGCGCGCCCACCTTTTAAGTCCAAAGGAAGCTTCTGATTTCAAAGCAAATTTATTTTCTTGTATCTTCGCACAACGATCAGTATCTTCCGGCGCTCGCAACATAAGAGCCACATAACGACGTTTTCTCGTTATACACGCGCAGACACATGTCCATCGCAATAGAGCCCTCCAAACGCCGCGTTTGCAAACTATAATCAAAATCACGCAAGCAAGTCTTGCGTTATCACGAAAATCCTGCCAGTAAAGACACAGACACAAGAGAGACATTTTTTAGAAACATCAGCGCTCGCCGGAGTCTACTGACTCTGCGCAGCCCCTTCATAGCTGTTTACTTCACCCTACCCTTCTCCGGCGCATTCCAGCTCGTTTCGGTTTGCCCCGGCCACTCCGCCTCATTATCGTTTAATGCAGTATCCCGACCCAGCGCACAATGATCGCGATTGTGAAAATCGAAAGCATTCACAACCGAGAGCATTCATAAAAGAAACAAACATCCGACTTTACATCCGCTCCATGAGAGACTGACCGGAAATCGTTGAGTTGATCGTTTTTTCCGAACAGCCTCAAGTCCTTGAAAATACGCCATCCTATCGACGGCGTCCAACTACGCTTACGGAGATAAACACATGTCTGATTGCTCGAAAGACCTTATGGCCCTCACCGCTCAAGTGGTTTCGGCTTATGTTGGCCATAATTCCATGTCGGCGCAAGACCTGCCCGTCATCATCAACGCTGTGTACAACACGTTGTCAAACGTCAGCGCGCCGCCGCCCGCAACACAAGTTCCAGACTTGTCGGAACCCCTGAAACCTGCGGTTCCTGTGCGGAAATCCGTCGCGGCTGAGCACATTGTGTGCTTGGAGTGCGGCCAACGCTTGAAGCTGTTGAAGCGTCACTTAATGGCGGACCACGCGATGACGCCGGAATCATATCGCGTGCGTTGGAATCTGCCTCCCGAGTATCCGATGGTGGCCCCGGACTACGCCCGCACGCGCTCGGAAATGGCGGTGAAATTCGGCCTGGGACGCCGCAGCGTGGAGAATGAAGGAGGCTGATGTGGATGGAAAAGAAATAGTCCGGGATCAAGACCAAAATATGGACGCTCCCCCGGACCATGACTTATATCCAGATATAAATCAAGAAACGGACAAAAGCAAATCCGGGAAACGCGGACGTCTTATCGTCGATAAAGACGTTTTGGACCCAATCGATGTCCACGTCGGCTCTCGCGTGCGTTTGCGGCGAACTCTGTTGGGCATGAGTCAAGAAAAACTTGGCGAAGCCATTGGTTTGACCTTTCAACAGGTCCAGAAATACGAGCGCGGAACCAATCGCATCAGCGCATCGAAGCTCTGGATTCTTGCCAACATGTTGGATGTGCCTGTTTCATTCTTTTTTGACGATTTGTCGGAAGGAGAAACGACACAATCTCCGTCATCATCGCTTGCGCAACGCGATGACGATTCTTCCTTCCTCGATCCGGCGATCAAGCGGGAAACATTGGAGTTGGTGCGCGCCTACTACCGCATCAACGATCCGATCATTCGTCGGCGGCTATTCGAATTAACCAAAGCTGTGGCGTCGATTCCCGACGCCCCATCCTTGGTTCAATAACCGCCCAGCGCCTTCCGCCAAACGGCGGTTGCAATAAGCGGCGACTTTACATCAAACGGTAATGAAGCTCGATCGCCAGACGAGAGAGCCCTCAAGTTCTTCAAACACTGTGCCGCTGGGGCCCGATGGCCCCAGCAGAAGATAAGCCTCAGCTTACACAACCCGTCTCTAACAATATCAATATCCTGATTAAAGTCCGAACCCTCGCCGATGCGCGTGACGAAACACAACAGCGGGGAACGCTCCTCCGAAACCGATTGATCGAAACAACGACGTCGCCTGCAAAAGAAGAATCGGAGTCGTCGCCTTTTCCTGTTTCGTCATTTCGCTGCGCCCGACGCGCCTCCCCCAATGCGCACGCACAACCACTCGAACAACCGCGCGCCACAAACATGCTTCTTTCACGCGCAATTGATTGCGAGACCTTATCAATGTAAGAGCTGTTTTCCACATCGAATCGACACCGTGCGGATTTGCAACCTCTGGACAGCAACCGAGAGAGGACTTGCATGGTCGATGACGGCGCCCTAGAGCGCTCAAACCCGAACCACAAACCGTCAGGCGCGATTCGCTCCGACCAATCACATCCTGTCCGCACGCACTGCGCTCGTTCCATGGAAAAACATTCGAAGGCCTCTTGAGAGCGCCTTTTTCACTCCGCCGCAACAAATTTATGGAAAAACGCAGCCGCATTCTCCTATTGCCTACCTCTGAAGAACGCCGACGGTTCGATTTCCACGCCGAGTCGGTTGACGATTACAGCAACAGACTTTCTTTGTAATATTCGTTCGCACCCAAGACAACGCCCCTCCTCTTAAGAGAAACACATCAGCTATCGCATTTTCTTCTTTTGACAGAACGTCGTTTTTTTTGTACCAAAGATGCGTGGGTGTTTTTCCGCGCTTTCCACGATTCCTTTGGTTGAAACTTAATCTCAACGCGCGGGTTGCAACCTTTCAGGAGCGCCATAATGATTCGTGTAATTGCGTTTGCTTTCGTTTTGGCGCTTGCTTTCGTCGTTCCTAGTTTTGCTCAAACGACGAATTTATATGGAACCTATGCCGTAACCGGCGTAAGCAACGACGGAAAACCTTATGAAAGCGAAGGCGTCGTCTCTGTTTCCGCCGATCCTTCGGGCGCTCTTTTGGTGAACTGGGATAACGGCGAGTACATCGGAATCGGCCAAGTCTCCGGAAACATGCTTGCAATTGCCGTCGTTGTCGAAAAACGCAACGCCGTTCAATTGATGACGATCAATCCCGACGGCAGCTTGTCCGGCTCTTGGTGGCGCCGCACAGAACCAGGCGTCGGCTCTGAAAATTGGAAACGCAAGTAATTCGTTTTTTTTTAATCCGTCCGTAAAAAGGCGTTTATTATTGCGCGCCTGTTTGTGTTTTTGTCCGATCCGGTCATTTGCCGGAGGAGATTCTAGCGAGGAATCCAAAAATGACCGTTGCCTGTAATACTCCCCGCACAACGTATCCTTTGCTGATTCAGATCATCCACTGGATAACGGCTCTTGCCGTGATTGCAGCCTGGTGCTTGGCCTTGGTTGTGGACGACATGCCAAAAGGGCCGGAGCGCATCCAGCTCATCATGATTCATAAGTCGATCGGCGTTTCCGTCTTGGCGCTCACCATGATTCGTCTGGTCGCCCGCCACATCATGCCCTTGCCTCCACTGCCTGCAACGATGCCCAAGCTCATGGTTTTCGCTGCGCTCTCCGTGCATGCCTTGCTGTATTTCCTGTTATTGGCTTTGCCGATCGTCGGAATCATCATGAGCTGGTCCGCCGGTCGTCCCGTGGCTCTGTGGGGCTTGACATTGCCCACGTTGATGGGGCCGGATAAGGGACTAAACGAAATCATGAAAGAAACGCATGAAATCTTGGCGAACGGCATTCTCGGCTTAGCCTTTTTGCACGTCGCCGCCTCAATCTATCATCAGTTCTGGCTAAAAGACGGAATTATGGCGCGTATTCTGCCGTGCTCTAATTGCCGGAAAAATTGTTCTCAATCTTCGGCGACCGCAGAATAAGCCCATCATCTCTGAAATGGTGCGTTAGCGCTCAGAAACTGAGTTCCCAATCGTCGGGGCCAAGGATATCTCCCCTCCATTAAGAGAGAAGTCCTCCTTGGCCCCGGCCACTGAGAATTCAACCGCTTTGCACATCAACACTCTTGATTCATAACCAAGTTGTATTTCTATTTGTGCAATATTTTATTGTAATTAGCGAGCAACCTTTATAAGGGTTTACATCAATGGACGTTTTTTTGGTTTCGACCGGAACCATTGCGATAGGCGAGATCGGCGATAAAACACAGCTTCTGGCTCTGCTTTTGGCGGCGCGCTTCCGAAAACCGCTTCCGATCGTTTTAGGCATTTTTGTGGCGACAGTCCTAAACCATGCGGCGGCGGCTTGGGCAGGAGAATGGGTTAGTCAAGCAGTTCCTCAAAATATTATGAAATGGGGACTTGGGCTATCATTCATCGCAATGGCGATTTGGGCTTTGTTTCCAGACAAAGCAGATGAAGGAACAAATCCCATCGATCGCTTCGGCGCTTTCGGAGCCACTGCGATTGCTTTTTTCCTCGTGGAGATCGGTGACAAAACACAATTGGCGACAGCGGCTCTGGCGGCGAAATTCCATGACTTGGTTCCCGTGGTCATGGGAACGACTCTAGGGATGATGCTGGCCGACGCGCCGGTCGTGTTCTTTGGAGAAGCCTTGGCGCGCGTCATTCCTTTGCGAGTTGCGCGAATGATTGCGGCGGGAATATTCTTTGTGCTTGGCGTTGGAATTTTGTTTGACCTTGGGCAATACTTTGGCGTCTTAATGACCCCATGATCAGAGTTATTAACGACGCGCCGGTTGTGCCGAAAGAGCGCCCATGCTAGAGCCGATCTTACGTTGAAGCCAATCTCGTCCGCTAAAAACCGACGCGCCAAAATAATGACGCACACCTCATGAGTAAAAATCAGGCGGGTCCAGGAACACAATCCCTGGACCCGTCTGATTTTTACTATTCCAAACTCTGGCGTTTAGGAGATGTTTATGTCAAACCAAGAGAACCGCCTCGCCATGTTGCCGATTACTGTGCTTGCACAATACGTCAAAGACCTTTCATTCGAAAATCCAAACGCCCCCCAATCTTTGGTGGCGGGCCAACCGGCGCCTCAAGTCGGCATGGGCGTGGACGTTCAAGCGCGACAAGCCGGAGAAGACATCTTTGAAGTCGAACTTAAAATCCGCGCCGAAGCCAAAGCCGGAGACGCCATGGTCTTTTTGGTTGATTTGGTCTATGCGGGCCTTTTCAGCCTTCCGGGATTGCCTCCCGAACACCATCGCCCCGTACTCCTGATCGAAGGCCCGCGCCTTCTGTTTCCGTTCGCACGCTCAATTGTCGCCACGATCACCAGTGAAGGCGGTTACCCGCCATTGCTTCTCAACCCGATTGATTTCGCTGAGCTGTATCGTCGCCAGAACATTCCTGAAACCGAAGGAAACGCCTAATTTTCTATCGCTTTCAGTTTGAATGCGCATGAGTCCGAAGAGATTTCAGAAGATTGCTTCCCTAATTTCGCCCAGAAGGCGAACCTCTCACAGCTTGCGCAAACTTTGCCTTACGGCAATGAGGGGAGCCGTCGGGCTCCCCTCACAATTCTTCTGCGACCAGGAACATAGTTCCTGAACCCATTTAATCTTTGTTCGGAACATGCAAATGCCAAATTTGCGTAATGGAATCTATGCGCATTCTTTTCTCTACATCGCAGTCACTTTATTGACGCTCGGCGCTTCGTTATTTCCAGCGTCTTTGGTTGCAGAAACAATCAACATAGAACCTGCCTCTCGGCATCCGAATATCGACTATCTAACAATGGACGATGGAATTCGTCTTCGGTGGGCTTTGTGGCCCCCCTCCCCTCCCGTTCGTGGAACCGTAGTTCTCTTAAATGGACGCGCAGAATTCATTGAGAAGTACCAAGAACAAGCGGAAGATTGGAGCAAACGCGGTTATCAGACCTTCAGCCTCGACTGGCGAGGACAAGGTCTTTCTGACCGAGAACTATCAAATCGCCAAAAAAGCCATATTGACAATTATACTCGCTACGTTGCCGATCTTGATCAGTTTTTGAAGAAAATCGTATTTCAGACGTCCAAAGACAACCGAAGAGTGTTGTTCGCCCATTCGATGGGCAGCCTAATCGCTTTACATTACTTGCTGAAAAATCCGGACGCCTTTCAGGCCATAATTCTGTCTTCACCCATGATTGACATTATCACCGATCCATGGCCTCGCTGGGCGGCGGAGATGATGGCTCGATACGCCATAGCTTTCGGGTTCGCAACATCATATGCTTTCAGTCAAGATGATTACGACCCCACAACCAACGCTCAGTTCATCGACAACGTCCTTACCAGCGACCCTACTCGCTTTGCTCAACATCACCAGATGTTACGCGCCAACTCGAATCTTCGTTTGGGCGGCGTTACTTTCGGATGGCTGGTCGCAAGTTTTCGCGCCGGCGCTCTTTTAACTTTTGCCGACCGCCTCAACCGAATCACCTCGCCGATCTTAATGATAAGCTCGCCTGACGATCGCTTGACTCCCGCCGACGCCCATGAATCGCTATGCCGCCGTTTGCAACACTGCACTTATAAAGCATATTCCGGCGGGCGACACGAGTTGATGCGTGAAACCGATGTGATTCGCGCCCGGGTTTGGGAAGATATCGATGGATTTCTCGATTGGGCGCAAGACTCTTCGCGGCGACAGTGGAAATAACAAATCATAAAACTTATCCAAAAGGTGATCGCTTTGCAAATAAGGGAGGATTTCTCCTTATGATCCCTAGTAGCCAGAGACACAATTCCCGCCCCCGTCCAATTTTAGTTTTTATGCAAAAGAATTAAACGCTAATGCTTCCAGTATCTATAGCCTCCACAGGAGTATATCGCCCCCTTACACGACAAATGACATAATTTTATAATGCTATGCTGGTGCAAAAAGTCGGTGCATAATATATCCCCAAGAAACGAACCTCGATAAACAACAAAGGCGCTACCGAGTTGTTCTACCTTGGTTGCAAAACGAATAAATATCAATGGGTTCCGGCTGATTGAGTTTCGACCCTAGCCATTGATAATTTTTGGCCCTATCGCATGATCCAGAGACACTCTGAATCGAGGCTCACGGCATCCCAATTGATGAAAGATGTTCATCAACAAAGCGTATGTGTCTTGAGGGCAAGCGTCCGTGACGTTAAGGCCGCCCGAAATCCCAAGACGCACAGCGCGTTCAATCGCCCAAACAAGGTTGCCGATGTAAACCAAATCCGCCGAGCCGTTGCGCCATCCGGTCGCACGATCTGCGGCAGCACGCCCTTACGCGCCGCATTCAGAGTGCGCGGAAACAATACGGTGTCTCCCGGACCATAAATAGCGCGAGGCCAGATAATCAGACAATCCGGCCAACGCTCTAAAACCATTTTTTCGGCCTGACGCTTGGCCGCCGCGTACTCATTGACGGGTTCAAAAGGAAAATCCATCTCCTTTGTTATGCCGAATTGATTGTCAAGAACGTAGAACACAGCCGTTGTCGAGATCAAAACAAAACAACCAACTTTGGTTCGTTCGGCGTAATCAAGAACATGCTGCGTTCCATCAATAATATGAGTTTTATAATCCGCCGGTCTGGCCCCAGGAGACGTCAACGCCGCAGCATGCACGACAACATCATAACGAGACACATCTCGGGGCAAGGGAAGAGATAAATCATGTTGTCGATGTTGATCAGTCGCCCCGGAACGAGCCCCTCTTCTGGAAACTCCTGTGACAACATATCCTACAGAACGTAAAGACCGCCCCAGCGCGCCGCCAAGAAACCCGCTGGCTCCCGTCACCAAAACAGGTCGAGCTTCAGTCGCCAAAACAGACATCGTCAATGGCTCCTCTCTGCTCGAAATCGATGGTTTGGTTTTTGGCCACCCTCTCCAAACAGCGAGGAGCCAAAAATTGCCCAAAAATCGCCTTGAATTTCAACCCGAGCGGAAGATAAAATCCCCCACAATTATTGTTCTTTTTGGCATTTTGCGCTCTACGTATTGTTATAAATTAACAACAAATACATCACATCTGCAAATCAATGCCTCAAAACGCCTCAATTACGATAGGGTGTCTCAACAGACCAAATATTTCCGCAAAAGATTTCAGTTTCAAGTGAATTCATTCCCCGTTCGGATTGAGTTGCGCAGCCCCCCACCATCGGAGCACTTAATGAAAAACGCAAGCATTGCCTCTCGAGTCTATTTTGCTATGGCCATTATAGCGCTGGTCGCTGTGGCTGTTAGCATCCAAGGAATTGTCACACTCTCTTCCTACGAGCGCGTTACAGAAGAAATGGAAGGCGCGTCTCGAAGCGCCATCCTTGGAGAACGAATAAATGGTTTAATTCTTGCAGTGGTTATGGATTCTCGTGGCGTTTACATGTCCCGATCTCAATCGGAAAGTGAGAAGTTTGCAGTTCCTTTGCTTGCCAATCTTGAACGGATGCGCTCTGTGCTTAAAGACTGGCGCAATCAGTTCCCTTCCGTGGGCCAAGAAACCTTCGATGCGGCTGAAAAGGCGACAGAGACATTTATTCGTTTTCGAACCGAGTTGGTTCGTCTCTCCCGCGAGGTCGGCCTGGCGGAAGCGCGATCCTTTGGAGACAATGATGTCAATCGCGCCGCGCGAAATGCATTAAACGAACAAATAAAAGTCTTATCCGCAGACAATGAACGGGAAGTTATCCGTCTCCGAGAATTGGTCGCTTTGGAATACCAAAGGAACCTATTGCTTATGTCGATTCTTCCGGCGATCTGCATCTTATGCGGCACGGGGCTGGCCGTACACATTGTTTCTCATCGGATCGTCATGCCTCTGCGAAGAATCACACAGGCAATGCAAGGCCTGGCAAACGGCAACCTCTCAATTGACGTCCCCGGCATAAAATTAGGCAACGAAATCGGCATGATGGCTAATGCGGTTCAAGTGTTCAAAGAAAATGCGATCGAAATGGAGCGCATGAGGATAGAAAAAGCTCAAGCGGAAAAAATTGGACGTCAAAACGTTGTTAGAAATCTTTCCAACGAATTCTCCGGGTCTGTCGAAAACCTGTTCAACACCGTCTCGGCCTCCGTCAAAGAAGTCTCTATCGCCTCTGATTCTCTTAACGAGGGCGTATCGAAGACCTTCCAAATGTCGTCCATTGCCTCCACGGCAGCCGAACAGGCGAATAAGAACGCTTATTCTGTTTCCTCGGTTGCAAGTGAGCTGGCGCACACCATAGGTTCCATTGGAAAACAAGTTTCTCATGCCGCCGGCGTTGCCTCCAGCGCCGTCGAAGAAGCCGGGACGACGACCGGACGCATTCGCAACCTCAGTCAGACGGTAAGCAGCATCAGTGAGGTTCTGAAGCTGATCTCCGGCATTGCAAGCCAAACCAATCTTTTGGCCCTCAACGCAACCATCGAAGCCGCCCGCGCCGGAGAGGCCGGAAGAGGCTTCGCCATCGTCGCCGGAGAGGTCAAAAATCTGGCGAACCAGACAGGCAAAGCGACCGAGGATATCGCAACGCGGATCGGACGGGTTCAGAAAGAAACAGCGGAAGCCGTCGAAGCAATCGCTCATATATCGCACACAATAAGCTCGATTAGCGAAATCGCCACCAACATCGCCGTTGACATGGCTCGCCAAGAAGAAACGACTCAGGCGATTGTCCGTCACGCCAGCGAAGCGGCGGAACGCACACAAATCGTTACCGAGCGAATAACGGATGTAACGGATGTTGCTCAGAATTCTATTCAGATTGTAGAGCGTGTGGCGACGGCTGCAAACCTTGTCTATGCTCAAACTGAGGAGATGAACAGTTCTGTAAAGAGATTTTTGTTTAACATCCATCGCGTCGTCAAAAGCGATAATGAGCAGGAGCTTGAAGCGCCATCCATTGAATGGACTGAGGCCCTTAGCGTCAGTCATCCGGAGCTTGACGAAGATCACAAAAAATTGTTCCGTCTCTTTAATGATCTCTCCATAGCGATGAGAAGCGGGAGCGCCAAAACAACGATCGTGCAAACATTCGACGCTCTTCTCGACTACACCACCACTCACTTCCGCCGCGAAGAAGAGGCTTTAACCACAGTCAGATATCATAATCTTCAAGCCCAACGCGAACAGCATCAAATGTTCGTCGAGAAAGTTAAAAGCATCCGAGATCAATATGTTATTCGAGAGAACAACATCCTTATCATCGAAACCATGGAATTTATAAAGAAATGGTTGGTTGAGCATATCCAGGTCTCTGATCGAGCTTACACTCCGTATATTCGCAACGTCATGATATCGAATCGTAATGTGGCGTAAGATTTTCTGTGACATCAATTTTTAACTCTTTTGAGTGAAACGTAGATGGGTCCAGGGACTGTGTTCCTGGTCGCAGGGGATTATAAGGGGGGAGCGAAAGCCCCCCTTATTCGCGAAGCGACATTCCTCTGGAATTATTCGTCATTGCTGTATTCTATCTAGGGCAAGTGAGCGGATATCCTTGGGCGCCATGCGTCAATCATTAGAATATTCGGCATTAGAATATTCGGCATTAGAATATTCGGCATTAGAATATTCGGCATTAGAATATTCGGCATTAGAATATTCGGCATTAGAATATTCGGCATTAGAATATTCGGCATTAGAATATTCGGCATTACGCCACGTCATGGGACGCGATCTTTTGTTCGGATATTCAGTATAAAACGCACCTTCCTTCGGAGACTATTCAACGTGAGCCTTCCCCTCATCGCCGCCGCGATCTTAATGGTCACTATGGGCGCACGACAATCACTCGGTTTGTTCGTCGCGCCGCTCGATGAAACAACGGGGCTCGGCGTGACCACAATCAGCTTCGCCATGGCCATCGGTCAGTTCATGTGGGGAGCCATTCAGCCCTTCGCCGGAGCAGCCGCCGACAGATGGGGACCCGGTCGCGTCCTCGCCATAGGACTCTTATCGGCGTCGCTCGGCATCGCCCTGACCCCTTTTATGACGACCGCATGGGGCTTGAGCCTGTCTCTCGGAATCTTGTTCTCCGCAGGGTCCGGCGCGGCAAGCTTCCCGGTGCTGATCGGAGCCGTAACGCCTCGCCTCGCCCCCGAAAAACGAGGCGCCGCAACCGGCGTCATCAACGCCGGCGGCTCATTCGGCCAATTCGTTTTTGCGCCGACGCTTCAAGCCCTGATCTCGACTCTCGGCTGGATGAACGCTCTGTGGGCTCCCGCCTTGGTAATGTTGGCGGCTCTGATCCCCGCCCGCCTCTTGCGCCGAGCGCCCGATCTCGACCACACCAACGCCGCGCAGGAAGAGAAAAATTTTAACGCTCTCCCGACAAGAGGCGGCGTTTGGGCCGCCGTCCTCCACGCCCTGAAGGACCGCAGCTATTTGTTGCTGCACGCCGGCTTTTTTACATGCGGCTTTCACGTTGCGTTCCTTGTCACTCATATGCCCGGCGAAGTCTCGCTGTGCGGCCTGCCTTCGCGCGTCGCCGGCTGGTCATTGGCGATCATCGGACTGTTCAATATCTTCGGAAGCCTGATCGCTGGCGTCTTGATCTCTCGGCGGCGCTGCAAAGACGTCTTGTTTTGGATGTACGGCTCCCGAGCGATCCTGATCTTCGCCTACCTCCTAGCTCCGAAAGTCGAAGCAACCTATTATCTTTTTGCGGCGGGATTGGGCTTCACTTGGCTGGCCACTGTTCCTCCCACCGCCACCTTGGTTGGAAAACTCTTCGGTTTACGCCGGCTCTCCACATTGTTCGGCCTTACCCTTCTCTCTCATCAAATCGGCGGTTTCCTCGGCGCCTATTTGGGAGGCGTCGCCGTTTGGAGCTTCGGAGATTATAAGTGGATGTGGTGCGCGGACATCACACTCGCGGCAATCGCCGCCGCACTGAATCTGCCGATCCGAGAAAATCTGCCGATCCGAAAAAAGACGATGGAAAGCAATAATAATTAGATGTGTCTATAGAGTATCACAAACAATTTCAGAGGAGGATCGCTTCGCGAATAAGGGGGGCTTTCGCTCCCCCCTTAT
>CAUYUA010000209.1:0-40644 GCA_963575675.1 Azospirillaceae bacterium
CCGGTGGTTACGCCGCCTCCAAGTGATGCCTGATATGTTTCGTTTACTCGAAAATACTCCCCGAATGCAGCTCTTCAAGATAATGTCCCCAGAAAGGCACTGGCTTTGCCCTGGACCCACCAAAGGCCGGGATGCCTTTGGAAACCATGACTTGGAGAGTGTGACAACCGAAGGCGCGAGGACCGTTTTAATTCGGTGAAGCCGCCGGCGTATATTTACGTCAGATGCGGCAACGCTAAATATTCTTTCGATTGCATTTCCATTAGACGGCTCACCGTGCGTTCGAACTCAAACGCATGGGTTCCTTGCGTGTATAATCTTTCCGGCGGCGCGTCTGCTGAGATTACAACATTCACCTTGTGCTCATAAAGCGCGTCAATCAAATTGGTGAATCGACGCGCTTCATTTCGCTGCTCCATTCCCATCATCGGAACTTGATCGATGATCACTGTATGGAAATGGGTGGCGATTCCCAGGTAATCCGCCGCGCCCAAAGGTTTACAACACAAGTCGTAAAAATAAAGCCATGCGACGCCGTTTGCGGCCAAAGGCACGTCAACGCGCCGATTTTGCACCAGCAAATGCATGGCCTCGGCTTTTTGACCTTCGGATAGACGATGAAACGCCTCTTCCACCCGCTTGGACGCGTTCAACCCCAATGGATGATAATAAACCGGCAAACCATTCAGTCGGTTGACGCGATAATCCACTCCGCCGTCTAGCGCCAAGATATCGACTTTTTCCTTTAACAGCGCGATAAACGGCAAAAAGCGATCTCGTTGCAGCCCGTCTTTGTAAAGCATGTCGGGGGCCCAGTTGGATGTAGCCACCATCACGACGCCATAATCAAACAACAATGTAAACAACCGCCCGAGAATCATTGCGTCGGCAATGTCGGTGACGTGGAATTCGTCAAAACACAGCAACCAAGTGTCTTGAGCAATTTGTCGCGCCAGCTCCGGCAGCGCGTCATCGTTTCCTTTGGTTTTACCTTCGTTGGCGGCGGCTTTCCATGCTCGGCGCCATTGGTGAAGATACTCGTGAACGTCGAGCATAAAACGATGAAAGTGAACGCGGCGTTTTTTCTCCACCGGAGCCGTGAAATAAAATAAATCCATCAACATGGATTTTCCGCGCCCTACGCCGCCATAGATGTATAACCCTTGCGGAGCGGGGCCGCGACGACGGGCTAGGCCCAGCCTTGCGCGCCATCCGGCGTCTCCGGTGTCGGGTTTGTAGCCTTGTAGTGCATGATGCAGCATTTCCAGCTTTTCGACGGCCAATTCCTGATCCGAGTCATAGCGGATAAGGCCGACCGAACGGCGGGAACGATAAGTAGCCAAAGGTCCATCGGACATAACGGCACATTCACCAAGAGTCGCACATGGTTCTTTGGTAGCTGAAGGCGATAGGGTTCGTCAATCATGCCAACAAGTGTAATATCAGGGTAATAATTGACGCGCATCTTCTGAATAAAAATTAGATGGGTCCAGGGACTGTGTCCCTGGTCGCGGGGGATCATAAGGGGGGAGCGAAAGCCCCCCTTATCGCCGTAAGGCGAACTTCTTATCGTTTGCCCGAGCTTTGCCTTGTGGCAAATAAGAGGGGCGTCGGTCTTGCTTTTTGGATTCCTTGCGACCAGAAACACAGTCTCTGGCCTCATCTAATCTCTAATTTTCCTGCCCGAGTTTTTTTTGGCCAAGTCTTTTTTGGCCCAGTCCTGGAAAAACATTGATCATCGATGTCGCCAATGCGGAAATGTAAGGAAAAGACTGGACCAGCAATAATCCCGACCACATAAATGCATCGCGGTTTTCATGTCCGAAAGTCACAACAACGGCAATCGCCGCGCCCCATAGCGCCAGCATCAACCACAGTTCTTCCTGAGCCATCAGCACGCCTTGGACCAAAGCAGGTTGATCTTCGCATTTGGGCGTTCGCACGAACGGTCGTCCAGAGGTGAACAAGCCTAGCCAAACCGCTCGACCAACCGTATGAGTCAAAGCCATTCCCGCAACGGCGGCGCCGATTTTGTCCCAGAATCCACACGTCACGCGCGCTTGATACAACCAGAAACAAGACATGATTTTGAAGAAAAACACGCTGAGGGTTGGAATGAGAAAGGCGTTGGGTGGAAATTCGAAGTATTTCGGCAGAGTCAACAAACCGATGGACCAAAAAATCCCCGCCAAACCAAAAATCAAGTGAGCGGCGTCGGCAAACCAGGGCAGCCATCCGGTGACAAAATGATATTTCTGGCCGCGCGATAATCGAGGCGCTCCGGGAAGAAACTCCTTCCAGTGAGTCTTTAGGATCTGAACTGCGCCGTATGCCCAGCGGAACCTCTGAGTCTTGTACCCCATAAAACTGTCGGGAACGAGACCTTTGCCGAAGCTTTCTTTCATGTACACGGACTTATATCCGGCTTCAAACAGGCGAAGCCCCAGTTCGGCGTCTTCGGTGATGCACCATTCGGCCCAACGTCCGACTTCGATCAGCGCGTTTTTGCGCATCATGGTCATGGTGCCGTGCTGAATAATGGCGTTGCGCTCGTTGCGTTGAACCATGCCGATGTGGAAGAAACCTTGGTACTCCCAATTGATCATTTTCTTGAACAAGTTATCGTCCCATGCGCGATAGTCTTGGGGAGACTGAACCAGAGCAATCTTCGGACGATCAAAGTAAGGGACGGTTGAGCTGAGCCAATCAGGGGTCACCTGATAGTCGCTGTCGATGACTGCGATGATTTCAGCGTCCGGAGCGGTTTGTGATATTCCGAAATTGAGCGCTCCGGCTTTGAATCCGGGCCAATTGTCCAGGTGAAAGAATCGGAATCTCTCACCCAGCGTTTTGCAATGAGCCTCTATCGGCCGCCATCTGGTTTCGTCTTGAGTGTTGTTGTCGATGACCAAGACCTCGAAATCCGGGTAATCGAGTCGAGCCAGCGCGTTGAGAGTGTCGATCACCATATGTGGCGGTTCATTGTGACAGGGCGTGTGGATCGAGACTTTGGGCAAGTCGTCGCGCGGAGGGCCGACGATCGGTTTAAAGGGGCGTCGGAAGCGCTCCATCCACAGCACTTCCGCGAGTTCCAGCCCATCGAGCAGCATTACTCCGAGCAGCGCCATTTGGCAGAGAATTAAGAAACCCCAAGTGACTTCAGTGGTTGTGGCTAAACCGGAGGTCATGGCGGCAACCACCGTCCACACGATGATCGAGGACACGGACTGAATCAGAGCGCAATAAAACAGCTTGCCGATCCATCGAATCTCGCGCCATCGTCGAAGAAAAAACAGAGTCGGCCCTAGAGCCAGTAGAATTGCTATGCCGCAGAGATATGGCCACGAAGGGCGTTCAAGAACATCGCCGACCATCGGGAATTTCTCGATTCGGTGAGCGTCCCACATGCCCCATGCGGTTCCGGCGGCGCCTTCCAAAACCCGTTTCCAGGGCTGGTCAAAGGCCTCCATGATTGAATAGTCGAGGTTTTGTTGCGCGGCGACGTTTAAAAAGCTGCGAATGAATGAGGATTGGTTGATGAGCGACGCTTCTGCTCCGCGTCGCCAGGCGCCCTCGGAGGGCCAACCGATCTCACTGATCATGATATGTTTGTCGGGGTATTTTTCCCGCAGTTCGTTGTAGCGGAACTGAGCGTAATTAACGGCTTCAGAGACCGGCACGCCCTCCCAGTAGGGCAAAATATGCACGGCGATAAAATCGGCGGTGGCGGCGAGTTCAGGGTGCTTAAGCCAAACATGCCAGGGTTCGGCGGTGGAGACCGGCGTATCGACTTGGGACTTTACGCGCTTAATTAGAGTGATTGCTTGGTCTACGGTGATCTCTGTTCGTAAGATCGCTTCGTTTCCCACCAGTATTCGCGCAACATTGGAGTTTTCGCGGGCCAGTCGAATCACGCTTTCGATTTCCGGTTCGTCGATCTCGGGCTTGCCCTGAATCCAGGCTCCGGCCGTTACGGAGAGGCCATAGCGATGGGCGATGGATGGGACCAGCTCGGCGCCGTTGCGGGCGCTGTAGGTGCGGACGCTGCGGACCCGGTTGCTTAGAACTTGAAGATCGTTTTCCACCTCTGAAGTGGTTGGACGATCTCCGTTCATTGGGTTTTGATGCGCTTGATAAGGGCTGAGGCCTACGCCTTGGATGATTCCGGCCCACGGTCGTTCGCTGACGGGTTGGTTTAAAAGAGCCCATACTGCGACGTTGGTCGAAATCACCAACAACACCAGCAATAACACCAGCAATGCGGATTTTCGCATGAAAAATCTTTCCGGATGCTTAATGCCGATGGGAGCCTGGTCCCTGGCCTCATTTGTTTTATACTCTGTTCGATCAAAAATCTGAAAAAAACGTGTTGGCGCTTTTTCCTTGCGGCTTCACTGAATTAAAACAGCGTTCGCGCTTTTGATCGTCACAACCTTCCAGTCATGGTTTTCAAAGGCTTCCCGGCCTTTGGCGGGTCCAGGGCGGAGTCTTGGCCTTTCCTCTGGCTTTTTCTTTGTCTTTGGGTATTTTCTCGGACTTTCGAGATCAAGGGAGGGGAGGGGTATGTTTGATTTGCATCCGCGTTTGGAGGCGGACACGATTGGCGTATGCGCATTGTCTTTGAGCGTTGTGCGTTTGATGAACAATCGGACGTGGCCTTGGCTGGTTTTGGTTCCGGCGCGGGCAGGGGTGGTGGAGATATATCAGCTTTCGGCTTTGGATCGAGCGACGTTGATGGAAGAGATCGCGTTGACGTCGCGGGTTTTGGCGGCTGAGTTTAACCCTGATAAGATTAATGTTGGAGCGTTGGGGAATTTGGTTCCTCAGCTTCATGTTCATGTGTTGGGACGGTTCCGGGGTGATTCGGCGTGGCCGGGGCCTGTTTGGGGCAGTGGCGTTTCGGCGCCGTGGTCGACGGAAGAGGCGGTTGCGTTGTCGATGCGATTGGGGGCGGCTTTGGGAGGGGGGCATTGAAAGAACGGTGTCACACCGATGAGCCGAACGATCGGCATACGCTCCTTTGAGCTTTTCGCGCCTTATTCGCGAAGCGATCTTTCTTTGGAGTCGTTTATTTATGTCGGTCCGCCATGGATCACCAATAGATCATCAATAGAGGCTAAACGATTCCAGAGGAGGATCGCTTCGCGAATAAGGGGGAGGCGGCTTTCGTCCTTGGTCCGAGCGACTGGGAACACAGCGACTGGGAACACAGTCCCCGGACCCTTTTGATTCTTATGAAGCCGCTACACGAAAAGGACGCGCGTCGGAGGAAAGCGCATAGACACGGTTGATCCATGATTGGGTTGGCTTGTTATGTCAAGCGAGGCGCAATGCATCTCCATCAATGATTTGGCGATGAACAATCCAAGTCCTGCTCCTTCGTTCTCTTTGGACCTATGGCCGTCGCTTCGACCGAAGGGTTTAATTGCAGAGGCGATGTCTTGGGGCGTCATGCCGATTCCGGTGTCGGAAATGGCGATGCTTAGAGCGCTGTCATCTCCTAAAGCGCTTTCAACGGAAATCGTTCCGCCTTCCGGTGTGAACTTAACGGCGTTTGAAAGTAGGTTGATTAAAATTTGTCGCACGGAACGACGATCTGCGCGTAATTTCGGTAAATCAGACGGCCATTTGCGTTCCAATCTCAGACCTTTTCGTGTGATTTGCTCCTGAAACAGCGCCGTTGTTCGCTCCAAGATTTCCGCGATGTCGACAACGTCTTCGTCGATATAGAATTTTCCGGATTCAATTCTGGAAATGTCGAGAAGATCGTTGATTAAATTCAGAAGATGCTGGCCGCTGTTGTGAATGTCGTTGAGGTAGAGAACATATTTTTCGTTGTGCAGCGGGCCGAACAACTGCTCTTTCATAATTTCGCTGAAGCCGAGTATGGCGTTCAGAGGCGTGCGCAATTCATGGCTCATTTTGGCCAGGAACATGCTTTTTGCTTCTGAAGCGGATTCCGCCATGCGGCGGGAGACGATCAAGGCTTCTTCGTATTTTTTGCGGGCGGAAATATCGCGGACGGTTCCGATGAAGACATGAGTGTTTTCCGCATCGCCACTCGCCAAGCTGTCTCGGATTTCGCCGACGGACAGCTCGATGGGAAAAAGAGACCCGTCTTTGCGTCGGCCCGTTACTTCTCGACCAATTCCGATGACTTTCGGGCGTCCTGTCGACAGATAGGATTGAATAAAGCCGTCGTGCTGCGCGGCGATCGATATGGGCATTAAGACGCCGACGTTTTGGCCTTTCAGCTCTTGCTCGCTGTACCCGAACATGCCGGAGGCTGCGTTGTTGGCCAAAAGGATGACGCCACGCAAATCGATGACGATGATCCCTTCGAGGATCGTGTCCATGATGTTGCAGAGTCTAGCGTGCGATTCGGCGAGGCGCGCACTCGAATCCTGATGTTTATGAGGGGGAATCAAATGGCGTTCAAGGTCTTCCTGCCCATCAGAGGGCGAGTCGAATTTGCAGTCTTCTGAGCGTGATCCCAAAGCGCGTGAACCCCCAAAGCGCGTGAATCCTATGGTCGGACTCTAGAAAGAAGCTTTATGGCGCGGCGGAAAGCTTATCTGCCTTCGAAAGTGACTCGAACTTGAGCAATGGTTCCAGGATCGCGTTGGATGGATGAGAATGTTGCGACTTCTCCGGGCATAAGGCGTGTGAGCGAAGGCGGCACGATCCAAGCGCGAACTTCTTTTCCGTCGGGGCCGATGGAAATGGCGCGAATGGCGGGAACGTCTCGTTCAAGCGAAGAGACATTGGCGACTTGGCCCTCGACCAGCAACAAAGCGGTTCCGTCTTCAACGCGCTGCTCGGATCGAACATTCTGGATTTTCAACCCTGCTCCGGGCGGGTCGACGGGCAGCCCGACAACGTCATAGAGTCTGGCTGCGGGCGGCCACACGCCGACGATTTGCGTCCGTCCCAAGACCAAGCCGGAAACAATGACGAGCGTCAACGCGAACATCATCATCCATCCGGCGACCAAAGGGCGCGACGGCGGAGGCGGGGCGGATTTGGCAAGAGTAGACGGCGACGCCCAGGATGGAGTCGGCGGCGGTTCGGCGAAAGGCGACGTTTCGAAGGAGAACGTTTGCTCCATCAAAGCCGTCGATTCGGTGGGATCAAAATCAACGGCTTTCGGCGGCTCCGCCACCGGGCGTTGAATCCAATTATGGTTGCATTTTGCGCAACGAACCTTGCGACCGGCGGCGCCGAGCGTCGTCGGATCGATGGCGTAGCGCGTGGAGCAGGCCGGGCAGGTTAGGATCATCGGGGCGCTGATACCGGTGTCAGAACAGGCAACGTATTTTATAAGGAGAATCTTGGGATCAAGCAATCGGTATGAAAGGTTGAGAGGACGTGTCGATGAAATTTTTTTGCGAATGCGAGGAAATTGAAACAAAAAAGATCGGCGGAAAAATGTCTCCGTGCGTTTTTATGTGCGGTTTTGATCGTCATTTATGGTTTGCTTGAACTCATATGAGAAAGGAGGTCGCGAGCATGGTGCGATTTGAAAATGTCGGAGTGCGTTATGAGACCGGGCCGGAAATTTTGCGCGACGTGACGTTTTCTTTGCCGGCGCGTTCTTTTCATTTTCTCACCGGGCCGAGCGGCGCGGGCAAGACGACGTTGTTGCGGTTGATGTACTTGGCGCAGCGGCCGACTCGAGGAACGATCAATTTGTTCGGGCAAGCGGTGGCGGGGCTTTCGCGGCGGGAGCTTTCAGCGTTGCGTCGGCAGATCGGCGTGGTGTTTCAGGAATATCGTTTGTTAAATCATTTGTCGGCGGTGGACAACGTGGCTTTGCCGTTGCGGATAGCGGGCGACAACGATGTTGATGTGCGTGAGCACAGCGCCGAATTGTTGCGGTGGGTCGGGTTGGGAGGCGCGTTGGAGGCGCGGCCATCCACTTTGTCTGGAGGGCAGCAGCAGAGAATCGCCATTGCGCGTTCGGTCATCGCGCGGCCGCGCCTGTTGTTGGCCGACGAGCCCACCGGGAACGTCGATGACGGAATCGGGATGAGATTGCTCTATCTTTTTGAAGAATTATATAAGCTGGGAGCGACGGTGGTGATCGCCACTCACAACGAGTCCTTGATCGAGCAATTTGACCATCCACGCCTACATCTGGATAATGGAGCGCTCCGGGTGTTTCCCGGCGGCGCCGGACAAGCGGCGTGTCTCGCTCCCGTCGGGATGAAAGACGGAGAAGAGAAGGCGGCGGGCTCTGACGACGGAAAAGGATTCGATCTGTTGAGGAAGACGCGCGCTCTAGGCGAAACGGATGGTCGTTCGAACGTCGATCGAGTGAAGTGGAGGCGGGATTGAAGAAAAAATCGTCGGAAGGGGGCGCTCGGTGATCTTTCGGCAGTACTTCGATTTGCCGTTGGCTCATGATCCTGTGGGACGTTTTTTGTCGTGGATCGTCGGCGTAATGGTGTTTTTGGCGGTTTTGGCTTTGGTGGGCGCGTGGGTTCTGGCCGATGCGGCGCGGCGGTGGGATCGTGGGTTGGCCGGGACGTTGACGGTCCAAATCGACTCGATGACGGATGCGCGCGATTCGACCTCATTTTCCGGTTCTATTCCCGGTCTTCCTCCCGGTTCGACGCCGAGCGATTCGACAGAAGCCGTCGGCTCCAGAGGAGCCGCTTCCGGCGCGTCTTCGTCGCGTCTCGGAGGTTCTTTGATTCCCGTGCCGTTAATTCCCGTTCCCAAGACGATGTCTCCGCCGGTTTTGGGGACGTCTTTCCAGCGCGTTCCGGACCTGCCGAGTCGCGTGGAAATTGCTGCGGCTTTGTTGCGCGCCACGCCGGGAGTGGCGCGGGCCGAGCCGTTGTCGATGGCGTCGTCGGCTCGGCTGTTGGAGCCGTGGTTGGGAGAGGCGATTCCCGATGATCTGCCGCTTCCGGCTTTGATCGATGTGGTTCTGGCGCCCGGCGCATCGATCGATATTCCAGCCTTAAGCAAGCGTTTGGCGGCGGCGGCTCCCGGCGCGCGCGTGGATGATCACGCGGTGTGGTTGGCGGATCTGCGGCGTTTGGCGCGCGCGGCGCAAGGCGTGGCTTTATTGGTGGTGGTTTTGGTGGCGGGCGCCGGAGTCGCGGCGGTCGTCTACTCCGTGCGCGCCGGGTTGGCGATCCATCAGCCTGTCGTCGAGCTGTTGCACATCATCGGCGCCACAGATGATTATGTGGCGCGGCAGTTTCAAGCGCATGTGTTTCGCTTGGCGTTTCGCGGCGCCGTCGTCGGCGCGTTGGGCGCCGGAGGCTTGTTGTTTGGCGCTCAATTCATTGGCGGACAGTCGCAAGTGGGCTTGTTGCCCGATCTTGCCGTAAGGCCCTTGCATTGGACCGGCGTCGTGTTGGCTCCAATGGCGGCGTGTTTCTTGACGTCGCTGACCGCGCGTTGGACGGTGTTGCGCGCTTTGGCGGCATTGCCTTGACGTTTTGTGTGGTGTGTGCGGTCTTGACACGGGCGTGCTTTTCATCAGAGTGGCGTCTTTATCGGAGCGGCGTCATTCGCATAGCTTTTTCATAATAATCGATGCGATCAAACAACGGAGCCTTTTCTGATGAGTCTCCCGCCGACGCCGCCTCAGGAAACGTCGACGCCGTTCGAGGAATTCTCGTCTTTGTCCGAGAGTTTGCCTAAACCACCCGAAGGGCCGCCTCCTGTGTCGGCTTCGATTCCTTTGGCTGCGTCTAGATCGATCGTTCCAACGCTTCCCGTTTCGCCTTCCGCCGCGCCGGAGGTTCATCATCACCATCACGGCGGCGTATGGCGGCATCCGCCGTTGTGGGATGAGGCCGTGCATGCGATGCACGTTTCATGGCGCGCGCTGCGGCGTCGGCGTCGGCGTCATCGCTTGCGGCGTTTTATTCTGTTGGTGGGGTTGGAGCTTTTGGTCATTGGGGCGATATGGAGCGGCGGATTGGTTTGGTTCGCGCAGACCATTCCGCGCGAGACCGTGCCCAAAACCCATTGGGCGGAGTTGCAGCATACGGATGCGATCGTGGTGTTGACCGGCGGAAGCGCGCGTTTGGGCGTCGGGGTGGAGCTGTTAAGCGCAGGACTCGCGCGCAAACTGTTCGTGTCCGGAGTTTATCACAGCGTCGAAGTTCGGGAGCTTTTGAAATTGTCTCGCATTGCGCCCGGAGAGCTGGAATGCTGCATCGTTCTGGGCTACGCCGCAGACAACACCGTTGGGAACGCCGTTGAGACCGCCGATTGGATGGCTGGAGAGAAATTTCACTCCTTGCGTTTGGTGACCGCCAATTACCATATGCGGCGTAGTCTTTTGGAGTTCTCCTTGGCTTTGCCGAATATTCAGATTATTCCGCATCCGGTGATTCCGGTGACTGTGCGGTTGAATGGTTGGTGGTCGTGGCCGGGAACAACGGCGTTGATCATCACCGAATACAACAAATATCTATTGGCGTTGGTGCGGTTCGGATTGACTCGAATGATTGATGCGCTCAGAACGGCCTTCGACTGAGCCTGGATGTTGCAGAGCGACGAACGGATGGGGGGCGGAGAATGGCGACGGGAGGTCTGGACGTGATGGCTCTGGCGGCGCTGTTGGCGCGGCGCGTGGCGGCGATCCTTCCGCTGATTGGCTCGCTGATTGGCGAACGTGCGGCGCGGGGAGCCGCTTCGAGCGCGCGCGCCGCCGTTGGAGAGGGCGTTTCTTTAAGCGGTTTTCAGCGTATGGGGCGGAATTTGCGTTTGGTCGGCGGCGGGACTTTAGCTGCGTGCGTGATCATCGGCGCGATTACGATCATCAATATGTTGATGACGATTTTCGTCGGAGCGTTGGTGGCGGGCGCCGGGTTGGTGGCGTGGCGCATGATTCGCGGTCGAGGATCGGCGGCGTCTTCTACGGTGAGCGCCGGGGCGGGGGCAAGATCGTTCGGTGCGACGTTGTTTGGTTCGGAGGGCGTCAATAATCCGCCGCTTTTGGAGGGGAAGGGAGTTGCGACTCGGCTTTTTACTTTGCATGAGGTGGCGGAGCAGCTTGGCGGCGCGTTTAAAACCGTGAAGCGGCCTGAGCGCAAGGTGCGTGATTTGGTGATTCGTTTGGGCGCGCCTCATCGTTTGGATGGTCAGACGATGTATTTGACGCAAGATGATATTGCGGTTTTGGTTGGGTTGATGAAAGGTCCGGGGGGAGGGACGACGTCGACTCCGGAGGTTTTGTTGTTGGAGAAAAAAACGCCCGAGAGTGTGGAGGCTGGGGGGTGGTCTGCTGCGCGTCTGGCGCGTTTGCGGGCAAAGGCCGCTAAATCTTGAGGGCTCAATCCTGAGGGTTGAATAAAACTTGAGGGTTGAATAAAAATTAGAGGGGTCCAGGGACTGCGTTCCTGGTCGCCGGGGATCATAAGGGGGGAGCGAAAGCCCCCCTTATTCGCGAAGCGATCCTCCTCTGGAGGCGTTTGTTTTCAACTCATCCTAGAATTTCAGCAGGCTCTAAGGGCTCCCCGCAACATATTATAAACAAGTAATTCCAGAGGAGGATCGCTTCGCGAATAAGGGGGGCTTTCGCTCCCCCCTTATGATCCCCGGCGACCAGGAACGCAGTTCCTGGCCCTTTTAATATTTTATGGCAAAATGGAACTTTTTATCGTTTCATCAAGCGAACCGTTTGAAATCCGCGCTTTCCCGCCGTATAAACCACTCCTTCATCGGCTGACGACGGATGGCGAGGCTCTCGAGGCATGCCCAACCGTCCTGAATGGTCTTTCCTGAGTTTCGAGGAACCGAAATGCCCAAACTGAAAACCAAGAGCGGCGCCAAAAAGCGTTTCAAGCTCACCGCTTCCGGGCGAGTCAAAGCGCAAGCCGCCGGAAAACGTCACGGCATGGTCAAGCGGCCACAAAAAATGAAGCGTCAGGCACGCGGCACAACGGTGCTCTGTGACGCTGACGCGCGGATTGTGGTGAAAAACTTCCTGCGCAACGGTTGATCGGGTCGATTGATCTTCGGCGTAGCCGAAGAGACCTGATTTCTTCGACGTTATTATTTTCCGTGCGGTCGGTTTTTCGATCGCGCGACGCTTGACACAAACGGAGTGCGCATGGCTCGCGTAAAACGGGGCGTTACAACCCACGCCCGGCATCGTAAAATCATTAAACTCGCCAAAGGCTATCGTGGCCGGAGCGGCACAAACTTCCGCATCGCGATCCAGAAAGTCGAAAAAGCGCTTCGCTATGCATATCGGGATCGCCGCAATCGCAAGCGGGATTTCCGCAGCTTGTGGATTCAGCGAATCAATGCGGGCGCGCGGCAGCATGGTTTGACCTATTCTCGGTTCATGCATGGATTGAAGCGCGCCGGGATCGATTTGGATCGTAAGGTCTTGTCCGACATTGCCGCGCGCGATCCGGACGTTTTCAAGTCCTTGGCTGAGCAGGCGCGCAACGCGCTGTCTGCGTCGTAAGTGAAGTAAGGCGTAAAGGCTCGGGTCCTTCTCTTGGACTTCGAGCAAAGTTGGCGCGCGTGTCTTTCTCTCCCCCCTTTGCGGCGAGGGAGGCGTGCGCCTCCTTGATCGGCGCGCGCGTCTTCCGGCGTGAAGCAGTGGCCGGTGGAAGCGAGCGGCCAGTGCGAAGCGAATGGCGGAAGACGACATGCTTGACGGTCTGAAAGCGGAACTCTTGGCGACGCTGGCGGCGGCCGGGGATCTGGCGACTCTGGAAGACGCCCGTGTTTCGGCGCTGGGTAAGAAAGGCAGAATCACCGGCCTGATGAAAGAGCTTGGTGGCCTGTCGCCGGAGGAGCGCAAGGCGCGCGGCGCGGCGCTGAACCTCTTGAAGGATGAAATCGCGACCGCGATTGAAGATCGGCGACTCGCATTGTTGCGGGCGGCGCGGAGCGCGCGTTTGGAAAGTGAGCGAATCGATGTCACATTGCCGATTCGTCCTGAAACCGAGGGCCGAATTCATCCGATCAGCCAGACAATCGACGAATTGACCGCTATTTTCGCCGATATGGGATTTTCCGTCGCCGAAGGGCCGGACATTGAAAGCGATTTTAATAATTTCACCGCTCTGAATATTCCGCCCGAACATCCGGCGCGGCAGATGCACGACACTTTTTATCTGCCCGACGCCGAAGACGGGGCGAAGCGGGTTTTGCGCACACATACGTCCCCGGTGCAAATTCGCACCATGTTGTCTCAGAAACCGCCGATTCGCATCATTGCTCCCGGTCGAACCTATCGGTCGGATTATGACATGACCCATACCCCGATGTTTCATCAGGTCGAAGGGTTGGTGATCGATGAGGCGACGCATATGGGGCATTTGAAATGGTGTTTGATCGAGTTTTGTCGCGCTTTCTTCGATATTGACGATCTTCCGGTGCGTTTCCGCCCCAGCTTCTTCCCCTTCACCGAGCCGTCCGCAGAGGTCGATATCGGCTGTTTGCGGCGCGGCGGCGAGCTGAAAATCGGAAACTATGGCGATTGGTTGGAGATTCTGGGGTGCGGCATGGTTCATCCCAAAGTGTTGGAAAATTGCGGGATTGATTCGACGCGGTATCAGGGATTTGCCTTCGGCATGGGAATCGAGCGGATCGCCATGCTGAAATACGGAATTCCTGATTTGCGCACCTTCTTCGAAGCGGACTTGCGGTGGTTGCGTCACTACGGCTTTTTGCCGTTGGACGTTCCCGGAATGGCGCAGGGGTTGACGCTTTAGCGGCGTGGCCTTTTCAATCCAGAGGAAATCGCTTCGCGAATAAGGGAGGGCTTTCGCGCCCTCCTTATGGTTCCTCGCGACCGGGAACATAGTCCCTGGACCCTTTTAATTTTTATTATTTAATAAATTTATAGGATTCATAGGATTTCCTCGACGTGAATTGCACTTTGTCGCCGAGAGCCTCTTGAAGGGCGCGTGGCCCTGTGCCAGTTTAGAGATGCGCCGTTTCAACGGTTCCGCGCCTTTGCCGGCGGGGCGGAGGCTGTCACAGCATCATAACAGCGCGGCGGACAATGTCATGCCCATTCCGGGTTGGCGGCAACCCCACCAAGAGGTGAGCTTTCCATGTTCGAGATTTCCCACGGCGTCTTGTATCCGGTGCTGCCTCTGCGCGACATTGTCGTCTTTCCGCACATGATCGTGCCGTTGTTCGTAGGACGCGAAAAATCCGTGCGCGCGTTGGAAGACGTGATGCAGGAAGACAAGCAAATCCTCCTGGTGACGCAGAAGAACGCTTCGCAAGATGACCCCGCGCCGTCCGACATCTACACCGTCGGAACAATGGGGACGGTGTTGCAGCTTTTGAAACTGCCGGATGGGACCGTCAAGGTCTTGGTGGAAGGCGGTCAACGCGCTTCAATCGTGAGCTTCGGCGACAACGAAGAGTTCTTCCAAGCCCATGTCGAAGGAATTGTGGAAAAAGTCGGCGACTCGCAAGAGTTGGAGGCTTTGGCTCGCGCCGTCGTTTCTCAGTTCGAGCAGTACATTAAATTAAATAAAAAGATTCCTCCGGAAGTTCTGGTTTCGATCAACCAAATCGATTCTCCTGGAAAATTGGCCGACACTGTCGCTTCGCATCTGGCGCTGAAAATTCCAGAGAAACAGCAGCTTTTGGAAACGGCATCGATCAGCGAACGCCTGGAGCGCGTCTATGCGTTTATGGAAGGCGAAATCGGCGTCTTGCAGGTGGAAAAGCGCATCCGCAACCGCGTCAAGCGGCAAATGGAAAAAACTCAGCGCGAATATTATCTGAATGAGCAGATGAAGGCGATTCAGAAAGAGCTGGGCGAAAGTGAGGATGGACGCGACGAATCCGCCGAAATCGAAGAGAGAATCAACAAAACTCGTCTGTCGAAGGAAGCGCGGGAAAAGACTCTGGCTGAGCTGAAAAAATTGCGCTCGATGAGCCCAATGTCGGCGGAGGCCACCGTTGTGCGTAATTATCTTGATTGGATTCTGAATATCCCTTGGAAGAAGCGCACCAAAGTCAAACGCGACATCAAGGCCGCAGAGCAGGTTCTGAACGACGATCATTACGGCTTGGAAAAGGTCAAAGAGCGCATTATGGAGTATTTGGCCGTGCAGCATCGCATGGCCAAAGTGAAAGGCCCGATTCTGTGTCTTGTCGGTCCGCCGGGCGTGGGGAAAACCTCTCTGGGTAAGTCGATTGCTCGCGCCACGGGTCGTAATTTCGTGCGCATGTCTTTGGGCGGCGTGCGTGACGAAGCTGAAATCCGTGGGCATCGTCGGACCTACATCGGCTCTATGCCGGGCAAGGTCATCCAGGGGATGAAGAAAGCCAAGTCTTCGAATCCGTTGTTCTTGCTCGACGAGGTTGACAAATTAGGGGCCGATTGGCGCGGCGATCCTTCCTCTGCTTTGCTGGAGGTGTTGGACCCCGAGCAAAACGCCAGCTTCAGCGATCATTACTTGGAGGTCGATTATGATCTTTCCGATGTGATGTTCGTCTGTACGGCCAACACTTTGCGTATGCCCCAGCCTCTGCTGGATCGCATGGAGATCATCCGAGTCGCAGGCTACACCGAAGACGAGAAAGTTGAAATCTCACGCCGTCACTTGCTGGAAAAACAGCTCAAGATGCATGGCCTGAAGAAGGGTGAGTTCTCGGTCTCGGATGAAGCGCTGCGCGACGTGATTCGTTATTACACACGCGAGGCCGGCGTGCGTAATCTGGAGCGTGAAATCGCTAATCTCGCGCGCAAATCGATCAAAGAAATTCTGGTGAAAGGCGTAGAGAAAGTCCAAATCACGCGCCGTAATCTGGAAAAATACGCAGGCGTGCGACGCTACCATTTCGGCGAGGCGGAGCTGGAGGATCTGGTCGGCGTCACCACCGGGTTGGCGTGGACGGAAGTCGGCGGCGAGATATTGTCGATCGAGGCCGTGACTTTGCGCGGCAAGGGCAAAATCACCATCACCGGAAAGCTCGGCGAGGTGATGAAGGAATCGGTGCAGGCTGCTGAAAGTTATGTCAAAGCGCGGGCCACCGCCTTTGGAATTCGGCCGCCGACGTTCGAAAAGAAAGATATCCACGTTCATGTGCCCGAAGGCGCAACGCCTAAAGATGGTCCTTCGGCGGGCGTGGCGATGATCACGTCCATCGTCTCGGTTTTGACCGGGGTGCCGGTTCGGAAAGACGTGGCGATGACCGGCGAAATCACTTTGCGTGGTCGGGTTCTGCCGATTGGGGGATTGAAAGAAAAGCTTTTGGCGGCGTTGCGCGGCGGCTTGAAGGTCGTGCTGATTCCCAAGGACAATGAAAAGGATTTGGCGGAAATTCCCGATAACGTCAAACGCGGGTTGACGATCATTCCTGTGGCCACGGTGGATGAGGTGTTGAAAAACGCCTTGACGGCGGCCTTGACGCCGATCGAGTGGAATGAGCCGGTTGATGTCGATCCTGTTCCGTCGGTCGCCGTGGCTGACGCGGAGCGCGGAGACGTCGTCCGTCACTAGAGCAATTGATTCTAAGCGGAAACGGGCTCCGGGGACGTCGTTTTGGAGCCCGTCTGTTTTTATGTGTGGAAGAGGCAAAGATCGCCGCTCCTTTGAGCGAATCGCTTGAATCGTTGTTGCGTCATTTTATACCGTCTTGTAGAAGGTCACGATCCGTGTTGGGAGCGCTGCGTCCTGTATCGTCGAAGCCTTGTGACGTGGTCGATCTGTTCTTTATCGGAAGACTTGTCGGAATTGGGGATGTGGAGGGGATAGAGTGAATAAAAATGATTTGGTGACCCATGTCGCAGACGTTGCAGGTTTATCAAAAACGGACGCAGGAAAGGCTGTGGACGCCGTGTTTGAAGGCATCGCCAATTCGCTGAAAAGTGGAGACGAAGTGCGGTTGGTTGGTTTTGGGATTTTTGCGGTTTCTGATCGTGCGGAAAGTGAAGGGCGCAATCCACGCACAGGTGAGAAAATTACGATTCCCGCATCGCGCCAACCAAAATTTAAAGCTGGAAAAACGTTGAAAGATGCGCTTAACTAGGAGAAGACAGACGCAGGTGATCGGCAAGATCGCGTCGTGAGCGCTCTTTGGCGTTGTCTGTGTGTCGGGTGGCGTGAAGTTAAAGAGTCGAAGCAAGAAACGGCAACGACGTTATAGGGCGATTAGCTCAGCGGTAGAGCATCTCGTTTACACCGAGAGGGTCGGCGGTTCGAACCCGTCATCGCCCACCATTCCAAAGCTTATTCATGGTTGCGGCGTTCATCGTGTGGCTTGTGTCGTGCGATATCCGAGTGAGTCCCGACGCTTCGGTGTTAGGAGCGGCGTGATTGGAAGCGCGCTCTGAGTCGTTTTGGAAGAAAAATTTTCTCAATAAAAATTCCTTGGTCTGTCTGATTTTCTGATCGTCTGATTTTCAAAGGTTGAGAAGCCTTTGAAAATCATGAGTCGATGCGGCGACATGCTCCATCCGTCCGAAAATTCAAAAAAGAGACGCAAAGATAAAGGATAAGGTTGGGACTCTGCCTTGGAGTCGCTAAAGACCGATCAAAACCAGAGGGTTGCTTTGGAAACCATAACTCGGAAATTGTGACGGCCAAAGGCAAAAGCGTCGTTCAATTTGATGAAGTCGCAAAGACGTTGTAAGTTTTCTGAATTGAACGGAATTGCTTTCCGCCTTGGTTTTTTCTTGGTCTCTGTTTATGGTTGGACAGAGCGTTATTTCAACAGAAGTTCGGAAAGGCCTTCTGTTCGAGCCTGTTCGGAGAAAATATCAATGTTTTCAGCGACGGCCGACGTATCGATTCATCAAGATCAAAGCCTGTGGGGTGTCCAGCAACGGGGGGAGGGGGCGGCAAGGGGTGTAAAAAGCGACGCTTCCCTAGAAACACCACCCTGCATTGTGGCGTTATACGGGAATAACGCGGATATTGAAGAAGGCGGCTTTAGGGTAAGAAGAAAGGTTTATGGGGTATGAATAAGCAGCTTGCCATGCGAATCGCGTATGCCGTGGAGTTGGCGCAAGAGCAGAACAATCAAACCGTCGTCAAACTTCTTAAGGAGGCATTGGAGAAAGCGATGACCGCTTTGGATTTGATGGAAAATTATGTGCTTGAGCGTGAAGACGCCGCTGCGTCGTGGATGGAAGGCTCCGGCGGGCAGATGAGCGAGCGTCGTTTGGGAGATCGAATCTTGGTGGCGTTCGAACAGGGTTTGGCGGTGCGGCAGTTGGAGGTGTGCGGGCTGTTGAAGAAATCTCTTGAGATCGCCCTGACGCGGTTCGGAGGTCCCGGCGCGTTGGAGAAGCGCAATGATCCTGCGCGCGTTCTGGCGGCGTTCAATGAATGGGAGGCTTTAAAACGCCCATCTCCTTAAGGAGTCGATCGATCTCTGGAGGTTTGAAAAAAAGTTCAAGAAAATGAAAAATAGTCGTTGACAGTCCTCCGAGGGTTCGCTAAAAAGACCGGGACATCGACGCCGGACGCGAACTGAAAAGAAAGCGAAGCGGTCAAGCGATGGATCAAGGAAGCGGGTGTAGCTCAGTTGGTTAGAGCGCCGGCCTGTCACGCCGGAGGTCGCGGGTTCGAGTCCCGTCACTCGCGCCAATCCCCTAAAAGTTAGTAAATCAATAAGGGTGTGTCCTTTTGAGGCATTAATGTGCTCTCGGTAGGGTGTGCCCTGTTTTGGTTTGTCAGGCGTGAGGCCGGAAAGGCGAGGGCGCTATGGCTAGTGATTTGCTTGTTGAGTATTTGCCGATATTGATCTTTCTTGTTATTGCTCTGGTAATGTCCGGAGGGATGATTGCGGGATCGTATCTGTTTGCAGCGCAAAAGCCGGACGGAGAAAAGTTGTCGGCGTATGAGTGCGGCTTTGAGCCGTTTGAAGACTCTCGCGGTCGATTTGATGTCCGATTCTATTTAGTTTCCATCTTGTTCATTATTTTTGATTTGGAAGTCGCGTTTCTATTTCCCTGGGCTGTTTCGCTGGGTGACATTGGGGCGTTCGGCTTTTGGTCGATGATGTCGTTTCTTGGGGTTCTGACGGTCGGTTTTGTTTACGAGTGGAAGAAAGGAGCGCTGGAATGGGAGTAGACCCAGGGGGCGTGTCTGTGCCGGGTGTGGTGCTTCCACCGGGGGCGGAGCAAGATGCTTATCTTGCGGCAGTAACCACAGAAATTCAAGACAAGGGTTTTATTCTGGCGTCTTTGGACTCGGCGCTGAATTGGGCGAGAACCGGGTCTTTGTGGCCGATGACCTTTGGTTTGGCCTGCTGCGCCGTCGAAATGATTCATGCGTATATGAGTCGTTACGATTTGGATCGGCATGGCATTATACCGCGTCCTAGTCCGCGTCAGTCTGATGTGATGATTGTTGCGGGGACTCTGACGAATAAAATGGCTCCGGCTTTGCGTAAAGTTTACGATCAGATGCCTGAGCCGCGCTGGGTTATTTCGATGGGAAGCTGCGCCAACGGCGGTGGCTACTATCACTATTCTTACTCGGTTGTTCGCGGGTGTGACCGAATTGTTCCGGTCGATATCTACGTGCCGGGATGTCCGCCGACAGCGGAGGCTTTGGTTTACGCCCTGCTCCAGCTCCAAAAGAAAATTCGGCGCGGCAATCGGCTGGCGCGTTAAGAGTTAGGAACAATTTCATGACCGAGCAGGCGCTGAAGGAATTAGCGGATAACGTTGTTGTGGCGTTCGGAGAGGATGTCACAAAGACAGAGATTCGGCTTGGTGAATTGGCGATTACGGTTGCGCCTTCAGCTATTCTGCGGGTGCTGATCTTTCTGCGGGATGATCCTAAGTGGCGTTTCAGCCAGCTGATGGATGTGTGCGGCGTCGATTATCCTGGCCGTGACAAGCGCTTTGAGGTTGTGTACAACCTCTTGAGCATGCGCAGGAATCTGCGTGTTCGTCTTAAAGTCAATGTGAATGAGGAGACGCCAATTCCATCGGCGACCTCGTTGTTCAATTCAGCAAATTGGTTCGAGCGTGAAGTTTGGGATATGTTCGGAGTGATGTTTTCCGATCACCCCGATCTACGTAGGATTTTGACGGATTACGGTTTCGAGGGGTATCCGCTTCGGAAGGACTTCCCCTTATCTGGGTATGTGGAAATGCGTTATGATGACGAGCAAAAGCGCGTCGTCTATGAGCCGGTTGAGCTGGTTCAGGATTTCCGTTCTTTCGACTTCGTCAGTCCGTGGGAAGGCATGACTAATGTTATGCTGCCGGGTGATGAGAAGGCGCAAGCTGCCAAAGCCGGGAGCAAGTCGTGATGTCCGCTGAGGCTAATATTAAGAATCGAATTCGGCCCTATACGTTGAATGTTGGTCCTCAACATCCAGCGGCGCACGGTGTGTTGCGTTTGGTTACCGAGATGAGCGGCGAGTATGTAGAGCGATGTGATCCGCACATCGGGTTGCTGCATCGCGGTACAGAAAAGTTGATGGAGTATAAAAATTATATACAGTCTGTGCCCTATTTTGATCGGCTCGACTACGTTGCGCCGATGTCGGAGGAGCACACCTACGTTTTGGCGATTGAGAAGTTGCTCGGGATTAAGCCCCCGCCGCGCGCTCAGTACTTGCGCGTTTTATTTGCGGAAATAACACGGATTTTAAACCATCTTCTCTGTGTTGGAACCGGAACGCTTGACGTTGGCGCTGTCACTCCTTCTTTGTGGGGGTTTGAAGAGCGCGAGCGTTTGATGGAGTTCTATGAGCGCGCCTGTGGCGCTCGGATTCACGCGAATTATTTTCGTCCGGGAGGCGTGCGGTGGGATGTTCCCGAATCGCTTCTTGAGGATATCTGGGAATATACAGAGCGTTTTCCGAAGTTTTACGAGAACATTGATCGTCTCGTTAGCGAGAACCGGATTTTCAAACAGCGTACAGTTGATATCGGTGTTGTTAGCGACAAGGACGCTATAGATTGGGGCTTCACAGGTCCGATGCTTCGCGCTTCGAATGTCGCTTGGGACTTGCGGAAATCTCAGCCATATGAAGTTTACGACCAACTTGATTTTGATATGGTCGTCGGTAAAACAGGCGATTGCTGGGCCCGGTATTTGATTCGAATGGAAGAAATGCTCCAGTCGATTCGAATTATTCGCCAGTGTCTAGAGAAAATGCCGAAAGGTCCGGTTCTGGTTGAGAATCGGAAGATTGCGCCGCCGCCGCGTGCGGAGATGAAGCGCTCGATGGAAGCGCTGATTCATCACTTCAAGCTCTACACCGAAGGCTTCCATGTGCCTGCGGGTGAAGCATATGTAGCGACCGAGGCGCCGAAAGGGGAGTTCGCAGTCTATCTGGTTTCGGATGGAAGCGCGCGTCCGTATCGCTGCAAAATACGTTCTCCAGCATTTGTCCATTTGCAAGCGCTCAATTTCATGGGAGCGGGGCATATGTTAGCTGACGTAGTTGCGATTATTGCCTCCTTGGATATCGTGTTCGGAGAGATCGACCGATGAGCCCCCACGCCGAGGTTCCTGCAGAGCAGCCGGAAAAGTTTGAATTTAGTTCTGAGAACTTGGAGCGGGCAAAGCGGATAATTGCGAAATATCCCCAGGGACGTGAAGCCAGCGCCGTAATGCCGTTATTGGACTTGGCTCAGCGCCAGAATGATAACTGGTTGTCTCGTTCGGCAATGGATTACGTAGCCAATATGGTGGGGCTTCCGCCGATCCGTGTGTATGAAGTTGCAACCTTCTATACAATGTATAACCGGGCTCCGGTTGGAAAGAATCATATCCTCGTCTGCACGACAACGCCATGTTGGCTTCGGGGTTCTGACGAAATCGTAGAAACTTGCAAGCGCAAATTGGGTATCGATGTCGGCGAAATGAGCGAGGATGGGCAGTTTTCGCTTGCAGAGGTTGAATGCCTTGGCGCATGCGTTAATGCGCCTGTTGTTCAGATTGGCGATGACTATTACGAAGACCTCAATGGGGCAAGAATGGAAGCGATCCTTGACGCTTTAGCGCGTGGAGAGCGTCCTGTGTCGGGGTCGCAAATTGGTCGTCGTTGTTCATGTCCGTCTTCTGGGCCGACAACTTTAACTCGCGTTGCAACGCGAGATGTTTCTGGCGAAGAAACTGCGTCGGAGGATGCGGCGCAGGCGGAAGCGTCGTAACTAAAGTCGCGTCAAGGGATAAAGTTATTTTTAAGAAGACAAATTAACGGTCCAGGAAGGAGAAGTTGCGATGCTTCGCGACGAAAACCGGATTTTTACAAACCTTTATGGCTTTGAGGGTTCTGACCTGGCTTCTGCGCGTGCTCGTGGCGACTGGGAAAGAACAGCGGATTTCATTGCCAAAGGGCGAGACTGGATCGTAAATGAGGTCAAAGAGTCCGGTTTGCGTGGGCGCGGGGGCGCAGGGTTCTCGACTGGGCTGAAATGGTCTTTTATGCCCAAGAAGAGTGATGGGCGCCCATCATACTTGGTGGTTAACGCGGATGAAGGTGAGCCTGGGACTTGCAAAGATCGCGATATTCTTCGGAATGATCCGCATAAATTAGTTGAAGGTTGTTTACTGGCTGGCGTCGCTATCGGCGCATCTGCGTGCTACATATATATTCGTGGCGAGTTCTATGGGGAAGCGTCTGCTGTTCAGCGGGCAATAGATGAGGCCTATGAGTGTGGGCTTATTGGGAAGAATGCATGTAAGTCGGGTTATGACTACGATGTTTACTTGCATCGAGGCGCTGGCGCCTATGTTTGTGGTGAAGAGACCGCCCTTATCGAAAGCATAGAAGGTCGTAAGGGGCAGCCACGCACAAAGCCGCCTTTCCCAGCTCAAGCAGGGTTGTATTCCTGTCCGACGACAGTTAACAATGTTGAGTCGATAGCGGTTGTGCCGACAATTCTTCGTCGGGGAGCGCCTTGGTTTGCCCAGATTGGTAGACCAAAAAATACTGGGACGAAGATATTCTGCATTTCAGGGCATGTTAATCAGCCTTGTAATGTCGAAGAAGAGATGGGAATACCTCTTCGTGAACTAATTGAGCGCCATGCTGGTGGTGTGCGGGGGGGGTGGGATAATCTTTTGGCGGTTATTCCAGGTGGTTCATCGACGCCGATGTTGACGAAATCAGTCTGTGAAACGGTTTTGATGGATTTTGATGGATTGCGGGATGTGGGGTCAGGGTTGGGCACCGCTGCTGTAATCGTGATGGACCGCTCTACGGATGTCGTGAAGGCAATTGCTCGTTTGTCGAAGTTTTACGCGCACGAGAGTTGTGGTCAATGCACGCCGTGTCGTGAAGGGACGGGGTGGATGTGGCGTGTCATGGAGCGATTGACTCGTGGCCAGGCGCGGATCGAAGAAATCGATATGTTGTTGGAAGTCACTAAGCAGGTCGAAGGTCATACGATTTGCGCGCTTGGTGATGCCGCAGCTTGGCCAATCCAAGGGCTGATGAAAAATTTCCGTCCAGAAGTTGAGCGTCGTATTCAAAGTAATAACGACGCAAATTAAGCCGCCGTTTAATGTGTCGGTTGCCATTGTCAAGCGCCGAGAGGATGAAATGCCGAAATTAACCATCGACGGGATGGAAATCGAAGTCGAGCCGGGCGCCTCGGTGCTTCAGGCGTGTGAAATGCTCGGCATCGAAGTCCCGCGATTTTGTTACCATGACAAGTTGAGTGTTGCGGGAAGCTGCCGTATGTGCTTAGTTGAGCAAGATAGAGCTCCTAAGCCAATTGCAAGCTGTGCAATGCCTTGCGCGGACGGGATGATCATACGAACCAACACAGAAATGGTTCGTAAGGCTCGTCGTGGAGTCATGGAGCTGTTGCTTATCAACCATCCTCTTGATTGTCCTATTTGCGATCAGGGTGGAGAGTGCGATTTGCAAGACCAGGCTGTTGCGTATGGCCTGGACCATGGGCGGTACACAGAAGAAAAACGCGCCGTTAAAGAAAAGGATTTTGGTCCATTAATTAAAACAGAAATGACGCGGTGCATTCATTGCACACGGTGCGTGCGTTTTGTTAATGAGATTGCAGGAGTTCCAGTGCTTGGCGCGACAAATCGCGGGGAGCATATGGAAATCACGACTTACGTCGAAAGCGCCATAAATTCTGAAATGTCAGGAAATTTGGCGGATGTGTGTCCTGTTGGCGCGCTGACATCGAAACCCTATGCCTATACTGCACGGCCATGGGAATTGCGGCGGACAGAGACCATCGATGTCTTAGATGCCGTAGGATCCAATATCCGGGTTGATTCTCGTGGTAGTGGAATTATGAGGGTGCTTCCTCGGTTGAATGAAGAAATTAACGAAGAGTGGATTTCAGATCGAACTCGCTATGCTTATGATGGTTTGAGTCGTCAGAGACTCGATCGTCCTTATGTGCGCAAAAATGGGAAATTAGCGGCTGTTTCTTGGACAGAGGCCCTGAGTGTTGTTGCAAGGAAGTTAAATTCAACACCTGCGAATCGGGTTGCAGCTTTAGCAGGTGACTTGTGTGATTCCGAGTCGATGCTCGCCCTAAAGGATCTGATGTCAAGTCTTGGCGTTGATAATATTGATTGTCGACAAGATGGCGCTGATTATGATGTGTCTACAAGAGCGAGTTATATATTCAATTCTACGATCCTTGGTATTGAACAATCGGATGCGATTCTTCTAATTGGTACAAATCCTCGATATGAAGCTGCGTTGATAAATGCTCGTATTCGTAAAAGGTATTTGAATGGTGGGTTGCGAGTTGGTTTGATTGGTGCTGAGGTAAGCCTTAATTATCCCTATGAGTATTTAGGAAGTGGTCCTGAAGCAATATCAAACTTGATAGACGGGCAAGGTAGCTTTGCACACTCTCTTCGAAACGCAAAGAAGCCAATTGTTATTGTTGGTGCGAGTGTGTTAGCAAGGAAAGACAGCAGAGCCATTCAATATGAAATCAATCGATTGGTCGATGGTTTTGGAATTGTTCGACAAGATTGGAATGGTTTCAATGTTCTTCAGGCGGTGGCGAGTCGGGTTGGAGGATTGGATTTAGGTTTCCTGCCTTCTCAAGGTGGAAAGGGAACATTAGGGATTGTCTCTGCGATAGCAAATGATGAAATCGATGTTGTGTATTTGCTTGGTGTCGATGAAATCGATCCAGAACGTTTCGGTAAAGCATTTGTCGTTTATCAGGGGCATCACGGGGATCGTGGAGCGCATGCGGCCGATGTAATTTTACCTGGAGCGGCGTATACAGAAAAGAGTGGTATCTACACGAATACAGAAGGGAGACCTCAACTGGCGCGTCAAGTTGTTTTTCCGCCAGGAGAGGCGCGAGAGGATTGGAGAATTATTAGAGCATTATCAGAAGTGATAGGGAAGGTTTTACCGTACGATAATATTGCAGGGATTCGTAGTCGGCTTGCTGAAATAAATCCTGTGTTTGGAAACATTGATTGTGTAAACACAGAAGAGTGGAGTATGTTTGGGACTGCAGGAGAATTAGAGTCCCTTGATTTTGGCAATTCGGTTGTCAACTACTACATGACAGATGCAATTAGTCGTGCATCATTGACGATGGCCAAGTGCGCAGAAGTGTTTGTTCAGTCTGATAGAAGGAAGAGCGGCATCCATGGATAATCTCTGGAGTGGCTATCTTTTGCCGTTAATCATCATTGTTGCTAAAATAATGTTGATTATAGTGCCTATCCTCTTAGGAGTCGCTTATCTGACCTATGCTGAACGTAAAGTAATGGGTTCTATGCAGCTTAGAACAGGGCCTGCGCTTGTTGGTCCATTTGGTTTATTACAGCCAATGGCAGATGGTCTAAAGCTATTTGCTAAAGAGACGATTATACCGGCTGGGGCTAACCGTGCAATCTTTGTCGGTGCTCCGATGCTGACTTTTTTCTTAAGTTTAGTGTCTTGGGCCGTGATTCCTTTTGATCAAGGAGTCGTTCTTGCTGATATAAATGTTGGTATCCTTTACCTCTTTGCGATATCTTCTGTCGGGGTGTATGGGATAATTATGGCTGGATGGGCATCGAATTCCAGATATGCTTTTTTGGGAGGTCTGCGTTCAGCGGCACAGATGGTGTCGTATGAAGTATCGATGGGGTTTGTTATTGTAACAGTCTTGTTGTGTGTCGGGTCTTTGAATCTGAGTAAAATTGTTGAGGCTCAAAGAGCAGTTTGGTTTGTTGGGCCGCTATTGCCGATGGCTGTTGTCTTTTTTGTTTCTGCTTTGGCTGAAACAAACAGAGCTCCGTTTGATTTGCCTGAAGGTGAATCCGAGATTGTTGCGGGGTTTTTTATTGAGTATTCTGCAATGTCCTACGCATTATTCATGTTGGGAGAATACGCCAACATGATATTGATGTGCGCTATAATGTCTATTCTTTTTTTGGGCGGATGGTTGCCGCCTTTTGGAGGGGGGGTATTTGCCTGGGTTCCCGGAATAGTGTGGTTCGGTCTAAAAGTTGCCTTATTGCTTTTCTGTTTCCTTTGGGTTAGAGCGACTTTGCCTCGCTATCGATACGACCAGCTTATGAGATTGGGGTGGAAAGTTTTTCTTCCTTTATCATTGTTCTGGTTGGTCTGTACAGCGGGTGTTCTGGTGGTTTTTGGGTGGTTGCCGAAGTAATTCACGCCATGATGTGCGTCTTGGATCGGGTTCGGGGGGTAAAATGGCGATTTTAGATCGTAGTGTACGCGCATTTTTTCTGTCGGAAATCTTGTCAGGTTTGGCCTTAACATTAAGCCATATGTTTAAGCCAAAAGTCACTTTGTTGTATCCGAATGAAAAGGGGCCTATAAGTTCTCGGTTTCGTGGTGAACATGCATTACGGCGGTATCCTAATGGAGAAGAGCGCTGTATTGCGTGTAAATTGTGTGAAGCAACGTGTCCAGCGCTGGCGATCACGATAGAAGTCGAGCCGCGAGAAGATGGTAGTCGGAGGACGACGCGTTACGATATCGATATGACGAAGTGTATTTATTGTGGTTTATGTCAGGAAGCCTGTCCGGTGGACGCGATAGTTGAGGGGCCAAATTTTGAATATTCAACTGAAACGAGAGAAGAATTATTTTACACAAAAGAAAAATTAGTAGCTAATGGGGAGAGGTGGGAACCAGAAATATCTTCTAACCTTTCTCGTGAAGCCCCGTATCGGTGAGTGTATCTTTTGGCGATTGAGGCGTTCTGTTGCAAATTGTGACGATGTCTCAAGTGTTTTTGTACGTAACATGAGCCCATCCATAGGGAGGGATCGATAATGATAATTCAAACATTCGTGTTTTACCTGTTGTCGGCGATACTGATAGCAAGTGGACTGAAGGTTGTTACATCGCGCAATCCTGTTCACTCTGTATTGTTTCTGATTTTAGCTTTTTTTCAGGCGGCAGGTTTGTTTGTTCTAGTTGGTGCTGAGTTTTTAGCCATGCTCCTTGTGATTGTTTACGTGGGTGCTGTGGCTGTCTTGTTTCTCTTTGTTGTTATGATGCTGAATATTGATACCAAAGAGTTAAAGTCTGGTTTTCACGAATATCTTCCGATAGGATTAATTGTCGGTGGTGTGTTGGTTGTTGAGTTAATAGTAGGGATATCTAGCTGGCATTTTTTGCCAACCGCACAAAAGATGTTAGGTGCGCCACTTGTCGCCGCGAGTGGAGTTTCGAATACGGTTGCGCTTGGGCGGTTGCTTTATACACAGTATGCGTACTTATTTCAAGCGTGTGGCCTAGTTCTTTTGGTGTCTATGTTGGGAGCAATTGTGCTAACCCTTCTGCATAAGTCTGGTGGAAAACGGCAGGTGATAAGCCGCCAGGTTGGGCGTCGACGTGAAGACGCCGTTTATAAATGCGCAGAACTGTCGACCGAGGAGGTTGTTTGATGGACGTAGGGCTGAGCCATTATCTGACTGTCGCAGCAATACTTTTTGCTCTCGGCGTCTTCGGTATTTTTCTGAATCGCAAAAACGTTATAACAATTATGATGTCGATTGAGCTGATCTTGCTTTCTGTTAACATCAACTTAGTTGCTTTTTCAGTTTGGCTGGGAGATATGGTTGGGCAGGTGTTTGCTCTGTTTGTCTTGACAGTCGCCGCTGCTGAAGCCGCTATTGGGCTTGCTATTCTGGTTGTTCATTTCCGGAATCGGGGGTCTATTGCGGTTGGAGAAATTAACGAGATGAAGGGTTAGGACAAAAGTCATGGAAATCGCCGCTGTATTTGCACCTCTTTTGGGTGCCATGATTGCCGGTTTTTTCGGTCGTTGGATCGAAGATCGGGGGGCGCAGCTGGTGACTTGTGCTGGCATGTTTGTGTCAGCAATTTCATCAATACTTTTGTTTGATGATGTAGCGTTACACGGCGTTGTGAGGACAAGAGAGCTGTTTACGTGGATCGACTTTAATGTTGATAGTGTTTCGTGGGCGTTGAGAATTGATACGCTGTCGGTTGTGATGTTGGTTGTTGTCTCTGTTGTTTCTACAATGGTGCATGTTTACTCGATAGGTTATATGTCCCATGATCCTCATAAGTCGAGGTTCATGTCGTATTTGAGTTTGTTCTCTTTTTGCATGCTTATGCTAGTAACTTCGGATAATCTTCTTCAAATGTTTTTTGGGTGGGAGGGAGTTGGTCTCTGTTCGTATTTGCTCATCAACTTTTGGTTTGAAAAGCCGAGTGCAAACTCAGCAGCCATTAAGGCGTTCATAGTGAATCGTGTTGGAGATTTCGGTTTCTCTCTAGGAATTGTTCTCGTTTTTATCGTGTTTAAATCTATAGATTTCGATACTATCTTTGAGACAATTCCAAATTCTACGAGTAGGACGTTCAATTTTCTAGGGTACGAGTATGACGCGATAACTCTTGCCTGTTTGCTGTTGTTTACAGGGGCAATGGGTAAATCAGCGCAGTTGGGATTGCATACTTGGTTGCCAGATGCGATGGAAGGCCCAACACCGGTTTCCGCGTTGATTCATGCCGCCACCATGGTAACCGCGGGCGTGTTCATGATTGTTCGGTTGTCGCCGCTGTTCGAACATGCTCCTCTTGCTCTCTCTATTATAACTGTGGTGGGGGCGCTTACAGCTTTTGTTGCGGGGACTATTGGTTTAACCCAGTTCGACATTAAGAGGGTAATTGCCTATTCGACGATGAGCCAGTTAGGTTATATGTTTTTCGCTGTAGGAGTTTCTGCGTATTCTGCTGCCGTGTTTCACCTCTTTACGCACGCGTTTTTTAAGGCATTGTTGTTTTTAGGCGCAGGATCTGTAATTCACGCTCTTTCTGGCGAACAAGATATGCGTAAAATGGGGGGGGTGTGGTCAAAAATCCCTGTGACTTATGCAATGATGTGGATTGGGAATTTGGCTTTGGCCGGGTTGCCTTTCTTTGCAGGGTTTTATTCAAAGGATATGATCCTTGAAGCTGCGTATGCATCCCAGTCGAATACAGGGCTCTTTGCTTTCTGGCTGGGTATTGTTACGGTTGGTATGACGGCTTTCTATTCGTGGCGGTTGCTCTTTTTGACGTTCCATGGAAAATCCAGAGCGAGTCATCATGTGCTTGATCATGCCCATGAAGCTCCGAAAGTAATGTTAATTCCGCTCTGTGTTCTTGCAATCGGGGCTATCTTTACTGGTATGCTGGGTGAGCATCTCTTTGTTGGTAGCGGAAGAGCTGAGTTCTGGGGGGATTCGATTGTAGTTCTTAGTGGACATGATACGATCGAGCGTGCACATCATGGGCTTCCAGTGTGGGTTGGCTTCTTGCCATTAGCGATGACACTTCTAGGTATAGGTTTGGCCTTCATCTGCTACATTGTTTTTCCTGGGATTCCAGCGAAGGTTGCGAACGCAACAGGAGGAGTGTACCGCTTTTTGTACAATAAGTGGTATTTCGATGTCCTTTACCAGAAGTTGTTTGTTAACACGTCTTTTGCTCTTGGTTTTGCCTTCTGGAAGGGAGGCGACAATGCAGTGATTGATAAAGTAGGACCTGATGGCCTTTCTGAAGTGACAATGTACCTTTCGGGTGAAGCGCAAAAGGTCCAGACAGGTTATGTTTCTCATTATGCCTTTGCCATGGTCATCGGAGTTGCCTTGATCATTGGTTGGTTGTGCATCGGTTAATGTAACTGAGTCTTTTTTGTATCCGAGTTTAGTTCGGTGAATTCAGAGATGGCAAGATGTCCATCTTATTGATGGTCAAGCTATCTCTGAGTTGAGCTAATCGGTCGTTTCAATTTGGTGTAGATAAGCCTAACCTTAAGCGGTGAGGAACTCGCAACATGGCTGGCTGGCCAATCTTGTCGTTAACGACATTTTTGCCGTTGCTCGGGGCTGCTTTTATTTTTTTGCTTCGCGGCGATGCTGAAACTGTTGCGAGGAATTCTCGCAACGTCGCTCTTTGGACGTCGACAATAACTCTTGTATTGTCTTTGTTTATATGGTTTAGCTTTGACCCAACCAATCCTGGTTTTCAGCTTGTCGAAAAACACGAATGGATCCCCGATTACAACATTAATTATTATGTCGGAATTGATGGGATTTCGTTTTGGTTTGTGCTGTTATCCACGTATTTGACGGTTATCTGCGTCATTGCAAGCTGGGATGGCATAAAATTTCGTGTCAGGGAATGTATGATTGCATTCCTGGTGCTTGAAACCGCGATGATTGGGACTTTCTGTGCGCTTGATTTCTTTGTCTTTTATATGTTCTTTGAGGGGTCTCTTATTCCGATGTTCATGATCGTCGGAATATGGGGAGGGCCGCGACGTATCTATGCAACCTTTAAGTTCTTTTTGTATTCTCTGTTTGGGTCTGTGTTGACGTTGGTCGGTATCTTGACAATGTACTTCATCACAGGGACGGCAGATATTCCAACAATAATGGGGTTTGATTTCCCACGAGAAGTTGAGATGTGGCTGTGGTTGTCTGTTGCAGCCGCCTTTGCAATTAAAGTTCCTATTTGGCCGTTTCACACATGGTTACCCGACACCCATGTTGAGGCTCCGACGATTGGTTCTGTCGATTTGGCGGGTGTTCTGTTAAAAATCGGTTGTTATGGTCTGATTCGTTTCATTCTTCCTATTATGCCAGAGGCAACAGAGTTCTTTGCTCCTCTGATGTTTGCCTTTTGTTTGATTGGTGTGGTGTATTGTTCGCTCATTTGTCTTGTTCAGGATGATATGAAACGGATGATCGCCTATTCATCGATTCCTCACATGGCGATCGCTGTTATCGGGATTTTCTGCGTTACGCAGGAGTCTATCCAGGGGGCAATCATGGTGATGTTATCCCATGGTTTTGTTTCTGGAGCATTGTTCTTATGCGTTGGCGTGGTTTATGAACGGACCCATACGCGTGATATGCGTTACCTTGGTGGCGTTGTTCATAGAATGCCTGTTTTCGCCTTTGTGCTAATGGTCTTGACTCTGTCAGCGCTTGCTCTTCCTGGAACGGGGGGCTTTGTTGGGGAATTTATGATTTTGTTTGGGGCGTTTAAGGTCAATACTTGGGTTGCAACAATTGCCAATCTTGGCACTATTCTTTGTGCGGCGTATATGTTGACTTTGTATCGGCGTGTGATGTATGGCGAGCTTGAGCGAGATGACATTAAATCCCTTGTGGATTTGGATGCGCGTGAGCTGGTGATGTTTGTGCCGATGGTGCTGATCGTTCTGTGGATGGGTATCTATCCGTCAAGCTTTTTGGATGTGACGCGCGCCTCCTCGGCGAGTTTGGTAAAGAATTATCATGCCGCCTTGGATAAAGCCCATGGTAGCAAATCTGCGGCAGTCGAATAAACCAAGCGGAGGAGTTTTCTACAATGTCTGCACTTTTTCCGCTATTCGGCGCGGCTATTCCTGAGATAATTCTTGCAATCGCCGGGGTTGGGCTCATCCTTCTTGGTGTGTTTCGAGAACAGGATGGTGCGCGTTTAGTTTCGCATCTGACAGTTGTTGTTCTGGTTCTGGTGGGTATATTGGTCGTTGGCGAAGGCCATGACCGCCAGATGGTGTTTAATGGAATGTTCCAGACCGATGCTTTCGCAGTCTTTGTGAAAGTGCTCGTGATTGTCGGTGCGGCGCTATCCATTATGTTGTCGTTGGGCTATTTGCAAATTGAGAAAATGGATCGGTTCGAGTTTCCGATTCTGATTCTTTTTGCGACCCTCGGCATGATGATGATGATTTCCGCCAATGATCTCATTTCTTTGTTTGTCGGAATGGAGCTGCAAGGACTCTCCCTTTATGTGTTGGCGGCGTTTCATCGCGAAAATGCTCGTTCTAGTGAGGCCGGGCTTAAGTATTTCGTTCTTGGCGCCCTTTCAACGGGGTTGATGCTTTATGGGATCAGTCTGGTCTATGGTTTTGCCGGGACCACTAATTTTGATAATCTAAAAACGATGGTGGTTCCTGCAGATTTCCATAAAATTGGCATCCTGATCGGGTTGGTGTTTGTTTTGGCTGGCGCCGCTTTTAAAGTTGCCGCTGTGCCGTTTCATATGTGGACCCCAGATGTTTATGAGGGAGCACCTACGCCGGTTACTTCTTTTTTCGCGGGAGCAGCCAAGATTAGCGCGATTGGTGTGCTTGTTAGAATTTTGTGCGAGCCGTTTTTGCAGTTTACGAGCGATTGGACGCAAATTGTCATCGCTATGTCATTAGGGTCTGTCGTTATAGGTAGTTTTGCTGCAATCCGTCAGACGAATATCAAGCGTCTTCTTGCTTATAGCTCAATTGCGCATACTGGCTATGGCATGATTGGCCTTGCGGCAGGGAATGCCCAGGGCGCGCGTGGAATGCTGATTTATTTGGCGATCTACGTTGTTATGAATGCTGGCGCCTTTGCGGTCGTTCTTGGAATGCGTCGCCAAGGAATGTTGGTTGAAAATGTGAGTGATTTGGCGGGATTTGCAAAGTCTCATCCTCTATTGGCTGCTGCCATGGCGCTTTTTATGTTATCAATGGCTGGCATTCCTCCGTCACCTGGTTTCTTCGGGAAGCTCTATGTTTTTATGGCCGCAGTCGAAGTCAGATTGTACGTTGTGGTTGTTCCGGCTTTATTGGCGAGTGTGGTTGGTGCCTATTACTATCTGAACATCATAAAGGTGATGTATTTTGATAAGCCTGATCCAAATCAGCAGGCTTTAGATGTCATGGAGAATGACTCGATCGCTTGGGTTTTGGTTTGCTCAACACTTTTTGTGCTGCTGTTTAACTTCTTTCCAGCAGCGTTGGTGTCGAAAGCGGATGTTGCTGCTCGGGCCCTGTTCATGGGTTGACTGAGAGCAATCATCACTGAGATGTCTCTATGTGGCGATTGATAGGATGTGCGGTTCTCAAGGCTTTGTTTTGTAGTTCAAATGTATGAGGCCGCTAGCGTGAAGAGTGCGTTGAAGTGTGACGAAACTCGGGTGGAAGAGCTGCTGGAAACAGTTGCTCTTCCACGAGGGTTTCGTTTATTTGTTTTTGAAAAAGTTGAAAGTACGAATTTGATCGCAAAGGAAATGGTGGATGAGCTGTATTGGAAAAACGCCTCGGATACCGATGTTGTAGTTGTTTGGGCAAAGGCGCAGATGGCCGGAAAAGGTCGGCGTGGGCGTGTTTGGGTCTCGCCTGTAGGAAATCTTTATTGTAGTTTGCTGATTCGTCCTCGTTGTTGTGCTATGAAAACAGCAGAGCTTTCTTTTGTTATGGCTCTGTCTGTGGGAAGAGCTGTGATGGATGCGATGGAGATGTCGTCTTCATCCGTTCGGTTGAGCTATAAATGGCCGAATGATGTTTTATTAGATCGTTGTAAGGTCGCAGGCATTCTTCTTGAAACAGATATAGTTGGTGTTGCTGACGTAGAGTGGGTTGTGTGTGGCGTTGGCGTGAATATTCAATCTTTTCCCACACAAACAGAATATCCCGCAGGGTCCTTGTGGGCCGCAGGGTGTGACTGTTCGGTAACGCCTGCTTTTGTTTTAGAGAGATTGTTATTGCATTTTGCGTATTGGTTAGAAGAATGGCGAAATTGTGGATTCGAGCCGATTCGTAATGCTTGGAAGCATAACGCCCAGGGAATCGGTCAGGGAATCACAGTGCGGTTGCCAAATCAGACGATTTATGGTCGGTTCGTAGATGTGAGTGATGACGGCGCTTTGATCCTGCAAGAGGATGGGCGGACTGAATTGCGTCGCATTGCCACGGGTGAAGTTTTTTTCGGTTCGATCAAGGCGGAGGCGTAGACGTGCTGTTGGCGATCGATGTCGGGAACACCAATGTGGTGTTCGCGCTTTATGAAGGTGATTGCCAGAAAGGCGTGTGGCGTTGTGCTACAGATTGCAAGCGCACTTCAGATGAATATGCCGTTTGGTTAACTCATTTGATGGTTTTGCGTGGGTGCGATTCAAGTCGTATCTCTGCCGCTATTCTTGCGAGTGTTGTTCCAGGCGCCACGTTTGCTCTGAAAAAGCTCTGTCGTGATTATTTTGCTTGCGAACCTAAGGTGGTTGGTGATCCAAGCGTTGCTTTGGGTGTTACGGCTCTTGTCGATCGTCCGGAAGAAGTTGGAGCCGATAGGTTAGTGAATGCTGTCGGCGCTTTTGGCTCTTATGAGCCCCCGATGATTGTGATTGATTTTGGAACAGCCACAACTTTCGATGTTGTGGACGTTCAGGGTAACTATTGTGGTGGTGTGATTGCGCCGGGGATTAATCTGTCTCTTGAGGCGCTTCATATGGCTGCGGCAAAGCTGCCGCGTGTTGATATCGTTCAGCCGGCGACGGTGATTGGAAAAGGGACTGTGTCTTGCATTCAGTCCGGGGTCTTTTGGGGCTATGTTGGGCTCATTGAGGGATTGGTGGCAAGAATTCAAAACGAGTTTGGGCAATCCATGACGGTGATTGCAACGGGTGGATTGGCGGGGTTGTTTGCGAAAGCGACTTTTGTCATTAATCATATCGATGGAGATTTGACCCTGCGTGGCCTTTTGTTGATCCATCAGCGTAATAGCGCATCATGACCAGCGACGAATTAGGATTTCAGCCTGACGACAAGGCGTTGTATTTCTTGCCGCTCGGAGGCGCTGGTGAGATTGGGATGAATCTCAATCTCTATGGCCATGCTGGAAAGTGGCTTATGGTCGATTTGGGCATTTCGTTCGGCGATGAAAGCATGCCGGGCGTCGACGTTATTATGGCGGACCCGGCGTTCATTCGTCAGAGAAGTGAAGATTTAGTCGGTTTGGTATTGACGCATGCTCATGAAGATCATTTGGGGGCTGTGCAGTATCTTTGGGCGGAACTTGGTTGTCCTATTTACACTACTCCGTTTACCGCTGCTGTGTTGCGTAGTAAGATCCACGAACGAGGGCTTGTTGGTCGTATTAAAATTCATGAGGTTCCGGCTTCAGGGCAAGTAACCATTGGTCCGTTTGAGATCGAAATGGTGGGCGTCACTCATTCCGTGCCTGAAGCGCAAGCCTTGGTGATCCGCACTGCCGCCGGAACTGCCGTTCATACAGGGGACTGGAAACTCGATCCTAGGCCGGTTGTGGGGCCCACAACCAATGAACAAGTTCTCGCTCGCATTGGCGATCAAGGCGTTTGTGCATTGTTGGGCGATTCCACCAACGCCATGGTTCCAGGTCATTCCGGGTCCGAATCCGATGTTCGGGCATGCTTGGAACAACTCTTCGGTCAGTTCACCAACCGTATTGTTGTGACGTGTTTCGCCACGAACGTCAGTCGTTTGGAAAGTGTCGCCGTTGCCGCCGAACGCCACGGGAGGCGCGTGGGGCTGGTTGGGCGCTCCTTGTGGCGAATATTTGAAGCCGCTCGTTCTGTAGGGTATCTCAAAAAAATTCCGGAGTTTCTTTCTGAGCACGATGTCGCGTACCTTCCAAGGAATCAGGCCGTTCTCGTTTGTACGGGAAGTCAGGGGGAGCCTCGATCCGCTTTGGCGCGCTTGGCGTCCGGAGATCATCCGCAGGTGTCTTTAGAGCCGGGAGACGTTGTTATTTTTTCTAGCCGGGATATTCCCGGAAATGAGACTGCCGTCGCAAATATTCAGAATCAATTGGTGCGGCGTGGAATCGAAGTTATTACATCAGAGCAAATGCCGGTTCATGTTTCTGGTCATCCCGCGCGTGACGAATTGGCGCTCCTCTATCATCTGTTGAGGCCGAAAGTTGCCGCGCCCATTCATGGCGAGCGGCGCCATCTGATTGAGCATGCTCGCTTGGCGCAGGAGTGCCAAGTTCCACAGACGATTATCCCTGAAAATGGGACGATTCTACGTTTGGCGCCGGGGCCTGCCGAAGCTGTGGGAGTGGTTCATACCGGGCGTTTGGCGGTGGATGGAAAGAGGTTGATCCCTCTTGACGCTGGCGTGATGAAAACCCGCCATCGTATTATGCATAATGGAGCCGCCTTTGTGACGGTTGTCGTCAACAGTCGGGGAGAGCTGACTCAAGCGCCCAAAGTTGCAGTGATGGGGTTGCTGGATGAGCAAGCTGAGCCGAGCGCTTTGCTCGATGCTATTGACGCCGTGCGAGAGGCTGTTGCTCATTTGCCGAAAACAACCCGATTAGAGGATGACGACGCTTTGCGTCAAGAAGCGCGGACGGCCTTAAGGCGGTGTTTTCAGCATAGTCATGGAAAAAAACCGCAGACCGTTGTACATCTGATTCGGGTGTAGAGAACGGTTTTCTTGTGTCTGTGTTGAACCGGGGCCATCGGCCTCGGTCAATTCCTGATTGGTGTTGGCCATGTCGTCTGTACGATTCTCTTGGCGCGACTTGTGGCTTTTTGTTCGTCCATATTGGATGTCTACAGAGCGTTGGGTGGCCATAAGGATATTATTGTTCGTTATTTCTCTGATTGTTGTTGCCGGGTATTTGAACATTTTATTCAACGACTGGAATAATGATTTCTATAACGCAATTCAGAATAATCAACCGGATATTTATTTCTATCAGCTCGTTGTGTTTTCGGTCTTGGCGGGATTCTACATTTTAGCGGCCGTATATCGGAAGTATTATCTTCAAATGTTGGAGATACGTTGGCGGCGTTGGCTTACTGTTTATCTATTAAACGAGTGGTTGGAGTTTCAAACATTCTATCGTTTGCAATTCCAGAGTGGCGTCACGGATAATCCGGATCAGAGAATCGCAGAAGACGTCAAAATGTTTGTGGCGTTGACGCTTCGATTGGGGAGCGAGCTTCTTGGCGTTGTCATTACTTTGATGTCGTTTGTCGTGATTCTGTGGAGCCTGTCGGGTTCCATTAATGTCCCTTTATCGTTCTTGCCTTCCTCTTGGGGGATTGATTCGTTAGCGATTCCTGGGTATTTGGTTTGGGTTGCTTTGATTTACTCGGTTGTTGGCAATGTGTTGGCGCATCGGATTGGTCGTGTGTTGATTGCCATTCGTTATAATCAACAGCGCTATGACGCGGATTTTCGTTTTTCACTGGTGCGTTTGCGTGAAAATGCCGAAAGCGTTGTTCTGAGCGCTGGAGAAGAGGTGGAGCGTCATGGATTGTTGCGGCGTTTGGATGTCGTCGTCGCGAATTGGCGACAAATTATGGGTTATGAAAAGCGACTGAATTGGTTTTCGGACAGCTTTGCGCAGATTGCCGTTATTTTTCCTTATCTGGTTGCGGCTCCAAGGTTTTTTTCCGGAAAAATACAGCTTGGCGGGTTGATGCAGATTGCTTCGGCCTTTGGTCAAGTGCAGGGAGCCATGAGCTGGTTGGTGGATGTGTACCCGTTGTTTAGCGAATGGCGGGCAACGGTGGAGCGATTGATTGAATTTCGTCGCGGGATGGTGTTGGCGCGGCGTGTGGCTGCTGTGTCCGGTGTTCGGCATCGGCAGGGAGATGACGAGGCGTTTTGTGCTGAAGGAGTTCTTTTAAGGCTTCCAGAGCAACAGGAGTCTTTTCTGGCGGTTGATTTGCGAATCGAGGCGGGTGAGTCAACATTGATTTCTGGGCCGAGCGGTTCGGGTAAAACCACCTTCTTTCGTGCGGTGGCGGGAGTTTGGCCGTTTGGTGAGGGAGTGTTTTGGTTGCCTTTTGCGGGGCGTCTTATGTTTTTGCCGCAAAAACCTTATATGCCGATTGGTCGGTTGCGGGCGGCGATTGTTTATCCCGGTGTTGGAGGGGCGTTTTCCGACGGTGAAATTTGTCAAGTTCTTGAAGAGTGTGGTTTGGCGGCGTTATGTGGAATTTTAGATGAAGAAAGTCATTGGGCGAATCGTTTGTCTCCGGGGGAGCAGCAGAGGATTGCGGTGGCGCGGGTTTTGTTGCATAAGCCGGATTGGGCGTTCTTGGATGAAGCAACTTCGGCCTGTGACCTTGAGACAGAACAGAGGCTTTATCAAGCTTTAAGACAGCGTGCGTCGGGGACAACCTTGATAAGCATAAGTCATCGCGAGGAAGTGGCGTTGTTCCATCGGCGGCATTTTGTTGTCGAGAATCAAAGGCTTGTTGAGCGGAGATGAATCAAAGTTAAAAGAGGCCAGGGGCGCAAGCCTTATTGCAGAGCGTTGATATTATGGCGTTAAACAAAAGGGCCCGGAAAGCTTGTGCTTCCGGGCCCTTTTGTTATAAAAACTCGACTCGAGACCGCATCACCAGGGGCTCACCCTTCGAGGTCTCCATCATCTTTCTCGTCTTTTTCAGAGACTTTATCGTTATCGCTGTTGGCAGAAGGAACGTCGCGCCGCGAGCGAATCTTCAGCAAACGATCGAGGATTACCGCCAAGCATTCGGCCAAAACATAACGCTTTTCCGAAGGTAAGTCGTTAATCACTGTGGCTAATGTCAACAAAGGATCGTCAGACAGCAAAGCCCGACCCGGCGGCAATAGCTCCAGTCTCGCGACGCGGCGATCTTCGGAGGAGTGTCGCCGTTCCAGATAACCCTTACGAACCAAGGCCTCGATGGTTTGCGAGGCGGTGCTGGGTGTAACACCATGGTGAATGGCGAAACCCGACATCGTTCGTTGGCTATTGTTGACTTGGGCGAAGAAACGTAAAGCCGTCCACTGGGCGGGTTTCAGACCATGGTGTATATCCAGCCGATCGGTCTGACGGCCCACTTGTTCCAGAACTTCGGCAATTGCTTGTGACGACAAGGGAATTGTGTCGCTCATGCGCCATCCGGCTTCCAAATAGGAGTTCGGGACTGCCCCCATCTCAACTCCGCCGAGATCGGTTCATCGATCGCAAAGCGAGAGGTGTCAGGAAGAGCTTGTTATCGGCTTAAAGCTTGTCCAGAAAATATACCGACGTTTCCAACCACTTCAGAAGTTATCCATCGAATTAAATCTCTGGATTGCCGCCCCGCTATCTTTCTGCGGTTTTTGATCTGGACGGGCAAATTCACCGGAAGCCGCTAGAAACATTGGTATATTCTTCGGACAAGCTCTTAAAAAAGGCGGTGACAGGTTCCCTGTCGGAGATCGCTTCATTCCGGAGAATGAGCGACTTCGTAAAGCCTAGTTATTTTTGGCGGGAAACTCGTCGTATTTCAAGTAAATTGTTACTTACGAATGATAAGCGTCTGCAATCTTCAATTTTGTTTGCGATTGTTGCGGGGAATGCTGCTTCTGCTATGGTTCTTGTGGCGAATTTGAGCCCGATCAGAGCTTGATCATTTCCACTGAGCGGCCAAGAAGAGGAAATTGGCGTGGCCAGTTGCGGTGATTCAGGACTTCGCCTTCAGTGCGCACCACTTCCAATCCAACCGGAGAGATATCTGCATACAACCATTGAGGAGAATCACGAGTTCCAGAAACGAGAACGCCATCATCGCATAAGTGGCAGTCGGGAGGGAGATAAAACGCCGCGACTCCGGTGTTGACTCCGACCGCCGGAGACCACTCGGCGCGACCGACGGTGACGGCATGAACTACAACGCATTGATTTTCTAGGGCGCGCGCTTGAGCGGAGATGCGTATCCGCGCATAGCCGGATGGGGTGTCCGTGTGACTCGGCGTTAGGATGAAGGCTGCTCCGGATTCGATTTGGAGGCGAGCGATTAAAGGAAACTCGATGTCGTAGGAAAGCGCGATGCCGAATCGACCAAGAGCGGTGTCGAAGATGCGGATGGTTTCGCCGGGAACGACGCCCCATTCCTCTTCTTCGCTGCGGCTCATCATAAGTTTCTCTTGAGTGGCGCGGCTGCCGTCTGGACTAAACAGATAGGCGCAATTGCGATAACCGCGTCCGAATCGAATCGGCAGGCTCGCGGCGACGATGTAGACACGGTGGCGTTGAGCCAGCTCCGCATGGCAATTCAAGTAAGCAGGGACTAAGTCCTGTAGGGCGTCGAGTTGTCGTCGAACATCGGAGCGCACCGGCGGCACGAACAGAGAAGCCAGCTCTAGCGAGCTGTATTCTGGGAACAGCAGGAGTTGTGCGCCCATGGCGACCGCATCGGCGACCCATGCGCTGATTTTGGCGCGCCATTCGCCCCACGACGAAAAGCGGCCTATCGGATATTGTGCGGAGGCTATGCGCAGGCAGGAACCGATCACGGCGGCAACGGCTTTATCCAGGATTGCATTGGTTTGGGACTTTCAACGATTTCATCGTGCTCTTTCCAGGAAATTTGACGACTCAGACAAAAAATTACGATGCGGCGAGAATCACCTACTATTCTTCTAAATAAAAACTAATAAAATTAGAGAGATTTCTGTAATTTATTCCTATTTACCGGGATGCTATGTATAAATTCCTATTT
>CAUYUA010000210.1:0-40214 GCA_963575675.1 Azospirillaceae bacterium
GTCGTCCGGGAAATTGCTCTCCGTGGTTCCTCCAGGCATGCAACCGTAGCGCAAAAAGCTACGCCTCGAAGCGTGAAAGGCTGCACACCCAGGGGAAACCGAAGAGACGTGAATTTACAGAAACCATGTTGCACTAACAGACTGGGTTGTGGCATACAGATACAAGGCGCATCACCTCGCGCGAGGATGCCTATTTTCGGCAATAGATGACCGTAGTGAATTGTCGTCAGGCGTGGGGCGCTCGTCATGTTATCCAATCGTACAACATCCTCCAATGTAGAGATTAATATATATGGAGATGCAAATAACTCCACAATCATTGGGATTCAGAGCAAAGGGCAATCGATCACAACAAGCGATAACTTGTTCAAAAAAGTTCTATTCGAATATCTTGGCCTTCCGACTCTGCGCGAGGCCGCCTCAAAGATCGACCTCTACCTCGCCAAAGGCAAGGATCACATTCGAGAATTCGACTTTGCTCGATCCTCCTCCCTTTTGCGTTTATGGATGGCAGTCCTTCAAGACCGCTATGGATTCGCAAGTCCGCACACCTTCGTGCTTGATATGTATGACGATCGCGGTAACCTGAACCCGCGCGAACAGTGGGAGCCGAACGAAGCGCCGCTATTCTCCGGCGACTGGACTCGCCTCAAGAACGTGCAACTTTCGGCTTTCGTGAATCGGGCGCCGGGAAAGTTTTTTCTCGGTGGTTGGCGGTTTTCGCGTGGCCACGAAGAAGCCGAAGAAGACCGAATCGCGCTTAGTGAACGCATGTGGACCTGGGAGGATTATGCCGTCAGGACGCTTGGCATTGGCGACGTACGTCTCGGTCCCTTGGATGGATTCACCCTTCTTCAAGCGTCTAGTCCGCTGGGTGCAGTCACGTCCTTCTCCGACGTCGGCGGCGCCAAATTATCGCCCTTGGGCTTTCCGCTCCTCGTCGAGGATCGTCTTTTCAAAAAGCTGAAGCCCATCATAGATTTTTATGGCGCCGCGTTTGTCGAGGAGATCGCTGCCCAGTTGGTTCCCGTGCCGACGGAGACGGGGTTGGTCTGGGCGCCGGGAGTCCCCAAGACCTGCCTTTTAGCGGTCGACCGCTCATCCATGTCCGCGCCCGCGGAGGCGCAAAAGTGCTACAATTCGATTTGGACGGTGGCAGCGAACAGAGACCAGACAAAATTCCACTATTGCGTGTGGGGCTTCGAGAGCGGCACGAAAGGCTATCGGGCGAACATGAAGGCCGCCGCTGACACGATTGGTGAAGCAATGCGGAAGCGCAATCTGCATGCGCTCTTTGAATGCGACCACGATCAAAATTGGTTTTCCGAAGGCGCAGAGTTCGGCCCCGATCAGATCAAATTTTTGTCTAAGAAGATTTCTAAGCAGGAGCGCCTCCAGAAGGAAATTTCATTAAATGACATTGATGCCAGTGCGGAGCATTTCGTTGCCGATATGGTGAGAGAGTCTCGCAGCGACCCCGACGCTATGCAAAAACTATCGAGAGCTTGGCAGCTCTTTCAAATGGGTTCCGTTATGGAATCCTTGGACATCGCGGATCGCTTCTTGAGCGAGAATTCCGGAAACCCGTTCGCATTCTATCTAAAAGCTGTCGACCACTTCTATCTTTCGGAAATAGATGCGGCGAATGGCGCAGCGCAACGGGCATTCTCTGCCAATCCATCATGGGAGCTGCGCGAACGTATAGAACATCTCATGGAACTAATCGGCAAAGGAAGTTAGTGGAATGAGTCGATCAACTCGAAGTCGGATATCCTACGAGCCCTACCTTTTCGGCCTTGCTGTGGTGGGGTCAATCTACAAGCTTGTCGCGTCGGTGCAAGAAGGTCGATTCCGCGCCGACTGGGTGTTGGGAGCAGTCATCCTAGTATTCATCATCTCCAGCATACTCTGGTTCATCAACACACGGCCCAAAAATAGTTCTTCAAGCATTGACGTCAAGGTAGAGACGGGAAAAGTGCTGCGCGGAACGGTCGTGGGGGCCGAAGCGAGCGCCCGGGATAGCGTTCGGGCTGAGGTAAAGACCCATGACGCCACGGATGCGAAGATCACGGGATATCGTGAAACCTAATCTCTGGAATGCTTTACATTGGCGTGGTCAATGTAACTGTATAGATGTCGGCGTAGTGAACATTGAATGAGTAGCAACATAATGCACACGTACTTAATTGAGGTCTGCTACTTCAGTAGAGTGAGCATCTGCTTTTGTCAGAAGCGTTCGCTCGACGAGTAGGTCACATGCGGCTAAAATTGGTCGGCAGCGGTCGGGGACACTCGGCCCGCGCAAAGGGCAGCTTTACGACTGGAACCTGTCCGGCGGAAACCGGCCCTTCAATGCCGGTCCGGCTTTCGTCTCTTGGCGCCTTTAGGGTAGCACTCCCAGAACTGCCCATGTACACTGCACCGGCCAGTTGAAGGAGAGGTGGCCTGGAAAATTCGGACAGATGGTTAAGTGGATTTCCTGCCCAATAGCGGCGAGAATGCCGTAGAGCAGGAGGAGCGATGACGAGACGAATGCGCCGGAACCACACACCCCGGCCTTCAAGGCGAAAGTAGCTTTGGCCGCCATCAAGGGCGAGAAGACGCTTGCAGAGTTGGCGCAGCAATTTGACGTTCATGCGAACCAAATCACGACTTGGCGGACGCAGCTACTGGAGGGCGCGGCCGGAGTTTTTGGCGGAAAGGTGTCCGAAGCGCCGTCTGAGCCGAGCGTTGATTTGCAGGCTTTGCACGCAAAAATTGGACAACTGGCTCTTGAGAATGATTTTTTAGCCGGTGCGCTCAGCAAAGCCGGCATGCTGAGCGTAAAGCGATGATCGACCGTGACCACGCTCTCCCTGTAATTCGGCAGACTGATTTGCTCGATCTCTGCCGGAGTAGCATTTATTATTGTCCCCGTCCGGTGTCGGAAGCCGATCTTGCGATCATGCGGCGAATGGACGAGCTACACTTGAACTTTCCATTTGCCGGTAGTCGAATGTTGCGCGACCTTCTACGTGGAGAAGGGATCGCGATCGGTCGCGAGCACGTCACCACGCTGATGCGACGGATGGGGATCGAAGCGCTGTATCGTCGGCCGAAGACATCGAAACCGGCTCCATGGCACAAGGTATATCCGTACCAATTACGTGGTTTGGAGATTATTCAACCGAACCACGTATGGGCGATGGATATTATACCCCGACTCCGCCAGAAAACCGCTTTACAAAGCGGCTCTGGTGTGTTTTTGAAGAGGCATGGGAAACGTTCTAACCGATGCAGATCGCCGTTATTTTGTGAGGCGAATGAGGCAGCAGATGAACAGCGCGGTTCATCGGCGGATGAACGTGCTTTTGCTGCTGGATGATGGTCTCACGCCTGAGCAGATCGCGAAGGTTTTGTATCTGGACGAAAGCACCGCTCGGGATCACCTGCGCCTGCAGCGAAAAAGGACGCGCAGGGATTGAGAGCCTTGGGTATGGAGGCGGCGCAAGAGGGCTGACGCCGGAGCAAGAACAAGAGCTGGAAGCGGAACTCGACAAGCATCTGTACCTGACGGCGAAAGACATCTCGGTATGGGTCGCCACGCGGTTCGAAGTCTCCTACACGCCGCATGCGATGGCGAAATGCTTAGTGCGACTTGGTTTTTGCTATAAGAAGCCGAAGAAAGTTCCGGCCAAGGCGGATGAAGAAAAGCAACGCGCGTTTTTGGAAGAAACGCTGCGCCCATTGATGGAGGCGGCGAGCGCGGAAAAGCCGCTCTATTTTGTGGACGCGATCCATCCCGCGCACACGGGACACGCGGCGTTCGGCTGGATACGCAAAGGCAAAACCAAAGAGCTGAAAAGCAACCACGGACGCTCGAACCTTAACGTCAACGGCGCGTTGAGTTGGCCGGATCGCACTGTCATCCACCGCGAGGAAAAGCGCGTCACAAGCGCCGCCATGATCGCGTTGTTCGAAGACATTCTGGCCAAACATCAGGCGGCGACGGTCATCTCCATCGTTCTGGACAACGCCCGTTACAATCACTCGAAAGAATTGCGCGCGTGGCTGGACGAAAAGGGCCAAAAACTGCACATGGTCTATCTGCCGTCCTACGCGCCAAACCTGAACCTCATCGAACGCTTTTGGCTGTTCCTTAAGAAAAAAGCCCTTTGGAACCGCTATTACGCCACATTCGCCGACTTCCGTGACGCCATCCGAAACGTTTTCGCCTCTCTCGGCTCCTTCAAAGACGAACTTGCCTCTCTCCTCTCAAGCAACTTCAACCTCATCGGCTCCCATTCTTCAGGGATTCTCGCCGCGTAGGGGTATATGAATAGTCCGGATATTCATGCGAAAGGAGAACAACTTGTTGTTTTTAAGGATAAAAATAGAAGAACTTGTCGGATGCCTAATGAATTTCGAGATGCAATTCAGAAATTTTTATGGACATAAGGTTGGGTGGAAATCGCGAATTTAAATGCGCCATCGTTTTAGTAAAAATTTTTTTATGGATTGGTGCTGGCATAATTGGACGAGGATATGTGTTTGTGGCGATGTCGTCCTTGGGAACGGAGTTATGGAGGTTGTTTGCATTTAAATCCGAACCTCTGAATAAGTTAACGCCATAGTTTTGGTACGAAACGTCCGACTTTTGAATGGTATTGGCGGTACTGTTCCGCGAGGTCGGACGACATAAATTTTTGCTCTTCTTGTATTGCGGCTTTTCGATAAATAGAAAACATGAGTAATAAAATGCAAAGAGCAATGGTGCGTTGCTGAGAAAAAAGAATGTCGTTTTTTAAAAGAGTTGGCGCAAACCAATATATCAGGTAAGAAGAATAGAATGGATGCCTTACCCATCGGTAGGGGCCCGAAGTCACAAGTATTTCTGTGCTTTCTTTTGAAAAAGAAAGAGTAAGGTCTGCGTGTCGTGCTGAAGCCGCTGAATAGTGAAATAAAAAGATTGAAAAAAGATATAAAAAGGAAGAAACTATAAATTCCCATGACGAATATGATAGATTGCATGATAATATTGCGTCGGATATATTTACGAATGTTAATAAACCAACAAGACCGCCTAGGTAATAGCAGTGGTTGTCTTTTCCGGTGCGTTTAAAATAAGTTGCTGAAAAAATAACTTGGTTAGCAAAAGCCAAAAACATAAAAATACAAGTTGCGTAGATAGTTGGCATGGGAAGCTTCCTTGGTGATATGTTATGATTTGCGATTGATAGTGTGAAATGCATTACGGAAAAAGAAACGCTCATCATCCGTTAGGGGGAATAAAGAGTGTTTTTTTAAAACTAACGGATAATTTTGTATAAAATTGGTTGTCATTAACACAGTTGGAAATTTGACGCCGTGGTATATTCGGCTGTTGCACATAATCGTCATATTGCAATATCTCTGATAAAAGGGGGCGTGGCGAGGTCTGACTGCGGCTAAGATATAAACCGAATCCACGCTTTGAGCTACCGCCATAACAAAACGCAACAGGAGTAAGGCGTGTGTGCGAGAGTGATGGTCAAGATTGGGATGAGTAACAAGTCTGTTGGCTTCAATGAATCTCTCGTAAGAGAAGGCATTTCTTGCTTCAGGATAAACTAAAAAAGCCGGAATATTACTGGAGGATTGATCTGGTTCATGAATGCAACAACGAACGGAGGCAACAACAGCCTCGTCAAACTTAACATAGAGAGAGAAAACATTGCAAAGTTCGTCGTATTCGTCAAAGAAAAGGCTGTTCGGTTTTTCATCAATATAGTTTTGATTCCTATAAGCAGCGTGTCGAAGAGAATAAACATCTTGTTTGTCTCGAGAAGAAGCTGCAATTCCAACCCTCACTTGTTCCATTGCGCCGGGCAAGTATTCTCTAATTCTCTGTGGCAAAAGCAATGTCTTTTGAAAAAATTCAGGTGTTATTTCCATTTTTCTACCGCTTCGAAACTAAAGATAAAATTTTCAATAGAAAGAGTGCGTATAGTTATGTCGGGTGGAAGAATGTGTCAATAGTTTTTTGTCTAGCTTTGTGGATTTTTTTTCGATGGTTTTGTTTAATGTAACGATGCTTGAGTTCTCCATTTGTTTGTTATTTTTTAGAATAATTTCTGTTTTAGCGGCAAAAAAATATGATATCATTCTTGAAAATGCGTTAGTGTTGTGATACGCGATTTCTTGTCGGTTGTTTTTTTAAATTTGGAGATGATGATGACTTTCCGCCTTCCTCCACCGAACTGGCCGATTGAAGACTTGAAATGTGAAGGTCATTATTTTTATGAGAGTGTTATTACGGAGCTTCGAGGTAGTCGCGTCGAGGTTGAAGGGCGTGGCGAGATGTTGATGTTTAGTTCCTATTCCTATCTTGACCTTTTGCAGCATCCTCGGATTGATGCTGCGGCGATTGAAGCAATACGGTTATTTGGAACAGGAACTCACGGTGTTCGTTTGTTGGCCGGAACAACGCTGTATCATAAGCGTCTGGAGGCGCGCATTGCCGCTTTTAAGCAGACCGAGGCCGCTATGGTGTTGTCTAACGGTTTTCTTACCAACGCGACGGTGATCGATGCTTTGGTCGGTCGAGGCGATTATGTGATTTCTGATAAACTCAATCACGCGAGTATCGTTGATGGCTGTCAACAATCTGGCGCGAGGTTTCTTCGTTTTGATCATAATGATATTGGGCGTCTTGATGAATTTCTTCAAACGCTTCCATCAGACAGTAACAAGCTTGTGATTGCAGACGCTGTCTTTAGTATGGATGGCGATATTTTTAACTTGCCCGCAGCGGTTGAAGTTTGTCGTAGGCGCGGGGCGTTTTTGATGATTGATGAAGCGCATTCTCTGGGGGTGATTGGTAAGACTGGGCGGGGGATTGAACAGCATTTCGCGATGCCGTCCGATAGCGTTGATGTTAAGATGGGCACGTTGAGCAAGGCGATTCCGTGCATTGGCGGCTATATTGCGGGGCGTGCCGCGTTGATTGAGGTTTTGAAGCATCGGTCTCGGGGATATATTTATTCGGCGTCGCTTCCGGTCGGGCTTGTTGCGGCGGCCGAGGCGGCGTTCGATGTGTTGGAGGAAGAGACTTGGCGGGTCGAGCGGTTGCATGATAATGATGCATTTATGAAATCGGAGCTTCATAAAGTCGGATTGAGTACTCACAGGAGTGAGACGGCTGTGATTCCAATTATGTGCGGGACAAATAAAATAGCTTTGGATATGGCGAAGTTGTGTCAAGAGAAGGGACTGTTTATTCAAGCAATTACGGCTCCGGTCGTGCCGGAAGGTGAAGCGCGGTTGCGGTGTATTGTTACTGCGGCTCATTCTAGAGAGGAGCTTCGATTTGCTGCGTCCGTTATTGCAACAGCGGCGCGGGAACTTGGGGTTGTCCCCTGATTGTTTGATCGCGGAGGGTGTTTGAAAGGCGAGTGCGAGCGCATGAGTGGAAGTGTGAGTTTTAATAAGAGTAGAGTGGAGACCGTAATCGATGCCATGGCCGTAAGTGACGGACGTGCGCGTATCGTGATCGACGCCGGATTGCATGGCAATCGTGTAGAAATTCGGCATGCCGATCTTTTTGAATTGGGGTTGCGCGTAGCAAGTCGACTTATTGAGGTAGGGTGTGAACCTGGCGATCGTGTGGCTGTGGCTCTTCCGACCAGTCTTTCGCTTTTGGCTGCGATTGTTGGTATCTGGCAAGCCGGTGTGATCCCGGTTGTTTTGCCGAAAACCGGTGGAAAAGGCGAAGGAATTGCGACGCTTCAGAGAAATATTCTGAAAGTTGCGAAGCCGCGCGTCGTCATTGCCGAGGATCAATTTGGCGAAGTTCTTGTTCAAGCCTCGCATGAGGTCGGCGTTTCAATTCTTCTCGGAAGCGATTTAATTAAATCTCCGGGTCGGCAAAGTCTTTTACCGCAAACGCCATGCGCAACCGATATCAGTTTGCTTCAATTCAGTTCAGGCAGCACAGGGTTTCCCAGGGGATGCGTTGTTCGCCACGGACAAATGGCTCGTAATATGTTGTCAATTATGAAACGAGCAAGGGAGGGATTAAATACATATTCGGATGATCGAATGCTTTCGTGGGCGCCGTTTAATCACGATATGGGGTTTAACGCTTTTTCTTTTGCACTGATGTTTGGGCTTGATCTTGTGTTGATTCCGACTGAAAGCTTTTCTCGATCGCCTTATTTGTGGCTTTCGCGAATATCGGAAACACAGGCAACTTTGTCCCCTGCGCCGTCGTTTGCTTATCGTTTGCTGATGAACATTCAACATGCGCGTCAATTAAGTAGTATTGATCTTTCGGTGTGGAGGTATGCTTGGATGGGGGCGGAGCCGGTTTATCCGGATCATATTAGAGGATTTTTTTCTGCATTTTCGGGGCGTGGTTTGGCGCCGACGACGCTACGTCCAAATTATGGGTTGGCGGAAACTGTTGTCGTTGCCAGCATGTTGCCTGCGATGAGTGATGTGTCGATTATCGATGTGGATAAGGACTCGCTTCTTCGTAACGGAGACGTTCAAGCTCCGCGTGATGGGCAAGGGGGAGGACTATCTCTGGTTGGTTGTGGCTATCCGGTGGATGGTGTTGAGATCGCCATTACCGATCAAGACGGTCGTTCGATCGGAGAAGATCGTCAAGGCGCGATCTTTGTGCGTGGCTCATGCGTCATTGAGAATTATTGGAATGAACCTTCTTGTTTGCGGGAAGGTGGTTGGCTTGATACAGGAGACGTCGGCTTTCTTCACCAAGGACAAATTTATATTTCTAGTCGGGCAAAAGACGTTATTATTCGGAGCGGTAAAAATTATGCAGCCAATGATATTGAACGCTTAATTGAGAATTGTGGAGCAGAGAGAGAGCAAAGGATTATCAAGCGCGTCGCAGTGTTTTCCGTATTGTATGGAGCATCTCAGAAAAAGGAAAATGGAGAAGAAATCGTGGCGGTTGTGGAAAGCAAGTCTGGAAGGGGTGATGTTTTTTCTCTTGAGAGAGCAATTCGAGATCACGTATTTCTCGATATGGGATTGAGTATTGATCGTATAGTTATTGTTCCGCCTGGATCTATTCCTTTAACGACGAGCGGAAAAGTTCAGAGAAACGTCGTGCGAGAGATGTATCTTTCCGATCGTCTTGCGGTAAAGTAATTAGGTTTCAGGTCCAAGTATCTCTTTAATTAAACAAGGGAGAGCGTAATGAGTGATGAACGTGAAACAACTCAGTTAAAAGAAATATCTCTGGAGTCTTTGATTGCTCTGTTGCGCCGTTTGGCCAATGAGGATAAGATTAATCCAGTTTTGGCGACTGAAGCTCTAAGCGGCGAAACCAGAGTGTATATGCTTTCATTGGATTCAGTTGATATGACGGTGCTCTATCTTGCGGTAGATGAAGAATACGGTGTTGTTTTATCGGACGATGCGATAAGTGATATCGACACTTTGTCTGAGTTGGTAGAGAAGTTGCGCATACGGCGCATAGCATAGAGAAGGCAATTAATAGGTATGGCAAGACTGTCGGATGAGGCGATATCCTGTCTGTTGATTCGGAAAATATTACATGAATGAAGAGATGGATGATGCTTTAGTGGGAAGTTTGCGGGATTACGCAGAAATCAACGGCGTTGATTTGCTCGAAAGAATTGAGCCGTTTTATGTGTGGCAGGAAAAGCGACGACAACATCGCTTGTGGCCGTATTCGCGAGCATTATGTGAGACGCCAAAGACATCTTGTGCTGTAATCGACGATAAAGGACATCCTCTTCGAGGGATCAATTTTGCTTCACAAGATTACTTATCACTTTCATCGCATCCTCATATTAGAGCCGCCGCCATTGAGGCAATTACTCAATACGGGGTTCATAGTGCTGGATCTGCTGCGTTGCAAGGGAATACTTGCCTGTCGCTTCAATTAGAGGCTGCTCTTGCAGAGAAACTGGCAATGGAGCATGTTGTTCTCTATCCAACCGGGTGGGGAGCCGGTTTCGGTGTCATCAACGGTTTCGTGCGAGAAAATGACTACATTGCGATAGACGTTTTATCTCATGCTTGTCTTCAATCTGGAGCAAATGCGGCAACACGAAATGTGCGGCGTTTCCGTCACAACGACGTCAATCATTTAACAAAAATTTTGCGTGACATTAGAAGTAACAATAAATCTGTCGGCATAATGGTCGTTACAGAAAGTCTATTTTCTATGGATTCTGATGTCCCCGATCTGACCCGATTTCAAGAGGTTTGTAAGGCGTTCCAGGCGACTTTGGTGGTTGATGCGGCTCATGATTTCGGTTGTATGGGGCCAGGTGGAACCGGTGTGATTGGGGATCAAGGGCTTTTGGGAAAAATTGATTTGGTTATTGGAAGTTTCTCTAAGACATTTGCTTCGAACGGCGGTTTCGTCGCGACACATTCCCGAGGGCTTAAAGAATACCTCAAATGTTATAGTAGTCCGCAAACATTCTCCAATGCAATTTCGCCGGTTCAGGCCGCCGTTGTTATGAAAGCGTGCGATATCGTCAATTCCGTGGAGGGAGATGAACGGCGTGCGTCTTTAATGCGGGCTGTAACAACGCTTCGGCGTGAAATGATGGCCGTAGGAGGAATTTCTTGTCTCGGGGTTTTGTCACCGATTACGCCGATCATGGTCGGTCGTGAGGATGTCGCGCGGGTTGCGTCTCGGATACTCAATGATTCCGGTGTTTTGGCTAATCTTGTGGAGTTTCCTGCTGTTAAAAAAGGGCGCGCAAGATTTCGCTTTCAAGTTCAGTCGGACCATACGGATGATCAGCTTGCTCTGGCTGCGCGAGAGGTTGAACGGGCTTTACGCGAAGCAAAACGAGAATTAAGCATTTCATATCAATAAGCACAACACAGGAAAACTTCTGTCGCGGTTATTGAATAATGAATGAAATGAAGCGGCGCATAAAATGGGAATGGAGAGATGAATAATGCGCTCGGAAGTATTAATCGCTGTAAAGAAACAACGAAAACATTTTTTTATGATTTTGTTTGCGGGTTTGTTCGTAATGGTTAATTTGACAAAATCACACATGGCGGCACGATAATTGCTTGTTTAGCGCTCGCAACGTTACATTAATTTTTATTTTCTTGAAAATTTCGGATCAATGCGATTCAATCTATTGTCGCAATTTTTGAGAAAGGCGCAGAGAGATGATGTCTGCTCGCCAAGTTTTGTCATTGGCTCATTTTATTTATGTAATCCGCATTCGAAAAACTGGCCGTTGAGTTTGATGCTTTCGTAAACTCATTCGGCAACTTTTTTCGTACACGTGGACGAGATAATGCCCCCATGGCAAAGAATTATTTGCAAGGCGTTGTGCAGGCAACAAAATGTACATATGAAGGGATGGCGGCTGTCGTCGAAGGAGTAAATGCTCAGCAATTTCAACACTTTGGAAGCGAATCTCCGTGGAGAGATGAGCCTATTATAGAAAAAATTTCCACCGATGCGAATATAATTCTAGGAAATTCTCCTGATAGTTGCTTAATTATCGACGAAACTTCGTTTGATAAGCATGGAGACTGCTCGGTTGGGGTGGCTCGTCAATGGTGCGGTCGCCTTGGCAAAGTAGAGAATTGTCAAGTTGCCGTATTTGCTGTCCTCTCGAATGGACAACACCACGCAATGATTGACAGGCGTCTGTATTTGCCAAAGGAATGGATAGACAATCCAAAGAGATGTGAAGAAGCTGGAATTCCTCTTTCCGCAAAAGAACTTGTTTCGAAGAGTTCTCTTGCGTTTGAATTAATTTGGATGGCTTGTGCTAGAGGTGTAAATTTTCATTGGATTGGTGTTGATGGCGGTTACGGCAAAGAACCTAAATTTTTGAGGGAGCTTGACGATTGTGATATTAAATTTGTTGCGGATATCCATCGCACGCAACGGATTTGGCTTAATGATCCATCTCTTCATGTTCCGGTTGTGCTGAGAGGGCGGAGCAAAAAACCGTCAAAATTACGTGCTACGACAGAACCCGTAACAGTAGAAGAATTTTCCAGAAAATTACACAATACAGATTGGACTCGTTGCGTTCTTCGAGATAGCACACGAGGCCCTTTAAATGTTGATATAGTATCAAGGCAAGTATGGGTATGGGATGGTGAGGAAAGAATATCTCGACGCTGGCATCTTGTTATTCGGAGAGAAGTAAAATCTCCTGAGAAAATAAAATTTAGTTTTAGCAATGCTCCGGAAAACACAGATATTTTGCGCTTAGGGCAGATGCAGGGGCATCGCTATTGGATCGAGAGAACTTTTGAAGACGCTAAAGGCGCCTGTGGTTTATCGGATTATCAAGCGCTCGGATGGAGGGCCTGGCATCACCACGTAACCATGGTCATGATGGCAATGCTTTTCATCGCGAAGCAACGTATCGCAAATCATAAAGAAATTGACTTGCTAAGTCCACGCGATATTGTCGAAATTCTGGCCCAGTCGCTGCCGCACAGGCTAATAAATAAAAACGACTTAATAGATGATATCACTCGCCGACATCATCGACGCCAGAGCGCCATAGACTCTCGTTTTAAGAGTAAATCTTCACAAACGCCATCTTCAGGATAAAGGCATTAATCATGCCAACGAGTGCGACTCTGTCAAATTAATTTAAAATCAATTTTTTGCTTTCAAGTTCTGTCGGGTGATGTTATAAAATTTGCGTGTGAGGTTGACTGCACTGAGAGTGAAGTAGTGAAAAAATTGGAAATTAGAGATTGAAAGGATAGAATTTTATGGATGATAGACGGGTTGCGATTGATCGTTGTAAAGAAATTATAGAATTATCGTATAAAGATATCGTATATTCAGACTCTGTGGAGATAGGCTATGATAGGCTAATTCGAGGACTCAGCGCTTTGAGGCAGGTGATTGATCTTGATCAGTGGAATAGTTTTTGTTCAGATTATTGCATGCGTCATGTAATTCTTAAGCATTTGATGGAGTGTCCTTTTACAAGACGATGCTTTCTAAAGCCGCGAGGATACGCTGGTGATGCTGTTTCTATTGATTTTGTTTATTTTCATCCTTCTGTGGCTAAATATATTGAAGCATCATCCAAGGTGGGAAGAAGGTTGTTTAACTGCATTACCAATGCGTCTGGTTGTGTGTCTATCAGAAATCGTAAACGAACGGTGGCGAGGCATGTTGATAGAATCGCTAATAAAATTAAAAAACCTCATATTCTTTCGCTTGCCTGTGGACATATGCGTGAAATAGAGGAATCGAACGCGGTTGCAGAAGATATGATCGGGATGATTGTGGGTTATGATATTGACATAGAAAGTCTTCGCATTATTCAGAATTATCAAACTCACTGTAAATGTATTGTAGAGGCGGTTCAAGGAGACATTCGTTCAATTGTGTTAGGAAAGAAAAATCTTGGAAAATTTGATTTTGTATATGCATCAGGTCTATTTGATTATCTTGACCAAAGAATGGGAAGAAAACTTACTCGATGTATGTTTGATATGTTAAATCACGGGGGAGAATTGTTAATACCAAACCTTACGCCAGAAAATTGTGAAATTGGGTATATAGAGGCATTTATGGACTGGCGTATGGTTTATCGGGGGGGGGGGGGGTGATATGAAAGATCTTTTTTCAGGTATAGATTCTCACGAAATTGCATCATGTGATATTTTTAAAGATGAAAGTGGAAACATTGTCTATTTATGCATAGAAAAGGCATAATTTTAATAAAGTTGAGGGATGTTTAGGTGCGATGTAAATAATGCAAGAGCTGCGTGTTCTTTGTTGATCAAGCTGTTCGGGAGGCCATTGAAATGGTTGATCAGGGAGAGAATAAAACAATGGAAATTTTTGATAATTGCTCCAAAAAATCCTTTATTGATCTGGGATATGAAGAAAATATTAAAAACGTGCATGAAATTTTTCAAATGTATGAGGCAAGAGGGTTCTTATATCCACAGAAAAAACAAATGCTTGGTGATCATCTTTCCTTTATTGAAAAAAATTGGTCTCGGGCAATTGATCAGAGATTGATTAATATTATTGCATTTAAAGGGCAAGATAATAGTTTTGATGCATCTGTTGTTGAGTGGCGCACAGTGGGTGGGGGATGGCTCTATCAGCATTTGGTTGCAAACCAAAATCCTTGGGCCTCTTACTGTGTTATGCGAGGGACTTGCTTTGAATCGGAGTTTGAAAAAAGATCCAAACAAAATTGGTTTCGTCCGAATAATAAGTATGCCAATAAATTGTTTGGTTCGGCTGTTGATACGATTGGCGGGGACCGTTCTGTTGTTATTTCTTACGCTTATCTTAAAGCAAAACGGATCATTTTGAATTACGAGGCCGTTTCATGCGTGACTGTTCATGGCGTTGACGCCAATAGAGCGGGAGAGTTTCGAGCGTTTGTGGTGTCTCAACGCGGAATGGTTTTTGCCATGGCGGAAGAGATAACGGAAACAGATGAGGATTGGGAGCTTTCAAGAGTCAATGTGGATTATGAAAACGCAGGGCTTTTTCGTCGACGACATATCGTCTTGGCTGTTGATAAAAGACGGGACTGTATTGTTGGCGTAGGCCTCGTTTATCGAGGACCGCTTGGGCTAAATTTTAGTTTTATCGAAAACCGCCTTGATTTAATAGTTGACTTCAATCTCGATAAAGAAATGCGGGTGGATGTTGCAAGGGCGCTCTTAGATGCGTCGTTTCAGTATTATTCTGACTTTGAACTTGATTGGATTCCGCTTGTGGTTGATAATGCGTCTATCGATGATTTTGGTCATGGAGTTGATTATCTTCGTGATTATAAACAGCTTATTTGGTTGCAGTCCGGATTCAATTTATTCGGCGCTCATTTGGACAAATTTTACAAAAAAATCATAACGAGATGGGAGTCAAAGCGGGAGTTTGGAAATGTCTGAGTATAATCGAAGCGCTTATATCATGGATCATCCTGCCGAGGCGCAGCGATTGGCCGACAAAGTCGATGCTCTCGGTTGGCTGCAACGCTACTATGCTCCCTATATCGATCGAAGCGCGGCGGTGTTGTCGGTCGGCTGTGGGCCCGGACATTTTCTCGACGTTATTGCAACGCAGTATCCTCATGTCAGTGTGACCGGCGTTGATGTCAGCGTGGCTCGGGTGAGTGACGCGCGCAAGCGCAACGAGCGGCACGCGAATGTTGTTGTTGAGAAGGCGGATATTCATAATCTTCCCATTGCGGCTAACAGTTTTGATTTCATTGAGGCGCGATTTCTGTTTGAATATTTAAAAGACAAAGAGCGGGCGTTAGCTGAGTTAGCGCGCGTTTGTAGGCCAGGAGGCGTTGTTTGTTTACAAGACCTTGATGGTCAGCTTGTTTTTCACTATCCTGAGGATAGTCGAGTTTTATCGCTTCAAAATGTGCTCTCTCATCTCAGTAATACTGGATTCGATGTTTTCGTTGGACGGAAACTATTTTCCCTTGCAAAAGCTGCTGGATTAGTCAATTTAACTGTTCAAATTGATGCTTATCATATGATTATTGGCAAGATTAAGACATTCGATCTTGATCTTTGGAATCGGAAGCTTTCTATTGCTGAGCCTGTCATTGCGCAGGTATGTGGACCCAAAAAGGCTCAAGAAGTCATCTCAGGTTTCCTTGATTATCTTCAGGATGAAGATACATTGACGTACTCAATGTTATTTACAGTAATTGGGCAAAAGCCATAGGGAAAATAAAGCAAGATAAAAATTTATGCGCCCCGATGCTTTGATTAGGAATCTTAAAAATCTCATTAACCTAAATACAAAATCGTGATGAAATGGGGAATCTCATGAAAAAATCAGAATTTTTGTCTATGAAAGAAGATCAAAATAGTAGTTCTTTACTGGATATTCTTATGAATACGGGTAAGATAAAAATCAAGGAAGCGGCATCCGAAGATGATATAATAATGGCCGGGCGCATGCGCTATGATATTTATATTGAGAAACAAGGGAAGAGATATACGGATGCTAATAACGAATTGAAGTTGCTTATTGATGATTTGGACAGTCAATCTTGTATTTTGTTTGGATATTATAACGAAAATATTGTAGCTACACTCAGGGTAAGTTCTGGAACGAATAAAAACGTTCTGGATCATTTTAATAAGTATTTTAACGCCAGTAAGGCTGTAAATGTATTTGGTGGCGATTCCGTATATTTTTTATCTCGTTTAGTTTCAAATTTGTCTCCATTAACAGGGAAGGTAACTTATCGATTATTTGAATATGTCTATGCGTCCTTGCGCATGAAAGGCGGACGGGTCGTAATTCTTCATACTGTCCCAAGTTTGGTTAATTATTTTAAGGCCATTGGATTTCAGCAGGCATGGGGGGAGTTTGTTTGTTCTGCGGCAGGCGTTCAAATCCCAATGATTATGGCATTTGATAATGTAGAGAGATTATGCAAAATAAAATCTCCATTAAGGCGTATTGCCTCTCAGTTTAGTCATTGTGAAGAGGCGCAAAAATGTATTGATCGAGAATTTATAATTTTCTAAATATGCTGTCTCAGAAAAGCCAAGTATATTTCTTTTTGTGAGCACAGAACCAAGAATCCGTGATTATGAGAGGGAAAAGAGATGAGTCTTTCTAAGGTTAATGCGATCATTCATCAATCGCAGGACAAACTAGCTGCAATTCTTCGCACGAAGGTCTCTGAGTCTGGGATAGCGCAAAGTCAGTATATAAGATTCTTATCGATGCAATATCATCTGACAAAACATGCTTATTGGTATTTTACAGTTGCTGCAAGTCATGCAAGCATATCACGAAAAAAGATTTTGCGCAATTTTTTAATTCAATTTGCTCGTGAGGAAGAGCTTCATTACCTTGTTGCAGGCAAAGATATTTTATCTATTGGAGGAGAAATATTATCAGAACCGATTGACGTTACGCTTTGGCACGCCTTCTTTCAGAAAGTTGTGCTGGAGCGCCCCTTTGAAAGACTTGGCGCTGCTTGCGTATTGGAAAACATCTCCGGCGGCCAAGTTAAACCCCAGGTAAAGAGGCTTCTTTCGACTCCATTTCTCAATCGTGATAATACACGATTTATTATTATACATCAGCATGAGAAAATTCCTCACGGGGAGCAAATATTAAAAATATTTAAAGAAATTGACATGAATGCCCAAGAACTGGAAGACCTAAACAAAGGAGCCGAAATTGGGGCGTGTCTTTATCTTAGAATGATTGATTGGAGCATGTCATTTGAGGAATGTGAGAAAAAAGAATCGATAACAGCCAATGAAAAGAATGAAGTTGAAAGTTTCTCCATAACCCAGATTGAGCACGATTATTAATTTGTATCGGGTCGTTATCGCTTTCTGTGGTGGAATTTGTTCGGTTATGGTGGAGGTTGTCATGAAGCGCTGTGGTGTGACAATCTTCACGTTATTCTTTGATCTCTACAGGTTATCACATCGTTTACAAAACAGGTATTCCATATCTTGTTTTTCTTGAATACGTTTGCGCGTTTACGGTATTAATCCTCTTTTTGTTAGTTCAAAACAGAATAATTATAATATTATGAATCGTAATTCTATCATCTTTTCCAGCCTCTTTCACATTTTATTATGCGGCTCGTGCATCGATATAGTGTTTTTTTGCTGCGATTGGCTCTGCGATGCTATATTTATCCCTTCCGCCTAGATCAATTTCACACCCAGAATAACTTGCAGCATCTTATGAAGCAATCATGGCGCTTACGGTGCAGGGCGCGAGTAGTTGGTGGTGGATTGGGCTTCGTTAGGTTGGAGAAGCGCAAGTTCGGTTGGGAGAATTTGTATGCAAGGTTGGGCAGTTCCTACCTTCCTTCTCGAAGGGGGGCGACAAGAGATCGTCATCTATCCTGGAGACCATGGTCCGGAGCGGCGGTTGACGCTGGATGAATTGGTTAGCCGCAGCCTTGCCGCCTCTCGTTTGTTTCAGAGTATGGGGGTGGAGCCGGGCGATCGGGTGATGCTGTTGGCGCCAACCGGGGCGCTGTTGCTGCAAGCCATGCTGGGCGCGTGGTTTTGCGGGGCGGCGTTTGCGATTGCGCCACCGAACACCGGTGAGACGCGGGCGGCGATGACCCGTGAACAACTATTGAAGAGGGTCGTGGTGACTCGGCCCAAGCTTATCGTCGCGTCAGGCAAGGCGGCGACGGCGCTGCCGTGGTTGGAAATACTTCCTGGAGCATCCGTGATTGGAGATGACGTGTTCGCTCATCTTGCAGGTGACGACACGTTCGCGCCGGTTCGGCTGGCGCCAAACGATCTGGCGTACTTGCAGTTTACGTCAGGAAGCACCGGTTCAGGGTGCGCCAAGGCGGTGATCGTTACCCATGCCGCCCTTACCAGCAATCTCAGGGGTATTGCCCAGGCGGCGCGGATCGTTACCGACGATTGTATGGTCTCCTGGGCGCCGGCGCATCATGACATGGGCTTGGTTGGCGGGTTTCTTCAGGCGCTATTCAGTAAACTTCGATCCGTTTTTATTCCAGTTGAAACTTTTTCCAAATCTCCCTGGATATGGGTGCAGGCTATTTCGGAGCACAGGGGAACATTGTCTCCAAGTCCGACTTTTTCATATACGATTCTTCAAAAACTAAGCAATACTCATCGCCTTTCAGGCATTGATTTGTCATCTTGGCGTTATGCGTGGATTGGAGCTGAACCGATATTTCCTGAAGTGATTTCGCGGTTCAATGGCGCCTTCAGGACAAGGGGATTATCTGAAACTACATTGAGGCCATCATATGGTCTGGCTGAGTCTGTGGTTGCGATATCATGTAGCGTTGACAAGGAACCCGTCTGCGTTATTCACTGTGATCCTTTTCAGTTGCGACAAAACGGTCGAGTGCGCCTCGTCGCCTCAGAAACAGCAGGAGCGATTCCGCTGGTCGGCAATGGTCCGCCGATTGCTGGCATGACAATCAAGATTGCCGATGAGGTTGGGACCGAACTCCCTTCCGATCGGGTCGGCCACATCTGGATGAAGGGACCGAGCGTTACGCCCGGTTATTTCGGCGTCGACGACAGCGGTTTGGTCGATGGCTGGCGAGACACCGGCGATCTTGGTTTTCTCTACCAGAAACAGGTTTTCGTCTCTGGTCGGGCCAAGGAAGTCATTATTCGTGGCGGCGTCAACATCGCGCCTCAGGACATCGAATGGATGGTGGAGCAGTTCCTGGGATTGCGCCCCGGTCGGGTGGTGGCGTTCTCGGACATTCGGTGCGAACTGGGCCGGGAAGAGGTGGTTGTGGTCGCTGAAACCAGGGGCAAGCTGACGGATGTCGTCGCCACCCGGCAAAGCCTACTCCAGACGATCGTGAGAGCTACAGGCCTTGCGGTGGACCATATCGAGTTTGTTCCAACTGGCAGCATCCCTAGGACCACCAGCGGCAAGGTTCAACGATCGCGGACCCGTGATCTGTATCGGGCGGGGGAATTGCATAAACCTTCAGCTGCCGTGATGAGCGCCGCTAATGGATAAATCGACGACGCGTGGGGAGATCGGATGATCGAGGCGATCAGGGAAATGTTCCATGATTTGGCCGGGCGCGGGGACGTGCCTGCCCATATAGGAGGCATGGACATAACACCTTCGATGCGATTGTGGGAACTTGCTCTCGATTCCCTGGCTCGGCTTAATCTTGCCATGGAAATCGAATATCGGTTCGGCTGCTCTGTGCTAAACACAATTTCCGATATGACCAGCCTTCAAGAGCTATCGTCTTTGCTGGTGGCTCACCGTCAATCCAAAGCGTCAGAGGCGCCGTGATGAGCCATAGCGACATCCACGATTTGGAATCCCGCCTAGAAAGGGTTCGTTCTATCGTTCGAGATATCTTAATTCCGCTCGAACGACGGATCGATCAAGAGGACAAACTTCCTGACCACGTCCTCTATCTCTATCGAACCGAAGGGTGGTTCGGGCTCACCGTTCCCAGGGAATTCGGCGGACAAGGGTTGCCGATGACGGTGGCCGTCAGGATAATGCAAGAGATCGGTTTCTCCGCTCCGGTGTTTTCCTCATGGTTGATGACTAGCAGTGGCGTTGTTTCCGCCGCGTATCGCTTGGGAGGCAATGCCGAACAGCAACGGGAGTACCTACCAAAATTGGCTTCCGGTGAACTGATAGGCGCGGTCGGAGTAACGGATGGAGAAAACGGAGGATCGGATTTGGCGATGGTCGGAACCACTGCTCGGCTCGACGGCGATCGGCTCATTCTGAACGGTAGGAAGCGATATGTCGGCCTTGCGGCCGTAGCTGGCGTCATTTTAATTTTATGCCGATTGGAAAGCCAAGTAGCCCGCGCGCGGAAGCTTATTTTGGTGGCCGTCCCCGGTAATGTTCCTGGCTTGGTCTTTGAAAAGAAAAGTCGGTGTTTGGGCCTACGGGGGGTCCCTCTTGTTGATTTTGAACTGAAGGACTGTATTGTTCCGGTCTCGGCGGTGATTGGAAGTTTGGCGGTGAATGGTCTTGCCCTCTTTGCTCGCGCGCTTGATTACGGTCACCTCATGCTTGCTGCAAGCCACGCCGGGCTGATTGGCCGTCTGATTCATGAAGCAGTTTGCGGCGCCGCCAGCCGTCGCCGATTTGGGCGCTTTCTGATCGATCAGCCGGTGATCCAACAGTCGATTGCGGCGATGACCGTGGACCGCATGGCGTCGGACGCATTGACGGATGCGGCGGCCCGTTTGGCAGATCAGGGGCAACCATTCAGTATGGAGGCGACTGCCGCTAAGATATTCGCGACCGAGGCGTCATGCCGCTCTGCGGATCGGGCGGTGCAGATACTTGGCGCCGATGGTGTCCTGGAAGGCTCCCCAGTTGAGCAATTTTACCGTGACGTTCGGGGCGGACGCTTGATGGAAGGCGCCAATGAAGTCTTGGCCTCTACCATTGCCTCACACGCCGTATCCGGAGAATTGCGTCGGGCCAATGGAGCAAAATCGCTGTAGGAGTGCAATTTAATGGATGTGTTTCAGTTGCCCTCGAAAGAGGCGCTCACCAATAGCAGCCTCATCTTTTCGCATCCGCACGGGCGCAATATCATTGAGCGCACTGAAACCTTTTTTACGTGGCAACAGGTAAGACGAGACAGTGGTTGTTGGCCCTATTCCACTGTGCTTGGAACGGCTCCTACGCCAGAGACTATGGTGGCAACCGAAACTGGCGCTCTCCGTGCTGGCGTCAACTTTGCTTCCCAAGACTATCTGTCGCTTACCTGCCATCCGCAGATTCACGAGGCGGTGAGGCAAGCCTTGCAAGACTTTGGCCCGCATAGTGCGGGATCGGCCATTCTGCAAGGCAACACCTTGCTGTCGCTGGAGCTGGAGCGGGCGCTGGCCGAGCATCTGCAGATGGAGCATGTGGTTCTGTTTCCCACCGGTTGGGGCGCCGGGTTCGGGGCGATCAACGGTCTGGTTCGGCGGGATGATTGGATCGTCATGGATGCCTTCAGTCATGCCTGCATCCAGTCTGGGGCGATGGCTTCGACCCAGAAGATCATCCGCCACGATCACCTGCGCACCGACCAGATTCGCCAATTGCTTCATGACTTGCGGGCGCGGGACGCCAGCAACGGCATCTTGGTGATTACTGAGGGCCTATTCAGCATGGATGCCGATATCCCGGCCATTGCCTCAATCATCGAGGCGTGCCGGGAGTATGACGCGACGTTGATGGTCGATATCGCCCACGACTACGGCGCGATGGGGCCGAACGGCACCGGAGCGCTCGGCATGCAGGGGGTATTGGGGCAGGTCGATATTGTCATGGGATCGTTCTCCAAGACGTTTGCCTCGAATGGCGGGTTCGTGGCGACTAACAGCGCCGCCGCCCGGCACTTTCTTAAGGTGTTTGGTGGTCCGCACATCTTCTCGAACGCCCTGTCGCCAATCCAGGTGGCGGTGGTGAAGGCTTGCCTCGACATCGTGCGCTCACCGGAGGGGTACACTCTGCGGGCGTCGTTGTTTGAGGCGATCGGCGCGTTGCGGAAGGCATTGGGTGCGCGGGGCATCATCTGCGCCGGTGAGCCGTCGCCGATTGTGCCAGCTATGATTGGCCGGGAGGATGTCGCCAGGCTGACGGCCCGTCTGCTGTCCGAGCAGCCGCTGTTCGCCAATCTGATTGAATACCCGGCGGTTCCGGTGGGGACAGCGCGGTTCCGGTTTCAGGTGATGGCGAACCATCAGCGCGAGCACGTTGAAAAGGCTGTCGAGATTTTTGTAAATGCGGTGACAAGCGCCAACGAATTTTTGGTTATTCACCGTCTATAGTTGTAGGGGGGGGGGCCTTTTCATCTGGAGATAAAGTAGGGAGCCCTGACCTAAGATAGATTTATATTAAATTATTGGTATAATATGCAACTGTGAGATGCAATTCTCATAATGGGCGGTGTTGATTGCGAGTGCATGTGTCTTTGATGGCTTGGAAACGCTGGATTTGTTTACTGGCGGAGCCGCGCAGAATTGTTGGTGATGTGCATTTAATGCGAATTAAGCCACTGAAGAACTGATCGATTGGGAATACGGCGATTGTAACGGAAAGACGGCAATTTTGTTGACTGATAGGTTAAACAAAACAGGAGTAAAACTTATATTTCGGATAATTAAGCCATGTATACAAATTTTATACCATTAGGAAGATTGTATCAAGGTAAAGACAAAGATCATGGAATTGAACGTAATAATAAGTGACAAACCCGTTGGTTTGCTCGTTTTCGTCATAAGATCATTGTCATCTCAACGTCCAAGCAGCTTGTTAATGTCACGATGGCGCTGTTTACACGATTCCGAGTGAATAGAACGATCGATGAATTTATACAATAAGTATTTCTATCTTAATATCTCATAGGTTGTAATATGGCCATGTATTTCTACCGAAAATTCTCTTTTGATATGCTGAACGGCGGCGGTTCGTTGCTGGTCCCCAATTTAACCCACAATGTTTATGAGGCGGGGTATATGGAAGCGTTTATGGATTGGCATATGATTTACCGTGAAAGCGACGATATGAACCGCCTTGTTTCATGTGTTCATGAGCCTGAAATTTCATCGAAAAACATCTTTAAAGACCCCTGGGGGAACATAATTTTCTTTGAGCTGACGAAAGCGTGACGGATTCGTCTTTCTATCTTTTTGGTTTATTAAGGAAACAACAATGCTGTTCCAGTTTGTTCGCGCCGTAATTGTTTGCCGTCGTTGGATTTTCGCGGCGACTTTTCTTGTGACCGTCTTGGCGCTGTCTTATTGTTCTCGTTTGCACATTGTTATTGATCCGGTGGAGATTTTGCCGCAATCTCATCCTTTCGTCGCCTCCAAATCGGTTTTAGAGACTGTTTTTAACGAAAAATATGCGCTGATCGTCGCCGTCGCTCCGAAATCGAATATGCCTTACGACGCCGCCGTCCTGGGCAAGGTTCAACGCATCACCGACGGTCTGAGGAGCGCACAGGGAATTGTGCGATCGACGCTTCTGAGCGTCTCCAGTCAGAACGCTAAGGCGATTTCCGGCGCCGAGGACGGTTTCAAGGTGACGCCGTTCCGAACGGTTCTTGACCAGCCGGAACGCTTACGGGAGTTGTTCAACGACAATCCACTTTATCAACAGACGATTGTCTCAACGGACCGGCGCATGTTTGCCGTCATCGCCGAATTCGATCCGGATCCGATGGGGTATGCCGCTATTTTAAGTCGCGTTTCGTCGATTATTGATCGAGAGCGTGACGAAACGGTTTCTATTGCCGTCAGCGGGCATGTCAGTCTATTGGGTGAAATCGAACTCTATTCGGCGAGGATGATTATTCTGGCTCCGATTGCTATTATTTTAATAGGGTTGGTTTTATTTGACGCTTTTCGTAGTTTCCAAGGTTTGTTTTTGCCTTTGGCGACGGCCAATCTTGCGCTGATCTGGGTTCTGGGCGCAATGGGCGCCGCCGGCTTTTCGCTTGACGTCTTCAACGTCTCGACGCCGATCTTGATTCTCGCTGTCGCCGCCGGGCACGCCGTGCAGATACTTAAGCGTTATTATGAGGAATATGACCGCTTGCGTGAAAGCGGACGGTCGCCGGAGGAGGCCAACCATGAAGCGGTGGTTGCCTCGGTCGGCAAGGTGGGGCGATTTATGATCGCCGCCGGACTGATCGCCGCCGCCGGTTTTCTTTCTCTGACGATCTTTGAGATCAAAACGGTCAAGACGTTTGGAATCTTTACCGGGGTCGGGATTCTCAGCGCTCTGCTCATCGAATTGACGTTTATGCCGGCGTTGCGTTCGTGGTTGAAGCCGCCGGCGTGGCCGCAGCGCGCTCGGCAAAAGCACGGCATGTGGGATTTTATTATTGCTCGGATCGTGGCTTGGACGCCGACGCGCAAACCTTTTGTGTTTTGGCTCCTGGCGACGGGCGTGGCGATTTTCGGCGCGATGCAGGTTCGCATCGAAAACTCGAACAAGGATAATTTGGCGTCGTGGACCAAGGCGCGCGTTGAAGACGCGATCATAAATAATTCGTTTTCAGGAACTCAGGCGCTTTTCGTGATGCTCGACACCGGACGGGACGACGGCGTTAAGCGTCCGGACGTTCTCGCCGGCGTCGAGGCTTTGCAACGTGGGTTGGAAAAGATTCCCGGCGTCGGGAAGACCGTGTCGATTGCCGATTTCCTCAAACGGATGAATCAAGCCATGAATGGAAATCGCGCCGACGCTTACGTTGTCCCCGACACGTTGGAGCTGGCCGGTCAATATTTGTTGCTTTACAGCATGTCCGGAGACCCGGACGATCTGAAATCTTATATCGATTTTACGTATCGACGCGCCAACATCAAGGTTTTTGTTCGGCGCGACGAAAGCCCTTTTATTCTGGAAGTGGTCGAAAAGGCCAAAGAAATTATCAAAGTTTCGATGCCGTCCGATGTTGAGGTTCGTTTCGGAGGCGGCGTCGCCGAAGCGGCGGCGCTCAATGAAGTTATGGTTCGAGACAAGCTCTTGAATATTCTTCAGATTACCGCTGTTGTGTTCGTCGCCGCCGGTCTGCTGTTTCGTTCGTTGTTTGCCGGAGCGCTTGTCATGTTGCCGTTGTTGATTACGGTGATTTTTAATTTTGGTTTGCTCGGCTGGTTGAGGATTCCTCTGAATGTTCCGACTTCGTTGATTTCGGCAATGGCGGTGGGCATCGGGGCCGACTACGCGATTTACATCATTTCTCGATATAAAGAAGAGTTGGCGCGCAACCCGGATCACGCGTTGTCCCGAACGCTCGACGGCGCGGGGAAGGCCTGTCTCTATGTCGCCGCTTCGGTCGCCGTCGGTTATGGCGCGTTAGGGCTGTCCTTTGGTTTTAAAGCGCATCAATGGTTGGCGTTGCTGATCGCCTCCGCCATGTTTGTGAGCGCTTTTGCCGCTCTCAGTTTGATTCCGGCGCTGTTACAGCGTTTCCGTCCCCAATTCCTGTTTCGTCAATCGAAGGGAGAGTAATTATGCGTATCGGTGTGTTTCCATGGACTGTTGCGGCGTTCCGTGTTGCCGGGCTTATTGTCGCCGGATTTGTTTTCGACGCGGCGGCGGCAAACGCGATGACTGCTCATGAAATCATGGTGTGCTCGGACGGCGCGTCCAAGGTCGGCGATGCGAAGTCTGAATTGACCATGACGCTGACCGAAGCTGCGGGAGGACAACGCGTTCGGAAAATGCAAATGATGACCAAATTGCAATCCGACGGCATCGATAATAAACGAATTATTCGTTTCTTGAGTCCTGCCGACATCAAAGGAACGGTGTCTTTGTTGATCGAAAAGACCGGCGGAGACGACGACATGTGGATATATCTTTCCGCCTTAAAAAAGGTCCGTCGTTTGGTTGCCGATAATAAACGCGACAGTTTCGTCGGCTCCGACATGACATTTGGAGACATCATCGGCCATAAACCAACCGACTGGACCCATGTGCTGTTGCGGGAGGATGTTTTCGACGGCAATCAAGTTTGGGTTATTGAAAGTGTTCCGAAAGATAATCAAGTCAAAAGCCAAACAGGTTATGCAAAACGCCTAACCTTTGTTGATCGCCGGAGTTGCATTGCATTAAAAAGTGATTATTGGGATGAAACCGGCGCGCTTCTGAAGACAATTCGAGCATCGGATATCGTTTCTGTAGACTCTGTCGCCAAAAAATGGCAATTCATGCATATTGACGCCGTTAATCAACAGTCCGGACATGGAACTGTTATTCATTTTGACCTGTATCAAGCCAATCAGGGCATTTCGGATGATGTTTTCACACCTCGCTCGTTAGAAAAAGACAGGTGATAAGAGCGATTTGAGAAGAGGGGGGAGAAGAACGTGAAAACATTCATAGGATTCGTGAGTGGGGCGGCGCTGATCGTCGGCGCGGCTTTAACGCCGATCTCTTCGTGTGTTTCAATCCGTTCCGTTCTTGCAGCCGATCGCGCTTCGAAGTCGGATTATTCCGGAATGTTCGACAGCTTTGAGTTGGATCATTCTCTTCGCGCCGGTTATTGGTCTGGTAGCCGTTCTCTGGATGGGACGTCGCATATTCCCGCCTCTTCCTTTTGGCTGCGCTCTCAATCTCATTTATCCGATAATCTTGGCGTGAAAGCGGAAGGTTGGGTTGCCGGAAATCGACCTTACGTTCAAGACGCGCCGCGTTTTGAGTTGCGAGAAGGCTATCTGTCTTGGAGCGGAGAAAACGCCGACCTTAAAATCGGACGTCAAATCGGCGTTTGGGGGCGAGCCGATCGGATTAATCCGACCGATAATTTGTCGTCACGCGATTACACGTCGTTGTTTCCGAATGACGACGATTTGCGGCGAGGCAATCTCATGGTCAAGGGAGGTTATGGGATCGGTAATGACTACACCGTGTCGGCTTATTGGTTGCCGGAATTTCGACCAAATGTCCTGCCTACTCAGCGCGGCGCAAACTTCTTGCCTGACCAACAAGGGAACGACCCGACGCAATTTGCAGTAAAACTTGACCGTTCCGGGGGCGGTTTTGACTGGTCGGTCTCGTATTTCGACGGCCTTGATAGAAGTTACGACGTTAAGATCGTTCCCGCGCCGTCTGGAGAGCTGTTCTTTCAGCGACTTTATCCGCGTGTTCGTGTTTTTGGCGCAGATGCTGCGACGACGTTCGATCGTTACGGCTTGCGCGCGGAAATGGCTTATGTGTCTACTCCGGATTTAAACGGTGGGCGCGCCGATATTCGCAATTCCGAATGGCAAGGCGTCGTCGGCGTCGATCGCACCTTTGGTTCGAGTTTTAACGTCAATTTTCAATATATTCTTCGTGTTGTTCAGGATTTTCGAGAAACGGATTTCTATGCGACGCCCCTCGATCGAGCGGTCGCCGTCGCAAACGGCGGTCTTCGAAATCAATTGGATCCTCTACAACATGGTGTTTCCGCCAGAATTTCCGATAGATTTCTAAACGAGTCTCTTGAAGTTGAAGCTGGTAACCTTGTCTACGCGCCGATGAGGCAGGGCGTTTCTCAATTCAAAGCGAGCTACGCCATATCCGACACCGGAAAAGTCATCATCGGCGCTGATTATTACTATGGCGATTCTCGAAGTTATTTCGGCGCCGTGAGTAAAAGCTCCAGTGGTTATCTGGAGCTGCGATGGGGGTATTAATAAAATTTTTGTTTCAAGACCGTAAAATATAAGTCTTTTTCTTCCTCGGCCGCTCAATTGCAATGAAAGGGATACAGATATGAAATCGGCGATGGTTCAAGCAATCTGCTCACCGGAAATAGATATTCCGGGAACTCTCTTGGCTTATTTGCCCGGCGTTTCAAAAAGTGGACGAGTGGGGATAGCGGTGTGTCATGACAAGAGAAGAGTGGTGTATTCTCTGAGGCATACGGCCTATAAGTCTCGGGAGTATATAGACGAGCAACCGGATCAGCTTTTTAGGGATAGTTATGACGCTCACAACAATATTTTTTCATTATATGCCGTGATTGATGATCAGCCCGTCGCCTCGATACGCTGCTGTGTTCATGATCCGAGGCATGCTCCGTGCGATATTCCAGCTTTTTCAGTGTATCCCGAAACAAAAGCGCGCTTTGCCGGACTCAAAATTCTTGAATTAAACCGTTTCGTTATTAGCCCTAATGTTGACAATCATTCCCGCGCCTATGCCGTATTGATACTTCGATATGGAATACAAGTTGGAAAAATTTTGGGTGTTAAGAGAGTTCTGGCGGCGGTGAGAGAACGTCATACCTCATTCTATAAAAGATTTGCGAATATGTCTTTGTTGTGTGGTCCTTCATATTATCCTGGATTAAAATTTTCAACTGTTTTGATGGGATGTGATTTTGAGGAAAATTATCCACTCACTTTAAAGCATCCAATGCTTCCGTGGACGAGAGAAGAAGAGGCGTCGTTTTATCAGGTCGTTAACGGCGTTTATCGGAAAGGATGATTATATTTTTATGTTATCGTGAATCATCCAAAGGGCGAGATATTAACGAATATGTGGTGTAGAGAAAGATGATTGGAGATGGTTTCCTCGGTCGGTTTGAAGCCCATGTGGTTGAATATCCGGACAAAGTCGCCTTCATTTTTTTAGGGGATGGAGAACGAGAAAGTGCGCGGCTTCATTATGGAGAACTGCGAGAGCGTGCTTTGACGCTTGCCGATCATCTTGCCGTCCGCTGCCCCGTCGGCGAACGAGCGTTGCTCATGTTTCCTTTTGGTCCTGATTTTATTATTGCTTTTCTTGCTTGTCTTTACTCCGGCGTGATCGCCGTTCCGGTTCATCTGCCGCATCCACGTCGACGCGATATTCGTATCGGAGGAATCGTTGCCGACTGCGCTCCGCGAATGGTGTTGACCAATCGTGCGACGCGTAGTCGGTTGGCGGAACGTTTGGCGCAAGACGCGGGTCTCGGCAACGATCACTATCTGGCCATCGACGATCTGCCGGAGACGGTTCAAAGGCGGCGCTTTACGCCGACAACGGAAATTGATCCCAATCAGATCGCTTTTCTTCAATACACGTCGGGATCAACCTTATCGCCGCGAGGCGTGTGCGTGACTCACGCCATGCTTGCGGTGAATCAAGCGATGATCCAGGAAAAAATGGGCACGCATAGAGGCACGGTTTATGTGAGTTGGTTGCCGACTCATCATGACATGGGCCTGATCGGGGATACGCTCAATCCGCTGTGGTGCGGTGGTTACGCGGTGAAATTACCTCCGGCCGCCTTCATTCAGCATCCAAGACGGTGGTTGTTGGCAACATCAAATTGGGGAGGCACCATTATTGGTGGACCTAACTTTGCTTTTGATCTTTGTCGTCATCGCATTTCAGCCGAGCAATGGCGTGAATTTGATCTTCGTTCCCTTGAGATATGTTATTGCGGAGCCGAACCGATCCGAGTGGAGACGATCGCGGGCTTTTTGTCGGTCGCTGAAGCCGCTGGCTTTCAACCGGAAACATTCGGCACATGCTATGGTCTTGCGGAAGCGACGCTGTTTGTCGTTGGGAGGAAAGGCCTGCGGACTTTGGCGGTTGCGTCGGACCACTTCCATAACCATCGCATCTCTTCGCCCGACGTCGACGCCGAAGCGCTGTCTCTTGTGAGCAGCGGCTTTCCAACCGCCGCTTGCGACGTCGCGATTGTCGATCCGGAGAGCGCTCGGCGGGCGCCGCCGGATTGTGTCGGTGAAATTTGGGTTTCCGGCGAGCATGTTGCGCAACGCTATTGGACGTGGACGGAGGCGGGCCAAACAGTGTTCGATGGACGCCTTGACGACGGACGGCGATATCTGCGCACCGGCGACCTCGGTTTTATTCATGATGGAGAGCTGTTCGTCACCGGTCGCATTAAGGATCTAATTATTATTCGTGGTCGGAACATTTATCCGCAAGACCTGGAGCATGTTGCTCAGGCGGCCCATCCGGTTCTTCGAGCTTGTTCGGGGGCTGCTTTCGCGATTGAACGAGACGGTCAAGAGGACGTCTGTTTGGTCCATGAAAGTTTGCGCATTGCCGGCCGAGAACAGAGGGCGGAGGCTCAAGACGCAGTCCGGCGCGCCATTGTTGAAATGTTTGAGATTCCAGTTCGAGACGTGATTGTTGTTCCTCCCGGTCGTCTTCCGATGACGACGAGCGGCAAGGTGCAACGAAGTAAATCTAGAGAGTGGTATCTGAGCGGAAAATTTGTTGACTCGGCGAATGTTGGGGAGGTTTGACGTGGCGGCAGTTGAAATGATCGACGCATTTGATCTTGCGCAATGGATTGCGAAAAAAATTGCCGTTGAACTCGGAAAATCCGTCGAGGACATCGATTGCGACGCTCCGTTTTCTGAAATCGGTCTGGATTCCATGGCGACCGTGACTTTAACCGCCGATATTGAAGAACGTCTCGGTCGAGCCGTCGATCCGGAATTGGCCGGAGATTACCCCAGCATTAATGAACTTGTCGCCTTTCTTGTCGCCAATCTTCAAACTATGCCGCCAATTCCAGGCGTTGAATCCGAAAATCAGCCGAATGATCTGCGACCGGATGATCTGCGAAAAGCGTGGTTCGGAGGCTTGAACCGTCGCGTGCGCAAATTGCGGGATGAATTCGGAGGGAAACTTCTGTTCGAGCCGGAAATTGAAAGTCTGGAAGGGCCTTGGGTCAGAGTTGGCGGGCGGCGGTTGTTGATGCTGACGTCTTATAGCTATCTCGGCCTCATCGAACATCCGCGAATTCGAGACGCATCGAAAGACGCCGTCGATCGATTTGGAACCGGGAACAACGGTTCTCCTTTGTTGGGTGGAAAAACCTCTTTGCATGTGCAGCTTGAAAAGAAAATTGCGCGTTTTTACGATGCGGAAGACGCCATGATCTTTTCCAGCGGCTTTATGACCAACTTGATGACGATCGTCTCCTTGACCTCCGAGGGCGATTGGGTGATCGGAGACGGTTTAATTCACGCCAGTTTGGTCGATGGCTGCCAATTTTCGAAAGCAAATTTCGTCTCCATGCGCCATAACGACCCGGAAAGCCTTGAAGCGTCTCTAAAGCAAGCCGGCGACGCTCGAAAACTGGTCGTGATCGACGCCGTCTACAGTATGGACGGCGATATTGCGCCGTTGCCGGAAATTGTCGCAGCGTGTCGGCGAAATAACGCTTTGTTGATGGTTGACGAGGCGCACAGTATGGGAGTGCTCGGCGCAACAGGAAGAGGATTATGCGAGCATTTCGGTCTTAATAACTGTGTTATCGACATCCACATGGGCACATTATCGAAAGCGGTTCCGAGTGAAGGCGGTTTCATCGCCGGGCGGGCCGATCTCATTGAAGCGCTTCGCTACAACGCGCGCGGCTATATTTTTTCCGGCGGCGTCCCGGCTCCGGCCGTTGCGGCGGCGCTGGCCGCCTTTGACGTCATTGTAGACGAGCCGGAACGTCTTCTTAAACTAAACGCGCTTCGCGAACGCTATGTTTCCAGTTTGCGGCGTCTCGGTCTTGCGTTGATCGGCGGCGAGACGCCGATCGTTTCATTATTGTGTGACTCCGAGCGTCAAACAATGGTTTTGGCGGAAGCGCTCAAAGAAGAGGGCGTTCTCGCCTATCCTATTCTTTTTCCCGCCGTGCCGGCGGATCGTCCGCGCATCCGCACGACCGTCACCGCCGCAATGGATTTCGCCTCTGTCGATTTCGCTTTAGCGGCCATTGATCGCGCCGCGCGGCGCGTCGGCATGGCGTAGCGCGGTTCTTTTCGTTTTGTTGGGTCTTGACGGTTTGGTGGAGAGCAATGCGGAAGGGGATGAGATCAGATGACGCAGCATAACAACGTTTCTCTCGGGGTTGGAGCAACGATCGCGGATTTCCAGAATGTCTCCGGTAAAGACATTGTCGCAAGAGTTGAGCCTTATCGTTCATGGGTGAGCGCTCTTCGAGATGAGAAGCTTTGGCCGTTTCTTCGCGTTCATCATGGAGCCATTGATAGGCGTTGTCATATCGTCGATGAAAATGGCAGGGAAACGTCAGGTTTGAGCTACGGCTCTCAAGATTATCTCGGCCTTTCTCATCACCCGGCCGTTATTGAGGCTGCGATTGCAGCGCTTCACCAATACGGCGCGCATAGTTCGGGATCGGGGCCGATGGGAGGCGGCTTTAAAATCGCTGAGGACTTGGCGGCGGAATTGGGCGCATTTTTAAAGTGTTCTCATGTCCTGCTGTTCCCAACAGGATGGGCCGCCGGATATGGCGTCATTCGTGCGCTTTTGAGACCGAACGATTACATCGTTATCGATACTCTTGCCCATAATTGTCTTCAACATGGAGCCGCAGCGGCCACGAAAAACATCATTCCTTTCGCGCATAACAATGTCGAGGATTTGCGCAAGAGATTGCAACGCCTTCGCCGTCGCGACGCCGACAACGCTGTTCTTGTTGTGACGGAAGGCCTGTTCTCAATGGATTCGGACACGCCGGACCTTCGCTCCATTGTGTCCGCATGTCGAGAGTATGGTGCTTTTTTGATGGTCGATGTTGCTCATGATCTCGGCGTCCTTGGCGAAGGCGGTGGCGGAGCGTTAAGCGAGCAGGGCTTGTTGGGGCAGGTCGATATTGTGATGGGGTCATTTTCTAAAACATTTGCTTCGATCGGCGGTTTTCTTGCGACCAATCATCCTGGATTGTTCGAATATGTGAGAGCTTTTAGTGGAAGTTATACGTTCTCAAATTTTCTGATTCCGGCTCAAGTTGCGGCTGTGCGGGCTGCTCTGAATATTGTCGTTTCCAGAGAGGGTGATCGTCTTCGCGAAAAAGCGAGAGTAAATTATAACTATCTGCGCGATCGATTCATTGATCGTGATTTGTCGATTATCGGCAGGCCTTCGCCGATTGTTTTGACGATGGTTGGACAAGAAATGATCGGTAGAACCGCTCTATCTTTGCTTTTTACGCGTGGAGTGGTTATGAATTTGGTTGAATATCCTGGAGTACGAAAGGGAGAAGCGCGCTTTCGTTTACAAGTGACGCCGAACCACACGGAAAATGACGCAGTGTGCGTCGCCGCCGCCGTTGCAGAGGCTATTTCCGACGCCACACAAATCGTTGAGAAGAGGAGAGAGGAATGGAAATCCGAGTTGAAAGCTTGAAAGAGCATTCCGCAGAGTCGGCGTATTTGTCTGACTCGCAAGTGGTCGAGACAACGGCCATTGTAGGTCTCGGTTGTAAAGAAAACGCTCAAAATGTAAAGGAAATTTTTCAAATGTATGAGGCGGTAGGATTCTTGTATCCACAGAAAAAACAGTTACTGGGGGATTATCTTTCTTTTATTGAGGCAAATTGGTCGCGGGCCATGGATCAGGGGTTGCTTAGTATTATCACATTCAAGGGGCAAGACAACAATGTTGAGGCGTCTATTGTCGGATGGCGCACAGTGGGGGGGGGAAATTTACCAGTGCTTGGTTGCGAGTCATAACCCTTTTGCGGCATACTGCGTCATGAAGCGGGGATGCATTGAAATGGAAGCGGAAAGGAAATCCAAGCAAAGTTGGTTTCGTCCAAATAACAAATATGCCAATCGTCTTTTTGGTTCGGCTGTCGATACGATCGGCAAAGAAAATTCTGTTGTCATTTCTTACGCATATCTTAAAGCGAAACGAACCGTTCTGAATTACGATGCCGTTTCATGCGTGATTGCTCATGGCGTTGATGCCGATAGAGTGGAAGAATTTCGAGCGTTTGTGGCGTCTCAGCGCGGAATGGTGTTTGCTCAGGCGGAAGAGATAACGGCAGAGGATTGGGAGCTTTCAAGTGTTAATATTGATTATAGGAATGCGGGACTTTTTCGTCGGCGACATATCGTCTTGGCCATCGATAAAAAACGGGACTGCATTGTTGGCGCAGGACTCGCTTATCGAGGACCGCTTGGACTAAATTTTAGCTTTATCGAAAATCGTCTTGATTTAATAGTTGATTCTGATCTCGATAGAAAAATGCGGGCGGATGTTGCTCGGGCGCTCTTGGATGCGTCGTTTCAGTATTATTCTGATTTCGAACTTGATTGGATTCCGCTTGTGGTTGATCATGCGCTTGTTGATGATTTCGGTCATGAATGTTTATATCTTCGTGATTATAATCAGCTTATTTGGATAACAGGCGGATTCAAAGGGTTCTCTGTTCATTTGGACAAATTTTATAAAAAAGTCTTGACGAGATGGGCGTCAAAACCGGAGTGCGGAAATGTCGGAGTATAATCGAAGCGCTTATATCATGGATCATCCCGCCGAAGGGCGGCGATTGGCCGACAAAGTCGACGCTCCCGGTTGGATGCAACGCTACTATGCTTCCTATATCGATCGAAGCGCGGCGGTGTTGTCGGTGGGTTGTGGGCCCGGGCATTTTCTTGACGCCATTGCAACGCAATATCCCCATGTCGGCGTCACCGGCGTCGATGTCAGTGCGGCTCGGGTTGGTGACGCGCGCAAGCGCAACGAGCGGCATCAAAACGTCTCCGTTATCCAAGGCGATATTCACAATCTTCCGATTGACTCCGACAGCTTTGATTTTGTTGAAGCGCGATTTTTGTTTGAATATTTGAAGGACAAGAAGCAAGCGTCGGCCGAACTGGCGCGCGTTTGTAGGCCGGGAGGCGTTGTTTGTTTACAAGACCTTGACGGTCAGCTTGTTTTTTATTATCCGGAAGATGACCGTATTCAGAGGCTCCAAGATGTGCTGTTGCAGCTTGGTCATACCGGTTTCGATGTTTTTGTTGGGAGGAAGTTGTTTGCGCTTGCAAAGAATGCGGGATTGGTCGATCTCGACGTTAGAATAGATTCCTATCATGTGATCGCGGGTGCGATTGGGGCGTTCGATTTCGATCTTTGGCGTCGGAAGCTCGCCATTGCAGAGCCCATTATTGCGCAGGCGTGTGGGACGGAAACCGCTCGCGAGGTTATTTCAGGTTTCCTTGATTATCTTCAGGATGAAAACACGTTGACATATTCAATGTTGTTCACTGTGACGGGACGGAAGCTTGGGAGGTAATCAAGGGATCGTCGGCAATATATTGCAGGTAATGTTGGCTTTCGAACAAACGATATAGAGTTTCGAAGAGATTCATCGGAGTCATTAATGGAAAAGGCAACTGAGGTTTCTTCAAATAATTTTATTGCGGAAAGGTGTGTGTCCAAGTATAGCACAGGTAAGGTTAAGGCCGTGTTATTCGATGTTTATGGAACGTTGATTGCCATTGATCAGCGATCTTTTATTGCAGAGTTTTGCAGAATTCTTAACGTTAAAAAAGGGGTGATTACATCAAGTGTGTTAAGAGAGTTGGTTACAACCGATTTCCAGTCGGATATTGATTTCATCATTCATTGGTCGCGCCTTGCTGGAAACAGAGAACCAACAAGCGTTCAGGTTGAACAAATAGCGTCTGCACTTTCTGCTCACTTAAAAAACGCCACATTAATATCCGGCGCAACGACAGTATTGAGCTACTTGAAGAGAAAGGGATTTAAGCTCGGCGCCGTATCCAATTTATCCATGCCGTACATTGCTCCATTTATTGATCTTGGCTTGTCCGGCTATTTTGATACCGTATTTTTTTCATGCAAGGAAAATATTATGAAGCCGGAGCCGGAGTCTTATCTAAGGGCCTGTCGAGCTTTGGCTGTTGCGCCTCACGAATGCCTCTTTTTAGGCGACACGAAAAAAACTGACTTTATTGGTCCAATTTCTGCGGGATTGCGAGCAATCCTCATTGGGCAATCAAAATTGGACTGTGCAATTGAAAAGCTGACGGACGTGCTTTGGTATGACTTTGATAACCTTTCTCCACTTATTCCGAATCAGATTAAATTTGTCTCGGACAAAGAAACGAACAAGATCAATTCAGTTCAAGAAGGTTATTCTGAACGGCCGACGATGCCGATGACGCTTCCAGATGAACGCTTGGGAAAGTACAATGTCGTCGGCGCGATTAAAATATCTTCTGAGGATGGGGAGGTGGATTGTTTTGTTAAGCGTTATCAGCATCCGGAAGTTGCATATATTGAAGAAACGGTTTATTCTCTTCTTGGATTGATTGGAGAGTCTTATTGTAGAACGTTTATTTATGATGACGGCGAACCAATTCTCATTATGAGTAAGGTTCATGGAGAAAAGTGGGATGCGTCGCAAATTACTCCGCAACTGGCTTCGGAATTGGGTAAATGGTGCGCAATTGGCTTTATCTTCGGGTGGGCCGACATTCGCCCTAGAAATGCTCTTGTAAACCGAAGTCATTCGGATGAGAAACTTTTCATGATTGATTTTGAGCACTGTTTGTTCAATTTGGCGCTTGTTACCGACGGCATAGCAAATCCATTTAATCCATATGCAATCGACGCACTGGGGGAGGGTGAGGTTAACCGAAGGCTTAAATCATCTGTTGTCAATTCGCGACACACAAAACGTGCGAGACGATCATTTATGGCCGAGAATAATCTGAACAGTGTGCTTGGAGAAACTTTTTCTCTTGGTTTCTGTGATGTATATCATAATTTTAAACGAAACGCTGATGGAATAGCTGATTTACTGATCTCTCGCATATATCGTGAACCCTTTCTAATTATTGGAACGAACTCGTATCGCAGAGCGATGGCAAAAATTGACGTCGATGATATACTTCAACGTATTAGGGAAGAGCCAAATGTGATGTTAAAAAATAATTTTTAGCCAAATGCGGGAGTTGGACAATGTTTACATATGACTATTCCTGGACAGTAACACTGGGAAGTACAAGTGCAATGGAAAATCTATACTTTGCAGAGTATTTTAGAATACAAGGTATAGTGAGAGAGATGTGGGCTGTAGAGCATATCGATGGGTTGGCAACGATTCTTAGGGGTGGGCTTATTATGAGCACCAAAGAGGCGAATTGCCGTTATATTAAACCATTCTTTTTGTATGATAAAGCAGTGTGTAAAATGTCTTTTAGAAAATTAAGAAGGGTCAGCGTTGATGTTGTTTTTGAGTTTTACAACGCGGAATTGCCTGATCTTTATGCCTGTGGGTTTCAAACTCTTGTGTTCAAAGACAGTAACAGAAAAACATGCCGTATGCCGGAGGAGTTTCGGCCCGCGATAAAAAAATTCTTGTGGGAATAATTTTGTAAAATTGACGAAGCAAAGTAACCTGCCTCATCATCCATCAGTTTTGTTGACCAAAAAGAGTAGCAAAGATAACATCGAGAAGATGACGTGGGCCGATAGAGAAAGCCTCGGTAACAAAGATGTTTTGGATTGGGCCGGCTCGTTTGGCGGGTGTGGTTTTCGCTATGTCACTTTTTGAACGGAACTCTTCAAGGCGGCAATAGAAGAAATTGCGGTTTCCGCAACCAGTGCATAGACGTCGCCATGTGATGATGTTCCGACAACTTTTGGTTCACAGAGGCGACGAACGGGAATGCCACATTTTTGTACAAATAATTCAAATGTTGGTTCAACAACAGCAATTATTCTGTTTGCTTCTAAGTATTTATGCGCAAGATACGCCTTCCGGACAAATTTTCGAGCAATTATCGTATGCTGAGGATGTTTTGGATCGACAACAAAACGACTTGCTTCCCATATATCAGGTGATCTTGGGATATTTTGTAGCAATTGAGAAAAACATCTCTCAATAAGGGTCGGTCCAGTCATATTAAGGAAGCGACAGTAGCCGACGACGTTATCGTTTTCAATTGCGACTAAATGCGTTGCTATATCGTCAAGCTGATCCATTTCAAAATGGCCTGTTGACGGTATATCCCAGCCAAGATGATCAACAAATACCCTGTACCGTAAGCGCCATGATTGCTTCATAAGGTCAGCTTGTTCGTTGCGTTTGAAAAACAGGTGCTTGATCGTAGAAGGGGGGGGCATGATCGTCCTCTTGCATTAAATGGCGTTGGTGTCGTTATCGCAAATCGTCTGTGTGTGAAGTTGATTTTGAAGGAATAGACAAATACAGCATCATCGATCCAATCGCAGCAAAAAAACACCATACCGATGCGCGAGCAGCATAGTGAAGTGCGGAAGAAGCAGGAAACGATAGAATAATTGTGATGCCGAACAATCTAATCATTTGACTTCTGACTAATAAAAACGGGACAGATACTGTAATTGCGTAAACATATTCAAGATAAACAGGGTATGGAATGCCTGTCTTGTAAATGATGTGATAGCCTGATGCGTCAATACCGAGGGGCTCTGATAATATGTATAATCCGTATATCGAGAGTGGTGCGCCGATAGAGGCGATAATACGAATTAAATTACGCCGATAAGGATTTTGTTCGACAAAGTATGCCGAAAGAGGCGCGTATATTGGCCAAAAACTATTGGCGATTATTCCGTATATGAAACCACTTGAAGCCCCGCATCCTGAGCCGCCGGTAAGCCAGATGATTCCTTCAAGGGCTTGGTGAATGCTAAAAATAACAGGGATTACAGCAATCGAAAAATACCTTTTTTCCTGTTGAGTTTTGAAGAACATCATGATGCCAATTGCGCCGCACACGGCGCTTGCGGTAAAGCTGGCAGGGGCTGAAAAACACATCTTTACACCTGGTGATTATTTGGAATTGTTTTGTCTATTGACAATATGGGTTATGGAATGGATTTTTACGAACTCTTCCTTGACATTTTTACTATAGCGTAGTTAACATCAAAGAGGCAATGGGGAAGTTAGGGTTAGTTGGATGTCGCGGTATACTATTTTCCAAGATGATGCCTGTCGGATAGACGCCTCCCATTGTGGAGACGAGGGTTTTCGGTTGAGATACATGGACGGATTGCAACCTATGAGGTTGTTATGAGAATGCCCAGCTTACAATATCATCGATTGTTCCATTTACACGGAATTACGTAAACAGCGCCATTGTGGCATTAACCAGTCGTTTGGATTTTGAGACGACAATGCTTTTGCGACGAAATCGAGCAAACCAATGTCTTTGCCTTGATACAGTTTTCCTACTGGCATAAGATTGGCGTATACGGCGTAATCATCCGCAATGTACAATTTTACTCCTGCTTTATTTAGACGATCTATCAACAAGGCGGCGGTCTGTTCACTACGATCACCGCACTCCCAGTCGATTAATTCTCCTGTAGCGTGATCTATAGCCTTCCATATCCATAATTTGTTCTCCTTTGATTCCAGGTAATGCCACATTTTATCAATTTCGATGACAACTACTGTTCCTGGAGAGGGGAACTTTGGCGCGAACTCGTTTGCCGCCCATTCAATCTATGCCTGACCAGTCGTATTCGTAAATCTGTAGCCGCAATCTTTGCAAAGATAACGTTGATTTCCGTGGACAAAGCCATTCTTGACATATTTGGTGCTATTGCATCTTTTACATGAAAACAACATACGACCTCCTGAATTCATGTCGCTTTATAGCAAATCTGGCTTTTTTTCTTGTTGTTTTCTTAAATGCAAACTATTTCTGCACACTAAAAAAACAAACTAATGCGTGTGATTGTGCTATGTATCTCAACCGAAAACCCTCTGTTTGAGTTTTCATCATTAATAATACCAAATATCATTTCATGGGATATTATCGCTCGAATTTATTCATCTTGACTACTGCCCGCCCGATCCATTCAATAGCTCTCAACGGCAGAATCCTATCAAGAATTGACCATGCCCAAGCATCCACGCCGATCCGATATAAGCTTGCCGGATTACGGCATTCAAGTATCGACACAATAGCACACACAATCACGGCTGGATCAGCAGAACTATTTTCCATTTGTTTTGCAACAGCAATTGCCCTATCCATAGGCGCACTGTATATATTTTTGAGTCTAGCATCACACCGTTCTAAAATATTCGCGAAACGATTAATCGATTTTTGCCAGATAGGAGTTCGGAAATTACCCGCCTCGATTAGTGACACGTAAATCCCAAGCGGGTATAATTCGGAACGAAGTGCTGAACTAAGTCTTGCGAGTGCCGCTTTGGATGCGCTGTATGGACCCATAAATGGTAAGGTTATTCTCGCACTTATCGATCCAATGTTAATAATTCGGCTTCCATGTTCCATGAAGGGTAAGGCGCAGCGAACCAACTGGAGTGGTCCAAAAACATTGACTTGGAATTGGGTCTGCATTTGCTCCCCTGAGATGGTGAGCAATGGTCCGCCTTCAACAACTCCAGCACAGTTAATTATACAATCGTAAGCGTTCTCCCGCCCCCACATTGTTATGCTAACTATCGGATGAAATAATG
>CAUYUA010000211.1:0-39141 GCA_963575675.1 Azospirillaceae bacterium
CAGAGGAAGATCGCTTCGCGAATAAGGGGGGCTTTCGCTCCCCCCTTATAATCCCGAGCGACCAGGAACACAGTCCCTGGACCCTTTATCTCCCTTTATCTCCTTTTTTCTGCTCTCTACGCAGAAAGATCAGCCGCCATGTGCGCAACAACCGACGTCCAATCATTTCGGCGCGGTTGCCGGTAAAGGCGAATACTCGGATACCAAGGACTATCAACCCGATTAAGCATCCAACGCCAATCCGGCGCAAAAGGCAAAAACACCCATGTCGGAACCCCAAGGGCTCCGGCGCAATGCGCCACCGAAGTGTCAACCGTAATAACCATGTCCAAATTGGACAGAATCGCCGCCGTATCCGCGAAATCCGAAATTTCCGCCCCAAGATCAAGAATATCCGTCAGCGAACGATGAGCTTGAATCGCCGTCGCTCCCCCTTCTTTCTGCAAAGAAACAAAGGCGCAGCCCGGCAAAGACAAAATCGGCGTCAACGTCTCCAACGCCAACGAGCGGTTGCGATCGTTTTTATAAGTGGGATTGCCCGCCCAAACCAAACCGATCCGTCGGGCGCCGGACGGCAAACGCTCCAATCGCTTCGACCAAAAACCCTTTAACGCGGGATCAACCCCAAGATAAGGAATCTTCGCCGGGATATTCGCCAAGGAAGTCTGGAAAATATGCGGCAAACTCATCACGGAAATATGAGCGTCGAATGGCGGCGGCGGCGCGTTCTGAACAACGATCTCATCCACCCCCTTCACCGAAGAGAACAACCGCATCAAAGGCTTTTGCACCTCAATGATGACGCGGCCGCTTGCCCGCTCAGCCGCCATCTCGGCGTAGCGAACGAAGTGAATGGTGTCGCCCAGTCCCTGCTCGGCGTGGATCAATAGAGTTCCGCCGTTCAGAGTTTCGCCGTTCCACAAAGGCTTCGTAAAGCGATGCCCTGTCGGATAAATCATCTTGCTTTGCCAACGACGCTCCATGCCTTCCCAGCCGGATTCCAATCGGCCCATCGTCATATCGATGAAACCTCGTATCCATAGCGATTCCGCATGGTTCGGCATCAACTCCAGAGCCCGATCGATCGCTTTCGACGCTTCGTCGAGCCGCCCCAAAGCAACCAAACAGGATCCCCGCACTTGATGAGCGTCTCCGGACATAGGATCCAGACGAACGGATTGATCATAAGCCGACAACGCCTCTTCCAGACGTTCAACTCCTTTCAGAACCAAGCCAAACGCGCGCCAGAAAAAAGCGTCGTTCGGATGCTGAGCCTTCTCTCGTTCGCATAAGGACACTGCTTCGGCGTCGCGCTCCAAATCATGCAAAACCAATGCGAGATTGGCCAAAGACATCGGATTGTGAGAAACAATGCTCAGAGAGTTTCGAAACACTTTCTCAGCTTCGACCAAACGCTTGTTTTCTTTCAGCGCAAGACCGTAGTTGTTCAGTATGCCGATGTTGCGCGGTTGTAAGGAGCTTGCGCGTTGTAAACACTCGATCGCCTCATTCTGACGATCTTCGAACTGACGTAGAATATTCCCCAGATTATATAGAGCGTCGGCGTAATCAGGTTCCAATGTCAACGCCTGCCGATAACACGCTATAGCGTCCATCGGTCGCTTGATCTCGCGCAAAAGCACGCCGAGGTTCGACCAAACCGCCGGGAGACGCGGGTTTATCTCCAGCGCTTGACGGATGAGTTTCTCTGCTTCGTCGAAGCGCTTCTTCTGACGCGCGATCAGACCCAAATGATGAAGCGCGTCTGCGCGACGGTCGCCGTTGGTTGTTTTCGAAGACGCGCTGTGTGAAATTCTTCGATATTCGGCCTCGGCTCCGTCTAAATCGCCTTTGATATGCAGATTCAACGCAGAAGAGAATACGGCGTCGGCGTCGAGCGCTTCTTCGACCTTGAACCGTTCTTTCTGGTAGGCGTCGAGCGCCTGAGCGGTTCTTTCGATGACATCATCCCATGCTCCGCCTTTGCGTTGACGGAATAAGCGCATCGTCGGATAATATGGAGTGTCTTCGCGCTCTAAAAGCCAGCGCCAATCCGGCGGCATCGGAAGAAGACACCAGATTGGTCGTTTCATTGCGCCGACGAGATGGGCCACCGCCGTATCGACCGTGATCACCAAATCCAACTGAGCAATGGCGCCTGCCGTCTCGGCGAAATCGGTCAGATGAGGGTCAAGGTTGACGCATGGGAAATCGTTGCTGAGGGAGTATAGATCATAAACCGCCTCGCCCTTCTGTAAAGAGTAGAACTCGATATTTGGAATGCGCCACAACGGCGCCAAAGCAGCCAAAGACAACGAGCGATTGCGGTTATTGGTGTGAATGACGCTTCCCGCCCACACCACTCCGACGCGCAAAGGCGGCGCGTTTGGGGACGTGGAGCGGGGCAAACGCTGGCTCCAACGCTCAAGAACAGCCGGAGACGGAGTTATGTATGGACATCCGACCAAGACCGCGTTTGTCGAAACTCCCAAGACCAAAGGCAAGCTGAGCATTGGGATTTGCAGATCGCATTGTGGTTGCGGATCTCCCCAGTTCCGCATTTCGACGACGCCGGGAATGCAGCGACACAGCTCGCGCAACTGCGGTTGAATCTCCAAAATAACTCGTCCGCCGCGCGCTGCGACCAACGGAACATATCTTATGAAGTGAATGGTGTCTCCGAACCCTTGTTCGGCGTGGATCAGAATAGTTTTGCCGTTGAGCGGTTCTCCGCCCCATTGCGGCTGTGTGAAATTGCGTTTGGGCGAAGGAAATCCCGCCAGACGCCAACGCCACTCGAACTCGGGCCATCCCTCGGTGAAGTTTTCCGAAATCAACATCAAGATTGATAAGTTCCAATGCAGCTCCGGACTTTCGGGCAAGATCGTCAAAGCATACCGGGAGTTCTCCAGCGCTTCTTCGATTCGTCCCAAGGAGCGCAGAACCACGCTGAGGTTGCCCATGGCGTTCACATTGCCGGGATCCATCTTCAGGCAATATTTTAAGGTTTGTTCCGCCTCATCGAAACGCCCCATCAGATAGAGCACGGCGCCGAGGTCGTTAAAGGCGTTATAGAAGGACGGATCCTGCGCTAGAACATACTCCAAGCTTTCTTTGGCTTCCTCCAAGCGTCCGGCGCGTTGGAGCGCCAGCGCGAGATTGTAGTGGACCGAAATATTTTTCGGCGTGCGCGGCGCCAAGATTTCAAACATGGCGATGGCGTCGACGTACCGCTGTTTGCTGATGCAAAAGAGCCCGTATTCCGCGAAAGGAGGCATGAAATCCGGAGCTTCGGCAGTGATTTCCTTGAATAGAGAGTCAACTCGCGCGATGTCTCCGGTTTTAACGGCGGCTTTTGCTTCCTCCATCCGTCTTTCGGCGTTCTGAGCCAAGAGTTTTGGCGTTTGTCCTTCTCTTGGCCACAACGCGCGAATGCTGCGCAGCAGAGCGGCGGCGCGTTGTTCATCGCCATGCGCCATCGCCGCTTCGACCTGGACGAAGAGAGAGTCTGTCGTTTCGCCGCTTGCAACGCTGCGCAGATTTTTGGCGATCATCGCCAAAGGCGCGCTCCAATCATTGGGGCTCGTCTGTCGCAACAAGTGCATTGACGGATACCACAGCGTGTCGGAACTGCCCAGTCGCCAGCGCCAATCCGGCGCGAAGGGCAGCAAGGTCCAAACCGTGCGCGCCAAAGCTCCCGCCAAATGCGCGGCGGCGGTGTCGCAAGCGATGACCAAATCAAGATGCGTCATAATCGCCGCAGTGTCTTCGAAGTCGGTGATGTAGGCTCCGAGATCGACGATCGGCGCGTTTGGCAGGTTATGAGACAAATCGGCGCGATGTTCTCCGACTTGCAGACTGAAGTAAGCGATTTTTGGACTTGAAGGCAGGATCGAGAATGCCGACAGCGGCAAAGAGCGCCGACGATCGTTCTTGTGTCGCGGATTTCCGGCCCAGATCAGCCCAACCCGGTACGGCGTCGCTTGTCTTGCAGCTTCAGGGTGTTGTCCCGACGCGGAGAGTTGCATTAGGGCGACGCGCCATTTTTCCACGCGCGCGGCGGAGGCGGATAAATAAGGCGTCCGAAATGGAATTGAGTGATATCGTGTGTTGAAGATCGTCGGCAAATCCATCAACGAGGCTTGAACATCGAAGTCGGGCAAGGGTTGTCCTTGTTCGACGACTATATCGATGTTCGGAATCATCCGACATAACGACGCCAATCCCGGTTGAATCTCCAAGATCACGCGGCATTCGGCGCGTTTTTTGGCCGGAACGACATAACGAAGAAACTGGATGGTGTCTCCGAACCCTTGTTCGGCGTAGAGCAGCAGGGTTTTTCCGATGAGAGCTTGGCCTTCCCACGAAGGTTGTTGGAAAGTGCGATTGGAGAACGCTGTGCATTGTTTGCGCCAAGCGTATTCCTCCCATCCTTCCTTGAAGCGTCCGGAAAGGAGAAGGCACATGCCGAGACTGTTATGAATCTCGGGGTCTTTTGGTTTAAATTTCAAAGCTCTGCGATATGCGGCGATTGCTTCGTCCAACCGCCCTATATCGCGTAAGGCGTTGGCGTAGTTGTAATGCGCGCCTGCGTTGGTTGGGTCGTTCTGGATCACCCGTTGATAAAGCTGCAACGCTTCCTCGGAGGCGGAGATGTCCGCCAACAGGTTGGCCAGATTGAAAGCCGGGGCCGAGTTTCCCGGACTTAGCGCGATCGCTCGACGATAGGCGTGTTGCGCCTCGATCAACCGCCCTTGACGGCGTAAAGCCACGCCCAAATTGCTGAAGGCTTCGGCGTTTGGCGTTCCCACAAGCAAACCGAACGAAATGATGCGCTCGGCGGCGATCATGTCGCCGTCTTGCAGGCGCAAGCCGCCCAACATGTTCAAGGCGAGAGGCTTGCTTTCCGTGCGCTCCGTCATCCTCCAGCACAGGATTTCGGCGTCGGAGCGTTTTCCGGCGGCGAGCAGCTCCATCATTTGGGGAACCCATTGCTCGTCGAAAGGAGGCGCATGTCGAACAACCGCAGTCGAAGCGCCTCCTTCTTTTTTTACGCGGACGACGCTTTTGTCTCCGGTTGCGAGACGACACAGGTCTCTTCCGACCCGCACCATCACGTCGTTCCAGTCGCCGTCTTGTTCTTGGCGATAAAGGTGGAGGCTGGAATACCAAGGACTATCGGTTCGTTGCGTCATCCACCGCCAATCCGGGGAATACGGCAGCAACACCCAGGTCGGACATCCTAAAGCTCCGGCCAGGTGAACCGCAGCCGTATCCACCGAGATCAGAAGATCACACAAAGACAGAACTGCGGCGGTGTCGTCGAAATCGCGCAGCTCCTTCGACAGGCTGACGACGTTTAATCCGAGAGTGTCGGCGTCTCCGGCGCGGTCTCCGATTTGCAGCCCAAGATAGGACACGCCTTTGACGCGCGGTAGCCAGCACAGCATCTCAGAGGGAAGCGAACGGCGTTCATTGTCGGCGTGACGGGGGTTTCCGGCCCAAACCAAACCGATCTTCAGCCCTGGAATCGCCGCCAATTTTTGTCGCCACAGCGCGACGCGTTCGGAAGACGTGGTGAGGTATGGGGCGTCCGAGATGTTGGCAAGCTCCACTCCAAACCGTCCCGGCAGGCTGGGGAGCGCGATTTGGACATCGACCGGATACGGCAACGGCGCGTCGGGAGCGATGACGGCGTCCACGCCTTTCATGCGGGAAATCAAGCCCGACAAGGTCGCCGGGCAGCGCACAATAATTCGACCGTCTTCGATCTGCGATAGAAACCGTATGAATTGGAGGGTGTCGCCGTTTCCTTGTTCGGCGAAGGCGAGCAAGGTTTGTCCATGTAGCGGCTTGCCGTTCCACATCGGAACATTGGGTTCGAGCAAGCCGACGAACGCCGACACGCGGCGACGCCATTCATATTCGGGCCAGGCTTCGCGATAATTTCCGCGCAGCAGAAGGCCGATCGCCAAACAGCAATGAGACGCCGGGTCTTTTGGCGCGTAAGTGACCGCCATGCGCCATGCGGCGATCGCGTCATCCAGACGCATTTGGTCGGCGAGAACCGTGCCGAGCTTGCGATGCGCTGCGCCGTCGGCGTGGTTGCGTTGCAGGGCCGCGCGGTAATAAACGGCGGCTTCGCTCAATTGGCCACGCAAGCGCAGGACTGTTCCCAGCGCTTTCATCAGCTCGATGTTTTCGGGATCGGCCGCCAAAGCGTCCCGAAGCGCGGGCTCCGCATCTTCCAAGTTGCCGGCCTTATCGGGAGCGACGCCAAGACGGGTCAACGCCGCAATTTGTTCGGAGAGCATGTTCAAGGCGGTTCACCCGTTGTTTTCAAGAATTCGATCGGTTTCAAAAATGTCGCGTCGCGACGGAGAACCATAGAGTTTGGGCGAGGAAGCCGTAATAATCGTTAAAATGCTTCTTGCCGAATCTTCTTCGAAGATGGAGGTTTTGTTGTTTTTGAGGATGACGACCTATGCTTATTTTATTTCATATATAGAGAATGCGCGTTCGGCTCCGAATCGAAGAAGGCTATCTTTGTGAGTTACAACAAGTCTTTCAATATGTCCAGACATTACTTCTTCCAACAGTCTCCGGAGATTCTGCTGCGCCATGCGGAACATAACTTCGAATCCTAATAAAAAGTTGAAAGGGTCCAGGGACTGTGTTCCCAGTCGCTCAGGCTAAGGACAAAAGCTCCCCTTATAATCCCGAGCGACTGGGAACACAGTCCCTGGACCCTTTCAACTTTCATGGGTTGTAATATTATGACAGTGTCTTATCGCCGTCTTTCCGCGCTGTTTTTCGATTTCGACGGCGTTATTCTTGAGTCCGCCGACATCAAGACCGCCGCTTTCGAGGCGCTTTTCGCTTCCGTTCCAGAGCATTTGCCTCAGATTGTCTCCTTGCATCGTCGCTTGGGAGGCGTTAGCCGCTATGAGAAATTCTCGATGATCCATCGCGATATTCTGCGGGTTCCGTTTTCAGACGCAGAGCGTATTATGCTGGGAGAAAGATTCTCGGCTCTGATTGCAGACGCTTTGCGGTTTTGTCCCATGGTTCCAGGAGTCCTAATGGCGTTGGAAACGCTACAACGCTATAAAATTCCCTTCTTTGTCGTTTCGGGAACGCCGCAGGAAGAGTTGGAGGAATTGTGCGCGCAACGCGATCTGACGCGATTTTTTGTCGAGATTCACGGCAGTCCACGGACCAAGATTGAGATACTCAGCGATATTTTGGCCCGTTTCGGTCTCAGGGCGACGGAGACGGCGATGATTGGCGACGCCATGACGGATTATGAAGCGGCGAGAGCGGTTGGCGCGCGGTTTATCGGTCGCCGCAAGTGTCCGGAAATTTCTCCATTCCCCCTCGGAACGATGGTTCTTGACGACTTTTTTGAGCTTGAAAACGCTCTTTTCGACGAAGAACATTGCATCCCAAAAAGATGATAACGATCAATCGATCCGGTTCGATATAACACCAACCAGCAAAAACAATGGCGGATACTCTCTAAGGACTAAGAACGGCTGGAAACACGGTTTCCGCGCTCGATAGGTTTTTTATTCTAGTCCTTCAATGCGTGATCCCATTGTCGACGCCAAGGCGACTTTCCTGAATATGATCGTCTTGCAACCAAAGAAGAAAGGTCGTGGCTTTTCCTGACGCTCCAAGGGGTCTGGGTTTCGTCGCGAAGAAAGAGAATGAGCAACATCGCGTTTATGTCGCCCCGCGTCAGTGTTTTAATGACGATCTACAACGCCGGGGTTTTTCTAAAACCGGCGCTTGACGGGTTGATGCTTCAGGATATGCCTGATTTTGAACTGGTTGCAATTGAAAACGGATCCGACGATGGGTCATATGAGCTTCTTAGGCAATACGCATCGGATAAAAGAGTTCGAATTATCAGATTGGAAAAAAACATTGGCCGGACTCCGGCTCTTAATCTTGCGCTACAGGAATCGCGCGCGGATTTGATCGCGATTCTTGACGCGGATGATATCTCTCTACCCTCAAGATTAAGATTGCAGGCGGATTTTTTTGAGAAGAATCCGAAAACGGTTCTCCTTGGGTCTTGGTGTCGATTCCTCTATAAGGACAATATGCTGAGCGCGACTTTTGCGCCTCCAATATCGCATCAATCTCTTTTGGATATGATGTCGGAGCAAAATCCATTCGTTCATTCATCTGTCATGTATCCGCGCAGAGCCGCTCTTGCGGTTGGGGGGTATCCTGTTGATTTTCCTTACGCCCAAGATTTTGCGCTGTTTCTGCGCATGGTGAAGAATCTGAACAAAATCGGCGGAGAGTTGGCGATGATTCCGGAAATTCTAACATACTCCAGAGTTCATGGAGACAGCCTGACGTCGTCTCAGAACGGACGATTGGAGGTTGCGCGGGATTCTCTGAGGTTGTTTCAAGAAGCGCGAACATTGCCGGGATTATCACAGAACGCCCGACGGAATGGAAGAAAGACGGCGGTGCGAACGATGATTCACTATGCAACGGTTTTGAGGCAAAACGGTTATCTTCGAAAATCGCTGTTTTGGCGTTTGCGCGCCTTTGGTTCGGCTCCAATATTCGCCATGTCCGACCCGAATTTCTGCCGATTGTGGTGATGAAGGCGCATTTGAGGCATCCATCGGCCTTGTGGACGCCAGATCTGATGCGCCGCCTCACCCGTTCGTTGCCTATTGCTCCAGTTTTGCTCTGGCTTCCTCAAGAACGGCTTTTGCTTCGGCTTTTCCGTATTGCTGTCTCCAATGGAGCATGCAGAACCCATAATACCCGTTCATGCCATACCGGAAAGCTTTTCGCGCCTCATCGAGGCGCCCAAGTTTCCAGAGCGCCCGCCCATAATGTAGATTGGCCCAAGATTCGACATTGAACTCGCCGTATCGAATAAGTTTTTGCAGGATCGTTGCGGATTCTTCGAACTCTCCTCGTCGGTAAAGCGAGACGGCCAAATTGAAATCAGGCCATGGCCAATGACATTTCATTTCCACGGCTTTTGTAAGCGCCGCGAAACCCTCTTCTTCTTTTCCCTGTTTGGAGAGGAGGAAGCCGTAATGCATAAGAGTTATGCTTTTTGTCCATACGTCTCCGGCGTCATTTTTTATAAGAGGAAGCGCCATATCCAGAGCTTGATCAATCTTCCCTTGCTCTGCGATGGAGATTGCCAACTTAAGTTTCTTGACCGGATCATTCGGACGTATTTTTAGAATTTTTTCAAGGATGTCTTGAGCTTCAGCGCAACGTCCGACGCCCATATAAGCGTGGCTCAGCACATCCATGACGTCGACGGAATCTGGCTCCGTCTTCAAGAGATGAAGGAACGTCGCGATGGAGAAGTCATGAGAGTCTATGTTCAGCATATTGGAGGCCATCGTCAAATGGAACGACGGCGGTATAAAGCTCATATCGACTTCGCATAGATTCAAATAGTGAGACGAAGCTTCTATAATTTGTTTCTTTTGGAATAGAATTTTCATCAGTTCAAATATTGTTTCTTTGTGATTTGGCCTGTTTTCAAGTATTTTTTTATATTTTGTTATTGCGTCATCGATGTGTCCATGAATTGCGTTTATTTTAGCAATATCATGTTCTGCGTCGGCCCAAGCAAAAGGACTCAAATCTTTTGCCGCGCGTTCGGCGTTTTCTGCTTTTTGGTGTTGCTCGAGGCAACGATATGCTTTGGCCAAATTGATCAAAGCGCGCGCATGGTTTGGACAACACGCCAATGCTCGTTCGTACAACTCGCAAGCTTCGTCAAATCGATTCAGCACGAGCGCCGCGTTTCCAAGATTATAGTTAAAATTATCTTTTGCTTCCTTTAAAAGGAATTGCTTAAAAGAGCTTTCTGACATGGCCTGAACCTTTTTTTAAGAGCCTGTCCGGAAAAGATATCTATGATTCCAAGGACTTACGGTAAAAGAACGGATGCTCTAAGATGATGGAGCGTCGATGTCTTTGTATCTCATCGCGCTATTCGCAACAAGACAGAACGTCCAAGCTTTTGAGAGATGGAAGAGCGCCTTCTTCAGAAAAATGAATATGTCTATTTAAAATTTCTGGAATAACGCGCATTTCAAAATCATAGTGTTTCGTGGTAGTGTGTGCTTTCACCAACCTATGCGGCTATCCATGTCCTCTAAACCAACATCTCATATTATCGCCGAACGAAGCCATATTGAACTTCTTGCTCCGTTGCGTGGACGTTTATCTCGTTGGCCTGCCGTGTTGCCTTCGCAACCAGGGGATCCTATCCGGCCATTAGCGAATGGAACATCGCGCGCGCTTGGGATGTTGTTGGTTATTCAAGATGAAAGTAGCCTGAATTTAGTTAAAACAATTATGAGACGCTATTGTGTTACGCCGCAATATGCGGAGGCGATGTTGCAAAAAGGGGCGATGCGTTACGATCTTGATGGAAATCCTGTCGGGCCTGTGTCGGATGTCAATAAAACACGAACCGGAGAAACAAGACAAACTCTGTCTAAGGTTAGTCTCAGAGAAAGCGCGCAGGAGCAATTCGAAAAAGACTTGGCTGAAAGAGAAAAAATCGGAGCTTCGGGGGCGCTTTCGGCGTCCAAAATCGAGGCTGGAAAAATAACGCTTACGAAAAGCGCAATTGACAAAACGACGGTTAAAAAGACGATAGTTTTAAAACCTTCCGCTGAAAAAACTCTAATCGTAAAACCCGGCGCTGCGAAAGTCATTGCCGAGGAGACCGTTGTCGCCAAGGCTACGCCTCTTGGGGTCGAAAAAGCAGTTGCAAAAGAAACCGTTGTCGCCAAGGCTGCGCCTCCTGGGGTCAAAAAAGTAGTTGCAAAAGAAACCGTCGTCGCCAAAGTCGCATCTACAGAGTTGTTGGTTGAAGAAACCGCCGTTGACAAAGTTGTTGTCACGGAAGTCACCGACAAGGTCGGTCGGTCCGAGAGCGTCAAGCAAAAAAGTGTAAAATATAAGAATAAGAAATATAAATTTAATAGTCCACGCGCCGACGAATGGCACATCAACCTCTTTAAACCGTTGCAATCACTTCTATCAAAATATCCTGCCGTGTTTCCTACTGAAGTAGGCGAACTTATTCGGCCGTTAGAATTAGATGTCGATGATAAAATTATTGCTCTATTGAATTCCCCAAATCCATCGGATATCGATTTGGTCAAATGTCTTTTGCATCGCTATCGCATGTCAATGAATTACGCGGGTGCGATGGCGCAGAATGAATCAATGTATTATGATCTGGATGGAAATAAAATTCGACCTGTTCCGGAAGAAGAAAGGATGATACAAAAAGGGAGAATTGATAAAATAACTTTAGAATTTGATAAAATGAAATTGGAGGATCAAAGAGGAAAAGATACAACAAACTCGTACTATAACCAGGATTGGTTTATTGCTTTGCTTGACGTGATTCGCCCGCTCCTGTCTGATTGGCCGGTCGTCTTTCCATCCGTTGTTGAGGATGAAGTAAAGCCTCTGGCTCTTGGAATCGGACGTAAGCTGGAAAATCTTTTAATTGAAAGAGATGAAAACAGCCTCATCTCCCTTCATAGAACATTAATTAATTATTGTCGATCCGTAGGCTACATGCTTGAGATAATAAAAGAAGGGGCTGTGCGTTATGATATTGATGGGACTCCTGTTGGCCCCATCTCTAGAGATCACAGAGAGGACGCATTCAAATATATGCAGGCGTTCCATTACCGTGAAAAAAATAAATTTAGGAAAAACAAAGAACGTCTTGAAGAACTTTGTAGAAAAAACGCCTCGGAAGAAAATAAGAGCGCAGATCATTTAAATGAAATTGCCTCCGAAGAAACCGATTCCATAAAATCCTAATAGGAAACGATGTTTTAAAGCGAAGATTCTAATGAAGAGTCTGTTTCCAAGACGGGCTCTTCAGCGGCCAATGATGTGTTTTTCTTACAGGATTCGTCAATTTCAGAGGCTTTCTGCATGACTCCAAGGCGACAATTTATGTTGCTTGCCTTTGATCCGTGATAAATCCATTGATGGCGTCGTTTGTTGCGTCAATGCGCTCTTTGCAAAGAGCAAGCCGACAATAAGAAGTATTCTTCTTGATTGCGTGAAGGTGAAGAATATTATATTACTTCGCGGAAGTGTTGATTATCTATAATAGAAATTGATGTTTTTTTTACAAAAAAAGAAAACAATGTAAATTCGACGGCGTTTTCCTAAAATTATCTATGGCGACGCAGCGTATTCATATTTCAATGATTTGTTGCATTTTAAAACGCAAAACGCAGAATGCATTTTCCTAACGGGGAATTTATTTTTGGTTTTTTGATAGGGAAATCGAGGGCGGTTTGCTGCAAGAGAGCTTGATTGTTGATTTTGCTGACGAATTTCGATTTTTTGGATCGTTCTCGGCTCCTGGCGCCGGATTTGCAGTAATAGATTTCAGAAAACGAAACAACGGAATTGACGCTCTATAACAATAGATGGCGTCCAGGAATAAGGAATAGAACAATGTCCAAGAACGGAAGCATATCCCGTCTGATCAACACCAGCAAATTGGTTTGCTTGCCTCCTGACGCCACTGTTTCCGACGCGGCGAAGAAGATGTCCGAGAAGCATGTTAACGCTGTGATGGTGACTTATCGATCGAACTTGCTTGGCATTGTAACGGAACAAGACATCGCTTTTAGAGCAATTGCTTGCGGTCTTCCGGTTGATGGAACTTCTCTGTTTGAGATTATGACTTCTTCTCCAGATACATTGACCCCGAATTGCTCGGTGATTGAAGCTCTCAACATGATGCAGGAAAATGGATATCGCCATGTTCCGGTCGTGTCCGGAGGAAACATCGTCGGCGTGATCTCGGTGAAGGACATCTTCAACGACGTGCGTAAGGACATGGAAGAAGACCTTGAATCTCTTGACCAGTTCATTTATGGGTCGAGTTATTCCGTGGACAACATTCATGTCGCTCAATGAAGCGTTTCTCCGTCGGGTTAAAAAACCTCCACGAACAGAGACTTTGCCCAGTTTGATTTTTATCATGTCCAAGATATGGCTCCGCCAAAGGCTCTCCGGCCTGTGGCGGAGCTGTTGTCGCATCAACGGGCCGAATGACGGACGGATCATCTTTCGACGTGTTGTTTCTTTACTGCGCGGCGGTTTAACTTCATGAGTGGCGGCAATGACTTCAGATGATTTTGATCGAATGCGCGTCAACAAAGCCGTATCCTTGACTGCTCGTCTTGAAGCCGTTCGAGCGGAAATGGCGGCGTTTTCAGACACAGACGCTATCGTCGCCTCAACACTGGCGCAGATGGTTTCCGGCGCGATGGCGGCCATTGCGCAGACGCCATCAAAATCACATTCCAAAGCTCTGAAGCATTTTTTGCTGAAAAGTCCACTTGCGATCGCGAACATCGCCAATGTTATGAAGGAAGAAGAAGAACGCAACGCAATGTTTTCGAATTTTGCGTCCGTGTCTCTTGATGGTGAAAACACTTCCGTTTGGATCGGTTTCCCTCCGGCAAGCGGGGGCTTTCTAATCGCAGATGTTCTTAACGCGTACTTTAAAAAAGTATCGGGTGATAAGATAAGCAAGATCATTATTGACGGCGGCTTGCCTCATCATAGAACGCGCCTTAAAGACGTTGTTCCCGGATGCCGAACGCATCATCTCGTTTGGGGACATCAGAGAGTTGAAGATTGCTCTATGTTGCACATAGACGCCTTCAAGAAGATTCTTCTTGTAAGAGAGATATATAATGCGTCTTTTTCCAGCGCCCGTCATCATTATGGATTCTTCGGCATCGACCCAAAGAAAGATGGGGGATTTGTTGATGAAAGACTGGTTGAGTGCTTAATGAAAATCACTCATCTTTTCATCGATTGGTATAATTCTTGGGGAGAATATATGGAGCGACACGGGAATTCTCTGATTCATGTGGTCCGGTTCGAAGACATGAAGACAATTCCTTTGGAAACATTTTCATCTATTTTAAGATTTATCGGCGTTTATGATATTGACGTCGAGGCTCTGCAATCGTCGATCGACGTTGGAAGCCTTTCCGGTCAGCGCGCTATCAGTAATTATAAAATAGAGTTCGGACAAGATCGGTTCGGGTATCGTGGAGCATTGGATTACGGCAATGAAATCGGACCTTTGATAAGGCGCTGTGTGAGCGAACATATTGTTCGCAAGATAAAATGGTGGAACTGTTATCCTTATGATCGTCCGCTTTGATTAGAAAAATTAGGCGGGTCCAGAGACTGAAGTTCCGGTTATCGGAGATCATAAGAAGGGCGCGAAAGCCCCCCTTATTGCCGTAAGGCAAAACTCGCGCAAACTGCGAGATGTTCGCCCAAACGGGCGAACAAGAGGGGCTTTCACGCCCCTCTTATGATCTTCGATAACCGGAACTTCAGTCTCTGGACCCGCCTCGTCTTTATTCAGAGCTTGTCGATTGTGTTTGAGGATCGCTTCAGTGAGCGACGGAAGCGCCATCGACGGAATAGCTCGATCCGGAAATGAACTGGTCAAGAGACAACAGGTCTTCTTCCATTTCTTTACGGACTTCTTTGAAAATATCCTTCACCGAGATCACGCCGATGACGTCTTCGCCAGACACGACCGGAACGTGACGATATCCGTTTTCCTGCATCATGTTCAGAGCGTCAACCGCCGGAGCGTCCGCCGTCAACGTGTCGGGAGTGGTGGTCATGATCTCGAACAGAGTGGTCTTATCAACCGAAAGGCCGCGAGCGACCGTTCTAAAAGTAATGTCCTGCTCGGTCACGATCCCCAGTAATTTTGATCCATAGGTCACCATCACGGCGCTGACCTTTTTCTCCGACATTTTTTTGGCCGCTTGAGCGACAGACGCATCCGGAGACAAGCAAACCAATTTATCGGTGTTGATCAAGCTGGAGATGTTTCCGTTCTTGGACATTGCTCTATTCCTTATTTCATGACGCCGCTTGTTTCAGAGCGTCTATTTCATTGTTTTGTTTTCTGAAGTCTATTCTTGCAAGTTCGGCGCCACATCGAAGGCTCAACAAAGCGACGAAAATTTTCGAGCAAAATCAACAGCAAACCAATGTCACTATAAATAGTTGATAAAAAGCCGTGACGATTTCGCTTTTAAGAAAACGCATTCTGCGTTTTGCGTTTTAAAATGCGACGCACATCAAATGATATGACGTCGGATGTTGTGGGAATCAACCGAAGAGGCGATATTGTTTTCTTATGGAGAGCGCGCCGGGGAAGAATCGCTTCGTGAATAAAAGGAGTTTTCGTTCTCAGCCCGAACGACTGAGAACGCAGCTCCTGGGTTCATCTAATTTTATTTCAAGAAATTCAAGATCATGGAGTCCATTACGCCTTCTATCGGTGTGGTTGCAATTAAGGCGCAAAAACGGTAGAGTCTTTAAGAGATTTTTCCGGGAGTTTTGCGTCCCCGGCGCACATCTTATTCTTTGCGGCGACCATGACGGCGAATGTAGCTCTTATCGGCGGAATGCACGAGACTCTGCGTCTGTTGACCAAGACCGCCGATCAAATCGCGATTCAAACCGATCATTTGGCGACAGGACAAAAAATTAATTCAGCCCTTGATGGCGCAGCCTATTTCACAGCCATAGAACTTACTCATAAATCACAAGACTTGGTCCAGCGCAAAGACGATATGTTCCAAGCAATTCAGACGGTGAAAGCAGCGCAAACAGCCACCTCCACCATCAGCGACCTTTTGGAGCAAGCACGCGGACTGGCGAAAGCCGCCGAGGCTCTTGACAACACCCCTCCAGCTTACGCCACACGCCGCGCCTATGCGGCGCAATTCGACAGCGTGGTTAAACAAATCAATGACGTTGCCGAATCATCCGGATTTATGAATCATAATGTCGCTCTTACGGATCGTCGACAAACAATTACGCAATCCACTCTTCCGACCGGAATGGGAAACGCCGACGTTTTCACCAAAAACGGCTTTACCGACTATAGCCTCTCTGTGCGCGGCGACGGCTTGATTTCCTTCAACGAGCAAGACGCCTACGAAGTCGAACAAAAACTTGGCGTTTCAAACCTTGCGGCGACGGGTTTCCATACATCCTCGGCGGGCAATTTCTCCGACATTGCGATCACTGTGTCCGGAAAATCCGGCGGAGCGCGTTCGGTTTCGGTGTCGGAGGGCGGCGAAAGCGTCACCATGTCCTTCACCTTGGCCGACCTGCAAACCAGAGCGCAACATTTCAGCGGATCCTTCGCCAGCGGAGCCAAGGTCGACTTTGATCTCGATCTCGCGAAACTCGACGAAGCGGCTGCCGGTGGAGAAAGCGTGTTAAGCGCTTCGTTGACCAAGAAAGTGAACGTCAAGACGATCGTTCGCGACGCCGTGACGCAAGAAGAGCAAGTTCGCGATGGTTTATCCTCCGACAACCGCATCATCAACGGCGAGAACACTTTTCGTTTCAGCCAGAGCGCTTTGCGTTTGAGGATGGACCAGAGCCGGATCATGTCTGCGGCGGCGATCAGCGGTCCCGTCGTCAGTTCTGTTTATGGCGCGGGCGCTCAAGCGGTGGTGGGCGCGCCGACGCTGTTGGGAGCGCCTTCCAGCAATGTCGCCGACCACACCTATCACATCGACATCCAGGGATCCGGCGCCGACACGGCGACGATGACCTCCAACACTTTGCAGAACAATGTTTCTCCGGTGGCGCAGGTCGACGCATATACGACTTCGGGGCTCGCCAATGGCGAAACGGCGGCTCTAACCATCAACGGCAGTGGGTTTTCCGTCACCGCCGGCGTCGGCGGCTTAACCGCCACGGCGGTTCGCGACGCTTTAGGCGCTCAGGTGTCGGGCGCAGGGTTGCCGGTTTCCTTCAGCGCCACCGCCGCCAATCAATTCACCGTGACGGCGACCTCTCCCGGAACCGCTTTCACCAGCAGCACATCCGGGTCAACGCCCGGAGCTTTGTCGGATTCCAACATCATCGGCAATGTTTCGGCCGTGGCGCAGGTCAATCGCGTGACGTTGAGTTCTGTGGTCGAGATCGGCGAGACCTACACCATCGGCGTCAACGGAACGAATTACTCTTATATGTCGGCGTCCGGAGACACGGCGGCGTCGGTGAGAACGCATTTGGTTGGTCTGGTCGCCGCCGACGCCTCGGTGACGGCGTCGGCTGTGGGGTCGGATTCTTTGGACATTACGGCGACCACTCCCGGAACCGCCTTTACTCAAACGGCGAACGTCACCAATCTGACGTTCCACGCCGAAGTCACGTTGAGCAACGGTTCCGCTTCAGACACTCAGATCGTAACCAATCCAAGCAATTTCACGTCGGTGACGTTTACGGCGGCCTATGGCGACGGAATCACCGGCGTTCAGATGACAATGGATCCGGCGAAGCTGGGAAAAGATTTGCTGTTGAATCGAACGCACGCGGATTTCGACGTGAGGTTCTCGCAGACCGGAGACGGCGATGGTCGAGTGGCTTCGAACATGACGCTCGACGGCAGCGGAACCGTTCCCTATGAAGTTCGGTTCGACGGCGGCCCCACCGACTCTCTTTCCATCCAAAGCAACGACCTTCGAGCCGCAGGATTGGGTTTGGATCGAGCCGCCAATCAATGGCGGGACAAATCCGATGTCGAAGCTTCTTTGAACCAGTGCGCCAAAGCGATCGATGCGGTTCGCGCCGCTGCGTCCTCATACAATTCAACGCTGGGGATTTTACAGACCAGAAACGCCTTTGCCGGAGACTTCTCCAATGTTTTGGAAGAGGGCGCGGCGAAGCTTACGCAAGTTGATCAAAATGAAGCGTCTGCGTCTCTTCTTATGCTGCAAACGCGCCGACAGCTCGGCGTCATCAGTCTGAGCCTCGCCAATCAAGCGCAACAGTCAATTTTACGATTGTTCTAGTCCGGTCTTTTCCTATACGCCACTTTTTTCACCAGGACGAAGTCGCACGCAATAATGCGCGCTCCATCATTGTCTCAAATAGAATCGTTCGGAATAGAAGCGTTCGGAAATGACGAAAACATTGTTGTTTCAATCCGTGGAATTATAAAGAAACCAGGAATCCTTGAATACTCCAGAATTTCCGTTCAGAACAAGGGATCCGGAAAGTCATTGGATGAGGGATAAACGACGAATTCAGTGGAATCACTTGGAGCATATTCAGAGAAGATATAAATCGTTCCAGACGTCTCTGATGAATGTCTCATTCACAGCTTGGAATCATTGATGTTTTCTCCTGACCGGCTCTCGATTTTCAAGGATGGTTCGCAGCTTTTCTTCTGTTTCTTGGTGCGGAAATCCGATCCAATCTCATTGATCTATTATGGGAATCAACGCCATTCTTTCTCCAACAGCCTTCTCTGCGAACGCCTGTCGTGATTTATGGACCATTGATCCGGTCTTGATGACGGCGCTTCAAACGATGAGCCGACGCAACGACGCATTGCGCGGAGTTCTATGGTCGGACTTTTCGTGTCGAGCCGCCGCGTGCGTTTGGGCGAGCCTCTTCGGCCCGGTCTATGGCGTGACGCTTGGGCGGCTTAACAAGACCGAAATCTTCGACGATGGCCAGGTTCACGCGTTCTACGGCGACGGAGGCCCGGCGTTTCATCATGCTTTGGAGCAAAAACCGTTCTCGACGGCGATTATCGACGGAGGATCGCTTCGACAATGCGTCAACCTGTATTTTTTGGCTCAAAAGGCGATTATCCGACCTGGATTGGCGGTTTTCCTTAGTCGATCTCCTGGATGCCCCGCCGACTTACTGGTTTCGGCGCTGAAACGAGGCGATCTCGATGGTCATTCCCACGAGCTTCAAGCTTTGCCGACCTCTGCCGACGGCGCGCAAGCTTGGTTTGAGACCATCGATAAGCCTCCGCCATTGCTGCCGATCCGCAGCGATGCGCCGTTGTCGTTTCCTGAGCGTCTCTCTCTTGCGCCGCCGTCCAGCCTCGATAAACTGCCCGAGAATTTTGCCGCGCGGCGGTTCATGACCGGGTTTCTCACCGCCGATGGAGAGGTTTTTGATGTTCTGACGTGGCTCAATTTATACATCGCAGCTCCAACGACGGTCGATCCGGCGAGATTTGCCGCAGCTCTGTTTGAACCAGAGGCGACTTTTCAAGAAATCGCGTGGGATAAGACGCTTCGAGGCGTGATTGAGAAACGTTTGGGGCGGCGTCGCATTGTGGACGATGACGAGGCGCAAGCCTTTGCCGCGCTTAAAGAAGCTGCGGCGCAAGCTCCTATCGCGTTGTGGGGATTGGGGAGTGATTTTGCGGCGCTTTGTCTCCGTAGTCCGGAGACGCGCGCATTGATCCGGTCGGGCGTTGTTTCTCTGTTCGACTCTCAGTGGGCGGGATGTTGTTTGGCGGGGCGTCGGATTGAGGCCGCCTCTACTTTGAGCGCTTTTTCGGGTTTGATTTTCTTGACGCCGTCGTCTCCGGCCAGTCGTCGAGGAATGCGGTTGGCGGCGGATAGACAAGGCGTGGCGCCAAATCGATTGCAAACGCTGTTTGGGAACGGCAAAACCGACGAAACATTAATAGGGTCCAGGGACTGCGTTCCCAGTCGCTCAGGCTAAGGACAAAAGCCTTCCTTATTCGCGAAGCGATTTTCCTTCGGAATCGTTTCTCCTATATGAACGCTCCATCTAGCCTTCATCCTTTATTGGCGCATCAACGCGCTTTTTCGAGAAATTAACGATGAAACTCTCAATCACATTGCCGTCTCTGTTTCCCGACCTGTTGTCTCGGGCGATCGCATCCATTCACGAACACACGGCGCACTTGGACCATGAAATTTTGGTGGTTTCTCCATTCGAGGCGTCCGGTCCCAATGTTCGATGGATTCCGGAAGATCAACCTCGTGGAAATTGCCACGCGCACAACGAGGCGGCGCGGCATGCGACCGGAGACTTGGTTTTGGCCATGTGCGACGATCATGCGCCTATGGCGAGATGGGCCGATGAGTTTCTCGCTTTTTTCACCGAACGAGAAAAAGGGCATGAAATCTACGTATGCGGATTGAACATTCATTGTGGTCCGGTGGGAACGGCCTTCGGAATTTATTATCCGTATTTCCCGGTTTTACGTCGTCGGAGCATCGAACGGATTGGAGGATATTATCGCCCGCAATTTGCGGCTCATTTCGGGGACGTTGATTTGGGCATGCGTATTTGGCGCTCCGGCGGGCGATGTGAGTATTGCTATGACGCTCGGATTGCGCCGATCCGCGACGAAACGAGCAATGCTCCGGAGTCCCCGCATAAGTCGCAGGCGAAATATCGAGACATGGAGACATTTCTGCGTGAATGGCGTCCGATTTACGGTGAGGATTGGGGACCATGTGAAAACATTCGGGATTTCAATCTTGATATACCGGGACGTTTTTTTAAAGATTTCTTGGTTGATCATACGATTTACGACAATCGACCGGCGTTTCGAGACAAAGTCATGGCGTTCTATAAGACTTTGCCCAACGACAGCATCATGAGATGGTGATTAAGCCATGTTTTTCTATTTAGGTTTTCATTCAAGCTCTTGTCCCGTCTCTATTCTGTCTCTTTAAGATTACATATGAACAACGAAAGGAAAAAACGGCGTCGTGCGTAAAACGTGGCTTTCAATCGGTGTTCTGATCGCTCTCGTCACAGGATCGACCAATGGATCAGCCGCCGATATTTTACGTTTGGCTCTTCCCGTAGATTGCCAAAAGGCGACGCAATGCGACGTGATCAAATATTTCGATCACGATCCCGGCCCAGGATTGCAAGATTACGCATGCGGTCGGATAAACGGCGGCGAGAACAATTATCCAGGCACATCGATCGCCATTCGAGATCAAGTGGAAATGAACCAAGGCGTTCCAGTCCTGGCGGCGGCGGCGGGCATGGTTCTGCGCACGCGAGACGAAATGCAGGACACTGGCGTTTTTGGAACAGAGACCCGCGAAGACTTGGGCGCCAAAGGATGCGGAAATGCGGTTGTGCTGGATCACGGTGACGGTTGGACGACCGTTTATTGTCACTTGCGCCGCAACAGCGTTCGCGTGAAACCGGGAGACAAAATCGAAACAGGAAGAATAATAGGATTGGTGGGATTGTCCGGATTAACCGAATTGCCTCACCTCCATTTCCAAGTCCGTCACCACAATCAGCCTATCGATCCGTTCACCGGAACAGCCGCCGATTCAAACGATCGCCAACCAAGATGCAGCGTCTCGGAGCATCCGCTTTGGACGACCGAAGCCTTGGCCGTCCTGACGCCGTACAAACCTGTTTTTGTGCGCTTAATGGGTTTTACCACCGAGGAAACCTCTGTAAAGGCAGTTCGTCGCGGCGGCGCCGACGTTTCTGCGCCTTCGGTCCTTGCGCCGCGCCTCATCCTGTGGGCGGAGATTATTGGTCCGCGTCAAGGCGACCGCGTGATTTTGTCCGCCAAGGCTCCGAACGGTCAGGAAATCCTACATCAGAGCGGCGATTTTCACCGTGACTATAGTCAAAGTTTCTTGCAGGCTCGGGCGGAACGCGCGGTTCCAACGTGGCCCGTGGGAGCGTATCAAGGGCGAGTGGAAATTCTGCGAGACGGTCGAAGCTTTGTCCGAGAATTGACTCTTAATTTGCATTAGAGCTTGCCCGGAGAATCTTCATAAATAATTAGAAGAGTGAGGGTTGACAAACCGAATGGCGATCAAATTATTTTGGTTGGGCGCGCTCGCCGCCATGCTCGCCGCCTGCTCGTTGACGCCGGATTACCAAGCTCCCGAGATGGCGTTGCCGCAGCGTTATCGAGCGCCGGGAGCCGCTTCAACGCCTTTGCCCAAACCAGCGGCGACGTGGTGGACCCGTTTCGGATCGCCCGAGCTGAATTCTTTGGTGGATAAGGCTCTTTCCAACAGCTTCACGCTGAAAGCCGCCGTCAGCCGGGTTGCGCAGGCGCAAGCGCAAGCGGTCATTGCAGGCGCTTCGTTGTTGCCGACCATCAACCTCGCGACGGGAGATCAAATGACTGCGCCGGACATTGGAATCGGCGGGCCAATTCAAGCGCATCAACCAATCCGGTCAAAGCGCTTGCGTCAATTCAGTTTGCGAAGCTCTTACGAAGTCGATCTTTGGGGCAAGAACGCTTCGAACGCTGAATCCGCATTGGCTCAGGCGGAAGCCAATGAGCTGGATCAACAAACCGTGACGTTGTCCTTGGTCAGCAGCGTCGCCACCACTTATTTCCAGTATCTTTTGGCGGAAGAGCGTCTTGCTCTGGCGCAGAAAAATCTTGAGACCATCAATAAAATGCTGGGAACCATTTCTCAGTTGCTGACGGCGCGCGAAGCCACGGTGATGGAGGTCAATCAGCAGAAGAACAGCTTGGCGCAGGCGGAGGCTTTGATTCCGGCTCTGACCTTGCAAAGAGAGCAGGCTCTTGATCAATTGGCGTTGTTGTTGGGAATAGCGCCGGGAGAATTGAAGCTCTCGGGCAAGACACTCAGTTCTTTGAAGATTCCGGAAATTTCTTCGGGGCTTCCGTCCGAGTTGCTCTATCGCCGCCCGGACATCGGCAAGGTTGAGGCTACATTGCGCGCCGCGAACGCCAATATCGGCGTTGCTCGCGCCAAATTCCTGCCGAGCTTCTCTTTGCAAGGAGAGTTCGGCGTCGGCAGTTCGCATCTTCCGTCTTTGTTGATTCCCGGCGCTATTTATTATTCTTTGATCGGCAGCGTGGTGCAATCGATCTTCGACAATGGCCGTGCCGAGGCGGAGTATGAATATAATAAGGCTCGATATGAGGAGCTGGTTCAAATCTATCGTCAGACCATTTTGCAGGCGTTGAAGGAAGTGGAGGATTCTCTAGCGGCGGTGAGTTATCTAGAAAAGCAAGAAGAGGTCCAGAAGCGCGTTGTTGAAACTGCGGAACAGACAAACGTCATCAGCAAAGAGTCGTATCTGGCAGGTTTTATAGACTATCTTAATTACCTTGAGACGGAGAGAACTCGATACCGTTCTGAGGATGATCTGACAAACCTGCGATTTCAGCGTCTTAATTCCAGTATTTCGTTGCTCAAGTCGATTGGGGAAGGCATAGAGATCAAAAAAGAGAAGAACGATCAGAAGGATCAAGATAAATATGAACAGAGTATAAGTAAGAATGAGCATTAAACGGGCTTATCTATGGATTATGGATTATTCTCGGAGTGATTCATTATGACAAAACAAGCCGTCATTCTTGCCGGCGGACGCGGTTCTCGGTTGGGCGCGCTCACGGCGCAGACGCCGAAACCTCTTCTTCCGTGCGGTGATCGTCCTTTTCTTCTGCACCTGATCGAAAATCTGGCTCGGTTTGGGTTTCGCGATCAGATTCTGCTGGTCGGGCCGTATGAAGCGATTTTTCGCGAGGCTCTGTCAGACGTCGAGAGCCGTTTCAAGGTGTCTCTGACGCTGGTTTCAGAGCCGGAGCCCGCCGGAACCGCCGGAGCGTTGTTATGGGCTCGAGAGCGTCTGGCCGAGCGCTTTTTGATGCTGAATGGCGATTGCTTGTTTGACTTCAACTACCTGGATATGACGTCCGCATCCGCCGAATCTTCGGAAGAGATCGCGCGGTTGGCGTTGCGGCCTCTGAAGGAAACCGGACGCTTTGGAACGGTCTTGTTGGACGGAGATCGGATATTGGAGTTCTCTGAGAAGGCCGGGGGTGGAGAAGGCGTCATTAACGGCGGCGTCTACTGGATGCGACGAAAGGCGTTGGACGAGATTGCGCGGACGCCGTGTTCGATCGAGCGTGATGTTTTTCCGGCTCTGGCGATGCGCGGCGCGTTGCGAGGATCGGTTTATCATGGAGAGTTCTTAGATATAGGAACTCCGGATGACTTCGCGCGCGTCGAAGACGTTCTGGAGCGTTGGCGTTATCGACCTGCGGTGTTTTTCGATCGAGACGGCGTTTTAAACCTGGACTCCGGCTATGTCTGTCGACCTGAAGAGTTTGTTTGGGTCGAGGGAGCTTCAGAAGCAATTAAAGACCTCAATGACCGAGGTTTTTTGGTGTTTGTCGTCACCAATCAATCGGGAGTCGCCAGAGGTTATTATGATGCGCCGACTGTGGAGCGTCTGCACGGATGGATGAACGAGCAATTGGCGACGCATGGAGCGCATATTGATCGTTTTTACTATTGCCCGCATCCTGCAACAGAGCCGATTTCATGTGGCTGTCGAAAACCGGCTCCTGGAATGATCATGCAGGCTTTGGGGGAATGGCCGATCCGGCGCGCAGGCAGTTTTATGGTGGGAGATAAAGAAACAGACGTTGCGGCGGCGGCGGCGGCGGGGGTTCCTGGATATTTATTCTCTGGCGGCAATCTTTCCGCCTTTATTAAGGCGAAGTGTCTTTTTGAATAGAAATGAGACGCATCCAGGAACAACATTCAAGTTGTCTGGTCCAGGCGCGGATGAGGACAAATGTGGACAAAGTTCCTGGATTCACCAGACCTCATTTTATAAAATTTAAAGAAAAGCGTCCGTCAATCATTTTCATGATTTGTATCATTATTTCTTCTTACAAAACAATCGCGTCATAATTGTTTTGGTGTTTTTCTCAAGATTTTTCAAAGGAATGATTTGGTTAAAAGATGTTAAGTCTCTGTTCGGAAAAACGATCGTCGTTATTTATTATATTTCCTCTTGTCTTTTAGAGCGGAGCAAGAGAACAAAACAACGGAGACAGGCAAGAGAAAATTCAACTTGTTATGACAACTGGCGGTAAAATAAAATTGGATTGAGGTTGATAATTTTTCAATTGACGATCAGAAGACATCCTGCAATTCTGATGCTTGTCAGGTTTTTTTCTCTTTATATCTTCTCTCTCGTCGTTCCGGCGAGAGAGATTTTTTTTGCGTTGAATCTCTCACAGAGAGCGTTTGCGTCGTTTTTGGTTCGATGTGAGCCTTGGAATGAACGACGCTGTGCTGTGAAGATGCGATACGGAAGTTTTAAAGCGGGAAAAGTTACATTGTCAGAGCTTCTTCGATTCTCTGGCATAGGTAGTGATACAGGCAGATATGCGCCTGCTGAATTAAGGGCGTGTGTCGTGATGGAATATCCAACAGGACATCGCTGACTGAAGCCATTTTTCCTCCCCCAGCCCCCGTCAAGGCGACGGTGGTCATTCCCATGGTGTGAGCGGTTTTAAATGCTTTGATCACGTTGGGAGAATTTCCGCTGGTGCTTAAGCCAAGAGCCACGCCGCCGGAGCGGCCATAGGCTTCAACTTGGCGCGCGAAAATAGTTTCATAGGAATAATCGTTGCTCCAGGCGGTGAGCACGGCGGTGTTGGAAGACAAACAAATGGCGTTTAAACCACGACGTTCTTTTAGGAAACGACCGACCAGCTCGCCCGTGATGTGTTCGGCGTCTGCGGCGGAGCCTCCGTTTCCGAACACCAACAATGGCCGATCTTGACGCAAGGCGTCAACGATATGGGCAATGGCGGCCTCCATGCGTTGCGGGTCCAATGTTTGGAGCGTTTGTTGGAGGACTTCGATGGATTGTTGTAGATAATCGGATAATGACATGGGCGATGGTTCTCCATGGAGAGTCTTTGTTGTCTTTTTTGAATAAGAAGAGATATTTCTCTTTTCATCGTTCTCGGAAAGAAACCGCAATCGAGTCCATGATCGGACTAATAAGATAATCCAAAGCCGTTCTTTTTCCTGTCGGAATCATCAATATGGCCGACATTCCTGGATATATGTCTATCTGTTTTTCCTTCATAACTGCGCTGTCGTCATCGTTTATCTTGGCTTCGACCAAGTAATAAGCCGATCCGGCGCGCATGTCGACAATTCGATCCGCCGAAACCATCGTGACGGTTCCGCGAATGATCGGCATGTCCCTCTGACGCAGACCGGAAAACCGAACTTCGGCCCCCATGCCCGGATGAACAAACGACACGTCATCCACACGCAAACTCGCCTCGATAATCAGCTTCTTTTGATCGGGAACGATTTCCATCAATTTCTCGCCTTTTCCGATCACCGCCCCCTTGGTGAACACGGTCAACGACAAGATGTTCCCGCTGACCGGAGCGCGAATTTCAATGCGTCGCAAAACATCCAAAGCCGCTTCCAACCGCTGCACGGTGTCGGAAATGCGGTTTTGCGTCTCTCTCAGGTCTGTGGACACTTGTCCGTAGCGATCGTATTGAATCTGAAGAATCTGCTGGCGAGTCTGAGCAATGGTTTGTTGTTCGCGCGCGATGTCGGACGCTAATTGGTGCTCTTCTCCCTCCATTTTCTGCTTGGAGCGTTCAAGGTCCAAAACGCGGGTTTTGGCGACCAACCCTTTCTCGTAAAGCGGCAGCAGTCCCGAGAGTTCGTTTTGAACGGATTGGCGTTGCGCTGCGATGGCGCGGATCTGCGCTTGAATTCCCCGAGAGTGTTCTTGCAGTTCCGCAACCCTCTTGTTCATGACCTCCATTTGGTTGGAGAGGATCGAGGTGCGGACTTGAAACATCTCCGCTTGTCCCTTTAGGGCGTCGGAGGCTGCTGTCGATGTGGCTTCAAGCAATTCTCTTGGGAAGGTTATCGTCTGCTCCTTGCGGCTTTCGGCCAGCAAACGAGCCTCTTGGGCCAAAAGAGCATAGTATTGATTTATCACTGTGTTGTAACCGGCGCGCGCAACCGTGTCTTCTAGAATGATCAAAACCTGATCGGCTTCGACTTGTTGTCCTTCACGCACGAATACATCTTTGACCACCCCTCCATCGGGATGTTGCACGACTTTCCGGCTTCCTTCGATCTTGACCTGTCCCATGGCCATGGTTGCGCCTTCCAGCGGCGCAAAAGCCGACCATCCTCCTAAAACTCCGAAGAACATGAATAGAATGCCGACGCCACACAAAATTATTCCGCGAGCGTGTTCATCGACGGTCTCTATGGTGCCGATATCGCGATTGACGACTTCGACGGTGTGGCGGGCGTCGAGTGAATTGAACGCTGTGGCGGGGGTTTGGATATCAGACGCTTTTAGGAATTTATTCTTATCTTTGCGAAGAAACGCTCGATGGATTGTTTGATTAAGATTATGAATGAGCGCGTTTGCTCCCTGCGCGCCGGCCTCTTTCAAAGGGGGGAGCGTCGGAGCCGATGACGCCGGAGAATCGGACGCCGGAGCATTGGACGTCTGAACCTCGGACGTCTGAACCTCAGGCGTCCGAACCTCAGGCGTCGAGGCGGCGCTTTTCTGATCCGCGTCTTTCTGAGCGGCGGTTTTCGGAGATTTTTTCATCGCGTCGCCACGGATGTGTTCGGCTTACCCATTTTTGCAAAGAATTCGTCACGTTCCATAATATTTCGAATTTGCCCGCCGTCCAGATAGACCACGCGATCGACAAAATTCAAAATGCCTGGACGATGAGAAATGATCACCACGCTGGTCTTGGAAACTTTTAGATGTTGCAGACAACGACCAAGAGCGATTTCGCCGTCGGAATCCAAGTTTGAGTTCGGTTCGTCCAGAACCACGAAACATGGTTTTCCAAACACGGCGCGCGCAAGACCGATTTGTTGGCGTTGTCCGCCGGAAAGAATAGCGCCTTGCTCGCCGATCGCGGTTTCATAGCCTTTCGGCAAACGCAGAATCATATCATGAGCGCCGGCTTTTGTAGACGCCTCGATGATCGCCTCGCTGAGATTTTCGAAGTTTTCTTCGTCCAAGAAGCGGCTGATGTTTTGCGCCACGCTGCCTGCGAACAGCTCGACGTCCTGAGGCAGATATCCGACATAGCGACCGAAGTCACGACGCTCCCAGGTGTAAACGTCGGCGCCGTCGAGTCTCACCACGCCTTGGTTGGCGGCGTGAACGCCCACCATAAGCCGCGCCAATGTGGATTTTCCTGAAGCGGTCGGCCCGATGAGGCCATAACAACTTCCTGGCTCCATGGTGAAATTCAGTCCCGACAAGATTGCCTTGGTGCTTTGAGGCGGAGCATAGAACACGCGATCGACGTGAACGATGCCGGTTGGACGCGGCAGAACCGCCGAGGTTTGTCGAAACGGTCTTTCCAGCAGAATTTCGTTGAGATTGCGATAGGCGGCTCTTGCATCGATCAGATACTTCCAAACGCCCAAGATTTGATCCAAGGGCTGAGTGGCGCGTCCGATCAACAGCATCGAGGCGAACATGGCGCCTGCCGTGATTAAATGATCGATCGCCAAGTATGTGCCTAAAGCGACCATCAAAGACTGCACCAGAAACCTCAAGCCTTTGCTGATGCAGGTCAGAATGGCGTTGCGATCGCTGGCCACCACCTGATGCGCCAGCATGGTGCGGCGGAATTCGTACCAAGGGCCGAGAATGGATTCAATCATGCCCATGCCGATTACGACTTCGGCGTTGCGCAGCGCCGCGTCGGCCAATTGAGCGCTTTTTTGATAGGCCATTCCGGACAACATTAAGCGCCGTTGGGTGATTTTGTCGGTGAGAACCGTGATGAAAACCTGAACGCCCATAAACATAAGAGCGACATATCCCAACATGGGATGCACCAAGAACAAAATTCCCATATAAATCGGCATCCACGGCACGTCGAAAACGGCGTGAACGCCTGTGCCGGTGATGAACTGTCGAAAACGGTCCAAAGAACGAAGCGCGTCGTCGCGTTTTTGCGAAGAGTTCTTTTGTTGATTGGCGCGCTCCATCAAGATCGACATCAGACGCACCGACAACATGCGGTCGATCCGAAGTCCGGCGCGGGTCAGAACCATGGACCTCACGATATCCAGCGCCACCAAAGTGGACATGGACAAGACGTAGGCCAGGGTTAGAAGCAACAGAGTTTCCTTACTGCCGCTTGGCAGGACGCGGTCGGAAACCTGCATCATGTAGATGGTGGGCGCAAGGTAAAGGATGTTTATGGCGATGCTGAACACACATGCGCTGACAAAGTAACTCGCGCAACTCGCCATAACAGTGTGCATGATGTTGTTGTCGGGTCTAAATTCCATGGCGAATGACGCCTTGCTGTGAAAACGCGCGTGTGACGTTTGAAGCTGATTACGGTCGAAAGAAGCCGTAACAAGACGAACGATCGACGCACAACATTTAGTTTTCCCGAATAGAAATTAAATGGGTCCAGAGACTATGTTCTTGGTCGCTCGGGATCATAAGGGGGGAGAGCGGAAGCCCTCCTTATCGCCGTCAGGCGAACGTCTTGCAGCTTTCGCGAGTTCCGCCTTACGGCAAATAAGGGAAGAGTTCTCTCTCCCCCCCTTATGATCCCGAGCGACCAAGAACATAGTCCCTGGACCCATTTAATTTCTATTCGGGAAAATCAAAGACCATGCGCCAACTTCGGTGTTGACGTTTCTGACATGAGCCGGCGCCGCAATTGGAAAGAAATCATAACTCTCTCAGCAAAGAGGGGAGCCAAAGCTCCCCTCTTTGTTATACAACCGATTGTCCGACCAACCTTATGACCACATAAAGTTGCTGGCGGACAACGAAGCTCCATTAACGCCGGTCAATGTCACGCGGATATCCGCAGTGCCGTCGCCGTCCGCATCCACATACAGCGTGTTATCGGATGTGTTGAAGTACACCTCGGAATGACCGCCGATTGTGAATATGTTGCTTGTGGCGGTTCCCAAGTAACTGTTGCTTCCCGTCTCCAGTCCATTGAAGAAGAACCGATCATTGGTGACGTTGAAGTCGGTGATGGTGTCTTTTCCTGTAGTCGATCCGGAGTTGGAGGTTGAATAGTTGATGACGTCGTTTCCTAATCCGGTCGTGATGACATCGATGCCGGTCGATCCGGTAATCGCATCCCCGCCAATCCCAGCGGAAACGGTTGCTGCGGTCATGAGAGTGATGTCGTCACCTGCGGAGCCGCCGGTAATGCTCTCCACATTCGTGACCGTAATGACGTTCTGCGTGTTGGCCAACGTTATCTTGTTGGTTCCGCCGGCCAAGTCAACCGATCCGGAGAAGACGGTTCCGAAAGTGATCGTGTCGTTTCCGGCGGAGCCGGTCACAAACTCGACGTTCTTCAACGTCAAGACGTTCGTGCCGCTTCCGAGATCCAATGTGTCGGTGCTTCCGGAGCTGAGATCAATCAGCCCCGTCATGGAGGCGCCGAGTTTAACGTGATCCTCAGCCAAGCTGCCGAGGATGGTTTCCGTATTGGAAACCGTCACTGTGTATCCGGAGCCGTTGCTTATCGCGAGGACGTCCGTTCCATCCTTCATATCGACGACGACGTCGCGAGTTTCTGCGCCCAGGCTCACCAAGTCGCTTCCGGCGCTTCCGATCAAGCTTTCGATCGCCGACACCGAAACAGTGATTCCGGCGTTGACGCTGCCGAGCGTGATGATATCGATTCCGGTGCCGCCGACCAATGTTTCCAGGTTGGTGATGGTGACAGTGTTTGTGGTCGGCGCATCATCCAGATGCAGGTAGTCGTTGCCCGCCTTCATATCGACGATCATGCCCGAAGCTGCGGCGTCTAGGTACACGAAGTCGTTTGTGGCGCCGCCATACAAGGTTTCGAAGCCGCTGATGGTGATTGTGCTTACGACGCTTCCCAGAGTTAGGAAGTCGATCGAGGCGCCTCCGATCACGGTCTCGATGTTGGTGACGGTCAGAGTGTTGCCCATGTCGAGCAAGGAGATCACATCCGTCGCCGAGCCGCCGATGATGTTCTCGACGTTGCTGACGGTCAGAGAATTGGCCGCCGCCCCCGAGAGCGTCAGAGTGTCGACTCCACCCGCCAGATCGATCTTTACGCCGCTGACGGCGGTGGCGAAGATCACGGCATCAGCCCCTGTGCCGCCGTATAGAGTTTCTACGGCGGTGACGGTGATTGAACCCACCGTGCCGAGGGTGATGATGTCGATCGCCGTGCCGCCGATCAAAGTCTCGACGTTGCTGACGGTAAAGCTGTTGTTGGCTCCGTCCGCCAGTGACAGAATGTCGGTTCCGCCCGCCAGGTTGACGAGAATGCCTGTGACCGCTGAGCTTAGTGTGACTCTGTCGCCCGAGGCGCCGCCGAACAAGGTTTCGACGCCGGTGACGATGATGGTGTTGTTGGCGAGAGAGCCGAGAGTGACGATGTCGGTTGAGGAGCCGCCGATCACGGTTTCAATGTAGCTGACGGTGATGTTGTTGTTGACGTTGGTCAACGTGATGACGTCGGTTGAGCCGCCGCCGATGAGCGTTTCGACGTTGATCACGGAGAGACTGTTGGCTCCGGTTCCTGAGAGCGTCAAAGCGTCGCTTGCTCCGGCTCCCAGATCGAACAAGCCCACAGAAAGGGCGTTGCTGAGGGTGACGGTGTCTGAAGCAGTGCTTCCGAGCACGGTTTCGATGCTGGTCAACGACAAGGACGCCGTAGCGAAGCCCAACGTGATGACGTCGGTTGAGCCGCCGCCGGTGACGATTTCGACGTTGGAGACGACGACCGCGTTGTTGACGGATCCGTCGAGTTGCAATTCATCTGCGCCGCCGGCGAGATTGACCGTCATGCCCGACGAGGTTCCGGACAAGATGACCTTGTCGCCCGCCGTGCCGCCAAGCACGGTCTCGACGCCGGTGATGGAGATGGTGCCGCTGACGTTGCCCAACGTGACGACATCGATCGAGGAGCCGCCGGTCAACGTTTCGATGTTGGTGACGGTGATGTTGTTGTTGACGTTGCCGAGGGTGATGACGTCCGACGAAGCGCCGCCGAACAGAGTTTCGACGTTGGAGATCAGGGCGGTGTTGTTGCCTACGCCCGCCAGAGTGACGGCGTCGGCGCCCGAACCCAAATTGATGGTCATCGCGGTGAGGGCGTCGCTGATGGTGACGATGTCCGCCGCCGAGCTGCCCAACAGAGTTTCAACCGCAGAGACCGTGACCGAACCGCCCGCGCCCAAAACAACGATGTCGGTTGAGCCGCCGCCGATGATGGTTTCGGCGTTGCTGACGATGAGGCTGTTGTCGCCGCCGCCGCTCAGGGTCAGAATGTCCACGCCGCCGGCGAGGTTCACCGACATTCCGGAGATTTGTTCGCCCAGAACGACTTTGTCCGCCGAAGCGCCGCCGATTAAGGTTTCGACGTCGGTGACGGTGATGGTGCCGTTGACGTTGCCGAGAGTGACGACATCGGTTGAGGCGCCGCCGGTCAACGCTTCGATGTTGGTGACGGTGATGCTGTTGTTGACGTCGCTGAGGGTGATGACGTCCGACGAAGCGCCGCCGAACAGAGTTTCGACGTTGGAGATCAGGGCGGTGTTGTTGCCTACGCCCGCCAGAGTGACGGCGTCGGCGCCCGAACCCAAATTGATGGTCATCGCGGTGAGGGCGTCGCTGATGGTGACGATGTCCGCCGCCGAGCTGCCCAACAGAGTTTCAACCGCAGAGACCGTGACCGAACCGCCCGCGCCCAAGACAACGATGTCGGTTGAAGCGCCGCCGGTGATGGTTTCGGCGTTGCTGACGGTGAGGCTGTTGTTGCCGCTGTTGCTCAGGGCCAGAGTGTCTACGCCGCCGGCGAGGTTCACCGACATTCCGGAGACTTGTTCGCCCAAAACCACTCTGTCCGCCGAAGCGCCGCCGATTAAGGTTTCGACGCCGGTGATGGTGATCGAGTTGTTGACTGCGCCCAGTGTGACGACGTCGGTTGAGGAGCCGCCGCTCAACACTTCGATGTTGGAGACGGTGATGTTGTTGACGACGTTGGTCAGGGTGATGGTGTCTACCGAGGCGCTGCCGATGAGCGTTTCGATATTGACCACAGTGAGAGTGTTGGTTGCGCTTGCGAGCGTCAAGACGTCGTTGCCGGCGCCGAGATCGAAGAGGCCGCTGGTGACGCCGCCGGTCAGAGTCACGGTGTCTGCGGCCGAGGTTCCGAGCACGGTTTCGATGCTGGTCAACGACAAGGACGCCGTAGAGAAGCCCAACGTGATGACGTCGGTTGAGCCGCCGCCGGTGACGATTTCGACGTTGGAGACGACGACCGCGTTGTTGACGGATCCGTCGAGTTGCAATTCATCTGCGCCGCCGGCGAGATTGACCGTCATGCCCGACGAGGTTCCGGACAAGATGACCTTGTCGCCCGCCGTGCCGCCAAGCACGGTCTCGACGCCGGTGATGGAGATGGTGCCGCTGACGTTGCCCAACGTGACGACATCGATCGAGGAGCCGCCGGTCAACGTTTCGATGTTGGTGACGGTGATGTTGTTGTTGACGTTGCCGAGGGTGATGACGTCCGACGAAGCGCCGCCGAACAGAGTTTCGACGTTGGAGATCAGGGCGGTGTTGTTGCCTACGCCCGCCAGAGTGACGGCGTCGGCGCCCGAACCCAAATTGATGGTCATCGCGGTGAGGGCGTCGCTGATGGTGACGATGTCCGCCGCCGAGCTGCCCAACAGAGTTTCAACCGCAGAGACCGTGACCGAACCGCCCGCGCCCAAAACAACGATGTCGGTTGAGCCGCCGCCGATGATGGTTTCGGCGTTGCTGACGATGAGGCTGTTGTCGCCGCCGCCGCTCAGGGTCAGAATGTCCACGCCGCCGGCGAGGTTCACCGACATTCCGGAGATTTGTTCGCCCAGAACGACTTTGTCCGCCGAAGCGCCGCCGATTAAGGTTTCGACGTCGGTGACGGTGATGGTGCCGTTGACGTTGCCGAGAGTGACGACATCGGTTGAGGCGCCGCCGGTCAACGCTTCGATGTTGGTGACGGTGATGCTGTTGTTGACGTCGCTGAGGGTGATGACGTCCGACGAAGCGCCGCCGAACAGAGTTTCGACGTTGGAGATCAGGGCGGTGTTGTTGCCTACGCCCGCCAGAGTGACGGCGTCGGCGCCCGAACCCAAATTGATGGTCATCGCGGTGAGGGCGTCGCTGATGGTGACGATGTCCGCCGCCGAGCTGCCCAACAGAGTTTCAACCGCAGAGACCGTGACCGAACCGCCCGCGCCCAAGACAACGATGTCGGTTGAAGCGCCGCCGGTGATGGTTTCGGCGTTGCTGACGGTGAGGCTGTTGTTGCCGCTGTTGCTCAGGGCCAGAGTGTCTACGCCGCCGGCGAGGTTCACCGACATTCCGGAGACTTGTTCGCCCAAAACCACTCTGTCCGCCGAAGCGCCGCCGATTAAGGTTTCGACGCCGGTGATGGTGATCGAGTTGTTGACTGCGCCCAGTGTGACGACGTCGGTTGAGGAGCCGCCGCTCAACACTTCGATGTTGGAGACGGTGATGTTGTTGACGACGTTGGTCAGGGTGATGGTGTCTACCGAGGCGCTGCCGATGAGCGTTTCGATATTGACCACAGTGAGAGTGTTGGTTGCGCTTGCGAGCGTCAAGACGTCGTTGCCGGCGCCGAGATCGAAGAGGCCGCTGGTGACGCCGCCGGTCAGAGTCACGGTGTCTGCGGCCGAGGTTCCGAGCACGGTTTCGATGCTGGTCAACGACAAGGACGCCGTAGAGAAGCCCAACGTGATGACGTCGGTTGAGCCGCCGCCGGTGACGATTTCGACGTTGGAGACGACGACCGCGTTGTTGACGGATCCGTCGAGTTGCAATTCATCTGCGCCGCCGGCGAGATTGACCGTCATGCCCGACGAGGTTCCGGACAAGATGACCTTGTCGCCCGCCGTGCCGCCAAGCACGGTCTCGACGCCGGTGATGGAGATGGTGCCGCTGACGTTGCCCAACGTGACGACATCGATCGAGGAGCCGCCGGTCAACGTTTCGATGTTGGTGACGGTGATGTTGTTGTTGACGTTGCCGAGGGTGATGACGTCCGACGAAGCGCCGCCGAACAGAGTTTCGACGTTGGAGATCAGGGCGGTGTTGTTGCCTACGCCCGCCAGAGTGACGGCGTCGGCGCCCGAACCCAAATTGATGGTCATCGCGGTGAGGGCGTCGCTGATGGTGACGATGTCCGCCGCCGAGCTGCCCAACAGAGTTTCAACCGCAGAGACCGTGACCGAACCGCCCGCGCCCAAAACAACGATGTCGGTTGAGCCGCCGCCGATGATGGTTTCGGCGTTGCTGACGATGAGGCTGTTGTCGCCGCCGCCGCTCAGGGTCAGAATGTCCACGCCGCCGGCGAGGTTCACCGACATTCCGGAGATTTGTTCGCCCAGAACGACTTTGTCCGCCGAAGCGCCGCCGATTAAGGTTTCGACGTCGGTGACGGTGATGGTGCCGTTGACGTTGCCGAGAGTGACGACATCGGTTGAGGCGCCGCCGGTCAACGCTTCGATGTTGGTGACGGTGATGCTGTTGTTGACGTCGCTGAGGGTGATGACGTCCGACGAAGCGCCGCCGAACAGAGTTTCGACGTTGGAGATCAGGGCGGTGTTGTTGCCTACGCCCGCCAGAGTGACGGCGTCGGCGCCCGAACCCAAATTGATGGTCATCGCGGTGAGGGCGTCGCTGATGGTGACGATGTCCGCCGCCGAGCTGCCCAACAGAGTTTCAACCGCAGAGACCGTGACCGAACCGCCCGCGCCCAAGACAACGATGTCGGTTGAAGCGCCGCCGGTGATGGTTTCGGCGTTGCTGACGGTGAGGCTGTTGTTGCCGCTGTTGCTCAGGGCCAGAGTGTCTACGCCGCCGGCGAGGTTCACCGACATTCCGGAGACTTGTTCGCCCAAAACCACTCTGTCCGCCGAAGCGCCGCCGATTAAGGTTTCGACGCCGGTGATGGTGATCGAGTTGTTGACTGCGCCCAGTGTGACGACGTCGGTTGAGGAGCCGCCGCTCAACACTTCGATGTTGGAGACGGTGATGTTGTTGACGACGTTGGTCAGGGTGATGGTGTCTACCGAGGCGCTGCCGATGAGCGTTTCGATATTGACCACAGTGAGAGTGTTGGTTGCGCTTGCGAGCGTCAAGACGTCGTTGCCGGCGCCGAGATCGAAGAGGCCGCTGGTGACGCCGCCGGTCAGAGTCACGGTGTCTGCGGCCGAGGTTCCGAGCACGGTTTCGATGCTGGTCAACGACAAGGACGCCGTAGAGAAGCCCAACGTGATGACGTCGGTTGAGCCGCCGCCGGTGACGATTTCGACGTTGGAGACGACGACCGCGTTGTTGACGGATCCGTCGAGTTGCAATTCATCTGCGCCGCCGGCGAGATTGACCGTCATGCCCGACGAGGTTCCGGACAAGATGACCTTGTCGCCCGCCGTGCCGCCAAGCACGGTCTCGACGCCGGTGATGGAGATGGTGCCGCTGACGTTGCCCAACGTGACGACATCGATCGAGGAGCCGCCGGTCAACGTTTCGATGTTGGTGACGGTGATGTTGTTGTTGACGTTGCCGAGGGTGATGACGTCCGACGAAGCGCCGCCGAACAGAGTTTCGACGTTGGAGATCAGGGCGGTGTTGTTGCCTACGCCCGCCAGAGTGACGGCGTCGGCGCCCGAACCCAAATTGATGGTCATCGCGGTGAGGGCGTCGCTGATGGTGACGATGTCCGCCGCCGAGCTGCCCAACAGAGTTTCAACCGCAGAGACCGTGACCGAACCGCCCGCGCCCAAAACAACGATGTCGGTTGAGCCGCCGCCGATGATGGTTTCGGCGTTGCTGACGATGAGGCTGTTGTCGCCGCCGCCGCTCAGGGTCAGAATGTCCACGCCGCCGGCGAGGTTCACCGACATTCCGGAGATTTGTTCGCCCAGAACGACTTTGTCCGCCGAAGCGCCGCCGATTAAGGTTTCGACGTCGGTGACGGTGATGGTGCCGTTGACGTTGCCGAGAGTGACGACATCGGTTGAGGCGCCGCCGGTCAACGCTTCGATGTTGGTGACGGTGATGCTGTTGTTGACGTCGCTGAGGGTGATGACGTCCGACGAAGCGCCGCCGAACAGAGTTTCGACGTTGGAGATCAGGGCGGTGTTGTTGCCTACGCCCGCCAGAGTGACGGCGTCGGCGCCCGAACCCAAATTGATGGTCATCGCGGTGAGGGCGTCGCTGATGGTGACGATGTCCGCCGCCGAGCTGCCCAACAGAGTTTCAACCGCAGAGACCGTGACCGAACCGCCCGCGCCCAAGACAACGATGTCGGTTGAAGCGCCGCCGGTGATGGTTTCGGCGTTGCTGACGGTGAGGCTGTTGTTGCCGCTGTTGCTCAGGGCCAGAGTGTCTACGCCGCCGGCGAGGTTCACCGACATTCCGGAGACTTGTTCGCCCAAAACCACTCTGTCCGCCGAAGCGCCGCCGATTAAGGTTTCGACGCCGGTGATGGTGATCGAGTTGTTGACTGCGCCCAGTGTGACGACGTCGGTTGAGGAGCCGCCGCTCAACACTTCGATGTTGGAGACGGTGATGTTGTTGACGACGTTGGTCAGGGTGATGGTGTCTACCGAGGCGCTGCCGATGAGCGTTTCGATATTGACCACAGTGAGAGTGTTGGTTGCGCTTGCGAGCGTCAAGACGTCGTTGCCGGCGCCGAGATCGAAGAGGCCGCTGGTGACGCCGCCGGTCAGAGTCACGGTGTCTGCGGCCGAGGTTCCGAGCACGGTTTCGATGCTGGTCAACGACAAGGACGCCGTAGAGAAGCCCAACGTGATGACGTCGGTTGAGCCGCCGCCGGTGACGATTTCGACGTTGGAGACGACGACCGCGTTGTTGACGGATCCGTCGAGTTGCAATTCATCTGCGCCGCCGGCGAGATTGACCGTCATGCCCGACGAGGTTCCGGACAAGATGACCTTGTCGCCCGCCGTGCCGCCAAGCACGGTCTCGACGCCGGTGATGGAGATGGTGCCGCTGACGTTGCCCAACGTGACGACATCGATCGAGGAGCCGCCGGTCAACGTTTCGATGTTGGTGACGGTGATGTTGTTGTTGACGTTGCCGAGGGTGATGACGTCCGACGAAGCGCCGCCGAACAGAGTTTCGACGTTGGAGATCAGGGCGGTGTTGTTGCCTACGCCCGCCAGAGTGACGGCGTCGGCGCCCGAACCCAAATTGATGGTCATCGCGGTGAGGGCGTCGCTGATGGTGACGATGTCCGCCGCCGAGCTGCCCAACAGAGTTTCAACCGCAGAGACCGTGACCGAACCGCCCGCGCCCAAAACAACGATGTCGGTTGAGCCGCCGCCGATGATGGTTTCGGCGTTGCTGACGATGAGGCTGTTGTCGCCGCCGCCGCTCAGGGTCAGAATGTCCACGCCGCCGGCGAGGTTCACCGACATTCCGGAGATTTGTTCGCCCAGAACGACTTTGTCCGCCGAAGCGCCGCCGATTAAGGTTTCGACGTCGGTGACGGTGATGGTGCCGTTGACGTTGCCGAGAGTGACGACATCGGTTGAGGCGCCGCCGGTCAACGCTTCGATGTTGGTGACGGTGATGCTGTTGTTGACGTCGCTGAGGGTGATGACGTCCGACGAAGCGCCGCCGAACAGAGTTTCGACGTTGGAGATCAGGGCGGTGTTGTTGCCTACGCCCGCCAGAGTGACGGCGTCGGCGCCCGAACCCAAATTGATGGTCATCGCGGTGAGGGCGTCGCTGATGGTGACGATGTCCGCCGCCGAGCTGCCCAACAGAGTTTCAACCGCAGAGACCGTGACCGAACCGCCCGCGCCCAAGACAACGATGTCGGTTGAAGCGCCGCCGGTGATGGTTTCGGCGTTGCTGACGGTGAGGCTGTTGTTGCCGCTGTTGCTCAGGGCCAGAGTGTCTACGCCGCCGGCGAGGTTCACCGACATTCCGGAGACTTGTTCGCCCAAAACCACTCTGTCCGCCGAAGCGCCGCCGATTAAGGTTTCGACGCCGGTGATGGTGATCGAGTTGTTGACTGCGCCCAGTGTGACGACGTCGGTTGAGGAGCCGCCGCTCAACACTTCGATGTTGGAGACGGTGATGTTGTTGACGACGTTGGTCAGGGTGATGGTGTCTACCGAGGCGCTGCCGATGAGCGTTTCGATATTGACCACAGTGAGAGTGTTGGTTGCGCTTGCGAGCGTCAAGACGTCGTTGCCGGCGCCGAGATCGAAGAGGCCGCTGGTGACGCCGCCGGTCAGAGTCACGGTGTCTGCGGCCGAGGTTCCGAGCACGGTTTCGATGCTGGTCAACGACAAGGACGCCGTAGAGAAGCCCAACGTGATGACGTCGGTTGAGCCGCCGCCGGTGACGATTTCGACGTTG
>CAUYUA010000212.1:0-39049 GCA_963575675.1 Azospirillaceae bacterium
CTCCAAGTCATGGTTTCCAAAGGCCTCCCGGCCTTTGGCGGGTCCAGGGCGGAGCTCTGGCCTTCCTTTGTCCCCGCATTTTCCCGGACTTTCCCGCATTTTCTCGGACTTTCAAGCAAACATTGATCTTCGATCTTCTTTCCGCACAGTCTCTAAAAAATGAGACACTCTAAAATTTGTTTTTCATTTATCCAATTTACGGAGCCTAAAAATGTCTTCTGATCAAGCGACCGCAACTCTGGCGGTTTCAGGGATGACCTGTGCGGCGTGCGTGAATCGCTTGGAGCGAATCTTAACCCGCAAACCCGGCGTCATGTCGGCGACAATAAGTCTTCCCGCCGAACGCGCCGAAATCCATTTCGATCCAGACCGAATAGACCTCGTGGGACTGGTGGCCGTTGTTGAAGGCGCCGGATTTAAAGCTCAACCAATCGACGAAAACGCCAAGGGAGCCGCCGGCAGTGCGGCGCACGACGCCGAAGCGCGAGAAACACGCCGCGTCTTGCTGATCTCAGCGGTTCTGAGCTTGCCGTTGCTGGCGGGCATGGCGCCGATGGCTCTGCCGGAGGCCGGTTTAGGCTGGATGACGGCTCCTGGCTGGGCTCAATGGCTGTTGGCGACGCCGATTCAATTCTGGGTGGGCCGACGGTTTTATCGCGGCGCCTGGAACGCTTTAAAAAGCGGCGGCGCCAATATGGATGTCTTGGTGGCGTTGGGAACAAGCGCGGCGTGGCTTCTCAGCACATGGCAAGTCATCAATGGTTGGTCCTCCGAGTGGGAAGCCGGAACCGGTCATGGAGCGGGCCATGGACCTATTCACTACTCTTTCGAAGCATCGGCGCTGGTGATCACGTTTGTAATGACCGGAAAGTGGCTGGAAACGCGAGCCCGACGGGCGACGGGGCAAGCAATCGAGGCGTTGTTGGCCCTGCGTCCAGAGACGGCCCGCGTGGTTTCGGCAGATGGGCCAGAGCGATTGGTTCCCGTTGAGCGCGTCCAGGTGAAAGACGTGGTGCGGGTCCGCCCCGGCGAACGGATTCCCGTAGACGGGCGCGTGATCGAAGGACGCGCATCGGTGGACGAGGCCATGGTGACGGGCGAGGCCATGCCCCAAGATCGAGGCCCCGGAGATATTGTCACCGGCGGCTCGATGAACCTGGACGGCGTTCTGACTCTGGTTGCAACCGCCGTCGGAACCGAAGCGACGCTCGGGCGAATGATTGCTCTGGTGGGACATGCCCAGGCGACTCGCCCACGCATTCAACGCTTGGCCGACATAATCAGCGGGTATTTTGCGTTCTTCGTGGCGGCGGCGGCTTTGGCGACGCTCCTTGGTTGGAGTCTTACTGTCGGCGGCGGCGAGCGCGCTGTTCTGGCGGCGGTGTCGGTTCTGGTGGTGGCGTGTCCGTGCGCGCTTGGTTTGGCGACCCCGGCGGTCATTGCGGCGGCTCTTGGAGTGGCGGCGCGCTGCGGATTGCTGATACGCGACGCGGAAGCTCTAGAGACGGCTTATAAAATCGATGCCGTCGTGTTTGATAAAACCGGAACCCTCACTGAAGACCGGCCACAACTAACGGATGTGGTCGTTGTCGGAGCGGCGAAGAACGTCGCGACGGAGCCCTTGCCCACAGACCCTCTTTCGCCGAGTGGGCGGTTGTTGCGTTTGGCGACGGCGGCGCAGCGCGGCAGCACGCATCCAATTGCGCGCGCGATGTCGGATTCGATCAAAGATCGCGAATGGAGTCTCCCCGAAGCGCGCGATTATCGGACCTTGGCGGGACGCGGCGTGCGCGGCGTGGTGAACAACGATCAAGGAACGTCCGAAGATTTGACGGTTTTGCTTGGAAACTTGGCGCTTATGACGGAATACGGCGTGGACGTGTCGGCGTTGACCGCACAAGCCGCCGCGTTCGAAGCCGAAGGAAAAGCTGTCGTGTGGGTCGCGGGCGCAAAGAGCAATACATTGGAGAATGGCGAAAAATGGCGACTGCTCGGAGCCTTGGCGGCCTCTGATCGAATCCGCTCCGGAGCCGCGACGGCGATTAAAGATTTGTCGGCAATGCGCATCCAAACGGTGATGCTGACGGGAGACGCTCCGGCGGCGGCGCAAGCAACGGCAGAAAAGGTTGGAGTCGGGCGTGTGATCGCAGGAGCCAAGCCGGAGAACAAAATCATTGAAATCAAGCGCTTACAGCTTGAAGGACGAACCGTGGCAATGATAGGTGACGGAATCAATGACGCTCCGGCGTTGGCTCAAGCCGATTTAGGGGTGGCGATGAGTGGTGGAATGGACGCCGCCGCTCAAGCCGCAGGAGTGGTCTTGATGCGTGGAGAGCCATTGCTGGTTGTGACTCTTGTGCGGTTGGCGCGAGCGACTCGGCGAAAAATACTTCAGAATTTAGTGTGGGCGTTTGGATTTAACATCGTGATGATTCCGATGGCGGCTCTAGGACAATTGGATCCTGCGTTGGCGGCTTTGGGAATGACGATCAGCAGTTTAGCCGTGGTGGGCAATGCTCTATTATTACAGAAAAGCAAAACATATCTTCTGAAGAAAGGCTCTTGAAGAGTTAGTGCAACATGGTTTCTGTAAATTCCTCTCTCTCGGGTTTCCCTGGGTGGGCAGCCTTCCACGCTTCGAGGTGTAGCTCTTTGCGCTACGGTTGCATGCCTGGAGGAACCACGGAGAGCAATTTCCCGGACGACTTCTTCGGAGTATTACTTGGAAATGTAACGAAGGAGTTGACAGATATGGCAATGCGCGTCGTAAAACACCCCCTTGACGATGCTTATGCAGCGTTAATTGAAAATGGACTTGACGGAGCGAGCGAAGCTCTGCGCATTCTGGTTAATGAAGCAAGCAAGATCGAGCGAGCCCACTTTATGAATGCTCAATCTCACGAACGAACCGCTGAACGTACTGATTATGCCAACGGCTATAAGCAAAAGACGGTTCTAACACGCGTCGGCAACGTGACCTTCGATGTGCCTCAAGTTCGCGGTGGAGGCTTTTATCCAAGCGCGCTTGAGAAAGGATCGCGGACCGAACAAGCCGTCAATATAGCCCTGGCTGAAATGTATATTCAGGGGGTATCAACCAGAAAGGTGATAACGGTTCTTCAAGCTTTACTTGGACCGGAGATTTCAATTTCGTCGGCCCAGGTCAGCCGTGCGGCCGAAGCTCTCGACGTTGGTCTTGCGGCTTGGCGTGAACGGCCACTTGGCGAAACTCCCTATGTTTTCTTCGACGCCCGATATGAACGGGTGCGAGAAGGCGGGCATTTGGTCGATTGTGCCGTGCTGGTTGCTATCGGCATCACAACGGACGGAATTCGGCGCGTGCTCGGTGTTTCCGTCGCCTTGTCGGAAGCCGAAGTCCATTGGCGCGCCTTTATGGAGAGCTTGGTGCGGCGTGGTTTGATGGGCGTCAAAATGATCATCGCAGACGACCATGCTGGCCTTAAAGCGGCTCGCAGAGCCGTGCTTCCCAGCGTCCCATGGCAACGCTGCCAGTTCCATTTGCAGTTGAATGCCCAAGCCTACGTCCCGAAAATCGACCAACGCAAATCTGTCGCTCAGCAAATTAAGACAATCTTCAATGCTCCTGATAAAGTCGAGGCCGAGCGTTTGCTAAAAAAATTCGTGGATATATGGGCTAAAGACGCTCCAAAGCTTGCGCAATGGGCGGAAGAGAACCTGCCTATGGGGTTTTCGGTGTTCGAGTTGCCCCAACAATATCGCACTCGACTAAGAACAACCAATGGACTCGAAAGGATAAACAGAGAACTCAAGCGCCGCACCCGAGTGGCTTCAATCTTTCCAAATACCGCTTCATGTCTACGATTGGTCTCTGCTCTGCTCGCTGAGTGTGACGAAGAGTGGATGTCAGGAAAAATGTATCTCAACCTGAAAGGGTAATTCGCTCGTCGCCTGAAAAAGTTGTCTGGAAAAATTTACAGAAAAGTTGTTGCACAGCCCTTGAAGAGAGAGTTAAAGCTTGTCAGGAGAGGTTCAAGAAAGGCCAGGGCTCCGCCCTGGACCCGCCAAAGGCCGGGAGGCCTTTGGAAACCACGACTTGGAGACTGTAACAACCCAAGGCGTGAGGACTGTTTCAATTCGATGAAGCCGCAAATCCGCAAAGTTCTTTCAGCTCTTTGATCAAAAAGGAGAAAACATATGAGACGATTTCTATGTTTTGTTTTTGCTCTGATTCTGAACGGACTAACTTTCCCTGTATCCGCAGAGCCCCTGAAAGTTGTGGCGAGTTTCAGTATTTTGGCGGATATAACCCGACAGATCGGAGGAAGATTCGTCGAAGTAAAATCCCTCGTTGGTCCAGATGGAGACGCACACGTGTTCGAGCCATCCCCAGCCGACGCTAAAATTGTGAAAATAGCGCGCGTTGTCGTTCTAAACGGTTTGAATTTCGAAGAGTGGGCTCCAAAACTATTGCAAGCGACAGGAACCCAAGCTGAAATTGTAACGACAACGATCGGAATAACGCCAAGACCTCTAAACACCAATCACGACCACCACAAACACAGCCATGAGGAAGTGGACCCTCACGCATGGCAAAATGTCGAAAATGTAAAAATTTATACAAAAAACATCGTGGAGGGATTATCGAAAGCCGATTCAGAACACGCCGAAGATTATCGCCTCCAAGGAAAAGCCTATTTAACGCGGCTCGATGCGTTGGAGGTCCGCATAAAAAAATCCCTTGACGCAATCCCCGTAGAATCGCGCAAAGCAATCACGTCTCATGACGCTCTAGGGTATCTCGGCGACGCCTACGGAATTATGTTCATTGCGCCGGAAGGCGCCAGAGGAGAATCTCAACCTTCCGCAAAAGATGTGGCGAAACTCATCAAGCAGATACGCAAAGAAAAAATAAAGGCGATTTTTGTGGAAAACATGAGCGATCCTCGTTTGACTCAGCAAGTTTCCAGAGAAACCGGAGCCAAAATCGGCGGAAAACTTTACTCCGACGCCCTCTCCCCTGCCGAAGGCCCTGCTTCGACATACATCGACATGATGGACCATAATATCCGCCTCATAGCGAAAAGCCTATCCGAATAACATACTCATACTCGGCTCCACGCCACCATAAAACGAATGCGCCTTGCAGCTTGCGCAAACTTTGCCTTCCGGCAAATAAGGGACATTTCGACTCTTCCCTTATGGTTTTCTGCGGCCAGGAGCACAATCCCGTTTGATTTTATAACGCCTTCCCTCAATCCCGATTGTTACTTTTATATTGAGTCTGGATATTTCCACCGCTATCATGATTCTCCCTTTTCTGCCTTTCGTGAGCAGACTCATGACCGGTGATCGCGTTTATCTTTACGACACGACTTTGCGCGACGGCGCGCAAACTCAAGGCGTCGACTTTTCCGTTGGCGACAAAATTACGATTGCGCGTGAACTCGACCGGTTGGGAATTGACTATATTGAAGGCGGTTGGCCCGGAGCCAACCCCACCGATGATGCGTTCTTTGGCGATCCGCCCGCGCTCTCTCACGCCATCTTCACCGCGTTCGGCATGACGCGCCGCCCAGGGCGCAGCGCCGCCAACGATCCCGGCTTGGCGGCCCTGTTTCAGTCTTCATGCCGCGCCGTGTGCATGGTCGGCAAAAGCTGGGATTTCCATGTGGACGTCGCTTTAGGCGTGTCCCAAGCGGAAAATCTCGCTCTGATCAGCGATAGCGTCGCCGCCGCCCGCGTCGCAAAAGGCGAAGCTCTGTTCGACGCCGAACACTTCTTCGATGGTTACAAGAACAATCCCGATTACGCTTTGTGCTGTTTGAAGGCCGCCGCCGACGCCGGAGCCCGATGGATCGTGTTGTGCGACACCAACGGCGGCGCCCTCCCCAGCGAAGTTCAGCACATTGTCGGCCAAGTGATCTCCAAATGCGGCATTCCCGGCGAGCGCTTGGGCATTCACACGCACAACGATTCCGATCTCGCGGTCGCCAATAGCCTCGCCGCCGTCCAAGCCGGCGTCCGCATGGTGCAAGGCACGCTCAACGGCTTGGGCGAGCGATGCGGCAACGCCAACCTCACTTCTTTGATTCCGACCCTGATGCTGAAGATGGGGTTCCAAACCGGAATATCTTCAGAAGGGTTGAAGCGACTGACGCGCGTGAGCCGGATGCTTGATGAGCACCTTAATCGCGCTTCGAACCGTCACGCGCCTTATGTCGGCGAAAGCGCTTTCGCTCATAAAGGCGGACTGCATGTTTCCGCCGTCGAGAAAAACCCCGCGTGTTATGAGCACATCGATCCCGCTCGCGTCGGCAATCGCCGCGTAATCGTCGTCTCTGACCAAGCAGGCCGCTCAAATGTCATCGCTCGATTGCGCGAGCTGAATATCGATGTCGATCCCAATGACCCTCGCATCAACTCTCTGGTCGATTTGATCAAGCAGCGTGATTTCGAAGGGTACGCCTACGACGCCGCCGGGGCCAGTTTCGAGTTGCTGGTGCGGCGAACCCTTGGGCAGTCGTTGCGTTTCTTCGAGGTGTTGCGTTTCCGCGTGACAGATGAACGGCGTTATAACGCCAAAGGAGAGCTGATCACGGAGTCAGAAGCTACGGTTAAAGTGCGGATCGGTTCGGAGGTTCGTCATGAGGTTTCTTTAGGAGACGGCCCCGTCAACGCTATTGATCGCGCTCTGCGCAAAGCTTTGGAACCGATTTACCCGGTGTTGCAGGGAATGCGTTTGGTGGATTTCCGAGTGCGGATACTTCAGGCGAACAAAGGCTCAGCCGCCATACCGCGCGTTATGATTGAAAGCGCCAATGGATCCTTTGAGCACTGGGTGACGATCGGCGTCTCGACCAATATTATAGACGCCTCCTTCGATGCGCTGAAAGACAGCTTCACCTATAAGTTGTTCCGTGAAGGCGTAAAGCCGGTGAACGACTGTAAAGACTAGAAGAAACGGAAAGAGTTCGGGAACCGTCTTGGCTCAAGCAATCGGGAACGCACTCCCTGGGTCGTTTTTACTGCTTTTTTGTTCCCATAACACCTCGGCCAAGACAGGACGCCCCGAATAAAATTCTACGGCCTGACGATTCGTCAGATTCGCAGGCCCATTCATTACAATCCCCAGAACCTTCACGTCCCGCCGCGCCAAAGCCTCAATCGTCAACAGCGTATGATTGATCGTTCCCAAACCGCTCCTCGCCACCACAATCACCGGCAATCCCAGCCGCACAATCAAATCGATCATCAAAACACGCTCGTTCAATGGGACCAACACGCCTCCCGCCCCCTCCGCCACCAACGGACGCGACGTTTTCGGCAATTGAAACGCCTCTAAAGCAATCGTCACGCCCTCCAACCGCGCAGCCTCGTGCGGCGACAACGGCGCTTGAAAGCAATACGCGCTCGGATGAATAACCGCTTCCGGCGCCGCCTCGCGGATCGTCTCAGCATCCGCCCCCTCGACAAGCCCCGATTGAATCGGCTTCCAGTAATCCGCTCCCCACGCCTTCACCAACAACGCCGATATCACCGTCTTTCCAACCCCGGTGTCCGTGCCGGTGACAAAGACGCTCTGAGGCGCGGGAAACGCCCAAGTCGGGCTTAATAATTTGCTAGACATTCCGAATCACATCGCCAAAAATTACATGATAAGTCACACTCAGTCCGCCGTCTAACGACGCCAGAAGACGCCGAAACTCTCCCGGAGTCGCCGGACGATGCCCCACCGCCGGTTCTCCCGCGCCCAGAGATTTCAGCATCCGCACGAACGCGCGACCGCTAGAATAAGAGCGCAAGATCAACTCTTCATCGCCACGCCACGCCGCGCCGAGCGGCCACGGAAACGACTCGAACGCAGGATAAACCGCCAAGCCACAGCTCACTCCTAACGCCAGATGCGCTTCACGCCACTCGCCGAACGTCTTTTCTCCCAAAGTGGCGAACATCAAGCGACCGTTCGGAGCCAACAACCCCGCCAAACGCACCAAAGCGCTCGGCAAATCCTGGAACCACTGAAAAACCAAACTCGAAGTAATCAAGTCGAACGCCGCGCCGATTTCAGGATTCGGCGCTTCTCCATCCATCTCTCGGTAAAGAGGCCCCTCCCCCACCCGCAGACGCGCGCGCTCCAACATAGCAGGCGCCATGTCCGTAAGCACCAAGGCGCTCTCCGGAAACAGAGACCTCAACCGTTGAGAGAGAAACCCCGTGCCGCAACCGATCTCCAAAACACGCTTCGGCGGCGTCACGTAAACAGCGGAGATGCGCTCAGCCAAACGCTCCGCAACCAAAAGCTGCGTATCGGCGTTCTGGTCATACGCATCCGCAGAAGAGAAAGCGCGCGCAATCCGGATTTTACGACCTTCGGCTGTCATCTACAAAGTCTCCAGAAAGCTCCGCAAACACGCCGCGCACCAATCCGGAGCGGTGATCGGCAACAAATGACCGCCATCATGCCATTCGACGGGAACGGAGGCAAAGACCTCGCGCGTCATGGCGGCAGAGACAATCGGATCCGAGCGGCCCGCCAAAGCCAAAGTCGGCGTTTCCGACAAGAGAGACGCCCGCTGATCCCATTGCGCCAAAGCCTCCAACCCCCAGCGAAGCCGCGCGACATCGAGCCCCTCAGTTTGAGGAGCCGCAACGCCGCAACGGACAAGAAAATCGCGCGTAACGACTTGAGGTTCGGCGTCAAGACGAGTGATCATGCGCTCCAACACTCTGGGCGCAACTCCAAGCGGAAAATCGGGAGACTTGGAAAACCTCGGGAAACCGTTGATGGAAACCAAGGCGCTCCAGAAAACCGGATGCTCCCGCAGCAACCACATCAGACCAAAACTGTGACCAACAGCCACAATCGGGCGATTCGAGGGCGGAGCAGAAACAAAAGACGCCGAACCACGGAAACCTAGGTCCCACACAATCACGGAGACATGATTCTCCAAAGACCGCACGAGAGGCGTCCAAAAGCTTCGATCAAACGCCCAACCGTGAACGAAAAGAAGAATGGGACTCAAGAAACGAGACATCCTGTTTATTTTTTTATAATGAAGAACCCGAAAGAATTTCTAAAAGAATCGGAGCTCCGCCCTCGACCCGCCAAAGGCCGGGAGGCCTTTGGAAACCATGACTTGGAGTTTGCAACGACCGAATGAGAGTGGATCGTTTCAATTCGGGAAGGCCGCATAATTCTCGGGTTCTTAATCGAATGAAGCATGTTGTTTTCATAAAATTTATTGGGACATATGCTCTCCCAAATCATTGGCCACCAAATTCAACAACGACAGTGTCAAGGGAGAGAAAGCATGTGACGCCACGGCATACAAATTCAAAATCGCCACCATTTTCTTTTGCCCATCCAGAATAGGCATCGTCACAAACGATCGATGACGGCTCAACAACGGCTCATGCCGCCACCCATTCAAACGCGAATCTTCCAAGACATCCAAACAATAGAACATTTGCCCGGAAACTAAAGTAGCCTCCATAGGATTGTCCGGATTTCTGCGTCGGCTCCAATCCATCGATAACAACTCTAAATTTTCCCACCCCTGCGCCGACAATCCCACCTGCTTACACACCAGCGCGCCATCCGAATTCCTATTGGGCAAAATAATATCAACCCACGCCACGTCGAAACCACCGAATCGCGTCAGAATATCACACACCGCTTGGGGCAAAGACTGTTTTCCCCCCAAATTAGCTGAAACGTGATTCCATCGCCGCAACACATCCGCCATCTTGGCGGTGTCGGCGCGCGCGGTCTCCTTGAACACCTGGAACGAACGCGCCAAAGAGCCGACTTCATCTGATCGATCCAAATAAGGCGTGTCGACATCCAAACGCCCACGCGCGACATCCGTCATCCTCTCGGTGATCACGTTCAAAGGCCGCGTGATTCCAAGAGCGACGCTCAGAGCAAAGGCCGCAATTAAAGCGGTGATCACCAAACCAATCACCCCAATCATAGACACATTATGATAAAAAGCCATCTCAACATCATCGACATAAATTCCGGTGGCGATGACCCATCCCCACGGCGCAATGAGTCGAACATAACTTAATTTTGGTTGAGGCGTAACGTGACCAGGCTTCGGCCATAAATAATTTACAAAACCACTGCCGTTCTGTTGCGCCACATCAATCATTTCACGAAACAGACGTTTTCCCGCCTTATCCAACGCCTCGGTCACCAAGTGACCGTTTAAATTTTCGGCAATCGGATGCATTATCATAGAACCATCAACATTAAGAACAAATAAATACTCTTGATCCCCATAACGAATGGATTTCAGTTGGTTAAGAACGCTTTTCTGCGCTTCTTCCAAGGATATTTCTTTGTTTTCAACCTGCTTCATGGCGTGTTCGATCAAAGACTTCCCAACATCGATCAAACCACGCACATTTTCTTGGCGCTCCTCCATCAAACTTCTGTGCAAGTTTAACAGATCAATCGCCCCCACCGCCAACATGCCGACCACTCCGGCGGCGACGATCATCATCAAGCGGGTTGCAATCGAAAATCGTGTAATCATACTTTTGTAATCCTCAGAGAAGCTCTCGATTCGACGCCGCCAATGACGCCGCCAAGCAAGCGATCCCTGATTGATCGCCTGTTTGGCGGAAAAGCTTTACGGAATATCAGTGATTGCTTCCGTGGTCATGATGACCTTCGCGCTCGTCATGTTCGTGATGCTTGGCGTTCTCTTTCTGAACAGACGCATTGAAGTGTCCGTCTCCACCCCCCTGCACCGCCACGTCGAGAGTAACGGCGCCGGCCTTTTCAAAAGTAAGCGTCAGAGGAAAATTCACGCCCTTTTTCAGAGGCGCCTTCACGCCGAACAACATTACATGAAGTCCGCCCGGAGCAAAAGTCGTCACGCTTCCCGGCGCCAACTCGACGTTCGGAATTTGCCGCATCTTCATCACGCCGTTGTCATCCACATGGGTATGGATTTCAACGCGATCAGCAACCGGAGTCGCGCCGGAAAGCAACCGATCGGCGTCTTTCCCTTCATTTTGCAAAATCATGTAGGCCACAGCAGTCGACATGGACGCCGCCGTTTCACGCGACCACGGATTTTTAATGACGATTGCTCCGACTTTAGCCTCTTGAGCGGAAACTGAATCCGCCAAGAAAGCTAAAGAAATCAACATTACAAAAGAAACAAGCCATTTCTTCATAGAAAAACGCTCCTTATCTTTGATCGCTGCGAAGGTTACAGAATTAAGACCACACCCGCACAAGAGACACTCTGAAACGGCGTCTCTCAAAGAAACGTCTCTATAGAGCCGACAACAGAGAAAGCATCAATGTTTCCATCCCTTGCCTTGACCGCAATGCGGCTACGCTCCGCGATTTCCGATCTCAATGGCCCGGCTTTCAATGGCCCGACTCTCAAAGGCCCGGCTCTCAAAGGCCCGGCTCGCCGAATCCCGCCGGAGAACCAATGTTTTCTCCGAATAAGTTCTCGCTCCTTGCGTCGTGGAGAAAATTATCACATCACTTATTGCTTAAGAAGCGCCAATTAAAATTTAGATAAATTTAGATTTCCAATAGAGACTCCACGCCCTTTAGAGCCTGCCTCAACAGGCTCCATCTTCCCCCCCTCAAACTCTATTCGGCGTTTCTAGAACAACAAAGCCTCCGACAAGACAAAAATTATTATTTCCAATCCTGAACGCTATAACGCTCCAGAATCTGCTTCAAACGCCCGGAGCTTCGCATTTCAGCCAATCCTTTGGCGTATATCTCCGCATATTCCTTTGACTTTGGCCTCTCAGGCGAAAAAGCCAAATAAATCGGCGAAACATCAACGGTTCCGGCGAAATCCAACTTGTCCGAAAAACCCAGAGACTGAATCTTATAGTTCAAAACCGGTTTAGAATCGATTGTGGCATCGATGCGCCCAGCAACAAGCTTTTTCAAGTTCAACTCAATTGCCGAATCTCCGCCGACAAGAGACAAATTGGTCTTGGAAACATCGCCCTTGATCTTCCCATCAAGGTACGAACCAATCTCCCCGGAGTAAACATAGCCCTGAACCAAACCGATCTTCAACGCCTCCAAAGAGGAAACGCCCTGATAACGCCAAGAACTGCCTTTTTTTACAACCACCGTGTTGTCGGAAACGCCGACGCTTTCAACAGGAAAAATGAAATCAGGACTTTCATCGGTTGATGTTCCGAGAACAGCGTCAATCGAGCCTTTGCGACAATCCGCCAGAGCACGCGTCCACGGCATTTGCTTGTAGTCAATGGAATGCCCGGCCTTGGTGAAAATTTCACGAGCCGCTTCAATCGCATACCCCGGCTTATCGGAGTCGGGAACACAGTTGTACGGGCACCAATCATCCGCCCGCACGGAAATCACATCGGCGCGCGCAGAACCGCCTCCCCAAACAACGGCGGCCATTCCAAAAACAATCACCAAATGTTTCTTCATAATTCTTCTCCAAGAAAAACCTCTCCAATAGTATCGCATTTTGAAAATATCTTGATAATGAATTCGTCAAGAGAAATTCTTTAGGCATCCTGACAAGAAAAGCTTCAATTAGGAAATAAGTTTGTAGATTACACGCCGTTATTTCTTAATTTTGAGTGATTCCAGCCAAGAAAGCACGGCGTCGGAACCATCTGTCAACACGGCGATGTGATCTGAATTCGTCGTCACATAACGATTGAGAACATGTGGAGGCGCTTTATCAAACCCACATCCTTTGCCGCACTTTTGAGAAGGATCGTATGCTCCAGCCACCCAAAACAACGGCGCAGAAAGTTTCGCCGCATTGTCGGGAATCATCGCCGAAGACTCCAAACCATGAAAGCTTAAGTACACCTTGGGCGTTGCAGTAATCATAACCACTCCGGGACGAGTTGTGGCAAAAGCCGTCGCAATATCGCCTCGCCCTTGCGCCACCAGAGATTGCGCTTCCATCACGCTCTGAGCAATTTCAGGCCGCTCCGCCGCGCTCCGTGGATTAAACGCTGCGGCAACCGCTAAAATCCCGCGCAGCCCTTTTCGATGCGCGCCATAACCAATAGCCGCATTGCCCCCCATGCTGTGACCGCCGACCACAATTCCCGTTGCGCCACGCCGTTTCAATCGTTCGACCGCCGAATCAATGTCACGAAAGCAATCCAAGTACGATAAGTCGAAAACCCGATCTTCCGACCAACACATCTCCGGCATGTCCACCAAGAAATCATTGCTCTCCAGCTCAGCTTGAAACTTTTGGTAACCACTCAGGTTGGGATGAACCATGGTTCCGTGCATGAACACGACTCCAATGACATCCTCGGCGCCAAAGCAAGACGACGACGCAATGCATATCCACGCACAAACATATAAAAAAATGTTTGGGATATTTAGAACTCTATGAAGAACACGCTGCATCGCCCTGACCCTCCCGTTGATCCGCCGCCGACTCTAAGAGCCTGTCCGGATAGTCTCTAAAGAAATGAAAATATTCGCGAAGCAATCCTCCTCTAGGAATTATTTGCCCGCATAAATTTCAATGACGACAACCAGAGCCTCATGGGCTATTAACAAAAGAATCAAAAACTCCAGAGAACGATCACTTCACGAAGAAGGAAGGCTTTCGTTCTTGGCCCGAGCGACTGAGAATGCAGTCTCTAGCCCCTTTTAGTTTTCTTATTTTTTATTTTCTTATCCAAGAGAATTAAAAAAAACCACATATTGCATCGCAACAACCCTTTATAAGAGTTTTACCAACGCTCCGTTGGTGATATCACACTGCAAATAGCTTTCCCTGCATGAGACGCCGCCGATGCGCCATCGTTTTTTTCGGCCTACGATCATTCTTCTATGGATGATCATCACGACGTTCGCGAACACAGCGGCGCCGTCTTCAACTCCGTCAGAGCCTCAGCCTGAACCCCCGCCCTCCCGGTCGGGCAAATCCGACGGCTCCGACGATCGCCGCACAAAACCCGAGGACAGCGCTTCGGCAAACGAAAACGCAAAATCGCTCAACGATCCTTACGAAGATTTCAACCGGACCATGCATGAATTCAATGTTCATGTTTATGGCTCTGCGGCGCACGACACCAGCGATTTCTTCACCCGCAACATTCCGCCCGAAATTCGGCTTGGCGTAAACAATTTCTTCGCCAATCTCGGCGAACCGATCACCGCCGTGTCCAGCCTCATTCGGGGCGAACTCGACAACGCCGACGCCGCCGGAAAGCGCTTTTTAATCAACACCACGCTCGGATTCGGCGGAGTGGTCGATCGCGCCACCGAAATGGGCATCCGCAGTCGGCCTCAAGACATCGGACAAGCCATTTGCACCACCGGCGTGCCGGAAGGCCCCTACCTTGTTCTGCCTTTTTATGGCCCGGCCACGCTTTCCGACTTCGTCGGCAGCTCCCTGCCCATCGTCGCCGGATACATCGCATTCGGCGAGATTTTTTGGGCGTATCGCGCTTCCAGCCGCGTCGCCACCTATATTGAATCTCCGGAAACCGGCCAAAAAAGCGCAACCACTCCCGATTACCTTGCTTTGCGCCAAAATTATATGACCGAACGCCAAACACAATGCCAAGCCCCCCCCGACGCCTCCTCTTCAAGCAAGAACGACTCGCTGCAATATCCCCAATACGCCAAATGAAGACAGAACCATCATGACGGAGCCAGCGCCTCCTCTCCCGATCGCCGACGCAACGATCGCCGACACAACGATCGCCGACGCAACGATCGTCGTCACCGTCAACGGAGCGCGAATCGAACGCGCTATCGCGCCACACGCTTTGTTGGTCGAACTCCTCCGCGACGATCTGAAGCTCACCGGAGTCCATGTCGGATGCGACACCGGCCATTGCGGCGCCTGCGTGGTTTTGGTCGATGGACGTTCGGTTAAATCCTGCGCAACCCTAGCGATGCAAGTCGATGGCCGCCATGTGACGACTATTGAGGGATTGTCTCCCGCCTCCGAAGAGCAAAACTCGTCCACGGAAAATCTTCATCCCATGCAGGCCGCATTTCGCGAGAACCACGGCTTGCAATGCGGATTCTGCACGCCGGGCGTCGTCTTAAGCGCTCTCGACCTCGTTTCCCGCCACCCTCAACCAAGCGACTCCCAAATTCGCGCATGGTTGGAAGGCCACTTATGCCGATGCACGGGATATCACAACATCGTTAAAGCAATCCAAACCGGAGCGCAAAAAATGGCGCAAACCTCCGAAACGCAAAGCTTCTGAATAGAATCAGACGGCGACAGAAACCGTATTCCAAAAGCGCGCAAAGCCGCCGGGACGCAATCGCTTTTTTTTTAGCCATCAAGCCTAAAAATAAGACAACGCCATGCCTTGCAACCAAGCATGCCCCCCACCTCTCCTCCGCCAACAAGGAAACCTTCACCCTTTGCCTTCTGGCACGAAATGTGCTTATCTTGAGGACGCTGGTTCACCGGCGCCTGGCGATCGAAACGACTCTCCGAACGGCGCAAAACGCCCTCTCGAAGCCGTTGCCCGCCATCAGGCGAATCACCGCAAAACCGGCCTCTGGAAACGACCCTCTTGTCGAGATGACCATGAAAAAAGTCGAAGCGATCATTAAGCCGTTCAAACTCGACGAAGTGAAAGACGCGCTTCACGAGGTCGGCATCAAGGGCATCACCGTCACTGAAGCCAAGGGATTCGGTCGGCAAAAAGGCCACACCGAACTCTACCGGGGCGCAGAGTACGTCGTGGATTTCTTGCCCAAGGTTAAGATCGAAGTGGTCATGGAAGACTCCATGGTCGACCGCGCAATTGAAGCGATCCAACAAGCGGCCCACACAGGCCGCATCGGCGACGGCAAAATCTTCATTTCCCCGGTCGATGACGTCGTTCGCATCCGCACCGGAGAAAAAGGGCCGGAAGCCATCTAAATTTCATAGAACGGGGGTTGTGTTCCATCGTTCTTCCCGTCATGATGAAACCGTCGAGACGCAAAAACGTTCTTCTCCTTATCCGGACGACGTCGCTATCGTTCTCTTTGGCGTCGTCAAGCGTGTTGTTGCTCTAGACGTAAAAAACAGCGTCGTCGCTCCCTGCGCTCGAACGGCAATCCCGCCAACAGGGAGCCGGTAGATTGGGAGAGGCGACGAGTCGTTGGCTATTTCCGATAATCACCCGAAATTGGGATTCGAAAGCATGTCCGATATCAAAAAACTCTTCGATATGATCAAAGAGCAGGACGTGAAGTACGTTGACCTGCGTTTTACCGACCCGCGCGGCAAGCTTCAGCATACAGCTCAGCACATTTCGACCATCGAAGAGGAAATGTTCCAAGATGGCGTCATGTTTGATGGCTCGTCAATCGCCGGTTGGAAGGCGATCAACGAATCCGACATGATCCTTATGCCGGACGCTTCGACGGCGGTCATGGATCCGTTCGCCGCACAGCCGACTATGAATGTTTTCTGCGACGTCCACGAGCCCTCCACTGGCCAACCCTATAGCCGCGACCCCCGCTCGATCGCCAAAGCGGCCGAAAAATATATGGCCTCGATCGGCGTCGGCGACACCGCCTATTTCGGTCCCGAGGCTGAGTTCTTCGTGTTCGACGACGTTCGTTTCGAAGTCAACATGAACCGTTGCTTCTACGAAATCGACAGCGACGAAGGCCCCTACGTCACCGGCAAAAAGTTCGAAGACGGCAACATGGGCCACCGTCCGGGCGTGAAGGGCGGCTATTTCCCCGTTCCGCCGGTTGACAGCGCCTCCGATCTGCGCGCCGAAATGGTCAGCGTTATGGCCGAAATGGGCGTCCCGGTCGAGAAACATCACCATGAAGTCGCGCCTTCTCAGCACGAACTCGGCATTAAGTTCGACACGCTCGTCAAGTCCGCCGACAACATCCAAATTTACAAGTACGTCGTTCACAATGTCGCGCACGCCTACGGCAAATCGGCAACCTTTATGCCGAAGCCGATTTTCGGCGATAACGGCTCCGGCATGCACGTCCACCAGTCCATCTGGAAAGGCAATCAGCCGGTCTTCTCCGGTTCGGGCTACGCCGACCTGTCGGAAACCGCTCTTTACTATATCGGCGGCGTCATCCGTCACGCCAAAGCGCTGAACGCCTTCACCAACCCAAGCACCAACAGCTACAAGCGCCTGGTGCCGGGCTACGAAGCGCCTGTGTTGTTGGCTTACTCCGCCCGCAACCGTTCGGCTTCTTGCCGCATTCCCTTCACCTCCAACCCCAAAGGCAAGCGCGTCGAGGTTCGTTTCCCCGATCCGGCGGCAAACCCCTACCTCGCCTTCGCCGCGATGTTGATGGCCGGTCTCGACGGCATTCAGAACAAAATCCACCCCGGCGACGCCATCGACAAAAACCTCTACGATCTGCCTCCGGAAGAACTCTCAAAAGTTCCGACCGTGTGCGGCTCGTTGCGCGAAGCCCTCGGTTCGCTTGAAGCAGATTACGCTTTCTTGACGAAAGGCGACATCTTCACCAAGGACATGATCGAGTCCTACATCGAACTGAAGCGCGAAGAAATGTTGGCCTTTGAAACCTCGCCGCACCCGATCGAATACAAAATGTATTATTCGGTCTGATTCTGCGACTTGCCGATAATAAACGAGCCGCCCTTCGGGACGGCTCGTTTGTTTCTTTTATGAGATTACGCTGCAAAGTAAAATGTCGAGCGCGAAAAAAGCGTCGCCCTCCTTTCCGACGACATCCGACAAGCGAAGTATCCGCAGTTTCAAACCGCCCTCCTTTGCGACAAATCAGAGACCCCCGTTGCTCTTTTTCGACACTCTTCCACAACCAGAAACACAATCCCTCGGCCTGTTTGATTTTATAATGCGATTGCCCAGTAACCGCCTTGGATAGTCATTGACATTTCGCGCGTCTCTCCAGATAGTCCGTTGTTTCTAGGCGATGTTGGTTTATACCGGAAAGCCAATTGCTCCGGGGAGTGGTTTAATGATTCCTGTTGTTATGCCGACCTACGCCCGCGCCGATGTCGTCTTCGAACGCGGGGAAGGCTGTTATCTTTTTGACGCCAAAGGGCGTCGCTATCTGGATTTCGCCAGCGGAATCGCCGTCACGGCGCTCGGTCACGCACATCCCCGCCTCATCCAAGCCCTCACCGAGCAAGCCGGCAAACTCTGGCACACCTCAAACCTTTTTCGGGTGGCTGGACAAGAGCGACTCGCGCATCTTCTGACCGAAAAAACCTTCGCCGACACCGTCTTCTTCACCAATTCCGGCGTCGAGGCGTGGGAATGCGGCGTTAAATTGATTCGTAAAAATTTCTATGAAAAAGGTCAGCCGGAACGCTATCGAATCATCACCTGCGGCGGCGGTTTCCACGGTCGAACAATGGCCGCCATCTCCGCCGCACAACAAGAAAAATTGATTAAAGGCTTCGGCCCTCTGCTTGACGGCTTCGACCAGGCTCCCTTCGGCGACATCGGCGCCCTCCTGGCGGCCATCACCCCGGAAACCGCAGCCATCAACATCGAGCCCGTTCAAGGCGAAGGCGGCATTCGTCCCGCAGCCCTCGATTATTTGAAGGCCGTGCGCGGCATCGCCGATGAATTCGGCTTGTTGTTGTTCCTCGATGAAATTCAATCCGGAGTCGGCCGCACAGGTCGCTTGTTCGCCCACGAATGGGCCGGAATCCAGCCCGACGTCATGTGCGTCGCCAAAGGCTTGGGAGGCGGTTTCCCTGTCGGCGCGTGCTTGGCCACGGAAACAGCCGCCAAAGGAATGTTCGCCGGCACCCATGGCTCCACCTTCGGCGGCAACCCTCTCGCCATGGCTGTCGCCTACGCCGTGCTGGAAACCATTCTAGAGCCCGGATTCCTGGAGCGCGTCGAAATCTCCGGACGCCTCCTCCGAGAACGCCTCGAACAAACGATCAGCCAATATCCCAAAGTTTACGCCGAGGTGCGCGGCGCCGGCTTGATGCTGGGGATTCGGTGCGCGCTTCCCAACACAAAAGTCGTGGACGCGCTGCGCGAACACAGCATGCTGTCCGTCGGCGCCGGAGACAATGTTGTGCGTCTCCTCCCACCCTTGATCATCGAAAACCAGCATATCAACGAAGCCGTGGCGGTTCTTAATGAGGTCGGCGCCGAACTCTCGGCGGAGGAAGGCGTATCATGAGCACGGCGGCTGGCCTGCGTCACTTTCTAGACATCGATCAAATCGACATCAGCGTTCTGCGACAAATCATCGACCGCGCGCTCGTCATGAAACGCGAGTGCATGTCGGTGACCGCCAAGCCCCTTGTGGGGCGGACTCTGGCCTTGATCTTCGAAAAACCCTCCACCCGCACCCGAGTTTCCTTCGAAGTCGGAATGCGGCGACTCGGAGGAGACGTCGTTGTTCTCAGCTCGCAAGAGATGCAGCTCGGACGCGGAGAAACGATCGCAGACACCGCCCGCGTCTTATCACGCTACGTCAACGCCGTTATGCTACGCACCAACAGCGCAACGAGACTTCATGAATTGGCGCGACACGCCTCTATTCCCGTGCTCAACGGACTGACCGATCAATCTCACCCCTGCCAAGTCATGGCGGACGTCATGACTTTTGAGGAGCATCGCGGCTCCATTGCAGGGCGACGAATTGCTTGGAGCGGCGACTGCAACAACGTCACCCGCAGTTGGATTCACGCGGCGGCGCAATTCGGATTCGAGTTCCGTCTAGCGTGTCCCGCCGCGCTCGGCGCTTCTCCTTCGCTTATTCAGTGGGCTCAACAAAACGGCGGCTGCTTGTTCGTCACGGAAGACCCCAAGGAAGCCGTTAAAGACGCCGATTGCATTGTTACCGACACCTGGGTGTCGATGAATCATAATGATTCGGAAACCCGCTACGCTTTGCTGACGCCTTATCGAGTCGACCAAGAATTAATGTCGTTGGCGCGATCAGACGCTATTTTTATGCACTGTCTTCCTGCCCATCGCGGAGACGAAGTCACCGACGAGGTCATCGATGGTCCGAATTCCGTTGTCTGGGATGAAGCAGAAAATCGCATGCATGTCCAACAGGCTATCCTTTTGTGGTGTTTGGGATTGTAGCCTTTTAAAATAAAAAGCGAGTTCCGAAGACGTCCCTTGGCTGGAGAAGACTTCCTCCTCGACGTTGGCTGTCACCAGAAACACAGCAGCAAAAATCCAGCGCAGCGCATAGAAATCAGAAGGGTCCAGGGACTTTATTCCTGGACCCTTCTGATTTTTCAGCCCTCTTCAACCAACCTCATCAAAAAAGGCGCAATCTCGGAAAGCAAGAAAACATAATCCGCACCCGCAATGTCTAAAGCCGCCTGCGGCATTTCCGGAGCAACCGCCGTAACGGGGTCTTGCACAATTCCAACGCCTCCGGTTTGACGAATCGCCAGCAATCCACGACTTCCATCGTTATTGGCTCCTGTCAAAACGATGCCGATCAACCGCTCTCCAACCGCGTCGGCCGCGCTTTCGAACAACACGTCAATCGCCGGACGCGCGCCACACACCTTGAGATCAGCGCTGAACGACAACGTCAAATCTTTTTCCAACAACAAATGATACCCCGGCGAGGCCAAAACCACCACGCCCGGAGCAATCGATTGCTTCTCAACCGCTTCCCGCACCGTTAGAACGCAGCTCCGCCCCAGAAGCTCCACCAACAACCCCTCGGCGCCCAACGCAGTGTGACACACCACCAAAATCGGCAAAGGAAACGTCGCCGGAAGCGCTCCCAAAACGATACGCAGAGCCTCCAAACCTCCCGTCGAACAACCGATCACAACGACGTCATATCGTCGGGACTCCATGATGTTTGCGGCAAATTTGGGACGCATTGATATATCCGACACGAGAAATCTATGGTTTTAAAGTCAACGGCGACATCAGAAAACTCCAGACTTTCCTTATTGCCCAAACATAGAAACCCTCCTCTGGCGAAGCTGTCGCGCAATAAGTGTAAGACGCGCCCCTGCAAATAACGATCAAAATAAATCAATACATTTCTACACAAAATCATATTCACTTCGCAAAAAACACCGTCAGCGACTAAGTTATGGTGAGCAAATACAATATTCTTTTTAAGTGAACTATCCATCATTCCAAAATCATAGAGTGACTGATAATAGTTTTCGAGAGAAAAGGCGCCTCCGGCTTTCAAATAGGCGCCAGCATAGTCCTTGAGCAATTTGACCGGATACACCCCTTCTTCGGCCTTAGCCAAAGCCGCATCATTAATGTCTGTGGCATAAATTTGGGTTCTGTCATAGAGATTCTCTTCTTTCAAAAGAATCGCCAAAGAATAAACCTCTTCTCCTGTTGCGCATCCCGCCACCCAGATATTAATCTGGGGGTAAGACTGCAACACCGGCGCCACTTTCTTCCGGAGGGACAAAAAGACTTCCGGATTTCGAAACATTTCAGAGACAGGAACAGAAAGAAGCGAAATCACATGAAGATGAAAACCGTGCTCATACAATAACGATGGCAGCATATCAACAATGCGATCAAAACCCAATGCTGGAAGCAACCCTAAAATCCGACGCTTCAGCGATGCGCGCGAATAGTTGGAGAAATCATATCCGTGACGCAAACGCATTGCATCCAGAAAAAGCTCAATCTCTATATCCTTTACATCCTGCAATCGCACACTCGCCCCGCAACTTTCTATCAATGAGAACTAAGCGAGCTTAGGAATTACGTTCTTTGCCCCTCTTAATTCTCAATCGACTTGAACACTTTCGGCTTTTCCAATTCTATGAACGAGAATATCCATTAATTTCTCGATATCCACCGGCTTTGACAAATAATCATTTGCGCCCGCATCAATACATTTCTTGGCGTCTCCCATCATCGCCTTTGCCGTCAACGCAATTATAGGCAATGCGGCAAAACGCTCTTGTTTTCGAATTTCCTGCATTGCCTCATAACCATCCATCTCGGGCATCATAATGTCCATCAGAACGATTTCCACTCTCGCATTCTCATTGAGCTGCGTCAAAGCTTTACGGCCATCTTGCGCGATCAAAACATGCATGCCTTGTCCACGCAACACCTTAGAAAGCGCAAACGCATTACGCATATCATCATCGACCACCAGAATCATCCGCCCCGACAATGAAGGATATTTCTTCGCTTGCGGCGCCAAAGGCTTTTGACGAACCTCACCGGGAAATGTGGCGCGAACGCTGTGAAGAAAAAGCGTCACTTCATTGACGAGCCTCTCTTGAAACTGCGGGCTACTTATGATGATGCTGTCCGTAAAACCACGCAAAGCGTTGGTTTCTTCGCGCGACAAATCCCGCGAGGAAAGAACGATCAAAGGCAAATTTTCCAGATGTTTTTCTTTGCGCAACCGCTCCAACAGAACCAAGCAACCGCCATCGGGCAAATCAACATCAATCAGCAAACAATCATGACGACGCTCTTGCAAAATCTTCCAAACCTGCCGCGCGGAGTCCGCCTCTTCGATAACCAGCGCGCCACCATTTTCAATCCCGCGCACCAAATCAATGATCTGCTTGCGCGCCTCAAGAGCCGTATCCGCCACCAACAACCGACGCGCTCGACCGGAAGTCACCTCTTGCAACACGCCTTCGATCTGCATTTTGGAGACCGGCTTCGTCAAGCAGCTCAGAGCCCCCATCGCCCGCGCTTGAGTTTCTCGATCCTGAGCCGACACCACATGAATTGGAATCGCTCGCAACTCCGAGGTCGCCTTCAGTTGCTCCATCACGCCCCAACCATTCATGCCGGGCAGCCCTATATCGAGAATCACCCCGGTCGGAAGATATTTCCGAGCCAGAACCACACCAGTCTCACCATCGGTTGCAACCAAACACCGGAATCCCTTTTTGCGCGCCAAATCCATCACAATCCGCGCAAAGAACGGGTCATCCTCGATGATGAGAATGACTTGCTCACCGTAAACGATATGTTCGCGGTCATCCTCGATTTTCAAGGCGGAGCCGTTCTGAACCGTGTCGCTTCGAGACTTCAAAACCAGGTTTTGAGAACACTCCCCCGCGACGAACTGCGATATCTCGTTCGACGCCTGATGTTTCGCAGCAACTGCGTCCGGAGCGCTTCCTCCCAAAGAATCGACATCAAAATCAAGCTCGGACTTTGGAGGCAAAACATACGGCAAGAGCAACGTAAACACGCTCCCTCCCCCCAAAACACTGGCGGCTTGAATCACTCCCCCCATCAGTCGCGCCAGTTTCTGCGAGATCGCCAAACCTAAGCCGGTCCCGCCATAGCGACGATTGACCGCGCCGTCTCCTTGCTCGAAAGCCTCAAAAACGCGCGACAATTTCTCCTGAGTAATACCAACGCCCGTGTCTTGCACGCGAAACGCCAACCATCCTCGATCGGGAGTCGAACACGCCATCGCCAATTCATCGCCGACACACCCACCGGCGCGCTCGCGATGACGCCGCCCATCACTCCACGGCTCGAACGAAAGCGAGACGCATCCGACCTCGGTAAACTTCACAGCATTTCCGAGCAAATTCGTAAGGATTTGCTCTAATTTCCCCGAATCAAGCCACAAAAACGAAGGCGCGTCACTGTGCCGCATAACAGAAAATGCAACATTCTTAACCTGAGCCATGCGACGGAAACGACGCTCGATCATGTCCAGAAGTTCGGAAACAGACACCAAGCGCGCCTGCGCTTCCATTTTCCCGGCTTCGACTTTGGCAAGATCAAGAACGTCGTTGATCAGGTGTAGAAGCTGCGCGCCGCCATCGTAGATAATTCCGGCGGATTCGATTTGATCGGAAGTTAAATTTCCACCTTCATTTTCAGCCAGAGACTTTGCCAAGATCAGCATACTATTAAGCGGCGTTCTTAATTCATGGGACATATTGGCCAGGAACTCCGATTTATAACGGCTGGCTAAAGCCGCCTCTATAGAGCGACGCTCGGCTTCTTGATAGGCCGCTTTCATATCCTCGGCTTGTTTTTCAAGTATTAATCCTTTTGCCGACAGTTCCTGATTGGCGGCGTTTAATTCCTCTTGTTGCACTCTCATTTCTTCTTCAGAAACCCTCAGCTCTTCGGCCTGAATTTCCAATATGTCGGATTTTTCTTGCAATAGTCTGTTGGCCTCACGCAAACTTTCGGCATTAATCGTCAGTTGCTCTTTCGAAATCAACAATTCCTCTGCCTGAGATTGCGTTTTCTTTAAAAACGACCGCGTTTGTTCATAGCGCTCCAAAACATCCAGGTTCAACGCCAGAACCACCCCCGCCTCTTCGATGAACGTGCGGTGAATCGACGACAACGGCGAAAAGAAGCCAATCTCAACCACCGCCAAAACACGATCTCGCGTCAAGGCCGGAAGGAAAACCAAAGAACGCGGCTTGGCTTTCCCCAATCCCGACTCAACGAAGAAATAGTCTTCCGGCGCATCGTCCACAACCAGAACGCGACGCAATACGGCGCACTGCCCAACCAGCCCCTCGCCCAAGGCAAAGGAGCGACCTTCCGGCGCTTTTTTATCGCTCTTTTTGCCGTTATCCCCTTCGTCACCGTCCAACGACACGCTCTCATCGAACGACACACTCTCATCGTTCGTCCCCAAGCGCGCCGCCAAATAAAAACGATCCAACGCCTCATCATATATGTAAAACACGCCGAACCGACCACCGAGTTCCGACAGTAGGAAAAACAGAACCCGCTCTCCCAAATGCGCCGGAGAATCAGAGGTTTGCGCGATCATCGCCAATTGCGCGATCTGCGCTCTCAACCACCGTTGATTGAAAAGATGCTCGGCGGATTCTCTAAACACCTGTACGGCGCCGGCCATTTTCCCGATTTCACTGCGCCGCGTCCAGTAAGGAACATCAATAGAAAGATTGCCTCCGGCAAGCTCAACCATACACTTTTGTAGTTTCTTTAAAGGAACAGACAAACTTCTGGTGACAACCACAGAGATCACGAGAGAAAGCACGCTGAAAAAGATCAAAAACATGAAAATTTCGTCCTGAGCCGCAGCCATAATCAGCACGCTTGCATCAGAAATAGATTTCGCCTTGTTTCTTGCGAAAGCAACAATATCATTCATCTCTTTTTTGATTCTGACCTCAACCATCCCCATTTCGTCGTCATGCAAAGTTTGAGCCCGCTCATAATCCTGTTGCTTGATGAGAGCCACGGCCTCATTCATCAAGCTCATCCAGTCGGAAATCGCACTAAGAGCCTCAAAAACTTCCGAGGGATTGCCCAAAAACTGCCGCTCAACCACGCGCATTTTCTGATCGATCAGGACCTTCAAAGAATTTATGTCGGAAATAATTTTCTGCACGCTCAAACGATTTCGCGGCAGCAACATATCGGTCAGATACGCTTCCATGGCAAAAACCGCCGCGTTGGCCTCCAACACGGAATTGCTGACGGTTAAAGGATGCTCATAAATTCTCTGCGATTCCGAAGAGAGCGTCGTTATGCGCTTCAACATCACGACGCCCAATCCCCAAACAAGAACGATCATCACGACGAAACCAACCATCAAACGTGTCGCCAATCGCGTGTTTTGAAACAACATGGATCGTCTCGGTTTTGAAGAAAAAGAAAACCTTGGTCGAGTTTACTTCTGAACCCAGGCCACGCGAAGCACGTTTGTGTTTCCGGGCGTGCCGAACGGCACTCCGGCGGTAATCACCAGTCTCTGGCCATCTTTGGCCAAACCGATTTGATAGGCGATGCGGCAAGCCTTATCGACCATTTCACTGAAGTTCGAAACGTCTTCCGTTTGAACGCACCACACGCCAAACGCCAACATCAACCGCCGCGCCGTTTCGCGTCGCGACGTGAGGCAAAGAATCGGAACGTCCGGACGTTCGCGCGCCGCACGCAAAGTCGTCAAACCAGACGTGGTGTAGGTGATGATCGCCGCCGCGCCGATGGTGTGGGAAATTTGCCGAGCCGCCGCAGTAATGGCGTCTGCGGTGGTTTGCTGCAAGTCCGGGTGGTGAGCGTCCATCAAAGTGCGATAGAGCGGATCATGCTCCACGCGCCGGGCGATGCGATCCATCATGGAAACCGCCGCCACAGGATAATCGCCGGTGGCGGTCTCAGCCGACAGCATCACCGCATCGGCGCCATCGTAGACGGCCGTGGCGACATCGGAAGCTTCGGCGCGCGTTGGCGTGGGCGACGAGATCATCGATTCGAGCATCTGGGTCGCCACGATCACCGGCTTCCCGGCGGAGCGCGCCAGACGCACGATCTTTTTCTGTAAAGACGGAACGTCTTCGGCAGGCACCTCAACGCCCAAGTCGCCGCGCGCCACCATAACGCCGTCCGACAGCTCAATGATTTCTTCTAAATACTCAAGAGCCGAGGGCTTTTCAAGCTTAGCCAGCAATGCGGCTCGCCCGGAAATCAGGCGCCGAGCCTCCGCCACGTCTTCGGGACGCTGAACAAAGGACAGCGCCACCCAATCGACCCCCAGCTCCAGAGCAAATGAAAGGTCTTCATGATCCTTCGGGGTCAAAGAGGACAGAGGCAACACGCCGGACGGCACATTCACCCCCTTTCGCCCCGAAAGCCGCGCGCCGTTGACCACCACGGTTTCAGCAAAATCGCGCCCGCATTCGACCACGCGCACACAAACTCGCCCGTCATCCAGCAACAGCAACATGCCGGGCCGCAAAGCGGCGAACACCTCCGGATGCGGCAACGTCACGCGGCGCTCATCGCCAGGCGCCGGAGACATGTCGAATCGAAAGGCCATTTCCGGCGTTAAAAAAATATGTCCGGCCGCAAAAGTTCCGATTCGCAACTTCGGCCCTTGCAGATCGGCCATAACGCCCAATGGCCGCCCAATTTCTTGTTCGACCGTGCGGATCAACACCATTCGAGCGGCATGTTCTTCATGAGTGCCATGACTGAAGTTCAGCCGAAACACATCAACGCCGGCATCGACCAATGCGCGCACGTTTTCTGCGTTGGATGTCGCTGGACCAAGAGTGGCGACAATTTTGGTCTGTCGGAATTGGCGACACGGGCGGTCGCAGTCAGACATCTTTATGTTCCCTTGTTGGAAATGGCGTGCAAAAACAACAACACATATCTTTTAAACGATACTTAAACAGGACAAAATTGAATGGAATAATAATTAGAAGGGTCCAGGGACTGTGTTCCTGGTCGCAGAGGATCATAAGAGAGGAGCGAAAGCCCCCCCTTATCGCCCAAAGCCCCCTTATCGCCCAAAAAACGAACATCCGGCAGCTTGCGCGAGCTTTGCCTTACGGCAATAAGGGGGGCTTTCGCTCCCCCCTTATGATCCTCTGCGACCAGGAACACAGTCCCTGGACCCTTCTAATTATTATTCCATTCAATTTTAATTATCTCATCCCATATAATCATCATCTAGAAGACGCGCGTCAATGATAGGGCTTATCGGTATCACACATTCCAAGTCAAAGCGAGTGGAACTTCATTTCAAATGACGATAACGGAAAGAAGGAGCAATCAAAATCGCACGGAAATCATTGACATTGGTCATCGTCGGCCCTGTAATGACCAAGTCCTCAAGCGCGGCGAAAAAATTATAAGCGTCATTTTCAATCAGGAACACGCGAGGATCAAGCCCTCGCGCCGTCGCCCGAGCAAGCGTGTCGGGATACAACAAAGCGCCGGCGTTGTCCTCAGAGCCATCAATTCCATCCGTGTCCGCCGCCAAAGCATACACACCCGGCTCGCCGTTCAAAGCTTCCGCCAACGCCAACAAAAACTCGGTGTTGCGCCCCCCCTGCCCCGAACCTTTCAGCGTGACCGTCGTCTCTCCGCCGGACAACACCAGACACGGCGGCGCGATGGGCTGGCCGTAACGAAGAATCTGCTTCACCAAGCCCGCGTGAACCCGAGCGACCTCACGCGCCTCGCCCTGGATCATTCCCCCCAACGACAACGCCGCCACTCCGTTTGCTCGGGCTGCGGCCGCAGCGCCCTCCAAAGCGTCTTGCGCGGATGCGACAATGGTTATCTCCGAGCGCGCCAAACGCGGGTCGCCGGGTTTGGGCGTTTCCGCCTCAGAGCGCTTCAGACACTCGAACACAGCCTCCGAAGCGCCGATGCGATAACGCGCCAACACTCCGAGAGCGTCGGCGCAGGTGGTGGGATCGCCCACCGTCGGCCCGGACGCGATCACCGATGGATCGTCTCCAACCACGTCCGACATCACCAAGGAAACCACTCGACCGCCAGACGCCGCAGCCAGACGCCCCCCCTTGATCGCCGACATATGCTTGCGCACGCAATTGATCTCAGAGATCGTCGCTCCGGAGCGCAACAATTTGCGCGTCACCACGCGCGTGTCTTCCAACGTCAAACCAGGAGCCGGCAACGCCAACAACGCCGAGCCTCCCCCCGAAAACAGGCAGAGCAAAAGATCATCCGGCCCCACGCCCGACGCCTGCTCCAAAATGCGGAGCGCCACTCTTTGCCCCATGGCGTCCGGCATTGGATGGCCCGCTTCCACCACTTCGATGCGCCGCGTCGGCGCCGCATGGCCATACCGCGTCACCACTAATCCGGACAAATCTCCACGCCAATGGTTTTCAACCCCAAGCGCCATTGCGGCGGCGGCTTTCCCGGCCCCCACCACCACAGTCCGCCCCGGCGGCGGCGAGGGCAATGCGCGTCGAACTCGCGGTTCCGGATTCACCGCATCCAGCGCCGCCTGAAACACCGACCGCAACAATAATTCCGCATCCAACGGCGCAACTCCCACTTATCGGTCAACGACATCAATTAATTTCACGCCAATCGACAAAATTCCATCCGCTTCAGAGCGCCATGAACACCAACAGCGCATTTTCAAAAGCTTCACCGGCGCGAAGGCGAAGCGCCGATCTGCAAAACAACCAGTCTTAATTCAATGACATTAATATCATTGATGACATTGCTCCATGATCGTCTACGTTCGATGCTAAATTAACCCAAACGCTCCGTCCACCTCACCGCCTGCGGCGCATCGATTTTCGATCGTTTTCCGATTGATTTCCATGCCCCGAACACGCTTGATGGTTCACAATAAAGAATTTAGGTCAACCATTCAATGCAACCAAGGACCGCCGCTCATGCCGTTGGATTACCCTCATCAATTCGGCGACATCACTGTTGAAATCGTCGTCACCAGCCCTCCCTGGTATGAAAATTGCTATATTATTCGCCATCTCCCCTCCGGAGACCGGGTCATCATCGATCCGGGCGGGGATCATGAGCGCATCCTCGCCCGCATCACAGCCGAAACCACAAAAACGGCGTCTCCTCCTGAGAACTCCGGTCTCAAAAGCATTCGCGAAATTTGGTTGACGCACGGACACCCCGACCACATCGGCGCCGTCCGCGCGATTCAGAGCACTCTTCCCGGTCTTCCCTGTCGTCATCACACCGACGAAGGCCCATTATTGGCGCAAGCTCGACAGTTCGGCGCCATGCTGATGATGCAAAAGCCTTTGCAGACGCCGGAGAATCTTGTTTCCTTTTCTGGAGAAAAGGTTGAGCTTTCGTTGGGAGGCGTCACGATTCGCGCCTTCCACACCCCGGGTCATACGCCGGGCGGCGTTTGTTTTTTATTCGACGGATTTGTGATTACAGGCGACACTTTATTTAATCAGGGCGTTGGAAGAACCGACTTCCCCGGCGGCAGTGAGATTCAACTTTTCGACTCGATCACTCGTTTGATTGCTCAACTTCCGGATCCGACGATTATCTTCAGTGGACACGGCCCTCATTGGTCTATCGGCGAGGCGCGTCGTTGGTGGCAGTGGATGAAATAGGAAAACAGATCGAAATTTTCTAAAAGAAATTAAAAGGGTCCAGGGACTGTGTTCCTGGTCGCCAGGGATTATAAGGGGGGAGCGAAAGCCCCCCTTATACCAAGTCTCGTAAACGGGGACTCATATTTTTCTCTTGCAAATACGGATATAAGACGATTCACTTGTGACAAACGATGGAGGTTTGTCATGAGTGCAGCAATTAAACTTCGGAGCGATTTCTCAGGCGATGAACTTCGTAGATTTGCAAAAACATCGAAATGTCCGGCGCAGGTTCGGCGGCTTTTGACATTGGCGCACCTATATGACGGAAAAACGCGAAGTGAAGCCGCACAACTCAGTGGTGTCGGGTTGCAAACAATTCGGGATTGGGTTATTGTATTCAACAAGAAAGGCCCAGATGGGCTACTAGAAAGAAAAGCTCTAGGCAGAACATCTATTTTAAATGACGATCAAAGACAGAAATTATCTGAAATTGTTGAACGAGGACCATCTGCGGAGATTGATGGTCTCGTTCGTTGGAGGCTTCTCGATTTGGTGAAAGGGCTTTTTGACACATATCGCATACCCATCAGCAAACAGACTCGGAGTCGAAAATTTCGTACTATGAAATTCAGAAAATTATCAACACGTCCCCGCCATTGGTCTCAAGCACCGGACACCATTGAAAATTTTAAAAAAACTTCCCAAACGAAATTATGAAGATCAAAGAAACACTTTCACATGAAAAAGTAATAGAGCTGTGGTGGCAAGATGAGGCTCGCGTCGGCCAAAAAACCAAAACAACAAGACGTTGGGCAAAACGAGGTTCCCGTCCTATGTCTCCCAAAGACCAAAGAACGCGTTCTGTTTGGTTATTTGGTGCAATTTGTCCTGCTTTAGGTAAAGCCGCAGGCTTAATTCTGCCTAAATGCAACAGTGCCGCTATGATCTTACATCTACGCGAAATATCCCGAAATGTTGCTTCCAATGCACACGCAATAGTTCTGCTTGATCAAGCCGGATGGCATACATCAAAACGACTAAAAGTACCTGATAATATAACGCTACTTCCGTTGCCTCCAAAATGCCCAGAACTCAATCCTGTTGAAAATATCTGGCAATATCTCCGTGAAAACTGGCTATCAGATATTATCTTTAAAACTTATAATCACATTGTTGAACGCTGTTGCTTCGCTTGGAATAACCTGGTGAAACGCCCTTGGAAAATTATGTCTATTGGTATCAGAAAGTGGGCCTATGGGTTGTAGTCATTGGGACTTGGTATTATTCGCGAAGCGATCTTCCTCTGGAATTATTTATTCTTGGCTCATCCTGGATTTCAGGACACAGGACACGGGACAACAACCGTATTCTGATGACGCTTTCCGGAATTCTTCAAAATTATTCCAAACTATTTCAAAGGAAGCGCCTCGGCACAAAAACGCCGACGACCAGAAGCCAAAAAACCAAAAAAGAAAAAAACCATAAACGATTCCAGAGAAGGATCGCTTCGCGAATAAGGGGGGCTTTCGCTCCCCCCTTATAATCCCCGGCGACCAGGAACACAGTCCCTGAACCCTTTTAATTCTATTCAGAAGACAAGGCAGATCAGCCGCGTCAAGATTACGTCCACAAGAAATTCCGATCAGCAGACAACGACGCGCCATTAACCCCCGTCAACGTAATCTGCATATCTTCGGTTCCATCCGCGTTCGCGTCCACATGAAGAACTTTCGTGTTGTTGTCGAAATAAGCCGTGGAGTTCGAAGTCGAAAACTGCGCCGCGCCCGACACCAACGAGAACGTGCCGTGAAGCAATCCGGTAAAGGATAACTTATCGTTCGTCACGTTGAAGTCTCGAATAGAGTCGCGCCCTTGAGACAAACTAGAGAAAACGACCACGTCGTTTCCGTCTCCGGTGTAGATAATGTCGGAACCTGTCGAACCATAAATAGTGTCGCTGCCGGCGCCTGCGGAAACCGTCGAAGCTGTGGTGACAGTCAGCACGTCACCCACTTTGCCACCTCTCAATGTTTCGACGTTGGTGGCGGTGACGGTGTTCGAGGTGTCGCCATACAAAGTCAACGTATCAACTCCGGCGCCCAAATTAATCGCCCCTTCGAAACCAGACCACAAAGTAACCGTGTCGCTACCCCCCACGCCGACAATCGATTCCACATTCGTGACCGTCACGACATTGGTGGCGTTGGCCAGAGTCAGAACATCCGCGCCGCCCCCCAAATCAACAACGCCCGCAACACTGGACGTCAAGGTCACGACGTCGTCTCCGGATTTGCCGGTGATGGTCTCAACATTAGCGACGGAAACGACGTTGCCGCCTTCTCCACTCAGTATAAGCGTGTCGTTCCCCGCCAACAAGTTCACCACCATTCCAGAAACAGGCGTCCCCAGAACAACAGTGTCGGCAAGCGCGCCGCCGACCAAAGTCTCCACCCCAGTAACGCTGACCGTGCTCACGACGGACCCCAAAGTAAGAACGTCCGTCATGTTGCCGCCGATCACGGTTTCAACCGAAGAGACGACAATGTTGTTGTTGCTGTCTCCCAGCGTCAAGACGTCGGTCTTCGCGCCGCCAACCAAAACCTCCAAATGGCTGACCGTAAGCGTGTTGGAATCCGCGCCGGAAAGCGTCAACCTATCGGATCCCGCGCCGCCATCGAAAATGAAGTTGGAGACGCTTTCACCCAAAACAACCACGTCGGCAGCCGAACCGCCGATTAAGGTCTCAACGTCGACCATAGTCAAAGCGTTGGGAACACTCCCCAGAAGAGAAACGACATCGACTCCTGCGCCGCCATACAAAGTTTCAACGGCGCCCACAGTCACAATATTTCCGCCGGAGCCGCCCAGGGTCAAAACATCGTTGCCGCTTCCCAGATTGACGACCATGCCGTTGACGGTCTCTCCAACAAAAACGACGTCAGCCGAGCCGCTGCCGATAACGCTCTCAACGCCGATGACGTTCAAAGACGCCGTCGCGTTCCCAAGAGTAAGGATGTCCGTCGAAGCGCCGCCAATCACGTTTTCAATCTTAATGATCGTCAGAGCGTTGTTCATGGAGCCGTCAAGCGTCAAAGTGTCTGTGTTGGCGCCGCCGATCACGGTCTCAACATTCGACACGGAAAGCGCGTTGCTCGCGTCGTTATAAAGAGAGAGCCTGTCCGCTCCCCCCCTTAAGTCGATGACCGCGCCGCTCACGGGGTCGCCGAGAGAAACCATGTCGGAAATGGAACCGCCATACAGCGTCTCGACGTCCGTCACCGTCAGAACGCTGGTCAAGGACGTTATCGAAACAGTATCGGCCCCATTGCCGCCAACCAAAGTTTCAACATTGCCGACCGTAACCGCGTTGGAGCCGTCGCTTGAAAGAATCAAGACATCGGATCCACCGGCGAGACTGATGACCATTCCGCTTTCGGCGTTGTCGAGCGTGACGACATCGGCGACGGCGCCGCCGAGCAAAGTTTCAACGCCTCGAACGACCAGAGAGTTGACGACGGAGCCAAGAGTGACGACGTCCGTTCCAGTAAGACCGATAACTTCTTCAACATTGCTCACGGTGATGGCGTTGTTGACGCTGGTCAAAGCGACAGTGTCTTGTCCGCTCCCTCCGACGACGTTCTCCACGTTGACGACGGTCACGATATTGGGCGCGGACGAAGACAGAGTCAGTTTGTCGGAACCATTCAGCAAATCAACATAGAGACCCGTGACGGCGTTGGTGATCGTCACCACGTCGGCGACGGACGTTCCGATCAAGGTCTCAATGCTGCGGATCATGAAGCTGCCGGTAGGGGCGCCAAGCGTCATAACATCATCAGCATTACCGCCGAGAACGGTTTCAACGTTGCTGACGGTGATCGTGTTCGCCCCTGAGTCGGCCAAAGAAAGCACATCAACGCCAAGCCCAAGATTAACGACCATGCCGGAAACGACGGAGCCGAGAACAACGACGTCTGCGGAAACCCCGCCAAACAATGTTTCAATGTTGGTGACAAGAATGGAATTGACGCCGGAACCAAGAGTGACGACGTCGACCGCCGCGCCGCCGTCAATCGTCTCAATCCCGCTCACCGAGACCGTGTTGTTTCCATCGGCGAGCGTAATAAAGTCAACCGAAGCGCCGCCAACCACAATTTCAACATTCTTAACGGTGACGGCGTTGGCCGTGTCCGCCAGTATCAGCTTATCCGCCGAGGCGCCGCCGAGATCGATGTTCATGCCGGAAACAGAATCGGCCAAGGAGATGATTTCAGCGGACTCGCTTCCGATCAAAGTTTCGACGTGACTGACGGTCACAGTCGTCGTGGTGCGCGCAATGGTGACGAAATCGTCTAAAGAGCCGCCGACCAATGTCTCCAGATTGCTGACGGTAATGTTGTTGTCTGCGACGTTAGAGAGCGTCAGAGCGTCAAAACCACCGAAAAGATTCACCACCATGCCGGAAACGCCGTCCGTAAGCGTCACAATGTCGTTGGAAGCGCCGCCGGACAGAGTTTCAACCTCCGTGAGTTGAATGGTGTCGCCGAGATTGCCGAGCGTCACCACATCGGTCATGGAGCCGCCGATCAAGGTCTCGACGCCGCTGACCGTAAGCGCGTTGTTCTGATTGGCAAGCGTGACGACATCGACGGAAACGCCGCCGAACACGGCTTCCACATTGGCGACGGAGACGCCGGCTGCGCCGTCTCCGGACAAAACCAACCGATCAAGACCGGCGCCCAGATCGACCGAAACGCCCGAGACCACTCCGTTCAAAACGACAATGTCGGCCAATGAGCCGCCCAACACCGTCTCAACCCCACGGATCGAGATCGTTCCGGCGACATAGTTTATGTCTACGACATCGTTCAGAGAACCGCCGATCAAAGTTTCAACGCCGCTGACATCAACAGAGTTGGCTCCGTCGCTGGACAAGGTCAAAACGTCGTTTCCGGCGCCCAAGTTCACGGAGATGGAAGTTTCCGCTTCCCTGAGGGTCACGCGATCCGCCACAGCGCCGCCGATGATGGTCTCCACGCCGGATATCTCAATGGAGTTGGCGACGTTGCCGAGAGTCACGACATCCGTCAAAGAACCGCCGAGCAAGGTTTCGACGCTGCTGACCGTGAGCGAGTTGTTCACATCGACGAGCGTCACGACATCAAGCGAAACGCTTCCAACCACGACCTCGGCATTGACGATGGTGATGTTGTTGGCGCTTTCTCCGGATAGAAGCAATCGATCGCTTCCGCCGCCCAGATCAACCGACACGCCGGACACCACGCCGCCCAGAATGACAGTGTCCGCGACGGAGCCGCCCCAAATCGTTTCGACGTTGCTGATGGAAATCGTTCCGGAGACGTTGCCGAGGGTCACGATGTCGATTTGTGAAGCGCCGGTCAAAGTTTCAACGCCATTGACGATAACGGAATTGTCGCCGCTGTTGGACAACGTCAGAACATCGTTTCCCGCGCCCAAATTTATAACGATGCCGGATTCGGCGTTGCTTAGGATCACTCTGTCGGCGGAAGCGCCGCCGATCACGGTTTCCACACCCGTGACAACAATGGAGTTGACGACGTTGCCAAGCGTCACAACATCGGTCGCAGCCCCACCGTTCAGAGTTTCAACGCCGCTGACGACCAAAGAGCCGCCCGTATCGCCTAAATTGACGATGTCGGTAAACGAACCGCCGACCACAGCCTCAACATTCGCAATCGTCACGACATTGGCGTCTCCTTTGTACAGAGTCAGCCTGTCGCTTCCGCCTTTGAGATCAATGGTCATGCCGGTGACGGGGCTCGACAACACGACCGAATCCGCATACGAGCTCCCGATCAGAGTCTCCACGCCATCGACGGTGACCGCGCCCAAAGAATAGCCCATCGTCACGAAGTCGTCCCCGGAGCCGCCGACCAAAGTTTCGACATTGCTGACGGTGAGCGTGTTGTCGGCGTCGGCCAAATTCAGAACATCGGAGCCGCCGAAAAGATTAACGACTCGATTGTCTATGGAGTCCGTGAAACTCACGACGTCGCTCACCGAAGCGCCGTTCAGAGTCTCAACGCCCGTAATCAAGATCGTATTGGCGGCGCCGTCCAACGTAACGACGTCGATCGAAGCGCCGCCGATCAAGGTTTCAACCCTGCTGACGATAAGAGTGTTGTTGGCGTCCTCGTTCAGAATCACGACATCGGTCATAGCGCCGCCAACAACGGTCTCGACGTTGAGAACCGTCACGGCATTGCCGGCCTCGCTCGATAAGGCCAATTTATCGGAACCACCGCTCAAATCGACGACAACGCCCGAAATCGCGTTTCCGAGCGTCAACACATCGCCCACAGAAGAGCCGATCAGCGTTTCCACGCCGCTGATCGAAAGCGAACTCGCCCCCGCAAACAAGCTGACGACATCGTCCGAAGAACCGCCGAGCAAAGTTTCGACATTGCCCACCGTCAAAAAATTGTCGCCGCCGTTTGAAAGAGTGAGAACGTCAACGCCTCCTCCAAGATTGACGGCGATTCCGCTTACAGGACTATCCAGCGCCACGATGTCTGCGGAAGCGCCGCCAATCAAAGTCTCAACGCCGTCGACGAGCAAACTATTGGCTCCGCTCAGAACCACAATGTCGGTTCCGGATCCGCCAACCAAAGTCTCGATCATGGAAACGGTAAGGGTCGCTCTGTCGTCGGCAAGAGTTACAACATCGGTTCCCGAACCACCAACCAAAGTCTCAACGCTTTGAACGGTAAGCTCGTTGTCTCCCGTGCGAGACAAGACAAGTTTGTCGGAGCCGCCGACGAGATTAACGGATGCGCCCGTGACGTTATCGCTGAACGTCACAACATCGCTTACCGACGCTCCGATCAGAGTTTCAACATTGCTCAGAACAACGGCGCCGCCGCCGCTCAACGTCACCACATCAGAGAGCGATCCGCCAACCAGCGTTTCGATGTTGACGATCGTGATCGTATTATTTCCATTGGAAGACAACGTCAAAGCGTCGGAGCCGGCCGACAGATTAATCGTCATGCCGGAAACAACATTGACCATGCTCACGACATCCGCAGACGCGCCGCCAATAAGCGTTTCAACGCCGCTGACGACCACGCTGCCGCCGAAACCGCCCATCGTCACCACGTCGACCGAAGCGCCGCCGATCAGAGTCTCGATTTTGCTGACCACAACAGTGTTGTTTCCACTACTGCTCAGAACAACGACGTCGGTTTCGGCGCCGCCGGAAAGAATTTCAACATTGCCGACCGTCAAAGAGTTGGCTCCGGCGCTGGACAGCGTCAACCGATCCTCACCGTTGCGCAAATCGATGGACATGCCGCTGACGGCGCCGTCGAGAACAACGGCGTCGGCCGCCGCTCCCCCCGTCAGCACGCCGATGTTGGAGACGGTGATCGTTCCGGCGACGGCGTCCAAAACAACCACGTCCGCCGAGCCGCCTCCAAACAAGGTCTCCACGCCGCTGACCGTCACTTCGCTTGCGCCGGCGGTTGCGAGCTTCAAAACGTCGGAACCTCCGCCGAGCTGAACGACGGTCCCATTCTCCGAACCGGAGAAAACCACGCTGTCGGCGGACGCGCCGCCAATCACCGTCTCCACCCCGGAGAGCGTAAGGCCGCCCCCATCCAACGTAACGATATCGATGGACGAGCCGCCCGTCAGGGTCTCGACTCGACTGGCCACAACGCGGTTGTTGAAATCGCCCAAGGTGACGAAATCGGCTTTGGAGCCGCCAACCAACGTCTCAACATTGTAAACGGTGACGACATTCGCGTCGGCGCTCGAAAGCGTGAGCTTGTCGGCGCCGCCTCCCAGATCGATAGGCGCGCTGGGAGCAACCGCCCCCAACGTCACGACGTCCGCCCCCGAGCCGCCGATCAGCGTTTCCACTCCGGAGACCGTAAACGTAACGCCCGCCGAACCCAAAACGACAACGTCCGCCGAAGAACCGCCAATCAAGGTTTCGAGCCCGGCGACCGTCAAGAAGTTATCGCCCGAACTCGACAAAGCCAAGGAATCGACTCCGCCGCCGAGACTCACAGACATTCCGGAAACGGATCCGGCCAAAACCACGGCGTCGGCGCCCGAACTGCCAAGCAATGTCTCGACATCGGTCACCGAAATGGTTCCGCCGGCGGCTAAAGCAATCACATCGGTCGTGACGCCGCCGATCAGCGTTTCAACATTCCCAACGGTAAAAGAGTAGGCGCTGGTCCCAGCGAGACTCAGAGAATCCGATCCTCCCGCCAAATCAATCAAGCCACCCGAAAGACCGCCGTTCAAAACAATCGAATCGACAGCGGAACCACCAATCAGAGTCTCGACGCCGATTGCGGTTATGGCGTTCGCATCCACGCCGGACAGGGTCAGCCGATCCAACCCCGCTCCAAGATCCACAACCATGGAAGACACGGCGTTGCTGAAAGTCAACGCATCCGCTCCCGTTCCACCATATAAGGTTTCTATGGCGGAGACAGACAACGCGCCGCTGGTTGTGATCGTGACCACATCAACAGAAGAGCCGCCGCTTAACTTTTCAACATTGCCGACCATCAAGACGTTGTCGCCTGAACTGGAAAGCGTCAAAGAGTCATTGCCCCCACCCAACGACACAACCATGCCGGAAACGGCGTCAGACAGAACAACAGTGTCGGCGGAGGCCCCGCCGATCAAGGTCTCGACGCCGCCGACGACAATTGAATTGTTGACGTTTCCAAGTGTGACGACATCGTTCGAAGCGCCGCCGACCAACGTGTCAATCCGGCTGACCGTGATGGACGTATTGGCGTCGCCCAAAGTGACAAAATCGACGGCTGTATCGCCCAGCAACGTCTCAGTATTATAAAGAGACAGAGTATTGCCGCCGACTCCGGAAAGCGTCAATCTGTCGGTGTTTAAACCGAGATCGATCACGACCCCCGTCACAGCCCCCCCGATCGTAATGGCGTCCGCCCCGGACCCCGCAATCAGCGTGTCGAAACCGCTAATAGTAATTGTGTTCGAGGTGTTGCCAAGATAGGTGGTCATGACTTCGGTCTCCTATGCTTGCTCTTTACTCAAGCATTGCTTCCTCGCATTCGAGGAAAGCCGGGTTTCCTTTTCCCATCATTTTGATAGGACGATTATGCTTGGATCGCGTGGACAAAGTCTGGACAAACACAAAGTCGTCTTTTGTCTTGATCCGAGAAGCGCCATTAAGATTACAAAAACACTCTTGAAAAATCAATCGAGATATCGTCTGTGAGCTAATACCAAGTCCCAATGACTACAACCCATAGGCCCACTTTCTGATACCAATA
>CAUYUA010000213.1:0-38713 GCA_963575675.1 Azospirillaceae bacterium
TATCCGTATTTGCAAGAGAAAAATATGAGTCCCCGTTTACGAGACTTGGTATTAGGTGATTTTCCTTTTACCGAGCGTGTTTTTCATCGGCGTTTTTACATAATTTCATCCGTCAAACGTCATGGCGGAAACGTCTCAGCCTCCTCTCCTTTGATTCGGGCATCCCCGCTTTTCATTTTTGGAGACACATGCTATTCTAGATAAAATGTCTTTGTAAGGTTTCCAAAGCCATGTCGTCTCAAATCTCCCCAGAAAATCGTTCGGACGTTATGCGTTCGGAACGCAGTATCGTTTACAGTGATGAGGTGTGTGACGAGTCAAAACCATGGTGGAAAGGTCACGTCGGATTCGGCGCGCGTTTTACAATGCCCAATGGAACTATTGTTCAGCCTGTTGATCGAGCAATGTACGAGCGCGCATTAAAAGTGGCCGGACAGTTGATACCAAACCTAAAGTGGGACTAACTCCGTGGAAGAGGACGCAAAAAAACAAACCTCGGCGGAAACAGTAAAAGACTATAATACGATTTTTGAACGTTTAGTGGAGAATGATAAAGACCTCAGAGGACTTGTCGCATATGGAATCTACAAGCAAACCAAGCGAGATTGGATTGTTCGGTATAAAGATCAAAATAATAAAAATCCGAATGATCAAGAATGCCGCGCTTGGGTTAATGGACGTGTAGAGAAAGACCTGCAACTTCTTTGCGAACATGCAGACAACATATTAAAAAATTTTGGAGAAAACTTTGTCGAAAAAATGAAACCAGGAATAGAAAAAACAAATATCGAAAAAAAGATTGAAGAAAGAACGAAGTTTTGGCCAGCAGTCGGCGCCAGCTTTGTTGCGTGGATAGGGTCTTTGTTTATTGTGGTTCTTATTCTGACTATTTCAAGCAAAGAATTCCGGGGACTTGTTGTCAAGATGTTTTTTGTGGCGTCAGGAATTTCGTCTTAATTTTTTTTATTAAGTAATTTGGCTGAGATCAAGGCTTTGGCGAGGTCGTCCATGTATGTTGTGTTGGCGCTAGTGGCGATTGGCGTGTTGATTATGATGACCAATGCGAGTGGCGGAGGTCACCATTAGAATGTCTGTGAAAGAAACCGAGACAAGGCGACGGCCTCGGCCTGTTGTGCTGTGCGTGTTGGATGGTTGGGGCTATCGCGAGGACGCGGCGGACAACGCGATTGCTCTGGGCGAAACGCCAACCTTCGATCGATTATGGGCTCATGAACCGCACGCACTGCTCGACGCCAGCGAAGAAGAAGTGGGATTGCCGAAGGGCCAGATGGGCAATTCCGAGGTCGGACATATGAATCTTGGCGCCGGTCGAGTGGTGTTCCAAGATTTGCCGATGATCGATCGAGCCATTGCCGAAGGCGAGTTCGAACGTAATTCGACCTTACAATCTTTGATTGCTGCGGTGAAATCGAGCGGCGGCGCGTGTCACATCTTGGGGTTGGCTTCGCCGGGCGGCGTTCATTCGCATCAAGATCATATGGTTGCTCTGGCGCGGACGGTCAGCGCCGCGGGCGTGCGAGTGGCGATTCATGCGTTCACCGATGGTCGCGACGTGCCGCCACAGAGCGCCGGTGAACAACTCTCTCAGTTTCAAAAAGATCTAAGCGCCCTGCCCGGCGTGACGATCGGAACCGTGATCGGGCGTTACTACGCCATGGATCGCGATAAGCGTTGGGATCGGGTGGCGAAAGCCTACGCAGCGATGATTCTGGCCGAGGGACAAAAAGCGGCGGACGCGGTTTCTGCGGTGACGCAATCTTACGCCGCCAATGTTCATGACGAGTTCATTCTTCCGACCATCATCGGCGACTATGCCGGAATACAGGATGGCGATGCTCTGATTATGGCTAATTTCCGCGCCGACCGTGCGCGTGAAATCCTCTCGGCGTTGTTGGATCCTGCGTTCTCCGGTTTCGAGCGAGCGCGAACGGCTCGATTCGCGGCGGCGGCGGGAATGGTTGAGTATTCAAAAGATCACAATCGTTTCTTGTCGGCGATCTTTCCACCCAAGGAATTGACCAACACATTGGGACAAGTGGTCTCCGAGGCCGGAATGACCCAGCTCCGCATTGCGGAGACCGAAAAATACCCGCACGTGACCTTCTTCTTCAACGGCGGCGAAGAGAAACAATATTCCGGCGAAGAACGCATTATGGTTCCCTCGCCTAAAGTCGCGACCTATGATTTGCAGCCGGAGATGTCGGCGACGGAAGTTACGGATCGTTTGGTTGAAGCGATCGAGGGCGGTCGATTCGATATCGTGGTGGCGAATTACGCCAATCCCGACATGGTCGGGCATACGGGATTTCTCGACGCGGCGCAAACAGCGGTCGCCGCCGTTGATCGGGGACTGGAGCGGCTGGAGACAGCGGTTCGACGTCAAGGCGGCGTGATGTTAATCACCGCAGATCACGGGAACTGCGAACTGATGCGCGATCCCGACACAGGGGGGCCGCATACGGCGCACACATTGGACAAAGTTCCGGCAATCCTGGTGAATGGTCCGGCGGGGGTTCGCTTGCGGAACGGTCGTCTGGCGGATGTGGCGCCGACTCTGTTGGCGATAATGGAACTGTCTCAACCGGCGGACATGACGGGACGTTCGCTGATTGATGAGGGAAACGGAAGATAATGGCGTCAAAATAAAGATTAAAGGGTCCAGAGACTGTGTTCCTGGCCCCTTTCAATTCGTTGTTTTTTTATGACGTGTCGATGTGTCATTTTCTTCGCGCGTCAACACCGCTCCAATTAAAACCCGTCACACCACAGCGCAAGACAAGAGGTCTGAACACGGCATGAGTTTGGAAGAGAAATACACCAAAGTCGCGTCTCGATATGACGAACTACGCGATACGCTTGCCGCCGGTGTTTCCGATCCCGGACTTTACGCCAAACTCTCAAAAGAGTATGCGGATCTAACGCCGTTGGTCGAGGGCATTACCGTTCTCAAAAAAGCGCAGGCGGATATCTCCGAGCTTGCGGAAATGGCCAACGATCCGGATTCCGACCTGGAAATGCGGACCTTGGCGCAGGACGAAGGAGCCGCTCTCACCCGACGCTTGCCGGAACTGGAACGCAATGTTCAGCGTCTGTTGTTGCCGAAAGACGAAGCCGACGAAAAGAACGCGATTCTCGAAGTGCGCGCCGGGACCGGCGGTGAAGAGGCGGCTCTGTTCGCCGCCGAGCTGTTCGACATGTATCGACGCTACGCCGGATTGCGAGGCTGGCGATTCGAAACGATGGACGTTTCCGAAACCGGAATCGGCGGATATAAAGAAGCCAGCGCCTCAATCATCGGGCGCGGAGTGTTCGCGCGGCTGAAGTTCGAATCCGGCGTGCATCGCGTTCAGCGCGTGCCGCAAACCGAAGCCGGCGGACGAATTCACACCTCTGCCGCAACCGTGGCGGTGTTGCCCGAAGCGGAAGAAGTCGATATTCATATCGACGAAAAAGACCTGAGAATTGATGTGTTCCGCTCCAGCGGCCCAGGAGGGCAGTCGGTGAACACAACAGACAGCGCCGTGCGAATCACTCACTTGCCAACCGGGCTGGTGGTGTCGCAACAAGACGAAAAATCTCAACACAAGAATAAAGCCAAGGCGATGAAGATTCTTCGCTCTCGGCTTTATGAAATGGAGCGCGCCGCCCGCGACGCGGAACGAGCCGCCAATCGAAAAAATCAAGTCGGCTCAGGCGATCGATCCGAACGGATTCGGACCTATAATTTCCCTCAAGGGCGAGTAACGGATCATCGAATCAATTTAACATTGTATAAAATCGACAAGATTGTGAACGGGGAAGCCCTCGATGAGGTAATCGAGGCTTTGGTTGCGGAAGACGAGGCGACGCGCTTGGCGGAGATTCAGTAAGACGTTCTTTTTATCAACAACGCGGATTTCGGACTTGTCTCGTTCTATATTGGGACCGTTGATGATGTCTCAGGCTTTTTACTTTCTGCCATGCTGACTTACGCATACAGACCGCACTCCCGGAACTCTTTGGCGCGTGCGGACTTCTATCCGCCAATCGATCCCCTTCGTTTCGGATTCCTCAACGTTGATTCCCTCCATACGCTTTATTGGGAAGAAAGCGGAAACCCGGAAGGCGTTCCGATAGTGTTTCTCCACGGCGGACCAGGCGCCGGCGCGGCTCCAATTCATCGCCGCTTCTTCGATCCCCAACATTACCGAATCATTGTCTTTGATCAACGAGGCTCTGGACGTTCGAAGCCTTTGGGCGAAATTCGTAACAATGACACCGATCTTCTCGTACAGGATATGGAGGCTTTGCGTGAGATGCTGGGAATCTCGCGCTGGCACTTGTTTGGCGGCTCATGGGGCAGCACTTTGGCGCTGGTTTATGCCCAGACTCACCCCGAAAAATGTCTAAGCTTAACGCTGCGGGGAATATTTCTATTGCGGCCATCCGAAATTCTATGGTTTCTTTATGGAATGCGCACCGTTTTTCCCGAAGCTTGGAGGACGTTCTCCAATTATATTCCTCAGCCCGAACGCCGCGACTTGCTGGAAGCCTATTGGAACCGTTTGAACGCCCAAAGTTCTGAAGTCAGAATTACGGCGGCGCGCACATGGAGTCTATATGAAGGCGCTTGTTCCACTCTGTTGCCGATTTCCGAACTGATTTCTTCCTCGATCGATGATAATCATGCGTTGAGCGTCGCTCGTATTGAGGCGCATTATTTTCGTAATAATCTTTTTAAGCCGGAAAACCGTTTGTTAGAGAATATTCATCGAATTCGTCACATCCCTGGAGTGATTATTCAAGGTCGCTATGACATCGTGTGCCCCATCGTGACGGCAGACGAATTGCATCGTGAGTGGCCGGAGGCCGACTATTATGTAATCCCCGACGCAGGTCACACCGCGATGGAACCGGGCGTCCGTGGCGCTTTAGTTGCGGCGACAGAACGCTTTAAGGCCATTTCCGTCTAGTGTTCTCGGGTGCAGGCAATGTCTTAAGTTAAGGCGTGAGAGCCTTGGCTGTGCTCTGGATAGGCCAAAGCTCGAAAACCTTTGGTTGGCGTGGCTTCGGAGTGTCATAAGTTCATTAAGCAATGTTTTGACGATGGAGCTGAGCACATGCGTTTTCATAGAGGTCGTGAACTTCGGGTGCGATTGTTCTTATTAAGAACGGTCGCGATCGGTTTTATGGCTTTGTTCGGCGGCGCAGGCGTCAGCGCCTCGGCGGAAACGCCCGCCCCCAATGTGGCGGGGCAACAGCCCGCGCCGAATGCTGCGGAGATCGTCACAATTCGAGGGTGGCGTTCGGCGGAATTCGGCATGACCATGGATCAGGTTAAGCAAGCAATTCGACGCGATTTTCCTGCGTCTCTGGATAAGGCGGTGTCCGAGCAAAACGCCGTCGAAGGCACGACCTCGCTGTCGATCGGAGTCGTGGATTTGTTGCCGGAGAGCGGTAAAAGCAAAGTGGTTTATATTTTCGGATACAAGACTAAAAAACTCATTCAAATAAATATTATCTGGGGCGGTCAAGACAGCGGAAAAATAAAGCCGCAAATGGCCATAGACTTAGCGAACCAATTGCGGATTTACTTGATAAGCCAGCGTTATAAACCGGAAGGTTTGATCTCTAACGCTACGTTGCCGGACGGCTCAATTATGGTGTTCCGAGGCGTAGACGCGGCGGCGCATCAAACGATGTTGTTGTTGGCGGGCGTTAAATTAGAGAACGGAGAAGCGAAAGAGATTCCAAAGGTCTCCGTGTTGTTGCGTCTGTCATATATTATGGATGGAGAACACCCCGACATTTATACGATCCCACAAGGACAGTTCTAGGCGGAATACGCTTGATAAAGATCAGATGGGGCCAGAGACTGTGTTCCTAGTCGCTCGGGCCCCAGTCGCTCGGGCCCTCGGGCCAAGGACAAAAGCCTCCCTTATTCGCAAAGCAATCATCCACCGGAATCGATTGCCCGTAACGGTCGTCAATTCTCTTGTGTGCTCCATCCAATTAATATCCCGAAAAAAACTTCCAAAAGAATCGGGGCTCCGCCCTCGACCCGCCAAAGGCCGGAAGGCCTTTGGAAACCATAACTTGGAATTTGTGACGACCAAATGAAAGTGGGCCGTTTTAATTCGGGAAGGCCGCATGATTTTCGGGTTCTCAACAGAACGGAGTATATAATAAACGACTCCAGAGGAAGATGGCTTTGCGAACAAAGAGAGACCTTTCGCCCTTGGCCCGAGCGACTGGGAACACAGTCCCTGGACCCGTTTGATTTATTTGGCGGACTTCTCCACAGGCTTTGCTTGAGGCGTTCCTGCGGTGACCACAGTCAATTGATTGCGGCGCGGATCGTAGATTGCCAAATGATCGGCGCTTCCCGGATCGCGCGCCAACAGAATCACCAGCCCTTCAGAAACCGTGACGGATTCAATGCGGGCGGAAGAACTTAAACCCAGAGCAACCGGCGCAATCGCGCCGATGCCGGCGATGACAGGCGTTTTATTGGCGACGCCTTCGGCGCTTTCAGATGCCGAAGGCGCTGCAAAGTTTTTCTTGTAAAGCAAGTAACCCATCAGCAGCATGGCGGCGATGATCATCACCCCCATGATGACGACAAGCGCTTTGACGAACTTCATACTACGGTCGATATCCATGATTCACACCCATGAGCAATAACGGCGTCAATCCCGCAGAGGACGCGCCAGACGATGAAGATGAAGACGTTGGCTCGCGTGGCGAACAAAGTCTTGATTCAGAAACGAGGCGTTTTATGGTGACGATTTCCGCCGACATCGAGAATCAACGCCTTGATAAGGCGCTTTCAACTGCGGTGGAAGGACTTTCTCGATCGAGAATTCAGGCATTGATGGCGCAAGGATGCGTTCGCTGTGAGAGCCGCGTCATAACCGATCTTGCGCGCGCCGTCAAACGCGGCCAGACATTCGAAATCGAGATTCCGATTCCAATCGATGCAACGCCGCGCCCACAGGCGATGCCTTTGGATATCGTCTATGAAGATGATTCGGTGATCGTGATCAATAAACCCGCCGGGTTGGTCGCGCATCCGGCGCCGGGACACGCCGATTTTACTCTGGTCAATGGACTGCTGGCCCATTGCGGAGATCGTTTGTCGGGAATCGGCGGTGTTCGCCGACCGGGAATCGTGCATCGATTGGATAAAGAAACCAGCGGCTTAATGGTGGTCGCCAAAACAGATCAAGCCCATATTGGATTGTGCAGCCAATTCGCCGATCGAAGCTTAAGTCGAGAATATTTTGCTGTAACGTGGGGACTTCCCACTCCGACTCAAGGCGAGATCGTCGGCGCCATAGGGCGTCATCCAATTGATCGAAAACGCATGGCGATTGTGCAAAAAGGCGGTAAAGAGGCAAAGACGTTCTATCAAAACGTGCAGAATTTCGGCGTCACCGCAACCTTGGTTCGATGTCGTTTGGCGACAGGCCGCACACACCAAATCCGAGTTCACCTGACATCGATCGGCCATCCCTTGATCGGAGACAATTTATATGGCGCAGACACGCGACGAGTGGCGCGTTTAAAGGCAAGCTTGACAGAACCATTGCGTTCCAGAATTATCGGGTTTTCTCGGCAAGCGCTGCACGCCTTCAGTCTTCGCTTTCTACATCCCGCCACAGGGAAAAGCATGCTGTTTGAATCGCGTTTGCCCGATGATGTTACATCTTTAATTCATCATTTGGAACAGATATAAGACTATTCGCAGTCTCGTAGATTGGCTACTATACAGATTGCCGATGACGGATGAGCGCGTTTCGGACACAGGTTCGACGCCGTCCGTTATGTCTATGTTGATTGCCATAGTTCTCACTTGTCGTCATTGTTCTGATTAGACCTTACAGCACAAGGATACTGGCATGGCGAGAAGCGACGTAGTTTCGGTTCTGAGCGTGGAAAGCAGTTTGTCACGCTATCTTCAAGACATTCGGCGTTTCCCGATGCTGGAGAGTCAAGAAGAGTACATGTTGGCCAAGGCTTGGCGCGAACATGGAGACACCGCAGCGGCTCATAAACTTGTGACAAGCCATTTGCGTCTCGTGGCCAAGATCGCCATGGGATATCGAGGCTATGGCTTGCCGTTGTCAGAGCTGATCTCCGAAGGCAACGTCGGCATGATGCAGGCGGTTAAGCGTTTCGATCCCGATCGCGGCTTTCGACTCGCCACTTACGCCATGTGGTGGATACGGGCCTCGATTCAAGAGTATATTTTGCACTCCTGGTCTTTGGTGAAAATGGGCACCACGGCGGCGCAAAAAAAGCTGTTCTTTAATTTGCGCAAATTGAAAGGCCAGATGCAGGCGATCGATGACGGCGACTTATCCCCAGAGCATGTGCGTTCGATTGCTGAGAAACTCAATGTGCCGGAAAGCGACGTCGTCAATATGAATCGAAGGATGGCGTGTCCGGATCACTCGCTGAATGCGCCTCTGCGCGCAGAGAACGAAGGCGAGTGGCAAGATTGGTTGGTTGACGAAGCGGAATCGCAAGAAGTTGTTCTGGCGAATCGAGAAGAGTTGAACAACCGGAAGGCTCTCTTGCGCAACGCCTTGGATGCGCTGAACGAGCGCGAACGAAGAATTGTGTTTGAGCGACGGTTGCGTGACAATCCGACGACTTTAGAGGACTTGTCGCGTCATTATGGTGTTAGCCGAGAACGAATCCGTCAGATTGAAGCCCATGCTTTTGAGAAGTTACAAAAAGCCATTCGCCATGCGGCGATTGAGCAGCACCCTAACGAATATCAGAATTAGACGAGTCCAAGGACTGTGTTCCTGCTCGCTCGGGGTCATATAAGGGAAGGCTTTCGTCACGGGCCCGAGCGACTGGGGACACAGTCCCCGGCTCCATCTAAGTTTTTACTCCGTCATCATAAAGACATCGCAAAAGACGCCGCGACACGGCAAAAAGCAGCCGTTTGTTCCGTCAAACATTTTTCCGCGCCCAAAAGACCGCCTCCAATCAGAAGCATGCAATCAAGTCCGTAAAACGACAACATCTCCGGAACACGCTCCACGGTCATGCCTCCCGCCGGAACCGGAATGCAAGGCCGCAAATTTTCCCACGGATTTCGTGCGGCTTCCGCCAACGCGCGACAGGTTTCCGGCGTATATCCGAATCGACCGCCAAAATTGGGAAAAACCGTGGCGTCCGCGCCCAACAACCGAAACAATTTCCCCAGCAGCAAAGGCGGCCCGATCCGCGCAGCGCCGGCCATGGCGGGATGCGCCAAAAACGCCATATCAGAAGCTTCTCGCGTTATGGCGTGAAAAGTCGGCAGCCCGATGATCATTGGGGCAATCAACAACATATCGAGTCCTGAAGCGCGAGCGACGCCGATTTGTCGCCGAATATCGTCCAAAGTCCCCGAAAGGCTGGGAGCGTAGCGCGTATGGCCGCCGGTTTGCGCATTGGCGGTGTGAACGGCGTCGGCGCATGCGGCGACTCGATCGGCGAAACGGCTATAGGCTTGATCGGCGAGTCCATGATCGTCTTTGATGACGTCAATGCCTCCACGCGCCATGCGTCCGGCCAAATCGGCGAGCTGCTTCGGAGAAAGCCCCTGGGGTTTAAGAGCGGAACAAGTCAAAGCCCGATTGTAAGCCTCAACGCGGCGACGGACGCCGTCAAGGCCATGAGAGGGGCCATTGAAAGCCGCAAAGAGTTCCGGCGAAGGGCGAACATCATGCAGAATGACATCTTGATGGATAGAGCTGTTGCCGAACAGCATGTTCACCCACTGACCGATTTCCAGCCCGGTGGCGGCGGTGGCGAGAGCTATGCAGACTTCGAAATGGCCGTCGTCCAAAGCCTGAATCGAATCAATGCTTCCGACGATATCGGAAAGAACATATGGATCACTGATTGTGGAAAGAGGCGTTTCGACGCTTTGCTCAATGGCAAGAGCTTGAGCACGAGCCTCAATGGTTTTAGCGTCGCAGGAAACGTGGTAAACTGCGTAAAATCTGGATGTCATCGTTTTTCATCAAGGTTCTTTATGGTTTCCGAAGGTCTCATGCCTGCGAACAGAAAAAATGACACACCGACATGTCGCAAAAAAATAAATTTAGATGTATCGTTGCATCTTTTTCTTATCTGGTCGTATGATTTTGTGCTCCGCTCCAGAACGCGCGTTTGTTCTTGACTTGTCTTATCGACTGGTGTTCCGTTCGTAAGAGGATGTCTCTTTTCCGTCAACGTCTCATTCGAATCAGTGTGTTTGAAGCCCAAGAGCTTGTTTGAAGGAAATTCCATTTTTATTCCATGCCTCCCAAGGCTTTCAATGGGAAAACCATCAGAGTCATTGGAATCGTTGATGTCTTCTTCGATATAAACTTTAAGCGTTTGATTGCGAAACACGCCAAGAAAACATTATGCGCACTCCGAATAAACGCCTTGCGTCTCTTGAGCTATTTGCTTTTTGCGTTGTATACAAAGCAGCCTTTGAGGTTGCAGTCTTACTTTGAATGTCTGAAACGACTCTTAACCCGGATGCGGCAATGAACTGGCTTTCAACAAATTGGCTGGACGCTTTCACCAACCTCACTCCGGCGCGCAGTCGTCAATTGGCCTTCATCGGCGTCGGCGTCGCCTTAATCGCCTCGGGCGTGGCGATTATGATCACTCCGGTGATTACGGGAGCGATCTTGATCTTGATCGGCCAATATATCCTGCTGCGCCATTCCATCGTGGCGCGACGTCTATATGTCCGCCTTAAGAATCGCTTCCCCCACGCCTTGAAACCCATAGATCGGTGGCGCCATCGCCGTCGTCGCCATTATTGATTATTGCAAAGAGACTCCAGGATTCAAAGAGACTCCAGGATTCAAAAACGGAGATGCGGCGTGAAAGCGGGAAACTCCCTTCTGTCCGGTATGGGCGCCACGGTGTTCGCAGTGTTTTCGGCGCTGGCCGCAGAACATCGAGCCATCAACCTCGGACAAGGATTTCCCGACGATCGAGGCCCCGAAGATGTGCTGGAGGTCGCGGCGCGGAGCTTGTTGGAGGACTCCAATCAATACGCTCCGATGATGGGATTGCCGATTCTGCGCCAAGCATTGGCCGAGCATGGCCGACGCTTCTACGGTTTGAGTTTCGACCCGGATCGAGAGATTATGGCGACCTCCGGCGCCACAGAGGCGTTGGCCGCGTGTTTGCTTGGCTTGATCGAGCCCGGAGACGAAATCGTCCTAATCGAGCCGTTCTACGACAGCTACTTGCCGATTATTCAATTGGCGGGAGGCGTTGCGCGCACGGTTCGTCTGGAGCCGCCCTCTTGGTCCTTGACGCGGGAAAATCTGGCGCGCGCCTTCTCGTCCAAGACCAAGGCGATTGTGCTTAACAACCCAATGAATCCGGCTGGAAAAGTGTTCTCCCGCGATGAGCTGGAGATGATCGCCGAATGCGTGATTGCTCACGACGCTTACGCCGTCTGCGATGAAGTCTACGAACATATCGTTTTCGACGGCAAACCGCATATTCCGCTTATTACTCTGCCGGGAATGCGCGACCGTTGTTTAAAAGTCGCCTCTGCGGGCAAAATCTTTTCTCTGACGGGTTGGAAAATCGGCGCCGTCTCCGGCTGCGAGCGATTGCTTCACCCGGCCTCGCGCGCGCACCAGTATCTCACCTTCAGCTCGGCGCCCAATCTGCAAAAAGCCGTCGCCTACGGCCTAAACAAAGACGACGCTTACTTCTCGGAGCTGGCCTCAACCATGCAGGCCCGTCGAGATCGCCTCCGCCAAGGGTTGCAGAGCATCGGTTTCGATGTGCTGCCGACGGAAGGCGCTTATTTTTTGATCGTCGACATTCGCTCCACCGGCTTCGACGACGATGTCGCCTTCTGTCGCCATATCACAACCAAGGCCGGCGTCGCCGCAATTCCGGTCAGCGCTTTCTACGCAGAAGCGCCGACAAAACAATTGGTCCGTTTCTGTTTTTGCAAGCAAGACAGCGTCTTGGACGAAGCCGTTGCACGGCTTCGCGCGCATTTTTCTCCTTCGCCGCGCTCCCCTTGCCTAGAGTGATCTTATTCTCTTCCGGCTCTTCCGGGCGTGGACCGGGAGCGCTTTCCGTCTTTGCTTGATTGAGTAAAGTTACTTCTCTCTTGTTTTTTTACAAAGGAATTTCCGTCTTGAATCCCGGCGTCACGTCCTCTTCCGAAGAGTTCTCTTGCGAAAAAACCGGCTTTGAGCCTCGTTCTTCCGGCGTGGTGCGCATCGGAACGCGCGGCAGTCCGCTTGCCTTGGCCCAGGCCGAGATGGTGCGAAATCTCTTGATTGCCGCATATCCCGCCTTGGCCGAGCCCGGCGCCATTGAGTTAATCGTGATTCGCACGTCCGGTGATCGCATTCAAGACAGAGCGCTGGCGGAAATCGGCGGGAAGGGCTTGTTCACCAAAGAAATTGAAGAAGCTTTGCTTGACGGCCACATAGATATGGCGGTTCACTCTTTGAAGGACGTGCCGACGTGGATGCCGGAAGGACTGGACATCGTTTGCGTGTTGCCGCGTGAAGATCCTCGTGACGCATTGTTTTCGGCGGGCGGCGGCGGATTAGAGAACTTGCCTCGTGAAGCGGTGGTGGGCACGTCTGGTTTGCGACGACAAGCTCAAGTCTTGTCGGTTCGTCCGGACGTCAAGGTGGTTCCGTTGCGGGGCAATGTCGAGACGCGGTTGCGAAAACTGGCGAACGGCGAAGTCGATGCAACATTATTGGCTGTGGCGGGACTCCGGCGACTGGGAATGCAGGATAGAATCCAGAGAGTTCTAGAGATGGATGAAATGCTGCCTGCTGTGGCGCAGGGAGCAGTTGGCGTTGAGTGTCGGGTGGAGGACATCGAGACGCGCATGCTGCTGACGCCGTTGCACTGTCAGATGACGGCGGCGTGTGTGGCGGCGGAACGAGCGGTTTTGGCGGAGTTGGATGGATCGTGCCGCACGCCGATTGCGGCGCATGCGCGGTTTGACGACGAGTTTCGGTTGGAGTTAATGGCGTTGGTGGGCAGTCCGGATGGTCGGCGATTGTTTCGCACGGCGCGTCGAGGCCTAACGCCGGTGGTGGTGGCGCGGGCGGCGGAGGCGGCGGGAGCGGCGCCGGAAACATTCGACAGTGCTTTGACGATTGAAGCTGCTGCTTTAGGCGCGGATGCGGGACATGAGCTGAAAGAAATGCTTCCTCCGGGTTTCCTTGCAACATAAAAAGACCAAAGGGTCCAGGGGCCGTGTTCCTGGTCGTTCGGGATTATAAGGGGCGAGATCATAAGGAAAGAGGAAGCGGAAGCCCCGCCAAAGACCGAAAGACCTTTGAAGACCGTGACTTGGGGCCTTCCCAAAACGTAAGGTAGACGCGCTTTTTTTGATCGCCGAGGAGAGACTGTCGGATGGCGACGATTTTGATCACGCGCCCCCAGGAAGACGCAACGTCGTTGTTTCAGGCTCTTCTAGCGCGCGGCCATACACCGCTTTCGGAGCCGATGTTAACGATAATCTGGCGAGACGCGCCGCCACTCCCAGATTGGGACACTCTGCGCATTCAATCTTTGTTGTTCACCAGCGCCAACGGCGTTCGAGCCCTAACGCGCCGCACCTCTCGCCGAGACCTCCCCGTCTTCGCCGTTGGCCCCGCCACCGCCGCCGAAGCCGAAGCCTCCGGCTTTGCGCCCATCGTCACCGCCGGAGGAGACGTAACCGCGCTTGTCGCACAAGTCGCCGCACTGTGTCGTCCCGCCAACGGCCCCTTATTTCACGCAGCGGGCTCCGTCACTGCCGGAGACCTATCCGGACAACTCAATGCTTTGGGTTTTAACGTCCTACGCGAAGTTCTTTATGAATCTCGCCCTGCGACGGCTCTTTCATCCACAACTTCTGAATTTCTGATAAACGGCGCTCTCGACGCCGTGACTTTGTTTTCACCACGCACGGCGCGCTCATTATGCGCTCTAATTGTCTCCGCCGGACTCCAAAACGCATGCCGCCGCATCACCGCCTATTGCCTCAGTCAAGCTGTTGCCGACGCAGCCTGTAATTGTCCATGGCTTGACTGCAAAGTTCCTCCATATCCCAATCAAGAATCTCTTTTAGACATCCTGAAGTAAACACGATATTCGTCCGGCCGCCCCTGGGTTTCAGGATGAAGAGCGCATTCAAGTGATGCTTTTTGCCTGAGAAGGAAGGCTCGACGTGATAAAATGCGTTGATGAGCGACTCACAGGAAGGGCGTTATGCGTTTCCTCAATCCCAAGACCGACTTCGCGTTCAAGAAAATCTTCGGTTCGGATTCGAGCAAAGACATCCTGATCAGCTTTCTTAACGCGATCCTTGATTTGAGCGGCAAAAACGCGATCGACGAAATCACGATCGTCGATCCTTATTTGGCTCCCAAGATCGATGGCATGAAGGCGTCTTATCTCGACGTCAGGGTCAAAGATCAGTGGGAGCGCTCATACATCGTCGAGATGCAAATTCTGAACGTGGACGGCTTCGAAAAGCGCGTCCTTTACAATGCTTGCAAAACCTATGTGGGACAACTCGAAAAAGGAGAAGCCTACGCTGACTTGGTGGAAGTGGTCGCAGTAACGATCACCGACTTCATCATGTTTCCAGAACTAGAGCGCGTTGTCAGTCGCTTTCGAATGCGCGCCGAAGAAAACCCTCTGATCGTGCATCAAGACTTGGAATTGGTGTTTGCAGAGCTTCCGAAACTGGTGAAAACCGTCTCTGATTTGGAGACGACGATCGAGAAATGGCTCTATTTCCTCAAACATGCAAAAGAACTGAGTGTAATACCGAAGTCTTTGGCAATCGAACCGGCGATAGTCCAGGCGTTCGAGAAAGCAAACCGGGCGTCTTGGACCGAAGAAGAACTTGACGCTCAGGAAAAACGCGAGTTCTGGATTTACGATCAGAGAACAATGGTCGATCGGGCGGCGCGCAGGGCTCAAGCGCTCGGCGAGGCCAAAGGAAGAGCGGAAGGAAGAGCGGAAGGAAAAGCAAAAGGAAAAACGGAAATGCTTCTTCGTTTGCTGCTTCGCCGATTTAGGTCATTGCCTCGTCATATCGAAGACCGTATTCAAAAAGCCACAAATGATCAGTTAGATGAATGGAGTGAGCGCTTTGTTGACGCCACCTCATTAAACGATATCTTCGAACCCCATCTCTGAATGAGTTATGGCAAGCTTCTGACCTGGAACACAATCCCGAATCCGGTCTAGTTTTGTCATGTGAATGCTCTGGCCCCATTCGTTTGAGGCTTTCCAGTTTTATTGGTTCAGGCTATGATGCAACTCCTTTTCGCTTCCATCGCGCTTTGCCCATGACCGTCTCCGTTCGTTTCGCGCCCAGCCCCACCGGCCTTTTGCATGTCGGCAATTTTCGGTTGGCGCTTGTCAATTGGTTGTTCGCCCGGCAAGCCGGAGGATCGTTCTTGCTGCGGCTGGATGACACCGATGAAGAACGCTCAACGCCGGAGTTCGCTCAAGCCATTCAAGCCGACCTCGCATGGGCCGGGTTGACGTGGGATCGCCTCGCTCGCGAATCCGATCGCATGCAGCGCTATTTCGACGCGGCGGAAAAACTGAAACGCGACCAACGTCTCTACCCATGCTACGAGACCTCTGAAGAGCTTGATCTCAAGCGCGCCACCCTGCGCGCGCGCGGAAAACCCCCGATCTATGATCGCTCCGCCTTGCGCCTGACCGAAAACGATCGCGCTCGACTGGAAGCTCAAGGGCGACGCCCTCATTGGAGATTTCTCTTAAATCACGAACCGATCGAATGGGTCGATCTTACGCGCGGCCCCGCTCATTTCTCCGGCGCCGATCTCTCTGATCCAGTGCTGATTCGTGAAGATGGGCGGCCACTCTACACCTTGTCGTCGGTGGTTGACGATATCGATTTCGACATAACGCACGTCATTCGCGGTGAGGACCATGTCGCCAACACCGCCGTGCAAATCCAGCTCTGGAAAGCGCTCGGCGGCGCCGTTCCTTCCTTTGCCCACTTGCCTTTGCTGACGGACGCTGCGGGACAAGGCCTATCCAAGCGATTGGGGAGTCTTAGCGTCGCCTCTCTGCGCAATGACGAGGGGCTTGAAGCGGCGGCTCTGTTGAGTTTCTTAGCCCGCTTAGGCACGCCCGATCCCATCGAGCCTCGTTTGTCTCTTCAGGAATTGATCGACGGGTTCAACCTCTCGCGCATCTCGCGAGCGACTCCGAAGTTCGACCCCGAAGATTTAAAGCGTCTTAACGCACGATTGCTTCATCTTCTGCCATTCGAGGCCGTTGCCGAGCGTTTGATCGCCGCAGGTTGTTCCAATCCAGACCTCGTGTTTTGGAACGCAGTTCGTCCTAACCTTTCCCGGTTAAGCGACGCGGCTGATTGGTGGCGAATTGCTCACGCCCCGGTGACGCCGACGCTTGATGATCCTGCTTTGGCCGCCGCAGCGGCGACGCTTTTGCCTCCCGAGCCGTGGTCTCCGGACACTTGGGGAGTCTGGATCGCCGCCGTCCGCGACCAAACCGGCGTTAAAGGCAAGGCTTTGTTTATGCCTTTGCGTCGTGCGCTCACTGGGCGGGAGCACGGCCCTGAACTGAAAACAGTGCTTCCGCTTATCGGTCGTGGGCGCGCTGTTGCACGAGTGGCGGGACAAACAGCGTGATGTTTTACCGACAAAAATAAGAGGGTCCAGGGACTGTGTTCCTGGGCGTGGGGGATTATAAGGGGGGAGCGAAAGCCCCCCTTATTCGCGAAGCGATCTTTCTCTGGAATTGTTTTCAAGTTTTTTTATGTCGATGATCTATGGGTTTACGATGATCTATACAGGCAAATGTTTCCAGAGGAAGATCGCTTCGCGAATAAGGGGGGCTTTCGCTCCCCCCTTATAATCCCCCACGACCAGGAACACAGTCCCTGGACCCTTTTAATTTTTATTGCACATAAAATCATCTCTCTTCGCATATATGAGGTTTGACCGTGCCCCTGGATCTGTACAACACACTAACGCGCGCCAAGGAACGCTTTCAACCTCTCACTCCCGACACGGTTCGGCTATATGTGTGCGGTCCCACGGTTTACGACTTCGCCCATATCGGCAACGCTCGTCCGGTGACGGTGTTTGACGTCCTCTATAGGCTCTTGCGCCATCTGTATCCGCACGTCGTCTACGTGCGCAACATTACCGACGTCGACGACAAGATCATTAAAGCGGCGGACCAAAACAAAGAACCGATAGATGATCTCACACGCCGGACAACCAACGCCTATCACGCCGATATGGATGCGCTGAACGCGCTGCGGCCCGACATCGAGCCACGCGCCACCAGCCATATCGAAGAGATGGTCCATCTGATTGAGCGTCTGATTGAGCGCGACCACGCCTATGTCGCCGAGGGACATGTGTTGTTCCATGTGCCTTCGATGCCGACTTATGGACGTCTTTCTCGCCGCAACCAAGACGAAATGGTTGCGGGGGCTCGCGTTGAGATTGCGCCCTATAAACGAGACCCTTCCGATTTCGTTTTGTGGAAACCCAGCGAAGCGACTCAACCGGGATGGAGTAGCCCATGGGGGCGAGGACGGCCCGGATGGCATATCGAGTGCTCGGCAATGGCCGAAAAGCACCTTGGAGTTCCGTTCGACATTCACGGCGGCGGTTTGGATTTGATCTTCCCTCATCACGAGAACGAGATTGCTCAAAGCGTTTGCGCGCACAACCACCCGATATTGGCTCAGTTTTGGGTCCACAATGGATTCGTGACCGTCGAAGGCGAGAAAATGTCGAAGTCTCTCGGCAATTTCCGCACGGTTCGCGAGCTATTACAGCAAGGTTGGGATGGAGAAGTTATTCGTTTGACATTGTTGCAGACTCATTACCGGCAACCTCTGGATTTCACCGAACGCGGTCTTCATCAATCGCTGGCGTCTCTGAATAGCTGGTACAACGCGCTGCGTCATGTCGCGGAGGTCTCTGTCGACAATGAAGTTCCGGCGTCGAGCGCTGATTTACCCTTCGAGGTCTTGGCCGCGTTAGAGGATGATTTGAACACGCCCTTGGCGTTCTCACATTTCAACGAGTTGGCGGGACGGATTCACAAGGCCTCCGACGTGGCTGAAAAGCTGCGTTTGGCGAGTGCGTTGACGACTGCCGGGGCAATGTTGGGGGTTTTACGATATGCACCGATCGCATGGTTTCGATCGGTGCGGGCTCCGGCGACGGGAGACGCGTCGGATCATGGATTGTCGGATGAAGACATTGAAGAGTTAATGACGCAACGCTTGCTGGCGCGGAAAGAACGGAACTTTGCAGAGGCGGATCGAATTCGTGATGTTTTAAAACAGAATCGGGTGGCTTTAGAAGATCATAAGGGTGGGAAAACAAGTTGGCGGCGTGAGTAGGGATCAAAACCTGAAATTTTTTGAATATACCCCGTTCGATTAAGAACCCGAGAACCATACGGCCTCTCCGAATTGAAACGGCCCACTCTCATTCCGTCGTTACAAACTCCAAGTCATGGTTTCCAAAGGCCTCCCGGCCTTTGGCGGGTCGAGGGCGGAGCCCCGTTCTTTCGGAGTTTTTTCGGGTCTTCAATTGGACAGAGTATAAAGACGAACAACAAAGATAAATGCTTCCAGAGGAAGATCGCTTCGCGAATAAGGGGGGCTTTCGCTCCCCCCTTATGATCCCCTGCGACCAGGAACACAGTCCCTGGACCCTTTTAATTTCACGAGCACCCTTTAGTTTGTTATTTTTTGCTGTGCGCCGATCCGTCAATAGTTTCGCGCCATGACGCCGCCAAAATGCGTGCCGCCAAAATGCGTATTGCATGAAAGGAACAACATGTCTTTGCCGTTGATTCGTCCATTCGCCGGATTGCGTCCAACTCCAGAACTCGCAGCCGTCGTCGCCGCGCCGCCTTACGACGTTTTGGATTCCGTGGAAGCGCGGCAGCTCGCCGAAGGCAAACCATGGAGCTTCCTACATATCTCCAAACCGGAAATCGACCTCCCTCCCGAGATTTCAGCCTATGCGCCAGAGGTTTACGCCAAAGCCGCAGAAAATTTCACCCGAATGATCCAACACGGCGCACTCCAACGCGATTCGGCTCCGTGCTACTACGTTTACCGCCTGAGCATGGGCGCTCATGTGCAGACAGGATTGGTTGCCGCAGGATCCGTGGCCGCCTATAACGCCAACCGCATTCGACGTCACGAATTCACTCGTCCCGACAAAGAAGATGACCGTGTGCGACAAATCAACGCCGTCAACGCCCAGACCGGGCCGGTCTTGCTGGCGCACCCCGACCATCCCGAAGTCGCCGCAGTTCTTGAAGCGACCGTCGCAACCCCGCCGGCGTATTCCTTCATCGCCCATGATGGAATCGGCCACGCGCTGTGGGTGATCTCCGATTCCGACGCGCAACAGCGAATCACCAAAGCGTTCGAAGCCATGCCGGCGATCTATATCGCCGATGGCCACCATCGTTCAGCCGCCGCCTCGCGAGTCGCCGCCGCACGCGACGCAACGCCGGAAAACGCACCTCATCACTCATTTCTCGTGGTGAGTTTTCCGATCTCGGAAATGAAAATTCTCGATTACAACCGAGTCGTGCGCGATCTCAACAACATGGACCAGGAAACATTTCTAAGCAAACTCGAAAAAGATTTCATTGTCACGCCGTGCTCCGAACAAGCGAAGCCGTCCGAAGCCCGCACCTTCGGCCTTTATTTACCCGGACAATGGTTCCGGCTGCGCGTGCGTCAAGCTCTGCCTCCCATCGACCAGCCGGTGGCGCGACTCGACGTCAGCCTGTTGTCCGACCGTTTGCTGGGACCTATTTTGGGAATCGGCGACTTGCGCAAAGATAAGCGCATCGACTTCGTCGGCGGAAAGCGCGGCCTCGACGCATTGGAGCAGCGCGTCAACAGCGGCGAAATGGCGGCGGCTTTCGCCCTATATCCGACCCAAATGAGCGACTTGGTGGCTGTGGCCGACGCCGGAAACGTTATGCCGCCAAAATCCACTTGGTTTGAGCCGAAATTAGCCGACGGCTTGGTTTCCAATCCTCTTTGGTGACACGCTCCACGAGATAGCGCCCAACGAGACAGCGCTCGACGAGATAAGTGACGAACATATGACTTTTGATGCATCCAAATAAAAATTAGATGGGTCCAGGGACTGTGTTCCTGGTCGCTCGGGATCATAAGGGGGAAACGTAAGCCCCCCTTATTCGCGAAGCGAGCTTCTTCTGAAATCGTTCGTTTTCATTGCTTGTCTTTGTTGATGATGTTGAATATCTGCATCTTTTATGATCCGCACAAATAAACAATTCCAATGAAAGATCGCTTCGCGAATAAGGGGGGCTTTCGCTCCCCCCTTATGATCCCCCACGACCAGGAACACAGTCCCTGGACCCTTCTAATTTTTATTCTAGAACTCAGAAAATACGCAAGATCACGAAAAAATCTTCGAGACCGTAGAAAGCGCAGCCCCACCCATCAACCCTACAGCACACCCAACCCCTCCGACAGTCGCCACGGCAATCATGCCGGGAATAGCGCCCGCACTGGCGGCCCATCCGATAACAGGCCGAAATGTTAGAGACAACACACCAACAGCGGCGCCGCTGACGCAAGAGTAAAACACCGTAGAGTTGCTCACCAAAGGCGCTGGAGTCTTGTTTTTGGCTTCTAATTGTGTTGCGCGATCATTGTTTTGTCCGCTGGACCAAGAATCGTGAATCGCCGAAACGCCGGAGATCAACAACGAAACCGTGAAGACCAAAACAGGAGCAATTTTCATAACGCCGCCTCACCATAACAACCGTGAAATATAGGTTTTTGCTTTTTTATTGCGACAAGCGCGCTCTTCACCACAGAGATTGCCAGGCGCGACCAACGCGATCCCATAGAGAAGCGGATGCTGAGAAAGCTCCCGCACCCAGAAGACCCGCGTAGCACCCCAAACTAGAACGCAAAACGATCGAGCCGGTTCCAATGGGCACACCGATGTAAAAGGCCCAGTTGACCGCCGGCGGCAATCCAAGGGTAAGGATTCCGACCGAAAAGCCCGTCATGCAACCGAAGAAGGCTGTGTTGTTGTCGACCCACTGTCCAGATGGCTTAAGCCAGCGAGACAATTTGGCGATGGGCGGAGATGGAGAGGCCTCTTGAATCACAGACGGCTGTTTTCCGGGATCGGCGGCGTGCGCCGACGAAATCAACGTGACGACGAACATCAACGCCGTCACGAACGCCAACATCGCCGTTTGACGGCCAAGCCGCACCAAGAATTTGTGCGTCGAAACTACGCCGCTTGATCGCCCTTCGGCCTTGATCATAAGGCTGCTCCTTACCCTATGCGGTTTTGCGTCGTCTAAAACAGAGGCCTCGTCTTTCGAAACCTCAACGAGCCGATTAGAATAAACGACTCCAACCATTTTGCAGCGCGCGATACGTTGATTGAGCGCCGGAGACGACAGCGCCGCCCAGCACTCCATAATAGCACCCCAAGCCGGAGCGCATCACCATGGCGCCGACGGCGGCATAACCACCGTTGACATAGGCCCATCGCACCATCGGAGGAAAAGCGATGGACACAGTCCCTACGGACATGCCGAGCATACAACCAAGCGCGGGGTATTGCGGGTCGATGAAACCAGAATTTTTGTCGGCGACGGCGGCTGTGGCTGGAGTGGTGGCGAGAGCCGGTGATGAGGCGGCGACCCAAATCATCGACACAATAAAGCACGCCAAAGCAAGAGCGAATGCCTTCTTCACGGGACGCTCCACGATTGGGACCAAACGACGCATGGACGGCAAAAAGCGCCGGCCGAAGGAAGCTTCGGTCGCTCGCCGCCCGCAAAGCGCAGCTTATGATGCGCTTCTCCGACAAGACGGTCAAGATGATATCTCAAAAATCTTCACGGCGACTTTGTGAGCCGTCTTATAACTTGTGAGCCGCCTTATAACTTGTGAGCTGTCTTGTAACTTGAGAAGGTTCTGGATTGCAAAGATTTCGAGGGCGCTTTCCCGGATTTCGATGGCGACAAAAGCAAAGCGTCCGCGTATATATGGAAATCTATAACGTCCGCACCTTTTTTCACAATTACCGCGCGTAAAATTCGGAATCAGTGAATGACCGATCTTGTTCTCGGCTTCGATCTGGCCTTTGCAGATCTCTACGACCATGCTGGATTAACACGGCTTGACCAAGCGTTTTCGTCATATTTGAGCAGCATTGATGCGGCTCTGGCGACGAGAATGCAGAATGGCCGCGCCGATCCCGACGCTTTGGACGCCAAATCCGAAAGCGGGCTCTTGATTGCTTTGGCCCCCCATGTCGAAGACTTTCTGGCGGAACTGTTCGGCGTGCGCGCCGAAGTAAACGCATTAGCGGAACGCCATCACGCCTTAGCGCCGCTATACGCCTGCAAACGGTTGTTCATACAGAGACACGTCGGCAAAGCTGTAAAAGCGCATGACGCGGCGACCCTCGACGGCGACGCCGCGACCAAAGCCGTCATTGCGCACTTGAGCCAAGAAGACGGCCAAACATGGGCGACAAACGGCTTTGATGAATTGATCTTCGCCCGCGCCGTTCAAAACTGGCGACAAGACGAAGCCTCCAACACGACGGCTCTGGCGGCCGCAACCCACTACGCCGCCTGGGCGCTTCACCATCCGCAAGGCCGCGCCCGCCACGGCAAAGGCGTATTGTTCCAGCTTCCTGAAAAACTTGACCCTCTTCGACTGGTTCCGACAGAAACCATCGTCAAAAACGACACCGCTCAGTTCCACTTGCCCGAAGATCATCAACGCGCCCGCGTCGGCTTTGATTTAACCGACCAAGGCGCCGATTTGGTCAAAGCCCTCGATCAGGCCAACTACTGCATTTTGTGCCATAATCAGGGAAAAGACTCCTGCTCCAAAGGTCTGAAGGACCGCAAAACCAACGATTATCAAAAAAGTCCGTTCGGCGTGACTTTGGCCGGGTGCCCTCTGGGCGAGAAAATCTCGGAAATGCACATGCTGAAAGCCGATGGCGCGCCTCTGGGCGCATTGGCGATGATCGCCGTCGATAATCCTCTGTGCGCGGGCACGGGACACCGCATCTGCAACGATTGCGTCAACGCCTGCATCTATCAACATCGCCAAAAGCCTGTCGATATCCCTCAGGTTGAGACGCGAACCCTTAAGGACGCGCTCGAACTGCCTTGGGGATTCGAAATCTACTCTTTGCTGACCCGTTGGAATCCTCTTAATCTGCGCCGCCCAGTCGCGCGGGAACGCTCTGGATATAAAGTTTTAGTCGTCGGACTCGGCCCCGCAGGATACACCCTCGCACACCATCTGTTGAACGACGGCCATACCGTGGTCGCCATTGACGGACTCAAAATCGAACCGCTTCCCTCCGAATTTTCCGGCGTTCACCCCAACGGCGAAACGGCCCCCTTTCGACCGATTCACGACATTCACTCTCTCTATGAGCGACTCGATGAGCGCGTTATGGCGGGCTTCGGCGGCGTCGCGGAATATGGCATCACCGTTCGTTGGAACAAAAACTTTCTCAAGCTCATCCGTATTCTTTTAGAGCGACGCGCCACCTTCTCCATGATCGGCGGCGTGCGCTTCGGTGGAGCCCTTTCAGCAGACGACGCCTTCGCCGCCGGATTTGATCACATCGCCCTATGTCTCGGCGCAGGACGCCCCACCGTGTTGCCGATCGAAAACGGTTTGGCGCGCGGCGTGCGGCAAGCGTCGGACTTCTTGATGTCGCTACAACTCACAGGCGCCGCCAAAACCGAATCCATCGCCAATCTCGAAGTGCGTCTGCCCATCGCCGTCATCGGCGGAGGCCTCACCGCCATCGACACCGCCACAGAGGCTCTAGCCTATTATCCGGTCCAGGTGGAAAAGTTCCTCAGCCGATACGAAACTCTGGCCGCCGAAAAAAGCGAAGCCGAAGTTCGGCATCGATGGACCGCCGAAGAACAAGAGACCGCCGATGAGTTTCTTGCCCACGCCCGCGCCTTGCGCGCCGAACGCGCCGCCGCTTCCGTCGAAGGCCGTCCGGCGCGCGTGCAAGAACTGCTCGACCAATGGGGCGGCTCGACCGTGGTCTATCGTCGCCGCTTAATCGATGCGCCAAGCTACACCCTCAATCCCGAAGAGGTGTCCTTGGCCATGGAAGAGGGCATTCGGTTCTTGGAAAACGCCGCGCCAAAAGCCGTAGACATTGACCACCATGGTCACGCTCAAGCGTTGCGCGTTGAAATCGCAGAAGTCGGCGAACGACGCATTCCCGCCAAAACCATTCTCGTCGCCGCAGGCACGCAGCCCAACACCGTGCTGGCTCGCGAATATCCCGGACGCTTTAAACTCGACGGCAAGCACTACCAAGCCTATGACGAAGACGGTCGTCCGGCCAAACCAGAAAAAATCTCCAAACCATCGAAGATTCACATCTTGATGTCCGTAGAGCCGGATGGTCGAGCGATTTCTTTCTTTGGCGATCTTCATCCCTCCTTTGCCGGAAACGTGGTGAAAGCCTTTGGAGGAGCCAAACAAAGCTATCCCACGGTCAGCCGGATTTTGGCCAAACGGCCTCCAACCAAGGTTCTTTCGAGCGACTTGATTGCGGCCATGAACCGAGAGCTGCGCGCCCGCGTTCACGCCGTGACTCGCCTTACTCCCAACATCATCGAAGTGACGGTGGAGGCCCCGCGCGCCGCCGGCGCCTTCCAGCCGGGTCAATTCTATCGTTTGCAAAATTTTGAGACTTTGGCCTCGCGCGTTGATGGAACCGTTTTGGCCATGGAGGGGCTGGCTCTGACGGGAGCTTCCGTCGATCGCGAGAAAGGTTTGCTCTCGTTGATCGTGTTGGAAATGGGAGGGTCTTCATCGCTGTGCGCCAAGCTCCGCCCCGGAGAGCCGGTGATTCTGATGGGGCCCACCGGCGCGCCCACCGAGATTCCTGAAAATGAGACCGTCTGTTTGGTTGGCGGCGGATTAGGAAACGCGGTGTTGTTCTCGATCGGGCAAGCTTGCCGCGCCAAGGGAGCGCGTGTGATTTACTTCGCCGGGTATAAGAAGCGGATTGATCGCTATAAAGTCGAGCAAATCGAGGCTGCTGCGGATCGCGTGATTTGGTGTTGCGACGAGGCTCCCGGTTTCTTGCCGGGGCGACCGGGCGACAAGAGCGTCGTCGGCAATATTGTGCAAGCGATACTGTCTTATGCTTCCGGGGATTTGGGAGCGACGGACATTTCTTTATCGGAGGTGGATCGGATCATTGCGATTGGTTCTGATCGCATGATGGCGGCGGTTGGAGATGCTCGACACACGGTTTTGCGGCCTTATTTAAAACCTAAACATGAGGCGATCGGATCCATTAACTCTCCGATGCAGTGCATGATGAAGGAGATTTGCGCGCAATGTTTGCAGCTTCACCGTGACCCAAGCACGGGAGAAGAACGTGTGGTGTTTTCTTGTTTTAACCAAGATCAGCACTTGGATCACGTTGATTTTGGCGTATTGCGGGATCGTCTGGAACAAAACGCTGTGCAAGAGAAACTTTCCGCGCAATGGATAGACCGCTGCCTCAAACGTCTTTATAAGTAAAAAGAGTCTTTATAAGAAAGAAGAGTCTTTATAAGCAAGAACGAAGAGCGGGAAACAAAGAACAAGAATTGGACGGGGCCAGGGACCGTGTTCCTGTATCCGTCCAATTTTTTATTCTTTTCTGTGTCAACCTTTATATGTCAACTCTGACCGTTTTTCATCAAATTGTGGAAAAGCGCAATATCCAACACCCACTCCAGATAACGCTCAATCATACCTTCAATATAAAACGCCGGACATCCTGTATAGTACAAATCATTGCCGCTGCTGAACGGCTTGATGTGAGTCGGGTCCAAACGCATGCGAAGTCCCGCGCCGGTTTCTTCCAACCAAAACGCTCCGGAATCCCCCACCGGATAAACCGCCGAGTCATGCGGCGGATGCAAATGACTGTCCTCTAAAAAATGCACAATCATTCCCAAACTACCAGAGGCTAAAGTCATCGCCTCCTTACGACTCCGCCACACGACATCCCGACACTCTTCCGGCGACAGAGGCAAGTTGAAGGCCAACATCGCCTCCACCATGCACCAACACACATGAATCGCCGTGTTGCTGCCGGTTTTCGCCAAACTAATCGGCGTGTGATCAGCATCAAGATACAACGTCGAACCGCCGAAGAATCTCCGCGCCACGTCGTAAAGTCGCGTGATCGGGCAACGAATCGGCTTGGACGCCGTGGTTTTCGCCCAAATATCCAGAACTTCGTTCAGAGTAATGCAGCAGGCGGAGCGCAACAATAAAAGTTTTTCGTTTTGCGATATTTCGCCTTGAAACACGCCGAACGGCCCATCGCCTCGCTCCTTCGCCTCGGCCATGCGCTGCGACAGAAACGGCAGCAGATTGACCAACATTCCCGACAAAAATAAATTACCTTGGAGTCGGTCGTAGTTTGCCGTCGTTAGTTCTTTTTTATACGGACAAAGCCAATCTTTGGAAATCTTTTCGGACGCGGAGTCGCCACGCACAATTTGTTCCAACGCTTCCGCCATGGAAAGCCGTTTGATTCCAGCCTCGCTGTGAGCCTCCTTATAGCGTCGGGCAAAAAACTTCTTTCCTGCATCCTCTGTTTTCGCAGGGGCCATGCGCGCCATCCTTACAATCAAAGGGCGGGTCCGGCATTCGACGCGCCCTGTCGTTTGAACTATTGCCCACGCTCTCAAAAAAAGACACTGTAACGCTTCTTCTTTCCTTTTTTCTTGTCTCGCCATGCCTTCCAGCACACACAACGCCGACGCTCCCGCCCATAAAAGCGGCCACATCCCCACCCTGCGCACGTTCCTGCCATATTTATGGCCTCCCGGAGAACGGGAGATGCGCTTGCGCGTAATTGTGGCGCTCAGCTTCCTCGGGATCGCCAAAATCGCCAACGTCATCGTCCCCATCCTTTACAAAGCGGCAATCGATGCGCTTTCCGGCGGCGGCGCGGGATTCGGCGCCGTCGCGACCACGAACGCGCCTTCTCCTTTGATCGCCGTTCCAGTCGGATTGATTCTCGCATATGGCCTCGCCCGCATCATTGCTCAAGGATTCGGCGAACTGCGCGACGCTCTGTTTGCCAAGGTCGCTCAAAACGCCATTCGCCAAGTCGCTTTGCAGGTCTTCCGCCACCTGCATGCCTTGAGCCTCCGTTTCCACCTTGAGCGACAAACCGGGGGGCTTTCGCGCGCCATAGAACGCGGCAATCGAGCCATTGAAACGCTCTTGCGGTTCATGTTGTTCAACATTCTGCCGACGTTGTTGGAAATCGTTTTGGTCGGCGTGATTCTCTGGCGAATGTTCGGAGCTTCGATCGCCTTGGTCACGCTGATAACGGTGATCAGCTATATTGCGTTTACATTGGTCATCACCGAATGGAGAACAAAGTTTCGTCGACAGATGAACGAAACCGATAGTAAAGCCAACACACGGGCTATCGATAGTCTACTCAACTACGAAACCGTGAAATACTTCGGAAACGAAAAACACGAAGCCGAACGCTATGACGCCGCCTTGCGCGGGTACGAGCACGCCGCCGTCAAAAGCCAAACGTCATTGTCGATGCTCAACCTGGGACAGGGGTTTATTATCTCGATCGGTTTGGCGATCGTCATGTACATCACCGCCGCCGGCATTGCGCGCGGTGAAATGACGCTCGGCGATTTCGTCTTGGTCAACACGTATTTGGTTCAGCTTTATCTGCCGCTGAACTTCTTTGGCTTCGTTTATCGAGAGATCAAGCAAGCTCTGATTGACATGGAGAAGATGTTTGAACTCCTGACGGTCAATCGTGAAATCGCCGACGCTCCCGACGCAACGCCTTTATGTGTTTCGGGCGGCGCTTTAACCTTTGAGAACGTCTGTTTCAGCTATGATTCTCGGAGGCCGATTTTACAAGACGTCTCTTTCACGGTTAAGCCTGGTCAAACTGTGGCGATTGTTGGACCTAGCGGCTCCGGCAAGTCCACCATCAGCCGGTTGCTGTTCCGGTTTTATGATCCTGCCTCCGGTTGTATTCTGATTGATGGGCAAGATTTACGCAGCGTGACTCAAGTCAGCCTGCGCGCCGCTTTGGGCATCGTGCCTCAGGATACTGTGTTGTTTAACGACACGATTTACTATAACATTTCTTATGGTCACCCTGAAGCTGAAAAAGAAGCGATTGAGAACGCCGCTCGTCTTGCGCATATTCATGAATTTGTGTGTGGTCTTCCCGACGGATATCAGTCTTTGGTTGGAGAGCGTGGATTGAAACTGTCGGGCGGAGAGAAGCAACGCGTGGCGATTGCGCGCACTATTTTGAAAACGCCGAATATCTTGTTGTTTGATGAGGCGACATCGGCGTTGGACACGCACACGGAGCGCGAGATTCAAGCCAATCTACGCGAAGTTAGCCGTGGAAGAACAACTCTTGTGATTGCGCATAGATTATCAACCATCGTGGACGCTGACGAGATCCTGGTTTTGGAGAAGGGGATGATCGTTGAGCGTGGACGGCATGCCGCGTTGCTTGAGAAGAACGGCTCTTATGCTTCCATGTGGAAACGTCAACAGGAATCCGGTCCCGACGCGGAATAGAATTATTAAATAGGCCCCATGCCAATAAATAACAACATGAGGACCGAAACAAACGATTCCAGAAGAGAATCGCTTCACAAATAAGGGGGAAGGGGGGAGGGGGAGGCTTCTGCTCCCCCCCCTTATAATCCCGAGCGACCAGAAACGCAGTCTCTGGGCCCGTTTAATTTATTTTTTGTGTTTTTTCGCCTTTGTTCTTTTCAGCTTAGCGCCAAATAGATTTGCCCTCGCCCGGCAAGCCATAGCTCGACCATTTGCGCGAGACCTCCTCAATCACATCATCGGTCATGCGCAGCTTCCTCCCCCACTCACGATGAGTCTCCGGCGGCCACTTATTCGTAGCGTCTAACCCCACCTTCCCTCCCAATCCCGACTCCGGACTTGCAAAGTCCAAGTAATCAATCGGCGTGCCTTCAATTACCGTGATATCGCGCGCCGGATCCATGCGAGTCGAAATCGCCCACATCACATCCTTCCAATCCCGGCAATTAATGTCGTCATCAACGATAATGACCCATTTGGTGTACATAAACTGCCGCAAAAACGACCAAACGCCCATCATCACGCGCTTGGCGTGTCCGGGATAGGCTTTTTTGATCGAAACAACGGCAATGCGATAAGAACACCCCTCCGGCGGCAACCAGAAATCAACGATCTCTGGAAACTGCTGGACTAATAAAGGAATAAACACCTCGTTGAGAGCCTCGCCGAGCACACTAGGCTCATCAGGCGGCCTGCCGGTGAAAGTGGAAAGATAGATCGGCGCCTTGCGCATGGTGATCGCAGAGAGTCGAAACACCGGAAAACGCTCAACGGCGTTATAATAGCCCGTGTGATCGCCATAGGGGCCTTCGTCGGCTTCTTCTCCGGGATGGATTGCGCCTTCGAGCACGATTTCCGCCTGAGCCGGAACTTTAAGCGGCACCGTCTTGCAGTCGACCAGATCAACACCTTTCCCACGCAATAGGCCGGCATACTGATATTCGGAGAACGTGTCGGGAATAGGCGTGACGGCGGCGAGAATGGTCGCAGGATCAGCGCCGATCACGGCGGCGACAGGAAAGGGCTCGGTGCGTCCGGCCTCACGCCAACGACGGAAATGTTGGGCGCCTCCGCGATGACGAAGCCAACGCATGATCGTCCGATCGCGCCCGAGGGCTTGCATGCGATAGATTCCGAGATTGAAATCGTCTTCGCGTTTGTCGCCGGGACCGCGCGTGACGACCAAAGGCCAAGTAATCAGCGGAGCAGGCTCTCCGGGCCAACAGGATTGAATCGGCAGACGTCCGAGATCGATGGTTTCGTTGCGCCAGACGATTTCCTGGCAGGGAGCCGAAGAGACGGTCTTGGGCTTCATCGACATGACGGTGCGCACCAAGGGCATCATTTCGAGCGCTTGCCGTAATCCTTTAGGGGGCTCTGGTTGTTTGAGGAAAGCGAGGGTCTCGCCGACTTGACGCAGCTCGGAGGGTTCGCAATCCATACCCCAAGCCACGCGCTCAACGGTTCCGAACAGGTTGACCAAAACCGGAATGTCGGAGCGTCGCCCGTCGGGCAGAAGAACATGTTCAAACAAAACGGCGGGGCCTTGTTCGGCTAGAAGGCGGGTTTGAATCTCCGTCATTTCGAGCACGGTTGAAACTGGGGTCGTGACTCGAACCAGGCGACCGGACCATTCAAGACGTTCGATGAAGTCTCGCAAGGATGAATAAGGCATGGCGTCCGAACAATATGTTTTTAGGAAAGGAAAGGCGTTGTGGAAGTTGTGGAAAGTGAGATGTGAGATGTGGGATGTGGGATGTGAGATGTGGAAAGTGCGACGCTGAGGTCGAAAACCAAACGGATACAGGAATCCGTGTTCCTGATCGCGAAAGAAATCATAAGGAAAAAAAGGAGACAGCCTCCCTTCTTTGCCGAAAGACAAAGCTCGCGCAAGCTGCAAGACGTTCGCCTTACGGCGATAAGAGGGGCGATCGCGCCCCCCTTATAATCCCCCCCGCGACCAGGAACACAGTCCCTGGACCCATTTAATTTTTACGCTTTTTCACGTTCCCTATATTCTCTGCATCGTTCTCACACGCCATGGGCTCTACAAAGCAAGAAAAGCCCTCCGTTGCTCCACAGCCTTATCGGCAAGACGTCCCGTCAGCTCCGACAATCGTTCAAAACTCCAAACATAGGTTCCCACGCCAAGCGTCAAAGAACGCAATTCCACAATAAAATCACAAATCTCCGATTGCGGTAGCGTGGCGTTCACCACATCCCATTCCTTCCATCCCGGTCGCGCGTCAAACCCTAAAATCTGCCCTCGTCTTCCACTGACCAACCTTTGCGCTCTGGCGGTGAACTCGTTCGGAACCGCAATCGTCACAGCCAAAATCGGCTCCAGCAACACCGGGTCGCAATTGGGCATCGCCTCAACCATAGCCTGGCGCCCAACCGTCTTAAAGGCCATTTCAGAGCTATCCACGGCGTGATATTGGCCGCTCGACAAATTCACTCCGATATCGACCACAGGGAATCCTAAAGTCCCCTGCGGCAAGAATTCGCGAACGCCGACTTCAACCGCCGGAATAAATTGACGCGGCACAGAACCGCCAACCACGGTTTCCGTGAACTGAAATCCGGCCCCGCGCGGCAAAGGTTTTATTTCAATGTGAATGTCGGCGAATTGCCCGTGACCGCCGCTCTGACGTTTGAAGCGCGAATGATGAGCCGTAGACTTGCGAATGGTTTCTTTATAGGGCACCTGCGGCGATCGATGCTTCACCGGCAAATTATAACGATTCCGCAACCGATCAAGGGCGATTTGTAGGTGAATGTCCCCCTGCCCCCAAAGAACCATATCTCCGGTGTCGTGGTTGTGCTCCAACGACAAAGAAGGGTCTTCTTCGATCAGCCTCTGCACCGCGCCCGAGAGCTTCACGTCGTCGTTGCGATTCTCGGCGGCGATCGCCAAACCGAACACAGGTTGCAACGGCTCGGGCCACAATGGGGAACGCGGCAAAGGGCGCTTGTCGCAAAGCATGTCTCCGGATGCGATCTTGTCCAGACGACCCAGCGCAACCACCTCGCCAGGCCCGACTTGAGCAAGCTTTTGCTGTTGGACGCCGACCATGCGATAGAGACCGCCGATGCGCTCGTCGCCGCGCTCTCCGACCAGTGTCGCGCCGTCGGCCAAAACGCCGCGCCACACGCGGACCAAAGCCAATTTTCCGGCGTGAGCGGCGTGGTGAATTTTAAATATCTGCGCGACTCCCCCGCTTTCCGCCGGAATATCGAGACGAAGCGCAGTCTGATCGACCTCCGGCGTTTCGTGACGCAACGCTTTCAACAGACGTCGAACTCCGCCGTCGTTTTCCGCCGAACCCAAAAACACCGGCGCGATTAAATCCGAGGCCAAATCTTTGGTGAGCTGTCGGTAAACCTCTTCTTTATCCGGAGCGACGTCTTCGAGAAGCTGCTCCATCAATCCATCGTCGAAATCAGCCAGAGCTTCCAGCAATTCCTGACGCGCGGATTGCTTACGCTCGCGCGCGGTGGCGGGAACCGCGATTAAATCCGACGGCGCGTGAGGGTTGTAATGATAGGCGCGCTCGCTGACCAAATCGACGTAACCCGAAATCGAATTTTCTTCCCTAATCGGCGCTTGACGCAACACCAAGGGGCGCGACGAAACCGTTTGCAGCGCTTGTAAAACATCGCGCACGCGCGTTTCGCCCAAAATGTCCATCTTATTGATGAACACCATATGAGGAATCGCATTGTCGTCGAGGTATTTCAACAAAGGCCCCACTGTCGGAGCTTTATCGGGAATCGGCTCGACCACCACCACCGCAACGTCGGCGACCATCAAAGCGCATTGCGTCTCATAAGACAGCTCGACCGACCCCGGGCAATCCAAGAATGTCCAGCGTTCGCCCAAGTGCTCCGTGCTTGCCGCGCTGACCTCCACGCTCATTTGCCGCGCCTTGGCTTCAGGCGCGCCGTCGCCGACCAGAGCGCCTTCACGCGCGCTCCCTTTGCGAGAAAGCGTTCCGGTTGCAAACAACAAGCTTTCCAATAAAGAAGTCTTCCCGCTGAGGTATGGTCCGACCAAGGCGGCGCAGCGGGGTTGCGACGGATTATGGGAATGAGGCATGAGCGACTCCCGACGATGAGTCCCGATGGTCTCCGGTCAACCTTACGCGGCGTTGCGGTTCTTACCGGGACTGTTCTTGTCTTGGGTCATGGTTCTCCTTCACGACGTCCGTGTCGACAAAAATTTTGTCGGAGAAGGTCGCATGTTGTTGAAAATCGTCGAGAGAATCAAAATCCGTGACGACTCCGGAATCCTCGATCGGCGCAAGTCGAAGAGATCCGAGATGCCTATTGATCAAATCGCGACCGCCGCGATCTCCGGTCAGGGCGGTCAAGGCCGGAAAGAAGCGTCGATCCCATAGAACCGGATGTCCACGACGTCCGCGATAGACCGGAGCGACGATATGCGCTTCGGGATGTGTTTGGTAAAGAGAGATAAGACGCATAATAGTTTTGGAAGATATCAACGGCATATCGCCAAGACCGATCAGAACGGCGGGAGCTTCGGCGGGTAGAGCGGCAAGTCCGACGCGAATCGATCCGGAGAGACCTTCTTCGGGAAAAGGGTTGATGGCGAAGGAGACGGGGCGACCATCGAGAGCGTCACGGATATTGTCGGCGTTTTTACCGACAACGACGACGAGAGGACGAGCGACGGTTGCAAGAAAGCGATCCACAACAGCCGCAAGCATGGGAACGCGGGAATCAAAGGAGACAGGATGAAGCAATTTATTCATTGGCGCGGTGCGGCGAGACATGCCCGCAGCAAGAATCAAGGCCGCCGGAATCATTTCAGAGCCTATCGCTTCGCGAATAAGAGAAGAGCTTTCGTTCCTGGCCCGAACGACCGGGAACACAGGCCCTGGATATGCTCTGTCCAATTGAGAACCCGAAAAAAACTCCGAAAGAATCGGGGCTCCGCCCTCGACCCGCCAAAGGCCGGGAGGCCTTTGGAAACCATGACTTGGAGTTTGTGACGACCGGAAGAGAGTGGGCCGTTTCAATTCGGGAAAGCCGCATGATTCTCGGGTTCTCAACCGAACAGAGTATACGTCTAATTTTTTCCATTTTTTTCATACACACTCCCTTCCTCTCAATCGAAGCTGTTGCCTTCCTTGCATCAGGGTTTTACTTCTGAAGCCGTTCAGACGCCGATCGTTCCTACGCCCCAATTCTTTACGAGTAAAGGCGCAAGGATGTTCTCGCTCACAAGGAGAGAGACGCATGACGACGGAGAAAGGTTCTACCGTGCGACGTGCGACATTATTTTCAGCCTTTGTCCTATGTTTCGTTCTGGCGTCGTCGGATATGCTGAAGACGGCCCAAAGCCAAGAGATTCGTTTCTTTCGAATCGGAGCGGGCCCAACCGGAAGTTCGGATTTCGTTGTCGGCAGCCAAATCGCCAACGTCATCAGCAATCCTCCCGGCTCGCCTCCATGCGAACGCGGTGGAAGCTGCGGGGTTCCGGGAATGATCGCCGTCACTCAAGCCACGGCGGGCGCAATCGAAAACATCGAGCTTCTGCGCAGCGGCGGCGTAGAGGCGGCTTTGATGCAAGCAAACGTTGCGCGATGGGCGTTTGAAGGCTCCGGACCGTTTTCCGGACATCCTCCGTTTCGAGACTTACGCGCAATCGCCGGCCTCTATACACAAACGCTTCACCTGGTGACGCGCGCCGACAGTCCGATAAAAACTCCAGCGGATCTCCGCGGACGAACTGCGGCGATCGGCGAGTCCGGATCGGGAACTTTGGCGATTGCGCGGCTGGTGTTCGAAGCCTACGGGCTTTCCGATAAAACAATGCGGCCAATGTATTTGCGACCAGGCCCCGCCGTAGACGCTTTAATCGATGGCGGCGTCGACGCCGTGTTCATCGTTAATGGAACCCCTATCCCTGCGATCTCCGAGCTGGCCGATAAGACGCCAATTCGTTTGATTCCCTTTAATGACGCCGTCGCACAGCGTTTGTTGCGCCCTCCCCTTGCCTTGACGCCCACGACGATCGCCAAAGACGTGTACAACGGCGCGTCGACCTCAACGCCAACTCTAGGCGTCACAGCGCTGTTGGCGGTGCGCGCTGATTTTGACTCCTCTGTTGTTCATGATTTGGTTCGAGGCCTTTGGCACGAGAACAGCCGTCGGCTTTTATATGAAACACGCGAGGCCACCACGAAGAATTTAACTATCCCTCTGCATTCCGGCGCAGAGCAATACTATCGGGAAGCCGAATCAGAGCATAGTTTTCCATAAAAAAAACATCGCAACATCTGCGTTTCTTAGAGTTCCACTGGTCTCAAATGCACGAAAAGGAAATCTCAAGAGAAAGCCTTTTTTATCGATGCTTCGATACGAACCGCGATAAATTTAGAAAACGGCGCCCCCCTAATCAATGGTCATTTCATTTTGCCTTGATTGCATTTTATAATAATTTTAATCAAGATAAACCTCTTTTCGAGAACATCGTATCGTGGTATTTGTTTTGTTAAACGAACAAATAGCCGAAGCTCGCCATGACTACATATTCCAGTTATGCGCCAGCTCGGGCGTCGAGACGACCAGATTGGCGAAAGGCTGCTCCATGGCAAATTATGATCAAGGTCAAAATATCATAACTAGAATTAAATTCTTGAAAATTGATGATCAGACAAAGCGAGAACTGCAAGATTTTCGTCAGATATTGGCGCCGAAAATCGATGAGCTTCTAACCTCTTTCTACAGCCATCTTCGCTCCGAAGCTCAAATCGCTCACCTGTTGAGCAATCCAAGCGTTATCGAGCGAGCGCGTAGAGTCCAACGGCAACACTGGTTAGAAAAGGTTTTCAATGGAACCTTTGACGACGGCTATATGCAGCAGGTTGTGAAAATCGGCGAAGTTCATCAAAAGATTGGGTTGGAGCCCTCTTGGTACACCGGCGCGTACTGTTTTATCTTGAACAAGCTCATCGATATCGCCGCAGCCGCCTATCGTCGCAAACCGGAAAAACTTGCCGCCGTTTTGCAGGCGCTTAATAAGGCCGTATTTCTCGATATGGACATCGCCACGTCCGTCTACGCCAACCTCAACACTCAGGCGCTGGTCGCGCGCGAGCTGGGCGAAACCGCGAACAAATTCGAACACGAAGTCAAAAGCGTCGTTCACACCGTCGCATCCGCTTCATCACAGCTTTACGGCTCAGCCCAAGTGATGACCAGAACAGCGGATGAAACGAGCCAACTCTCCACCACCGTCGCCGCCGCCGCTGAAGAAGCCACCGTCAACATTCAGACGGTCGCCGCCGCCGCCGAGGAATTATCTTCCTCGATTGGCGAGATCAGCCGACAGGTCGCTCAATCCGCTCAGATCGCCAACGGCGCCATGGCCGAGGCCAACAGCACCAACGTCAAAGTGCAGGGCTTGGCCGACGCCGCCAGCAAAATCGGCCAGGTGGTGAAGCTGATTCACGACATCGCCAGTCAAACCAATTTGTTGGCGCTCAACGCCACGATTGAGGCCGCGCGCGCCGGTGAAGCCGGACGAGGTTTCGCCGTGGTCGCCAACGAAGTCAAAAGCCTGGCCAATCAAACCGCCAAAGCGACCGAAGAAATCGACGCGCAGATCACCGCCGTGCAAGGAGCAACGCGCGAAGCCGTCGGCGCGATTAAAGGCATTTCCAGCACGATTTCTCAAATCAATGAAATTGCTTCGGCCATTGCTTCCGCCGTGGACGCTCAAGGGCAAGCAACCAACGAAATCGCCCGCAATGTTCAACAGGCTTCGATCGGAACGCGCGAGGTCAGTCGCACCATCACCAGCGTCAATCAATCCGCCACCGAAACCGAACACGAAGCTCAGAGCATGAAGCAAGCGATCGGTGAGCTTAATCGGCAATCGGAGAATCTCAATCGCGAGGTGGATGGGTTCTTAAACCGAATTCGCGGTCACTCTAACAGTCCCAAAAGCAGCTCCGGCGGCGGCAGAAAGTGGTGACGACCCGTGGCGGCTGATGAAGCATCCTTCGGTTCGCGGTCTCGTGAGCCTCGATTGCCCAAACCCGTCACAGAACAGTCTTTAGAAGACGCGGCGGTGGCGTATTTAGAGCGCTACGCCGCGTCTGAAACAGGCGTTCGGCGCGTGCTTATGGCGCGTGTCGATCGCTCGTTCAGACTCCACGGGACGAATCGCGATCAGGGCCGATTGTGGGTGGAGGCTCTGATCGAGCGGTTTCGCCGGCTGGGCTTCCTGAATGACGCAGCCTATGCGCGGACCAAAGCGTTGAGCTTACGGCGACGCGGAGCATCGACGCGAGCGATTCGAGATCGATTGGCGGCGCAGGGAATCGCGCCGGATTTGACGCAAGCGGCGTTGATCGAAGCTGCCCAAGAGATTTTAGACGTTTCGGAAAACGAAGAGCGACTTCCCGATGAGGCCGATGAAGCAGCGGCCAAAGCGTTTGCTCGACGACGACGATTGGGGCCGTTTCGAGCGCCGCAAGAGCGCGCAGAACGACGAATGAAAGATATCGCCGCGTTGGGGCGAGCAGGATTCTCTTATGAAACAGCGCGCCGCGTCATCGACGCAAACCTCGAAGAGTAAAAAGAATCGATAAGTGTATACTCTGTTCGGTTGAGAACCCTTGAATCATGCGGCCTTCCCGAATTAAAACGGCCCACTCTCTTCCGGTCGTCACAAACTCCAAGTCATGGTTTCCAAAGGCCTCCCGGCCTTTGGCGGGTCGAGGGCGGAGCCCCGATTCTTTCGGAGTTTTTTTCGGGTTCACAATTGAACAGAGTATAGAAAAACAAATCACGCCATAAATCCGGCAAAGTCGGCAAGCCAACGTCCAAAGAAGGACAACAACGCCAACCACATCATCCTATAGTCATGACGTCCACCTATAGTCATGACGTCCACATATCATCGGCGCCCGGCCACAATTTGTTTTTGTCCGGGCCGCACGGTCGCTTGAGAGAGTCATATGGAAGAGATCAGCGCTGGATTCTCGGTTGCTCCCGATTTGGCCGAAGCTCTGGCTGCATGGCGACGCTGGCTCGAAGTTGAACGGCAAGTCTCTCACCACACCCTCGACGCCTACACCACAGACGTTCGCATCTTTTTCCTCTTTTTTACCGAATATCACGGCCGCCCTCCCGCGCTGGTCGACCTTGGCGCCGCAAATCTCGCCGACTTCCGCGCTTGGCTCTCCGACCGCGCAAGAGAGGGGTTGGCAGCATCCAGTCGAGCGCGAGCGCTCGCCGCCGTCCGTAACCTGTTCAGTTGGCTTGATCGCGACGGGCGGCTCCATAATCCCGTCGTTGGAATGGTGCGGAGTCCAAAAATCCCACAGACTCTTCCTCGCCCATTGACTCAAAACGACGCCACAGACCTCCTTGACCACGCCGAGACGCAACCCGACGAGCTTTGGATTGGTTTGCGGGATCGCGCTTTGTTTACGCTGCTCTATGGCTGCGGTTTGCGCATCGATGAGGCGTTGCAGCTCAATTGCGGCGACACTCTGGGCGCCGACCGAAAAACTCCGGCGGAGTTAGTGACCATTACCGGAAAAGGACGCAAACAACGACGCATTCCCGTGTTGCCTATAGTCCGAATTGCGTTGTTGAACTATTTAGCGGCGCGTCCTTGGCCGACTTCGGATGAGTCGCCGTTGTTTGTGGGCGTGCGCGGAGGTCGTCTCAACCCTGGCGTCGCGCAACGACAAATGCGCCTCGTGCGGTTTTCCATGGGATTACCCGACACGGCGACGCCTCACGCCTTGCGTCACAGCTTCGCCAGTCATATTCTGGCGGACGGAGGAGATTTGCGAGCGATCCAAGATTTGTTGGGACACGCCTCCCTCTCGACCACACAGCGCTACACCGATATTGAATCCGAACGCATGTTGGAAGTCTATCGTCAGTCTCATCCCCGCGCGCGCGCGGACT
>CAUYUA010000214.1:0-36790 GCA_963575675.1 Azospirillaceae bacterium
TGCTAACGCCTTGGGCGCGTTCACCAGCAATCCTGGAAACTGCGGGCGATGCCATATCTTCAGCCGACTGGATCCATCTTGCTAACGCCTTGGGCGCGTTCACCAGCAATCCTGGAAACTGCGGGCGATGCCATCGATCAGATCATTCTGCCCAGCATTTATCCATCTCGTCAGGAGGATACAAGGATAGACGACTATTTCCGACGCTACAAAAACCGCTTCGGCTATGCCCCACACGCCATGACCATCGGGATACGACAGGCGTTGGAACTGATCAACCAAGCATTTGACAAGGGATATGACACCCCAGAGGCAGTCAAGAGCTATTTGCTCTCGGTGCGTGAGCACCAAACTAGCTTTGGTCCAATTGCCTTCGATCGATATGGAGATGTTGTCGGCTCTTTCCACTTCATTCGCAATCTACGGCTTGAACTCCAATGATAACACGCCGCCACACCTCTTTCTGGCGTTACAACCTTGGCCTGGAATTGGCGGCATTGCTCATGATGTTCGTCATTCTATTTGTTGCCGGTTTGATTGCGCGCAATGAAATTGGCCGGAAGTATCTGGAATTGCGCTTGGCTGACGCCAACAGGGTTCATTTGTTTTTGGACAACCATCTAGATGACACCCAAAAAGGTCTGTCACTGTTTATTAAGCTGCCGGAGGCCGAACTTTCGCCACTTGTGCTGGACCTCTTTGGAGCCTTTTCGGATATCTATCGCCTGGACCAGAACCTGCGTGTTGCTACCATTTACAAGGCCACCCTTGATAGCAGAGTGTTCGTCGGCTTTTCCTTTTCGGGCGGACGTCTGGCCGACTATCTGAAATCCGCCAGCGAAAGCAACTCCGTATCAAATATTTTGCGGGGTTACGAAGATGATTCCCCCAGCATCTATATCGCCGTCAGGTCTGTAGAAGGGCTGCTCCTGGGGCGTTTGAACCTAGCCTATGTCAAAGACTTTCTGACACAATTTACCCATTTTTCTGGAACTCCCCTGATGCTTGTCGCTCAGGATGGTTTTGTGATGCTCTCTGGCGACCCCACGCTACAAATTCATTCACTTGACCTTAAGGTATGGTCAGGCGCTCCATCCGTAGACAGAACTTTATCTGTTGGCAATCGTAATTGGATACCGGTGCTTTCCCCAGCAGGCGCTGTCGGAGCAACTGTTGTTGTTCTCATCCCGACGGAACTGATGGATACTCAGGGCAAGGTTTTGCTAATTTTTCTGTTTAGTTTTATTGGGCTAGCGTGCGTTTTGGTCGTGCTCAAGAATTTGCGGCTCTTCCAGCTATTTACGCTGCCCATGGCCACTTTCGCAGCACAAATGCGGGATCTTGAAAATGGCCAGCCTCTGCTCAAAAACACTGTTCCCGATAGCCCGTTCACGGAGTTGGCTGACATCCAAAACCGTTTCTGGACAATGGCCCAAGCCATCATACAGCGCGAGCAGTCTTTGCGTGAAAGCGAGGAACGCTTCCGTTTGGCTTTCGATAACGCCAACAGCGGCATGTGCTTGGTGAGTGCCGATGGGCGGCTTCTAAAAGTTAACGACAAGATGAGCGATATATTCGGCTATAGCCGAGATGAACTTCAGAGCATGACCGTGAATGACTTGGCTCACCAAGAAGATATTGCGATAAGCTCACAGTTTATTGATCGCGCAATCCATAGGGAATGCGACAGCATGACCTTTGAAAAACGATATCACAACAGGCAGGGCGATCTTATCTATTGCCAGGTATCCTCATCACTGGTTCGTGGTGCTGACGGCCTTCCCCGGTACTTTATTTCCCAGGTTCAGGACATTACTGACCGCAAACATGCCGAAGAACAGATAAAAAATCTGGCCTATCTCGATAGCTTGACCAAACTTCCCAACCGCCGTTTGCTTCTCGACCGCCTGACTATCATGATGGCCTCCTGTAAAAGAGACAGACATCACTATGCTGTTGTGTTTATTGACTTGAATAAATTCAAGCAATTGAACGATACTCATGGACACGATATTGGAGATAGGCTTCTCGTAGAAGTTGCCGATCGACTGAGAAAGTCTGTTCGTGAAAGTGATACTGTAGCAAGACTAGGTGGAGATGAATTCGTTGTTCTTCTGGGGGGACTTCCAAGTGATTGTTACGAGGCTGTTAAACAGGCCAAGACGGTGGTTGCTAAGGTTCAGCACTCTCTGTGCGAACCGTATATCTTGGGTGATGTCAGGCACATTGGTTCGGCTAGCGTAGGCTTAAAGATTTTTAACGGTGAATATGATGATCCTGACATAATTCTTAAAGAAGCAGACAGGGCAATGTATGAAAACAAAAGGGGGGAAATCCCAATTAATGTATTATGGAGTTCAGGCTATTGCTCAGGAAATTCCATAATTGACCAACAGCACGAAGCCTTTTTCTTGTGCATCAATGAGCTTATTAACTTTATGGCTTTCGGAAATGCTAGGGCGATTCTTGGTAATTTGATAGACCCTCTGGTCAGGGACATAGCCAGCCATTTTTCTGATGAGGAACGTATATTGGCAGATGTTGGATATCCGCATTTGAAAGCGCATGCCCATCTACACAAAGATCTATTACGGCGAATAGAACAGATGAAGCAGTTGCTTGATGAAGATGCGTTGACTACTGGTGAGTTTTTTTGGTTTATCACACATGATGTTGTCGAAAAGCATATCCTGGAAGCTGACCGTGACTACTTTCCCTGGACGAATTGTGAACTGGTTTTTCAAGATGTCAAAGCTGAGTGTCCAGAGCAATTGGCCGCCAAAGGTTTGAGCGACACAGAGACGTAGGATTGGTTAACAACGCCAGTGCTTTCGGGTTGATGTGGTTCCGAAATCCCGGACAGAATGACCGCTTAGCTAAGCTTAGATTGAGTATTTTTTATGCTTCATTCGGTGTTTTGTTGTTTAATGATAATAATGGAAATGGCAGGCGGCACGGCGATCGCTTTTAGAGAATTCGTTGTTTTTCTTGAGTCTTTTTCGGCTCTGCCGGACCTTCGACAAGCGGGCAAAGTGGTTTATCCGCTTGATGAGCGGTGCTTTTGCTGAGCTTGCTGGCGGTCCTGGCCGGCGCAGAAACATTCACCGATATTGCCCCTCTTTGGTAAAAAGAAGATCGAGTTTCTGCATCGGTTCCGGCCTTTTGCCGATTGGACCTCTTGCATCTACGAGCAGGATTCGACTCATCTCATGCTGAGTCTCTGTTTTCCGGGGTCCAAGACGAAATCGGCGTTCATAGCCTGCGGAAGCGACGGCTCTGTATTGAGGGGGCTGGGGCGCTTGGACAATGATGTCGGTGTGGACTTTGCGATAGAGGTCTTCGCCGATGATGGTTCCTTTCACTTCTTGAAAGCGCGTCGCCAATGAACGCGCAAACGGAGAGTTGACTGTAAGCGTTCTCCCGCCCCCACATTGTTATGCTAACTATCGGATGAAATAATGGCTGACCTAAAGCATGGAGGTCAGCCCCAATGGATAATATTAGTGATAAGCCTGGTTATAATGTTAGTTATACAGATAGTTCCGGCAATTGCCGTCAACCGGACACTATCCAACGGGTTGAGATTATTACAGGTGTAGGTCGTCGTCGTCGGTGGACGTCTGAAGAAAAGGCCCGGATCGTATCTGAGACGCTTGCGCCAGGCATCAACGTTTCGGAAATAGCTCGAGGGTACGGTCTTTATGCCAGTCAGCTTTTTAGTTGGCGTCGGCAGTTTCGCACCGAGGAGAAGCGAGACGACCAGACGCAAAGTTTTGCGCCGGTGGTTGTCTTCGACGACTTGAGATCGGAGACAGCGAACAAGGCCGGAACGATTGAGGTTGCGATCGGCGATGTTGTCGTCCGTGTCGGCGGACAAGTCGATGTCGTCAATCTCCGTCACGTCCTTGACGCCGTTCGGAGGCTAAAATGATCTCGGCCCCGTCCGGAGCCAAGATCGTGGTGGCGACAAAGCCGGTTGATTTTCGTCGCGGGATTGACGGATTGGCCAGCTTGGTTCAGCAAGCTCTTAAAGCCAATCCTTTTTGTGGCGACTTATTCATATTTCGTTGCCGGCGCGCCGATCGAATTAAAATCTTGGGTTGGGACGGAACGGGTCTTTGGTTGTACCAAAAGCGGTTGGAACAAGGGCGTTTTGAGTGGCCGCCGGTTCGCGACGGCGTTGTGACCTTAAGCGCGGCACAGTTGAGTATGTTGCTTGAAGGGTTGGATTGGTCAAGAGTAAAGCCAATTACAATAAAAACGCCGCTGCGTGTATGTTGAAGTTTTTCTTGCTTTGATGAAAAAATTATCTATAATCAATCGCATGAATTCATCTCCAGACTTCGACGCGCTTGATAGAAATAGCCTTATAACCATGCTGAACGAACTCAGCATGGAACGCCAGGCTATACAGATAGAGCGCGATAATTACATCGAAGAAATCGAGAAACTTCAACGATTGGTTGCTCAATTTCAACGCGCTATGTTCGGTCGGCGCTCTGAGAAGATTGATCCCAATCAACTTCAACTTGCTCTTGAAGATACTGAACAAGCCCAAGCTGAAGCCTCTGCGGCGTTGGAACAGAAAAAGGGCGATAAACCCGACCGGCCGCCTCGCTCTGAACGCCCTGCTCCCCAACGTAATCGAGGGGCTCTTCCCAAGCATTTGCCCCGCGAAGAAGTGGTGATCGAGCCCAAAGACAAGAGCTGCCCCTGTTGCGGCGGCAATATGCACGTTATCGGCGAGGACGTCTCCGAGCAGCTCGACGTCGTTCCGGCTCAGTTTAAGGTCAAAGTCATCCGCCGCCCTCGTTATGGATGCCGTGGCTGTGAACAAGCCGTCGTTCAGGAGCCCGCGCCCGAGCGGCCGATCGACGGCGGCATGGCGACGGAAGCTTTGATCGCACATGTCTTGATCAGCAAGTATGCCGACCACCTGCCTTTGTATCGGCAAGCCGTTATCTACGCTCGACAAGGCGTTGCACTGGACCGCTCTACTTTGAGCCAATGGGTCGGACGAGCCTCTTGGTGGCTGAAGCCGATGCATCAATTGCTGAGCAAGGAGGTTCTGTCCTCTCGTAAAGTATTCGCAGACGATACGACCGTTCCGGTCCTTGATCCCGGCCAAGGCAAAACCAAAACCGGCCGTCTTTGGGCGTATGTTCGTGATGACCGCCCCTGGAAAGGCGAATTGCCTCCGGCCATTGTCTATTTTTATTCCGAAAATCGGAAAGGAAAGCACCCAGCGGAGCATTTGACAAATTTCTCCGGAGTTCTTCAAGTCGACGGCTACGCCGCCTACAAGACAATCGCTAAAGCAAACAAAATATCCGAGAAAAACATTGTACTATCCTTTTGTTGGACGCATACAAGACGCAAATTCTTCGACATCCACAAGGCGAATCAATCGCCGATTGCTCTGGAGGTTTTACAGCGTATTGCAATGCTGTACGCCGTTGAAGATACTATTCGCGGTCAAACCTCAGAAGTACGTCGCGCTGTTCGTCAGGTGCGCTCTAAACCTTTGGTGGATGATCTAAAAAATTGGTTGATGGAGAAACTGGGTGAAATCTCCCAAAAAACCGAACTCGCCAAAGCCATTCGTTATACTATAAATCACTGGAACGGATTGTGCGTTTTTCTTGAAGACGGCCGTGTTGAAATGGACACCAACACGGTTGAACGCGGCATGCGACCGCAAAAACTTACAGCCAAGAACGCTCTCTTTGCAGGGAGCGACGCCGGTGGCCGGAATTGGGCCCTTATCGCTTCGCTCATTGAAACGGCCAAACTCAACGACGTCGAACCTTTCGCTTGGCTTACGGATGTCTTGAGGCAGATGGTCGGAGGCTTTCCGGCCAACCGCTTGCCCGAACTTCTTCCCTGGAACTGGAAGCTTAAAAACACAAAAAAGTCTCCAGACGGATAGGGCCATCCCGTAAACCGACAATCTATGCGACGTCCGGTCCGAGCTATTCGCCTCGGCTATACCATCGTATGCGCAAAAGTCGCACAAGCCACCCTCTTTTCCCATTCCCCTCATTTCTGCCTATCGTGCGCGCGAGGCAAAGTCTCGCCTATCAAATGGCGTTTGACAAGGTGGGAACAGGAGAACGCTTACAGTTGACTTCGCCGTACATAACGGGCTCGTCGCCGCCGGAAGACAGCGCCATGACGCTGCGGCGCTCGCGCAAAGCAGCGGGGTCAAGAGATTTTTCCGCATTGCTGATTTTATGCTCTTTGGTGAAGGAGCCGGAGTAGCAACTATCGGCGATCAAAAGGATGTTCTTGGCCGGAATGCGGTTCAATACACGCGCAACATCTTTCGTTGATATCCAATTGCGAGCAGAATTGGTCTCCGCATTGACCCGGCAACCAATAACCGACCCCGGATTTCTCGTTTAGATAACCATGTCCAGCGTAATATATGATGACCTGGTCTTTCTCTCCAACTTCGGTGCGCAAGGAACGCAAAGCCTCGACGATTTGATCTTTCCCGGCGTCAGGAATAATGCAAATCTCGTAACCAAATTTGGATTTGAGAGCTTTTCCAACCAAATCGATGTTTTGTCCAAGAGAGCCAGAGAAAACGGAGCAACATCGATCGCGCGAGACGCGATTTTCTCGACGCTCCACCCTTCGAGCTTGCCGCGAACGATCAAACTTCCATCGGCCGCCGTCGAGACCATCCAGGGAATCCCATAACGCAAAACATAGCGTATGCCGTTCATGGTTTCTCGAAGAGTGTGGCGTCGTGAAAGGCCTATTCCTCGCGCGACAGGCAAGAATGGTTCTAAAACTATCCACTCTTCGTTCGTCAGATCACTCGGGTATCTTTGCCCGTGCCGATCATATCTGGGCCGGTTTCCTTCGTCCAAACCACAGAACCCTCGTTCAACCATTCAGGACGGGCCGACATTCTACACTATCCTCCAGATTATACTATAGACCCCTTTCCCAACGGCCTCTAAGGTATATTAAGCGCGCCAATAATTTTGTTTCCGTTCTTCCTTCATAGGCAGAACTTTGGTTGCGGCCAGGGGCCACATTATGTTACAGAATGTCGACAGCCAATGATCTCAAAATGAGTGGGAGATGAAGCAATCATATCAGGCCCATATCGATGGAATGCGCGCCGTGGCTATTTTGCTCGTGGTTGCATTTCATGCGGCTCCGCAATGGATTCCGGGCGGATTTATCGGCGTTGACATTTTTTTTGTTATTTCAGGATTTCTGATTCATACTTTGATCGTCGACAACCTTGAACAAGGCGATTTCTCGTTCTTAAGCTTCTACAGACGACGAGTTCGACGCATTTTTCCTGCTCTTGCAGTGGTGCTGGCGTCTTGTTGGCTATTTGGTCGCTTAACACTCATTCCCGACGAGTTCAGAGAATTGAGCTGGCAAATCGTTGCTGGCGCGGGCTTCACCGCAAATCTTTTGCTGTGGGCTCAGGCGGGATATTTTGACACGCAGGCGCTGTTGAAGCCTCTACTACATTTGTGGTCGTTGGGAATTGAGGAGCAGTTCTATCTGGTCTGGCCACAGGCCCTTTGGTTGGCTTGGCGATTCCGGGTGCGCCTCCTGCCGCTGATTTTGGTGGGATGGGCCTTGTCGCTCGGCGCCGAACTATGGATCATGGGCGACGACGCCTCTGGCGCTTTTTATTTCCCGCACACGCGCATCTGGGAGTTGTTGAGTGGATCTGCGCTGGCGCAAGCGACGCGGCGATGGCCCCGGCTGATAGCCGCTTTTGCCCCTAGCGCTGGCGTGGGTGTTGGCGTGGTGGTCCGTACAGTCGGCTTCGAGATTGCTGCTGTAACGGCGTTCGGCGTCATCGCGGCGGCTGCGGTTATTCTCAACCATGCTTCCCTGTTTCCCGGTTGGCGTGCGATTCTTCCCGTCGCCGCAGCAACGCTACTTATTTTTGTCGGCGAGCATTCTCGGATTGCCAGCCTGTGTCTGAGAAATCCGCTGATGGTTTCTATCGGGCTAATTAGTTATCCGCTCTATCTATGGCACTGGCCGTTACTTTCATTTGCACATATTCTTGGCATAAAGACGCCAACCCTTCTGGAAGCGGGCGGTCTGGTTGTCGCTGCGTTTGTGTTGGCTGCGTTGACCTATCGTCTAATTGAGAGGCCGATCCGTGCAGGGCAGGCTAGTGTGAAGGCAACGTGGGGTGCGGCGTTGGCGGTGGCGTCGGTTGGCGCAGTCGCAATCGCCGGTATTGTATTCTATACCCCAGGCTCGATAAAAGTGACCCCAGGCTCGATAAAAGTGGCGGGCATGAACGAAGCTATCGAAGCTGCGGTGCGGGGCAACAGACACTATCTCGCCCAAGGCTGTGGGGAGTTTATTACCGACAAACTCAATTGTCTTGTTAGAACCGAAGGAAAGAAAGGCGCTATCGTCGTCTGGGGCGATTCTCATGCTCATGTTTGGATGGCCCCGATTATCGAGGCGGCTGAGCGGCATGATATCCGCGTTGTCGAGTTTGCCACGGCCGGCTGTCCGCCGGTGCTGGGAGTTCGCCGAACTGAAGGTGGACAGGGGGCCGCGTGTTCCTCTCCCGATTTAGCCGAAAAAGTATTTAATGTGATTAAGCGACTTTCTCCGAAAGCGATCATCTTGATTGCTCGATGGAGCCTCTATACCCGTGGCTTAGTGATAAATGGACAGGTGGTTGAAAACACATACGTCACCACGGCTACTGAAGGTCTGGCGTCCTCCGAATCCAGCCGCGACGCATTCGCTCGCCAACTTCCCGACACTCTTCTACGTCTGAGCGCGATCGCACCGCTCGTGGTGTTCCGGACCATGCCGAGGTTGCACCAGCCGATCAAGGTCGGGCTAGAACGAAATTTAGATGGGTTCGAGCCGACGTTTGCCGAGCATCGCGATTGGGAATCGGTGACCGATCCACTGTTTACTCATGCTGCTGAGGCCACACCTCGTATTCGTGTGTTTGATCCGGCTCAACTGCTTTGCCGTTCCAAATGTTCGGCTGTTGTTTCCGGCGTGCCGATGTATTCCGACGACAATCATATAACGACACTTGGAGCGCTGATGTTCAAGGAATCAATCAGTCGGATCGTATTCGATGAGTGATGTGCCGAGCATATCTGATAGAGAGTAGTGCGCCAAGATTGGTTTAACAAATATTAGGGTCAAAACTCAATCATCCGGAATCCATTGATATTTATCCACTTTATTCTTTCGTTGCAGGAAAATGAATCAAGCTGGATCAATGGATTGCTGGTGATTGGGTTTTGACCCTAACGATAAGAAATTTCTCGATTGAAGCGTCACGCGCAAATGAAAAAGCAATAAAGCTGCCCCAAAGCTTTCGAGGCTTTAAACCACTGGGGCTGGTGCGTCATACGCACGCTGGCCCGAAGGCGCCTTACCCGCTGGCGGTGTATTATTTCAAAGCAATATCCTGACAGGTGCGTAACTTGAGCGTCGAGACAAAGCGTGTTAGCTTCTCTATAGACTTTTGTCGTTAAACAAATCCCCGCTCCAGGCCGAACAGCCGAGCGGAATGATTGGTTTGCGCAATAAGATCGCCAAAAGAAAACGGGCGCTTCAATCGAATGATAAATCCTTACAATTCATCGTTCTTAAAACCTCAAAGCGTCCGTTTCTTCGCGAACAGTGAAAGTTTTTTTAAGATAAAACGCTTCTCTTACCCGATGGCAACAAGACAAATCAAATCGGGGAGGGAGAAGTCGATGTCATGAACTCAACAATGGAAAGGTCAGGAAACCCATGGATGTCGCCTCCGCCAAATATATAGGAGCAGGTCTTGCAACGATGGCGCTCGCCGGGGTAGGAGCCGGCATCGGCGTTATCTTTGCAGCCCTCATTCTTGCCATTGCGCGCAACCCCATCATGCAGCAAAGAGCCTTCCGCATCACGATGCTGGGCTTTGCAATGACGGAAGCTATCGCCCTTTTCGCGTTATTGATCGCCTTCATCATCTTGTTTTCATAAATCCGGCGACTTAACGGTTGAGCGTTCCAAGTTGGCGCTTGGAACACTCAACCGTTTTTGTAACGGCAAACGGGCCACTCATAGGCGTCATCCCCTTTACATCGAGAAGTAAATATAATGTCATGAAGCGAACAACGTAAATACGTAGAGTCCCTTACCTGTTCCCAACCCGATCCGAATCACCGCTTCCATCCGAAAAGACGGCGGAAAAAGCGCCGCCCAAAATGATGTCAATGAGTCTGATGATCGACTCATATAGTGCTTGCCAAGGGCTACACTTTTTGATTCTTTCTTTATGGGGGGATGGAGGATGCAATGGGAGCGGCGTTGGCGATTCGAACAGATTTAAGCTCGACGCCGCTATCTGGTGTAATGCGAAGGCGTTTCTGGTTTTTATGATTGTGTTTCTCCAGGGCGTTCGGCATGGACCACTGAGGATGGATGAGCGAAGTTAAAAGAATCGATATTGCCTTGTCATAATCGTACTTTGGCCTTGACTTTGACCGGAATGGCTTTTACCTTCCTCGGAAATTGGTCGCGGTTGCCGGATTAGCTCAGCTGGTAGAGCAGCTGATTTGTAATCAGAAGGTCACGGGTTCGATTCCTGTATCCGGCACCAGTAAAATCTAGAGAGTTGGTGAGTGGCGTCAAGTCGATAGTTTGGCGCGGATTGTCGCCGGACAGCCACGCGGAGAAGTTTTGCGGCAAAGCGGCTTCTAGATATGGCTTAGAGTGACAGTTTAAAGAATCGGGTTTGGCGCAAAATTATATTTTTTTGCTCGTTTGCATTTGAGCGACTTTTGTGGATTTCCGATTAGAGACACATTTGTGTTGCTTGCAATATCTCGGCAGAGGTAATACTCGATATGGCGGGTTAACCAGTGGTGGCACGCTGGAGAGTTGCCGTCTGTCATGTCGTGTAGCGTCGGTGTTTGTGACCCCGCTATAAATTTCGAAGCAGTTCGGCAAGTTTAGGCTCGATCGTCACCATCGAGAGTATGTCAAAAAAACATACAGAATGCCGCAAAAAACATTCAATCTAAGCTTAGCGATCGTTTTGTCCGAGATTCCGGGACCATCTCACATTCTGGTCAATAAGGTGAGTAAAATCGAACGCGCTCATTTTCTGAAGGCTCAGTCTCGCGAACGGGTCCCGGAAGAGATGCATTATTCCAGATTTGTAGAAGTCTTGTTTTTCCAGCGAGCGCTCGCTTGATTGTCTTCTTCTCGGGAGGCAACCCAATGGGTTCCTTGTGTTGTTTCTTCTTGCTTCCAGAATGGGGCGTCAGTTTTGAGGCGATCAATTAAGAAGCGACATGCATCAAACGCCGTTGCGCGATGTGTGCTGGCGACGATCGTTAGTACAATTTGATCTCCGGGATGCAACCGGCCATAACGGTGAATGATCAAAGTCTTTATGGGAGACCATCGCTGGTGCGCTTCAGCCTCGATTGCAGCAAGTTGGCGCTCTGTCATGCCGGGATAGTGCTCAAGTTCGAGAGCGGTCAGTGAGGTTTCTCCGATGATGTCGCGCACTAATCCAACAAAACTAACCACGGCGCCGATAGTCGATGCGGTGTTTGCCGTCAATTGTTTCAATTCGGCGCTGAGATCAAAATCTTCAGATTGAACATAGATCGCCATTGTTGGTTAGCCTCCCGTTACTGGAGGAAACAGCGCGACCTCATCGTCGTTGTTAATTGGATGGTTGGCGCTTGCATAGTCTTGGTTTACGGCGATCCGGACGATAGCGGGGTTTGCCAGCGCATCGGCGTAGTTCGGGCCTCGTGTCTCCATCCAAGCGAGGAAGCTTGCGACGTTGTTGACTCTGTTGGGCGCTGTTACGGTTTCTTCAGCCAATCCGATTTTGGACCGCACCCAAGAGAAGTATAGAATTTTCATGGTTGGAAATCCTGCTTGCCGGCATTTGATTCGAGCTAATGATGTTCTAAACTGACATTCCTATAGGTTGATTGCCCTAACCAGCCGTCAACAATTTCTGGAACGGTTGTTCGCACCGCTGGAATTAGCTGAGACATGGTCAAAACCATAATCGCGGGCACGAGAAACCTGTAAAGAGATGGTTGCCATCCAACAGGCGCTGCGACTGAAATGGCCAGTTGAGCAGAACTCGATGTTAGCAGCGCCGCACTGTAGAGCGACGTTGCCAAGAACGAAGATGTCATAATCGATCGTGTCCAATCCGCGCTGAACGGGTCGCTCGCCAATGCTGGCGTCGGTCGGAAAAGAGCCATAACAAACCAAATTGTAACAAGCACGGTAATTCGATTGTTTCTCAGTGTCGTTTTCATGGTTGCTTCCGTTGATGTGTCTGTTTTGAAGTCTGTTTTGAAAAGGTTTAGATATCTAAAATAAAACAATCCAGCGCTATAATTCTTCATTGAAGGTGATTAAAATGAGAAAAGAAATTATGGTCGAAATAATGAGAGTACGGCTACGGGGTCCCCTAATGCAACACTGGTGGTGACCTCGGGCAGCTCGACCAAGACATCGGCGTGCGCGAAGTCATTCAGCAAGTGAGAGCCTCGGCGCATGGGGAGGTGGACTGTTGTCGTTCCGGCATCGTTGGTTGTTAAACGACCGCTGAGATACTCGCGCCTTCCTGGTTTGCGAGTTAAATGGAACCCCGCAGCAACCGTAAATCGTGGCCAAGGAAGAATCGGATCAACTCCGGATAGTTTTAAGAGCATCGGTCGCGCCAAAAATTGAAAGGTGACAGCGACTGCGGCTGGATTGCCGGGAAGGCCGAGGAACAAGACCTTTTCCAATCGCCCAACGCCAATTGGCTTGCCGGGCTTAATCGCCGTTTGCCAAAAGTTCATTCGACCGCCAATCGCAGAAATTGACGCTTTGACGTGATCTTCGTCGCCGACCGACATTCCGCCCGATGTTAAGATGACGTCGTTTGTTGCCGCCGCTGTGATGAGGGCCGACTCGATTTTATGTTGATGATCAGGTAAGATGCCGAAATCGGTGACGACGCATCCGAGTTCATCAAGAAGTCCTGACAACATATAGCGATTGGCGTCAAAGAGCGCGCCGCTTTCAAGTGGTTGATCTGGTTCTCGCAATTCATCGCCGGTGGAAAACAGAGCGACTCGTGGACGACGACGAACCGGAACAGAGGCAACGCCAATTGCCGCTAATAATCCAAGATCAAGCGGTTGCAACCGTCGACCTGCTGTTAGAGCTTGCGCTCCGGCCTTGATGTCTTCGCCTACGCGCCGGATGTGGTCGCCAAGGCGTATTTCGGCAGGCACTGTAACAATCTCGCCGTCAATTTGACAGTTTTCTTGCATCACAACAGACGCCGCGCCGCTCGGTATGAGTGCGCCGGTAAGAATTCGCAAGGTGTGGGCGTTGGTGAGCGAACCGCACCAAGGCGCGCCGGCCGCCGCTCGGCCAATGCGCTTCAGTTGTGTCGGAGTCTTCTTTTCGGCATCGTCCGCTGTTATGGCATAGCCGTCAACGGCCGAACTATCATAGCCGGGAACAGAGACGCATGCTGTAATGGAGTGAGCAAGAATTCGCCCTCGCGCCATCGTCAATGTTACTGTTTCAATTTCCGGAACAGGTGATAATTCCGCCAACATAGTCGCCAACAAGGTCGGTAAGGGAATCAGGTCGGTTTTGACGGGAGCCGTGATCATTAGGAACTCCTGAGCGAGTGCGGCGTCAAGTCTAAGGGCTGTTGTCACGAATTCCGTCACCGAATTGCACTTTTGTCTTTTTATTTTTATTGTGTCGGATCGTCGGCGTCACTATCGTAGAATTGGAGAAGACGTGCGTAATCGGCAATGTGGATGGTGTTGCCTCGAACTGTTACGCCGATCCGGCGTAAGCGAACAAAAATACGTGATAAGCTTTCCGGTACAATGTCTAGTCGTTCGGCAATCGCGGTTTTGGTCATCGTCAGTGTTAGAACCAACTCTTTGCAAGAGGCGCTTTCTATTGAAGTCGGCGGCGCAATACTATCATCAATTTGATTCAAAAGAAACGCGGCTAAGCGTTGGGCCGGAGAGTGTTTTTTACATTCCATCTCGTGTTTAATGAGTTGTTTTCGCCGATGCGCCAGAGAATCCAGCAATTGTTGTGTAAAGAGTGGGTCGCTGTCGATTTGATTAAGGACAGAACAGGCTAAGATGCGTAGGACGCGTGTTTTCGTATGGCATTCTGCCGTCACGGGTAGTTTTCCGTTTTCGAAAATTGCCGCTTCACCAAAGCTCATTCCTGGGTCGATCGTTTCAACAATCGTTTTTTTTCCATTGCGGCTAAAAAGGCTTAGCTGAACCTGTCCCATCAAGACGATGTAAAAGGCTTCTGCTGGATCGCCTTGAGAAAATAAGATCGTTTGCGGGTCATAGACAATAATTTGTGCGTTTTTGAGGAGGCGATTGATTTGATTTTGCGACAATTCGATAAATAATGGCGCTTTTTTAATGTTAATCCAATCTTGTTCTGTCAGCGCGCCGGCGAGACGACTTTCGATGCCGTCATTCGAAAGCATTTGAAATGTCAAGGATTTTTCGTTGCCGAGGTTGTTGGGAGGTGGTGAGGCGTTCGCGTTGTTATTTCTTCGAAAGAACTCAACGCTCGTGTTTTCAATCGGCGTTTCTTGGCACTCAACGAAAAGGCGTAACGCCTTGAGGTCGGAGATGCGAATCATTTGGTTGTTTTCTCTGTGAACGCCAACCGTGGCCAGAGATTGAAAGGCGCGCGAAAAGCTTCCCGAAGCCATTCCAAGCATTTTAGCAAGAGTGCTTCGTTTGCAGCCGATATCGATTACGATCGAGATGGGCTTGTGATCGACGTTTGAAGGGAACGCCGTGTTTGTTTCATCTATTCCGGTTCCGATCTTTGTTCCAGAAATCTCAAGAAGGTAAGCGGCGATTCGGCGTGGCGCATTGAGTTGTTTTATGTGCATAAGGCGACGGATTGTTTTCCGCAATTGAGTGGATAACGTCGTAAGGAAATAACGACGCAAAAGCGGGCGGTCCGTCAGGGCTTCCAGTATCGGAAGTGCAGGAATATTGATTATCGTTGCTCGTGAGAGCGTTCGTGTCTCAAGGATATGGCGTTCGCAATCAAACAATGAAAACTCATCAAACAATTTTCGTTGCGTTCGAATTTCAATCAGGCATTCGGAAAAAGTGTGGTGCTGCGCAAAGAGTCCAACAACGCCCTCAAGCAAGAAAAATAAAACTTTAGGTTTCTCCCCGTAGCGATAAAGTATTGTATTCTCTGGAACTTTCCATATGACGGATTCTTTGAGTATCTGTGCACGTCGATCTTCGTCCAGTAACTGAAATAATTTTTGATGAAACAGAGTGGCGCGTAAAGACGGCGTAAGAGGTGAAGTCTCGCATTCGTCGTCTGTTTCACTTAAAATGGGAGTTTCTGATTGTTGTTGATTCACAGCGCTATTATCCTTTTCCGGCGGTCTTGTCTCCTATGGCGCGTTTCAAAAGTTCTGATTAAGTTTCCGCTGCTGCTGTGTTATAAAAAATTGTGCCGGGTCGGTCATGGTAATAGCCGTTACAGGTGTCGAATTCACTGAGACACTGTAAAATATTGTGCATGGCTTCTTGAATATCGATGCGATGATTTAAGAAATCCCTGTAATATCGAGAAATCTTAATCATGTTTACAGTATGCGGCATCAATCGAAATCGTCTTACGCCGATCTTAATAAGAGAAAAAAGCTCTTTGGTAAGCAAGTAGACAGCATGTGAAAGCGTTTGAACGCCATTCACGGCCAAAAACGGATGATGATCCATCGTAGAAATTAAAAGGCCGTCGGGGTCTTGGTTGCAGACAAATTGGCATCCATCCTTGTGCAGCCCATGAATGCGCGCATGATAACAGCGGGCCGATATTGCCAAAGGCAAACGACCGAAAACTTGAATCTCCAGATCAACCTTGTTTTGAGAAGCCGCAATAGCCAACGCCGTAATGTCAGCAATAGGAAGTTCGCATGGCAAACACACTGAACGGGCGCCTCGATTGGCGAGCCATGTCAACGTCCCTTCGTTATAGACGTTAACAAAAGGGCCGACGGCGCAGGTTCGGCCGCCGAGAAGGTCAAAACATCCAAAGTCATTGATTTCAATAGGAAAATCACTTGCCGAGATCATCTCCGCGGTTGCTTTTCGTTCACGCTCTTGGGTTGTCAGCGCCGGACTGGACAAGACGACCCTCTTGCCGGCGGCAGAAAGGCGATCAATGACTGTGGGTAAGTGTTCAGCGTAAAACGCACTTCGTTTTGAGCAAACGACCTCACCCAAAAAGACTTCATCGATTTCGGATTGATCGGCTATGCTGAAATAAAAATCTCGCCATTGTTCCGGAGGCCAATGAAACATGACCGGACCCAATGTCAAGAGGGCGGTCGACGTATTATCGTTTCTTATATTTGGTTGGTCATTGTTCGTTACTGAGAAGCGTTGTTTTGTCATCGTTGTTCAAGCCTCATCGTCGTCAAATCCCTAATAAAAGCAACCGCTCTATTTTATGACGAAGAAGTTCTAGCGCCATGAGCGATTGTAAGCTCCTGTTGTTTGTTTTCCTCCTTCGGTTATATCATTGAGCGCTGCCGCATTGACTGGCAGTCCTTTGTCGAAGTCTGAGATTGCTTGACGACAGGCGCGAACGACATCGGCGATATAGGCGCGACCACGTTGACGTCCCTCAATTTTTAGGGCTTTTACTCCGGCCGCTTTTAAATCGGGCAGTAGGGCGAGCGCATTGAGGCTGGTCGGCTCTTCAAATAAATAGGATGGCTGACATTGGTCTGTTTTAAATCGGCCCTTGCAGAGGGTTGGATACCCTGCCGATTCGTGGTCATCAAAGATATTGATGGTGAATTCGCCTAAACGAGATAAGAGCAAACCATCTTTCGATTCGTAGCGAACATGACTCGCAGGAGAGCAAACGCCATGTCGGTTCGGTGAGCGTCCTGTAATATAAGAGGAAAGCGAGCAACGCCCTTCCGCCATTGGGCACATTCCTCCAAAAACGAAAACTTCGGTTTCAATTTTGAGACTATTGTTGATTCGGCCAATATCGGAAATGGTCAGAACGCGCGGTAAAACGGCGCGCTGAATGCCGAATTCTTTTTGATAGAACGCCAGTGTTTCCGGGTTGGAGACTGAGGCTTGAACAGAAAGGTGGCGTCGTAGATTTGGATAGCGATGATTTGCATAGTTCAGCAAGCCAATGTCGGCAAGAATTATGGCGTCGGCTCCCAACTGAGCGGCGTCGTCGATTGCTCGTTGCCATGGTCCGGGATTTCCTGCCGTTGGATAAGTGTTAATCGCTGCATAAAGTTTTCGTCCGTGGGTATGGACAAAGGTTGCCGCTTGACGAAATTCTTGACGAGAGAAATTTAATCCCGGAAAATTTCTAGCATTCGTTTCGTCACGAAAGCCTACATAGATTGCATCGCCACCGGCTTCGACTGCGGCGCTCAGAGCCGCAGGCGTTCCTGCCGGACATATTAATTCAAAGCTTGCCATGCTTGCCATTGTAACGAATTCCTAATTTATTATGTCAAAATTTCGAAAATCAGATGTTTTGATAACGATGTTCCTTGTTTTTATGATTTTATTTTTGCCGGGGCGGAGAAGTTTTTATTTGGTGAAACTTCTCTCAAGTTTGGTAATTCGTTTCTCAATTTCGTTTATTTTTTTGACCATCGGTTGAACCAACGGTTGAAAAAAGAGTTCATGAAGATCAGCGATTTGTTGATTTACTTGGCCCAGTATTTGACGCGCAAGCGGTGACAAATGACTGATTGGTCCGAGAAATGCGGTGATGACGGTGGCGATATCAATCGCTTCGCCATCCATCGCATTGCGAAGACCGACGATTGCCGCCGTATCGCCTTCAATGGCTAAATCGCGGGCAAAAAAGAGAGAGTCGCCATCAATTCGACCTTCAAACAATTCCAATAAAACGCTCAAACGACCTCGAATAGCCGCTGAGGCAGTTGGGGGTGTTTTTCGAGAAAAAACCCGCAATTCCGGTCGTGAGCCGACCGTGAAAGTTAAAAGAAACGGAACATCGATAGGATCAATCAAAATCTTGCACGAATCCAATTCCATTATTTTTGTGAGAGCACCGGGATGACGAGTTTGCATTATTGATAAGATATGGTCTAAAATAAAGTTCCGGTAATTAATCTTTGTGAGTATACATAGAATATGGGATACGATAAGCAACTCAAGAGGATTGATGGAATGACTTTGATGGGCTCTTTTCTCTTTCATATCATGCTCCATTATTTATTTTAAGTTGCGAACTAAAGAGAGCCGCGTATCAAGAGGCTAAAATCTTGGCAGGTAAATTAGGAGGCGTCCTTGATTTTTGTTAATAAATTTTGACAACTTGTTTTTTGTGAAGCTGGCGTGTTGTTCGGCATTTCGTTTGTGAAATCGCACCGTGTTCTCTCTCCGTCAATAAAGTCATCGGGAGAAGAAAGGGGAAGAGAAAAATTTAATGTTAAAAAAGTGTACAAATGGAGACAAAATAGCCAGAGAAACAAGAAGAGGAGATGTCAAATGCTCGACGTAATCTAGCCAGTATCCTAAAATAGTTACAAAAATCGCATAAATTAAACGGCCAACCCGATGCTCTGGTGTAGTTTTTGGGTCTGTTATCATAAAAAAACTGAACAAAAACAAGTTGCCGTTTTCTAGGTGATAAAAGGCGATTTCCCAAGGTTCATTCAGCCATAAGGTTCTGCCGACATGTAAAAATGTATAAGCGCCGAGAAAGAATAAAGAAATGTCGAGACGACCGATTTTTCTGAGCACTAAGGCGCACATAAAGGCAAACAAGGCAACGAGCCATATTGTTTTTCCCCATTCGCCGGATGATATTCTTATGTGATCTGTCGTCAGCAACAGGCAAACGATGGCGAAGTTTGACGGGTTGAATAAATGTCGATCGCTGACGCGGAGAATAAATTTTGATCCAATTGCGATGGTTCCGGCGATCACGTAGAGCCACCAAAAATCGGCTCGGACAAGGAATGTCAAAGAAAATCCTGTTATCAGTGCGCTGCGAATCTCTAATCTGGGCAAGCCATGCAAATATGATCCGATAGCCTGAGTGATGATGGCGCTTGTTATGAGCGCGACGCCGGCGATGACGGGAGGGCCGAAATTTAGGTATGATAGTAATGTTAAGAGAATGCATTGTGCTGAAAGCTGTAGGTGTCTTGGGTCTTGTTTCAGAGCGTGAGATAATTGATTTTTGATTGGTTCTTTATTTTTTATTATTTCTATTTGATCGACGCTTGTTTTCGGATCGGTGCTCATGATCGGGCTCTTTTGGGATTGGCGTCGTGCGCTTCGAGCGGCCAGGCCGCTCTTAGCCGCTCTTATTCGAATTTAATGTTTTAATGAAGTGTTATGACGCCATGATTGGACGATCAGGAAATGCAAGCTGCTCACGGTCACGCCAACTGGCGTGGACGTAGTTGATTTCCATAAGTCTACGAACTCCAAGAATTGGTCGAGGCTCAAACCCGTGCCAAGTTGCGGGGCCGGGCGTAAAAATAACGCCGGAATTGAATTCACCGGAAGAACGTCCGATCCACTTTTGCTCTGGATCATAGATGTCTGTGCCCCAATCTTTGGCGTCCGGACCAATGAAGAGATAAATGACCATCGAGAACAATTTCTCTGGAATATCACGATGAGGTTCCAACCATGCGCCATCAGTGTCCTGAATATATTCGATTCGAAGAAAAGCGCCGGAAACATCGATCCCGCAGGTCTTCGCCATCAAGCGCGCAACTTCCGGATGCTGTAACGCCTCGGCTAATATTTGACAGGTGGGGTGTTTCGATTGCAAGATCGGCGTAATAAATGTTCTCTGAGTGTTGTAAGTATTCCGTGTTCCGTCCGTTTTTCCCAAAAAAGGCGGCGCAATGGGAAGAGTGAGAATTCCGGTGCAAACAGATTCTGGGAAGACGTTGACAAGACTCCAACGTCGATAAGGTTGTTCAAGACGCTGGGATTGACGAACCGACTGACAGAAATGCTGGATGACATCAAAAACATTGGATATTGGAGGGTATGTCATAAATTTTCATCCTCAAGCCTGAGAAACAACCTGTGAGACAGATTGAATGATGATTTTATTATGCCGTCGTTGTTGAGTGTTTAACGGAACTTGATTGGGAAGCGGCGAGGGGCCCAATCCAAAGCTTTGCGCATAAGAGGAATTGACTTCGCTAGGGCGCTGACGCGATGACGAATGTACTCGCGCTTAACGTACCAATCCGAGTCGACATAACAGAGTTGCAAGCTCATTCGTTGCCCTTTTTGTGGTAGAAAACCGTGCCAGGAATGATCACAGACGCGAAACATGAGCATTCGCCCGAATTCTGGAGCGAATTCAAAGGCGTAGTCATCTCGGTCGGAACTGCGCAATATCCGGAGACGACCGCGTTCGTAGGGCCATTCTCGACTGAAACCAAGCAAAACCGTGACAATTTTATGCTTGGAATCAGGGTGAGCGTATCCTTCATTATAATGGCCTGTGGTGTTTCCCATCATTACAATCACAGGGGGGCATTTGCTGAGGTCCATATCAAATTTTTTTTCAACCAAAGCTCGAAACCTAGGACTGAGAAGGTCTTTGATCACGGCTTCGAAGTGAGGGCCGTGTTGTAAATCCGGTAAGCCGTAGCTGCCGCGATCAGGAATAACCGGAGCGTCAGACAACACAGCTTCCTTGTGAATTGGGTCGATGGCTTGTTCGACAAATGCGAAGTCATAGGGATCGCAACGCAACTCAGCTTTGCGAATGGCCTCTTCGTTTAGAAGAAAGAAAGGTGCGTCGTTGTTGTCCATAACGATGAGTCCTCTAATGTTTTGAGATGAGCAAGGAAAGGGCAGATGCTGACGAATTTTTTTATGTCAACACGATTGCGCATTGGTTTTCTTAGAAATAAGGCAACTTTGGATTGTGATTTTTCTTCGCGGCAACGCCTTCGATTTCAATCAGCCATTCCGGGCGGCAAACAGCGCCTTGAACGATGACGGTCGGCAAAAGCGGAAAGCGTTCTTTGATTGCGTATGCAATTTTTTGGTAATCCTGAGGGTCTCGAAGATAAACAAAAATGTATGTCAGGTCGTCGAGGCCGGCCGAACCAGAATGGAGTAAAGCTTCGATATTGATGAATGTTCGTTCTAATTGACGTAGAACATCGCCCGGATAAAGAACTCGTCCGGCGTCGTCGATGCTTGCCGTACCCGAAATAAAGTAATGAGAGCGATCGGCGTAAGCAACGCGCGTGCCTCGTTCAAAGGTTACATTATAATCTTTGGTCGGACATAGAAGGCTGAAATCATTTAGATAGGAAATTTGCTCCGATTTTGCGCCGATGACAGAATAAGCGTCCATTGAGGTCAAGTCGTAACGGTGAGCGCATGCGCCTTCAATTCCTGTGCTGGCGATGTAATGAGTGTCTTCAGTCAATCCATGGCGGGTAAATATTTTGCTGCGGCTTTCCACCATTCCTTGATAGAAAACATCAACATTCTTTAGGTATATCCAGGTTCTAACACAATGGTCAGCAAGAAGACCGCCCTGATCAGACAGAACATCTATAAGATTACGGAAGATATCCTGTGTTTGAGCCTGAATTGAAGCTGAAGAACCATATGAACCTGCGCATAGGCGCGTACTCCATAGATGGGATAATTCTCCTCTTTTTACCAATAGATGCTTTGGCGATAAAGAATGTTTGATGAGTGGCGCTACGCTTTTAATATGATAGGCGAAAAGGGCTATTTTGGAATTGCAGAGAGGAGGTTGTTGGATCATCGACACGGCAACTGGATTCTCTGGATCGAGAGAGCGAAACAAGTCGCTGTTAAAGATTGGAGCGGCTTGATTCATGACGTCGCTCAGGAAGATTCTTCTAAATATAGCAGACTCCGGAGGGATATTATACTGATTTTGAATGTCTTTGTATCGTTTTTCAATATACTTAAGTTGATGATGGAAGTCGGCGTCCGTGTCGGTTTCGGCGGATATTGTTAGAAAATATTCCGTATCTCCCGTTGTTCCTTGGAAAATTTTAATCGCGATATTCTGATCATCCTGCATGATTGATCCTCACGGACAGAAAACTGAAAAATAGTACGGAAGTTGTGCAACGGAGGTGGTGATTGCGTCGTGAATTCTTGGAAGCGTTTTTATAAAAGCATTTTTTTTGAGAAGATTTTTAATCATCGGCCTTATCGAACGCCTCGTTCATGTAAGAAATTAGAATATTGTTTGTCGCAACCTTGAATATGATTGGTTAGCCAAGTTTTAAGGAATTTAAGAAGGTCTATGCATGTTGTCGCGTCTCCGCCATTTTCGAAGCGTTGTTGGAAAGCGCGAATTTGATCTGACATCTGGCCATGTTCCGTGCGGTGAGCGAGCAAATTGGGATATTGATGCCGTTCCAAGAGAAATTCTTCTCCTGAGGTATGGTTTCGCATGTAATCGACGAGTTGATCTAAGATATCATGCACAGCTTCTTGACCACGACCATTTTGAAAGGCGTCAAATAATTTGTTGATCATTTCGACAATAAGTTTGTGTTCGTTGTCGAAGCGTTTGATTCCGACACTGAGTTCTGGAGTCCATTCGATCATGGGCATTGCCGAATCTTCCTTTCTTTATAAGAGTATCGTTGAGATTGGAGAAAATTCCCGTTCCGATGTTGGATTGGAGAAGTTTCCAAGAAGACGTGAGTTTTAGAAAGTGAGATAAAATAAAAGATGGTTTGTTGCTGCATTTTAGCATCTGCATTTAGAAATTTGCGGAAAAAATTACGAAAGACGACAGATATTTTTGCCGTATTTTTAACAATCGTCAAGGATATCAATGTTAATTGATGTTTGAAATTTTTTATCATTTTAAAATAGTGAATAAAATCAATTCGTTAATATGATTATACGCACCGTGTTTAAAGAGATGGACTTGGCGGTGAAATGTTGTTTCCTATGAAAATTTAACAAACGTCAAGGATTTTTCGTAGTTACGGTCTGCATAGTCTACAACCGCTGTCAACCGAAAGCAGTAATTTGGTTATGGAATGTGTTTTCTTGTAAAAATCTAACAAACGTCAAGGATTTTTCATGGTTGCGGTCTGATAGTCTGAAGTCGTCATCAACTGGAACCGGTAATTTAATGGTGAAATGTATTTTACAGAGAAAATCTAACAAACGTCAAGGATTTTTCATGGTTATGCTCTGATAGTCTACAACTTAGTGGAGGTGAGGAGATTATCCTGTTTGATTTTATGGAGCATCAATGTAATAGAAAGTTATTTTTTTGTGAGTTTGTGGTTGATGAGTGGTCGAAACACTTTCGATGGATGGAAGATGGTTGAAGAACTAGACGTGACTTGTGGAAAGCAGATTAAAATTCTTTCCATAAGTACTTTCTCATTCACCATTTGTTTTGCCGTGTGGACTATATTTTCCATAATAGGGGTGCAGATCAAAAATGATTTAGGATTGAATGAAACGCAGTTCGGTTTGTTGGTGGGAACGCCGATTTTAACTGGGTCTTTGAGCCGATTGACGCTTGGAGTTTGGACTGATCAATACGGCGGACGGTTGGTTTTTGGACTTGTTATGTTGGCGGCGGCGATTGCGACTTATTTATTATCAACTGTTACAACCTATGAGATGTTTTTGGTTGCGGCTTTGGGAGTTGGAATTGCCGGTGGAGCATTTTCGGTTGGGATCGCCTATGTTTCACGCTGGTATCCTAATGAGCGCCAAGGAACGGCCTTAGGAATTTTCGGCATGGGCAATGTCGGCTCTGCTGTCACCAAGTTTGTTGCGCCGTTTGTTATGGTGGCTTTTGGTTGGCAAGTTGTGGCGCAGGTGTGGGCTGCGGTTTTGGCGGTTACGGCTGTTGTTTTCTGGTTGGTTACGGAAGACGATCCCATCATTAAGAGACAAAAGAAAACCAAAAGTCAACCTAAGAGTCTTCTTGAGCATCTTGCTCCACTAAAGAATATCCAAGTTTGGAGGTTTTCACTTTACTATTTCTTTGTTTTCGGAGCGTTTGTTTCCCTTGCGCTTTGGCTGCCTCGTTATTATGTCGGCGTTTATGGATTGAGTATCGGAACGGCCGGGATGCTTGGAGCCGCCTACTCTATTCCTGGAAGTGTTTTTCGCGCCGTTGGTGGCGTGATGTCGGATCGGATCGGCGCTCGTCGCGTTATGTACGCAACATTTATCAGCTCCATGTTTTTTACTTTCATGCTTTCTTACCCTCCTACGGATTACGTTGTTCATACAACTCATGGACCCGTTGCGTTTTCTTTTGCGATTGATGTCTTGCCATTCACGATTTTGACGATGGGTCTTGGTTTCTTTATGTCTCTCGGCAAGGCGGCGGTTTACAAGCATATCCCGGTCTATTACCCCACTCATGTTGGAGCTGTCGGCGGCGTGGTTGGTATGATTGGCGGGTTGGGTGGTTTTATTTTGCCGATTGTTTTTGGTGCGTTGAATGACTTGACGGGTGTTTGGACCAGTTGCTTCATGCTTCTGTTTTTAATCGTCACTGTCAATACGCTTTGGATGCACATGGCGATTAGGCGTATGGAGCGGCGCGCCTACCCTGAATTAAAAAAGTTGCCAAAACTGCCGGAGTTTCAGGGGCTCTCGAAACACGGCCAATAAAGACACGGCCAATAAGGAGGATGATGGCGACGAAGGAGATTCAACGGCAAGGCCAAATTTCAGGCTTCATTGCGGCTGAGTTTCTATGGCTGGACGAATCTTTCCAAATGGCGTGATTATCTAATTCATCGAGTCTTGGGGTTTTATGGAATTTTTTTAAAATAAAACCCTTGACTCAGTTATCCTCGACTGTTGCTCTTAAGACGGAAAGGCTTTCCTTATGTCCGATAAGTCTTCGACTGACACTGCGACGAGGGGGCGAGTTCTGGTTGATTGGCGACCAGAAGACGCAGATTTTTGGAATGGCGGCGGTTCTCGCATTGCCGGCCGCAACCTAAGCATTTCCATTCCAGCTTTGGCTTTGGCTTTTGCCGTATGGATGGTTTGGAGCGTGGTGGTCGTTAATTTACCGAATATTGGTTTTAAATTCACGCCGGATCAGTTGTTTTGGTTGACGGCGTTACCGGGATTGTCCGGAGCGACGCTAAGGATTTTCTACTCATTTGTCGTGCCGATTTTTGGCGGACGGCGGTGGACGGCGTTGAGTACGGCTTCTTTGCTGATTCCGGCGATCGGCATAGGATTCGCGGTGCAGGACTTAAGTATGCCGTATGAGGTTTTTCTATCATTGGCCCTGTTGTGCGGGTTTGGTGGAGGGAATTTTGCCTCAAGCATGTCGAATATCAGTTTTTTCTTTCCTAAGGCGCAAAAGGGCAATGCGTTGGCTCTGAACGCGGGGCTTGGCAACCTTGGGGTGAGTGTGGTTCAGCTTGTTGTTCCTCTGGTTGTGACTATCGATATTTTTTCATCGATGGTTGGCGCGCCTCAAGACTGGGTTAAGGGCGCTGTCGCCAAGAGTATGTGGTTGCAGAACGCCGGCTTTGTTTGGGTTCCGTTGATTTTGATTTCGGCATTGGCGGCTTGGTTTGGAATGAACGACATTGCTTCGATGCGAGCGTCGTTCTCGGAACAGGCGGTGATTTTCAAACGCAAACACAATTGGCTTATGTGTGTGCTTTACATCGGCACTTTCGGCTCGTTCATCGGCTTTTCGGCAGGTTTCCCGCTGTTGTCTAAAGTAAGTTTTCCTGGGGTCGATATTTTACAATACGCATTTCTTGGGCCTTTGGTCGGCGCGGCCAGCCGTGCGGGTAGTGGTTGGATTTCTGATCGTTGGGGCGGCGCGCGTGTAACGATGGCGGCGTTTGTCGTGATGATCGCGGCAACCGTCGGGGTGTTTTATTTTCTTGGTCATCGCGGAGACGCCGGAGCATTTTGGGGCTTCTTTGCAATGTTCATGGTTCTGTTTGCTGCAACCGGCGTCGGCAACTCTTCGACGTTCCAGATGATTCCAGTCATCACGCGCACCGAGCGTGGCCGAGCCTTGGTCAAAAGCGGTTTAAGCGAAGATCAAATTCGTCGTCAGGCGGAGAAAGAAGCAGCGGCTATTCTTGGTTTTTCTTCCGCCATTGGCGCTTACGGCGCGTTTTTCATACCAAAAAGCTACGGTACGGCCATCGCCATGACAGGCGCTCCGGACACCGCATTGCTTTTCTTTGCAGGATTTTATGTCGTGTGTTTGCTGGTGACGTGGTGGTTTTACGTTCGGCGTCATTGCGATATTTCCTGCTGAGTATCGGCTGAACTGGTTTTCGGGTTTCTTTTTGGAGTCTTTATCCATGAGTCATTTTCTTGATCGTCTCATGTTTTTCAGCAAGTCGGCCGGCGTTTTCGCCAACGGACATGGCGAGGTGACGCGTGAGGATCGCACTTGGGAAGACGGGTATCGTAAACGGTGGCAGCACGATAAGGTCGTGCGTTCGACGCATGGCGCGAATTGCACAGGGTCTTGCAGTTGGAAGATTTACGTTAAGGGCGGCATCGTCACTTGGGAGACCCAACAGACTGATTATCCGCGCACGCGACCGGACTTGCCCAATCACGAGCCTCGTGGGTGTCAGCGTGGCGCAAGCTATTCTTGGTATCTTTACAGCGGAACGCGGGTGAAATACCCGATGATTCGCGGTCGTCTTATTCGGCTTTGGCGTGACGCGCGCAAGACCAAGGGGCCGGTGGAAGCTTGGAAGTCGATTGTCGAAGATGAGATTAAATTACGGTCATATCAGTCGGTTCGTGGTCTTGGCGGTTTTGTTCGCGTTTCTTGGGACGAGGCTAACGAGATTATCGGCGCGGCCAATGTTTACACGGTCAAGACATATGGTCCGGATCGTATTGCGGGTTTCTCGCCGATTCCTGCGATGTCGATGGTGTCTTACGCCGCCGGCGCGCGGTATCTGTCGCTGATCGGCGGCGTTTGTCTAAGTTTCTATGACTGGTATTGCGATTTGCCGCCCAGTTCGCCTCAGACCTGGGGCGAGCAGACCGATGTTCCGGAAAGCGCCGATTGGTACAATTCATCGTTTTTGATGATGTGGGGATCGAATGTTCCTCAGACACGGACGCCTGACGCTCATTTTATGTCGGAAGTTCGTTACAAAGGCGCCAAAACCGTTGTCGTTACGCCGGACTACAGCGAGGCTTCAAAGTTTGCCGACATGTGGTTGGCTCCGAAGCAAGGAACCGATGCGGCTCTGGCAATGGCGATTGGCCATGTCATTCTTAAAGAGTTCCATTTCGATCGCAAAGTTGAATATTTCAACGATTATTGTCGCCAATACACCGACATGCCGCTGTTGGTGCGTTTGAAAAAACGTGGAAAAAATTATATACCAGAGAGGTTTTTGCGCGCCTCCGACCTGGACGATAATTTCGGCCAGAGCAACAATCCGGATTGGAAGACGGTTGGCTTCGATGACTTATCGGGCAATCTAACGGTTCCGAATGGCTCGATCGGTTTCCGCTGGGGCGAGGAGGGCAAGTGGAATCTTGAAGAACGCGAGTCCGGCGGTCAAGTTACAAAATTGCGTATGAGCTTGATTGATCATCGCGATCAGGTGGCGTCTGTCGCTTTTCCATATTTCGGCAATTTAGAGCATCCACATTTCCAGCACACGGATCATGCGTCGGTGTTGGAGCGTAATGTGCCGGCTCGAAAGATTAAGACCAAGGACGGCGAGACGTTGGTCGTCACGGTTTTTGACTTATTTGCTGCGAACTATGGCGTTGATCGAGGATTGGGCGGTTCCGGCGTTGCAAAATCCTATAACGACGACGCGCCCTATACGCCCGCCTGGCAAGAGCGGATCACGGGCGTTCCGCGCGACAAGGTGATTGCGGTTGCTCGCGATTTTGCGACCAACGCTGAAAAGACGCATGGCAAGTCTATGGTGATCATCGGAGCGGCGATGAATCACTGGTATCACATGGACATGAATTATCGTTCGATCATGAACATGTTGATTATGTGCGGCTGCGTCGGCCAGAGCGGCGGCGGATGGGCGCACTATGTTGGGCAAGAGAAGCTGCGACCGCAACCAGGGTGGGCGCCGTTGGCGTTCGCGCTTGATTGGCATCGTCCGCCCAGGCAAATGAATGCGACGTCCTATTGGTATGCGCACACGGACCAGTGGCGCTATGAGAAGCTTAAGCCTTCTGATATTCTATCGCCTCTGGCTGAGGAAGGCGATTGGGACGTCAGTATGATCGACTACAACGCACGCTCCGAGCGTATGGGGTGGTTGCCCAGCGCTCCTCAGCTTGAAACCAACCCTCTGGAAGTCGGGCGCGTCGCCAAACAGATTGGCGCAGATGCGAAAACGACGGTTCCTCAACAGTTGAAAGCAGGCGCCCTTCGCATGTCGTGCGAAGACCCTGACAATCCCAAAAACTTTCCGCGCAACCTGTTTATTTGGCGAGCCAATCTCCTTGGGTCGAGTGGTAAGGGCCATGAGTATTTTCTAAAACATTTGCTCGGAACCCAAAACGGCGTGCAAGGGAAAGATTTGGGTGACGAAGGCGGCGTCAAGCCGAAAGATGTCGTCTGGCGCGATCAAGCGCCGCTCGGCAAACTTGATCTGGTGGTGAACATCGATTTCCGCTTGTCTTCGACCGGCGTTTATTCGGACATTGTTCTACCGACCGCCAGTTGGTATGAGAAGAACGACCTCAATACATCTGATATGCATCCCTTTATTCATCCGCTGACCAAGGCGGTGGATCCGGTGTGGGAGTGTCGTAGTGATTGGGCGATCTTTAAAGGATTTGCGAAGTCCTTCTCTGAGAGAACGCAAGGGTGGTTGGGTGTTGAGACGGATGTTGTGCTGGCGCCGTTGATGCACGATTCGCCCGGAGAGTTGGGGCAGGCAATTGATGTGAAAGAGTGGAAGAAAGGGGAATGCGAGCCGATTCCCGGAAAGACAATGCCCAACGTGGTCATGGTTGAGCGGGACTATCCGAATACATATAAAAAGTTTACGTCTCTTGGACCGGCTCTGAAAAAATTTGGGAACAACAGTAAAGGGATCAGCTGGAACACGGATGACGAGATTGAATTCTTGGCCAAACTGAATGGTTCGGTTGAAGAAGAGGGGGTGTCAAAGGGATTGCCGAAGATCGAAACGGATATTGACGCTTGCGAAGTCATTTTGACGCTTGCGCCTGAGACCAATGGTCACGTTGCGGTCAAGTCGTGGGAGGCCTTGTCGAAAACGACAGGTTTGGAGCATGCGCATTTAGCATTGGAGCGTGAAGACGACAAAATACGGTTTCACGATATTGTGGCTCAGCCGCGCAAGATCATCAGTTCTCCGACTTGGAGCGGTTTGGAATCAGAAAAAGTCAGTTACAATGCGTGTTACACAAATATTCATGAGCGCATCCCGCTGCGGACTTTAACGGGGCGTCAGCAGCTTTATCAAGATCATCCGTGGATGAGAGCATTCGGAGAAGGATTGTGCGTTTATAAGCCGCCGATCAATACTCACACCATTCTGCCAATGCTGGATGTTAAGCCGAACGGCAACAAAACGATCGTGCTGAATTTCATTACGCCGCATCAGAAGTGGGGCATTCACAGCACATACACAGAAAATCTGTTGATGCTTACTCTATCGCGCGGCGGGCCGATCGTTTGGATTAGCGAAGTCGACGCTTTGGAGGCCGGAATCGAAGATAACGACTGGGTCGACGGTTATAACATCAACGGCGCGATTACAGCTCGGGCGGTGGTCAGTCAGCGGGTGCCGAAAGGCATGTGCTTAATGTACCACGCTCAAGAAAAGATCGTGAATACGCCAGGAAGTGACATCACTGGTGTGCGGGGAGGGATTCATAACTCGATCACGAGAACGATCACCAAACCAACGCATATGATCGGTGGTTATGCTCAATTGAGTTATGGATTCAACTATTATGGAACCGTTGGCGCGCAGCGCGATGAATTCTTGATCATCCGAAAGATGTCAAAGGTCGATTGGATGGATGGGCCATTGGTCCAGACGAGCGCCGCCGAGTAAATTCGGTGCGCATAAAATAATCATACCGATACCGGCGCTTGATCGCGGAAGCGGATGAGCGTCACGGAGTGCGGAAGTCCCGATATTGATCGGGGCTTCTACAGGACGGTATAAAGGAGATGGAGCCTATGAAAATCCGCGCTCAGATTGCAATGGTCCTTAATTTGGACAAATGCATCGGTTGTCATACCTGCTCAGTTACTTGTAAGAACGTTTGGACTACGCGCCGTGGTGTTGAGTATGCTTGGTTCAACAATGTTGAAACGAAGCCGGGCATCGGTTATCCCAAAGAATGGGAAAACCAAAAGAAATGGAACGGCGGCTGGATTCGTCAAGCAAATGGCAAGCTTCAACCGAAAATCGGTGGTAAGTTCCGTGTGCTTGCCAAGATATTTGCTAATCCCGATTTGCCGCAAATCGACGATTATTATGAGCCGTTTACCTTTGATTATCATCATTTGCATACGGTTGGAGAGTCTCAGACTGCGCCGGTTGCTCGGCCGCGCTCTTTGATCACCGGCGAAAGAATGGAGAAAATCGAATGGGGACCGAACTGGGAAGAAATTCTCGGCGGTGAATTCGCCAAGCGCAGCAAAGACGTTAATTTTGAAGGGATACAGAAAGAAATCTATGGCAAGTTTGAGAACACATTTATGTTCTACATGCCGAGATTGTGTGAGCATTGTTTGAATCCGGCTTGCGTCGCCAGTTGTCCTTCGGGATCAATCTATAAACGGGAGGAAGACGGTATTGTTCTGGTTGATCAGGACAAATGCCGAGGATGGCGGATGTGCGTTAGTGGATGTCCGTATAAGAAAATTTATTACAATTGGGAGTCCGGAAAAGCCGAAAAATGCATTTTGTGCTATCCGCGTTTGGAGTCCGGACAACCGACCGTGTGCTCGGAAACTTGCGTTGGACGGATACGATATCTTGGCGTGATGCTTTACGACGCGGATCGAATTGCTCAAGCGGCAGGCGCGGCGAACGAGACGGATCTCTATCAGGCTCAGCTTGACATATTCTTGGATCCGAATAAACCGGAGGTGATCAAGCAAGCGCGGGTGGATGGCATCCCGGAGGCTTGGTTGGAGGCGGCTCGACAATCGCCGGTTTATAAGATGGCGATCGACTGGAAAGTGGCGTTTCCACTTCATCCGGAATATCGCACTCTGCCGATGGTTTGGTATATTCCGCCGCTTAGCCCGATTCAAACGGCGGCCGACAAGGGCTATGTCGGCTTTGACGGCGCTCTGCCGGATATTAAGTCGTTGCGGATTCCTGTGCGCTACTTAGCGAATTTCCTCACGGCGGGCGATGAGAAACCGGTAATCGATGCTCTCAACCGGATGTATGCTCTGCGTATATTTATGCGGGATCGGTTTGTCGATGGAAGTGAAAATCAAGAAATATTGTCGAAAGTTGGTTTGACGGCGGCTCAGGTTGAATCGATGTACAAGATCATGGCGCTGGCGAACTATGAAGATCGTTTTGTAATTCCGACCACGCATCGCGAATATGCGGAAGATGCTTTCCATCTGCGTGGATCGTGTGGGTTTAGTTTCGGAAACGGATGTTCTGACGGAATCAGTAAGGATGTCAGCTTGTTCTCGGTGCGTCGGGAGCGGGTCAACGCGCGCGAGGAGAAGGTGTCGTAATGAACGATATGATTCATGCCGATATCTCTCCGACCGACGCCGTTAAGCAGCCGTTTGACGGCGCCGACGACAGCCTGAAGAGAGCTGCTCGACAAAAGCCGATCCGCACGATCAAGGCGCTTGGTGTTTTGTTGACCTACCCGGATTGGCCTGCGGGAGAAGTGGCCGACGCCGTCGAGGCGTGTCTCGACGCTGAATGTCTTTTGCCTGGTTCGACGCGCGAGGGCGTTGCGGCGCTTTTGGCGTGGTTGCGTCGAGAAGATGATCTGACGCTTCAAGAAGACTATGTTGCATTGTTCGATCGGAATCGAACGCTTTCGCTCCACTTGTATGAGCATCTGCTGGGAGAAAGTCGCGATCGCGGGCAGGCGATGGTCGATCTGATCGGGCTCTATCAGCGGAACGGTTTTATGCCGACCGAGCGTGAGTTGCCCGACTTTCTGCCGTTGGTCTGTGAGTTTCTTAGTGAAATTCCCGGTGAGCAGGCGCAAGCGGTGCTTGGGGACGCCGTAACGGTGCTGACGGCGCTTCAGCAGCGGTTGGAGCAGCGCGGGAGCCGATACGCGGCGGTCTTTTCTGGATTGATTGCCTTGTCGGGCGGAAAACCGGACGCTGCAGTGTTGGCGAAATTGTTGGCCGGGTCGGAGGATCAGGATTCTTTGGAGGCTCTGGATCGCGTCTGGGCTGAGGAACCGGTGCGTTTTGACGCCGGCTCGGCACTGAAGGGGGGAGGGTGTCCGGCGGTTGCGCCCTGATCGAACGGCGTCTTCTCCGGATCGCTCGGAGGCGTATGACCTTGGGACGCCGTCGCTCGGACGTTGTCGAGAACCGCCGAAACGCTTCGAGCGTTGGCGGAATTTTTTCCGAAACCGTCGAGGTTTTTTGAAAATCGGCGATGGCGTCGTGACTTCTCATTTTTCTCTGAAGGACCATTGTCATGGACTTTCTGCATCAAGCCCTGTTCGGCTATTATCCTTACATTGCTCTGACCGTGTTTTTGCTCGGCAGTCTACTCCGTTTTGACCGCGAGCAATATTCGTGGCGCAGCGGCTCCAGTCAGCTTTTGTCCAAGGACAAATTGAGATTGGGCAGTAATTTGTTTCATATCGGCATTCTGGGGTTGTTGGCGGGTCACAGCGTTGGTTTGCTGACCCCGATTTGGGTGTTTGAAGCGCTCGGCGTCAGCCACGAGTCCAAGCAATTGCTGGCGATTGTCGCCGGTTCGATTTTCGGAGCGAGCTGTGTGACTGGGATGGTTATTTTACTTCGTAGACGGCTGACAACGCCGCGAATTCGATTGACGAGTTCGCGGATGGATATCGCCATTCTCGCTTTGTTGTTGGCCCAGGGGATTTTAGGGTTGGTGACGGTGCCGTTTTCGTGGATGCACCGTAGCGGTGAAACTATGGTCTTGTTCATGACTTGGGCGCAATCAATTTTGACTTTTCGCCCCGGTGCGGCCGACGTTATTCGAGACGTTGGTTTTGTTTTTAAAATTCATGTGTTCCTGGGGCTGACGATCGTGTTGTTGTTTCCGTTTTCGCGTTTGGTCCATCTGTGGAGCGCTCCGATTGGTTATGTCGGTCGTTGCTATCAAGTGGTTCGCACACGCAAGGTGGGGTGAAACGATCTTTTGAGGATGGAGGTGTTTTAGGGAAGGAAAAGATTGTCTGGGAAACCGCAAGCAATAGAGTAAAAAGGAAGGGGCGTAAGCCCTTTCCTATGTGGCTTCGTTGTTATCCGTCGATAATTAGAGAAAATTATAAATCCATACTCTTCTTCAATAGAATCCATCGCGTTAAGTTCGGCAAGTTAAGTTCAGCCTCTTGGGCCGCATCAGTTTTGATTCATCTGGTGTTGCTGTGGCGTCTGCGCAAGAGGATGCGCCAACGCCTCAGAGCAAAATTTAATCAGTCGAGACTTTTCGACCGTTGCGGCGTTCTTTAAAAAATTTCTTAAATTCAAGGTTGAAACAATAGGTTTGCTGATGATCGGGTTTCGATCTCGGCGCACACGAACGCCGTAATCTGAATAAGATCAAGAGAATTCGTCAATATAACGGATGGAGACGCCGATGCCTCTTTCTACAGACGACGATGTCGTCTCAGCCGACGGGAGTGATGATTCTGACTTTGTCATTTCCGTAAACGGAATCGTTATTTCCGAAGAAGCCGTCGCCATGGAAATGCAGCATCATCCGGCGCCAACCCGTGACGCTTCGTGGCGCGCGGCGGCTCAAGCCTTGGTGATCCGATCGTTGTTGTGTCAAGAAGCGCAACGGCGTGGTTTGACCGGTGGCGACGACGATTTGCCTCTTGACGATGAAACGCCGGAAGAAGCTGGAATTCGGCGATTGATGGCGCTTGCCGTTTCAATTCCGGAGCCAACGGAAGAAGACTGTCGCCAAGCGTATCACGAGCAATCGGCGCGGTATCGCAGTTCTGACTTGTTTGAAGCTGCGCACATCTTTATTCCGGCTTTGCCAAACGATGTCGCCATGCGCCAAAAGGCTAAGGCTGAGGTCGAAGCGTTGATCGAGACTCTGAATGCGCATCCCGAACAATTTGCTGCGTTGGCTCAAGCTCACTCGCAATGCCCATCGGCGCAGCAGGGCGGAAGCTTGGGGCAGATCGGACGAGGCCAGACGACGCCAGAATTCGAGAGTTTTCTCTATGCATTAGAGCCGGGGCAATTGTGTAAGACGCCAGTTCCAACAGCGTATGGATATCATGTCGTGCGTCTGGACAAACGCGAAAGCGGACGACAAATTCCTTTTGATCTGGTTCAATCGAAAGTTGCAGATGATTGGCGTCATCGGACGTGGCGGCGAGAAGCTCATCGTTTTATCAAGGTTTTGATTGATCAAGCCCGTATCGAGGGGATGACATTCGAAGAGGGGGCGTCTCTTTCGGCTCAATAGATTTCTGGAGACCAAGCGACGTGGGCAAAAAAGTGAGAGAAGGAGAAAAACGGTGAAGGTATTCGGCTTGGCTGGTCCAAGTGGTGTCGGCAAGACCACATTGATGGAAAAATTATTGCCTTGGTTGCGCGCTCAAGGTGTTAGTGTGTCTACAGTGAAGCATGCCCATCATGGTTTCGAGTTGGATCAACCAGGGAAGGATAGTTTTCGACATCGCGCCGCCGGCGCCCAAGAAGTTATAATAAGTTCTGGTTTGCGGTGGGCTCTTCTGCATGAGATACGCAACGAGCCCGAGCCTTGTTTAAACGATCTGTTGTCTCGTCTGTCTCCTGTCGCCTTGGTGCTGGTCGAGGGGTTTAAACGGGAGCCTTATCCGAAAATTGAAGTCCGACGCGGTCCCGTCGATTGTCCGCTTTTGTGTTTGGACGATCCGACGGTGATTGCGATTGCATCCGACGTGGAGCCGGTCGACGCGCAGGTTCCGTGGTTGCCCCTTGACGATGTTGTTGCGATCGGTCGAACGATCCTTGACGCCGTTGGGCTTTCGAAGGATGATTAACCGTTTTAACGTCGCATTGGCTTTAGTGTTAGGGAAGGCGCATAAATAAATTTTTAGTGCTCTTTCGGTATTTGCTCAATCAAATTGATCCGCATTGAGGGGGAGGCTTATGGCTGACGGTTCGCAGGATTTTACGGCGCTCCAATCGTCGTTGCGCGATGGTTTTGGCCGAACCATTTCCTATTTGCGGGTTTCCGTGACGGATCGTTGTGATTTTCGTTGCGTGTATTGCATGTCTGAAACGCCGACCTTTGTTCCCAAGGCTCAAGTTTTGTCGCTTGATGAGACGGCGCGATTATGCGGTGTTTTCGTTGCTTTGGGCGTGCGCAAATTGCGCTTGACCGGAGGAGAGCCATTGATTCGGCGTGGCTTATTAACTTTGGCGCGGACGCTGGGAGCCTATCTTGATGGCGGCGGGTTGGACGAGTTGGCGATAACCACCAATGGAAGTCGTTTGGCGGAATATGCCGAAGAGTTGGCGTTATGTGGTGTGCGGCGCGTCAATGTTAGTCTCGACACGTTGCGCTCTGATCGTTTTCGCGCCGTTACTCGACGCGGAGATATTGCGCAGGTGTTTCGAGGCCTTGAAGCCGCGCGAGCGGCAGGGTTGGCGGTGAAGATCAACACAGTCGCGATGAAAGGGATCAACGATGATGAATTCGATGATCTCATCGGTTGGTGCGGAGAGCAAGGATTCGACATGACCTTAATTGAGGTGATGCCGTTGGGTGATCTTGATGATTGGGATCGGCTCCGCCATTTTTTGCCGATGACGGAGGTTCGCGCGCAATTGTCGAAGCGTTGGGGGTTGGAGCCGTTGCCTGATTGCACCGGAGGTCCGGCGCGTTATGTTCAGGTTCGTGAAACTGGGAGGCGTCTCGGGTTCATCACGCCTTTAAGCGGGAATTTCTGCGGCGATTGCAATCGAGTTCGACTAAGTTGCTCTGGTCGTCTTTACCTTTGTTTGGGGCAGGAACGATCAATTGATTTATGTTCTCTTCTGCGCGCCCATCCGCAAGGAGACGACGCCATGTTGCGGATGGCTGTGCGGGCGGCGATCTCTCGCAAGCCGGAGGGTCATGACTTCGCCGTTAAAAAATGCGGTGTGGAAAGCTCTTTTTCTTCGATCGAACGGCGGATGCATGTCACAGGGGGCTGAAGAACGATTTTCTTCCTATTTTTTTGAGTGCGGAAACTAATTTGAGACTGGCGTCATCGGTAGGGAAAGGTTTATTTATCTCCTTTGTGTTGTTTTTATGTGGGTTTCTGATGTCGAACGACGCACTCGCGTCGCGTCCATCTTTCCAAACACGGCATCCTGCCGGTATCTTGCCTACGCTCATCTCCGCACTTTTTGCTGAGTGCGACGAAGAATGGCTCGCGGGAAAGGTCTCTCTAAATCTAAAAAATTAATTTCCGCAAAACAAAAAATAAGCCGCCTTGTGACAATTTATAGGAAATTATACCAAGTCCCAATGACTACAACCCATAGGCCCACTTTCTGATACCAATAG
>CAUYUA010000215.1:0-36487 GCA_963575675.1 Azospirillaceae bacterium
GGCGGTCGCGCCCCCCTTATGATCCCCCACGACCAGGAACGCAGTCCCTGGACCCATCCAACTTTTATTCGGAGAATTAAGAATAATTTTAGCTGAGGTTTTCTCATGAAAAGTTTGTGGTCTGACGTTGCCGCCGCTGAAATGGTTGCAAACTATGCGGATCGAGGCGTTTCCTCGGCTCTGGCGTTGCGCGTCTACACCAGTCGGCTGTTGGGGCAAGAGACGCGCTTGGTCTTGCACGGTGGCGGGAACACTTCGGTAAAGATGCTCGCTCAAGACATAATGGGCGATTCCGTGCGCGTATTGTGCGTAAAAGGCAGTGGTTGGGATATGGCCGCGATCGAGCCTCAGGGGCTTCCGGCGGTGCGGTTGGAGCCTTTGTTGCGGCTACGGTCGCGCGAATCGCTCTCTGATGAAGACATGGTCAATGTGCAGCGCACGAATCTTCTCGACGCCGGTAGTCCCAATCCTTCGGTTGAGACTCTGTTGCACGCATTTTTGCCTCATGTTTTTATTGACCATACGCATGCTGTTTCAGTTCTTAGCCTAACCGATCAACCCAACGGCGAAGACATTTGTCGTGAGGTTTATGGCGATCGCGTTGCGTTTGTCCCCTATATCCAGCCTGGATTTTCTCTGGCTTGCCGCGCGGCTGACATCTATGACGTTAATCCTAATGTGGAGGGGTTAATTCTACTGAAGCATGGGATTTTCACGTTCGGCGAGACCGCGCGTGAAGCGTATGAACGTATGATTGATTTGGTCTCGGTTGCTGAAAAACGCTTAACGTATAATCGAAAAACTTATGTGGCGGCGCGCGTGACGGCTCCGATGGCGACTTCGGCCGAGATCGCTCCTCTGTTGCGCGGCGCTCTGGCCATTGAAGAAGGGGATGCGCGCTTCAAACGGTGGGTTCTCGATTTTCGCACCGGGCCACAAATTCTTGATTACGTCAATGGCGAAGAGGTTGCGCGCTACAGTCAGGCGGGAGTCGCTACTCCGGATCATGTGATCCGCACCAAAGGGCAGCCGCTGATTTTGCCGACTCTTGAGGATATTGGTTCGGAAGCGTGGAAGCAAAGCCTTCGTGGGGCTATAGACGATTATATCGTCCACTATCGCGCCTATTTTCAGCGTCACAATGCGGGGCGAGCGTCTCCGAAGAAGCCGCTTGATCCGATTCCGCGCGTCCTGTTGGCTCCGGGGTTGGGGGTGTTCGGAGTCGGGGCGAGTGCGCAAGATGCGGCGATCGTCGCTGATGTTGCGGAAAGCGCCATTATCACAATATCGGATGCTGAGGCGATCGGGCGTTTCGAGTCGGTCTCTGAGGCGGCGTTGTTCGATATGGAATATTGGTCGTTGGAACAGGCCAAGCTCGGGAAAAGCGCAGAAAAGCCGTTGGCGCGTCACGTTGTGCTGATCACCGGCGGCGCCGGCGCCATTGGCGCGGCGACGGCGGCGGCTTTCTTGCGTGAGGGAGCGGAGGTGGCGATTGTTGATCAAGACGCCGACCGAGTCGCCGAGACGGCGCGACGTTTGGGGCGCTGGGTGTTGGGAATTGTCGCCGACGTTACCGAACCGGCGGCGGTGCGCGCAGCTTTTGATCAAACATGCCGTTGTTTTGGCGGCGTCGACGTCGTGGTTTCCAACGCCGGAGCGGCGTTTCAGGGACGAATCGGCGATTTGTCCGATGATGTTTTGCGGCGGAGTTTCGAGTTGAATTTCTTCGCTCATCAGACCGTTTCTCAAAACGCAGTTCGCGTTATGAGATTGCAAGGGACGGGGGGAGCGCTGCTTTATAATATTTCTAAGCAAGCGGTGAATCCGGGGCCGGACTTCGGCGCATATGGATCTGCAAAAGCGGCGGCGTTGTTCTTGGTGCGGCAGTATGCTCTTGATTATGGCCGAGAGGGCATTCGGGCGAATGCGGTGAACGCGGATCGGATTCGCAGTGGGTTGTTGACGGAGGCGATGATTGCGGAACGTTCCCGGGCGCGAGGCGTTGGGGTGAAGGAGTATATGAGTGGTAATTTATTGAATGTTGAAGTGACGGCCGAGGATGTTGCTCAAGCGTTTGTCCACCAGGCGCTTGCTTTAAAAACGACGGCAAGCGTGACGACGGTGGATGGTGGGAATATTGCGGCGGCTCTGCGGTAAAATTAGAAGGCAATGCAATAATGATAAGTTGAAACGGGTCCGGGGACTGTGTTCCTGGTCGTGGGGGACCATAAGGGGGGCGACAGCCCCTCTTATCGCCGCAAGGCGAATGCCTTACAGCTTGCCCGGACTTTGATTTTTTTCTCAACCTCAAAATATGTTAAATATGTTGCCGATGCGTCGTCTTCTTTATTGCGGCGATAATCTAGAGATTATTCGCAATTATCTTGAGGATCAATCTGTTGATTTGATTTACCTTGATCCGCCTTTTAACTCCAATTCGACCTACCATTTCAACGCTCCGGGGGCTACGGCTGCGACTTCGAAGATTGCAAAAGTATTTTCCGATCATTGGCGTTGGGATGTCAAAACAGAAGAGAAGTTCTTAGAAATCGCCTCTTCCGCCTCCACGTTAAAAGTGGGGCGAACATTGTCTTTGTTGAGAGAACTAATAGGAAACGATCATCATCTTTCTTACTTGTTATATCTTGCGTTGAGGCTGATGGAGTTCCATCGTGTTCTGAAAATGGGAGGAAGTCTTTACCTTCATTGTGATCCGAACACCAGCCATTACTTGAAGATTATCCTGGATTCGATCTTTGGCCTACGCAACTATCGCGGAGAGATTAATTGGCGTCGAGCGGGGGCTCATAGCAATGGTCGTCAGGGGCGACGGCAATACGAACAAGTTCGTGATGTTCTTTTATTCTACACGCGCGGAGATGGATGGACGTGGAGCGGTCAATTTACGCCTTATGAAGAGCGCTATATTGCCAATTACTACCGCCAAATTGAGCCGGAGACAGGGCGTCGTTATCGAATGGATAATTTGACGGCGGCGCGATCCGGTGGCGACACGCTTTATGATTGGCCGGTCAAACGGTCGGAGGAGACAAATCAATGGGAGGCCGATCTTGATGATGAATGGCGGGCGCCCAAACCAGGTTGGACGTATCAAAACGCTCGCCCTTATCGAAGTCGGTTTTGGGCCTATTCACGCGAACGCATGACGGAGTTCGAGCGGCAAGGGCGCTTAGTTTACAGTCGCTCTGGAATGCCTTCTTATAAACGTTATTTGGATGAAATGCCGGGAGTGCCTCTTCAAAATGATTGGCAAGACATTTCTCCGGTGCGCGGCAACCAGCATCTTGGGTTTCCAACACAGAAACCATTCGATCTATTGGAGCGTATTGTATTAAGTTCAAGTCAAGAGGGAGATGTTATTCTTGATCCTTTTTGCGGAAGCGGGACGACTTTGCATGTGGCGGAAAAGTTGTCGCGACAATGGATTGGCATAGACAAGAGTCCTTTAGCAATCGAGTGTGTTGCTCGAAGACTGCGTGGCGTGTTTCCTTTTGTGACGTGGTCTGTGATAGATGTTACGAAAATAGAACAAAAATCCGAACGGGACTCCGAAGAAGAGAATTGAGGCAATGTCTCAAAATTAAGATCGGGCGTAATTCATCGACACTGCCTCTTAGATTTAGGGAGAATCTTGATGATGCGGCGCGCTGATGACGCCCTCCTCCAATAGGCAGGTCTCTTCGATGATCAAAGAGTATATCCTGGTTACGAAGGAATAGCTTAATCCCTGTTCTGCGCCTCTTGTCGCGCATCGGTTTCGTACTTCCGCGATGCGTTCTGGAATGCGAACCGGAATGCCCGTTTTCGCTTTGACGTGAGCGACCTTGCTGCAAACGCTGAATCGTTGCGCCAAAAGATTAACAATTTGGTCATCGATTCTGTCGATTTCTTCCCTGTACGGCTTCAGTTCATTCACGGAAAACACCATAAAAACAAAATTGTGAGAGGGGCGGCGACGATAAAATAGCGGTTTTTCTTGGTTTGTGTTAGCCTCTAGAGTTGCAGTCGTGAGGATTATCCTTTCTGTGTGAAAAGCGTCGGAGGACGTTGAAAGTCGCTTTGGAAAATCGCGCGTCGGGCGTTTGCTTTTGAGACTTAGGGATCATAGCCGGTGTTGTCTTTCTCTCCCTTAGCGCTGAGAATCATGTTGTGCCGAATTGTCGGGGCGGTTGTCCTTTTCGGCGGCGGGGTCTCCTGTGTGTGGGGGCAGGAGCCGATTGGAAGCCCTGCCGCTGTAGGCGCCGATCCCTTGGCGCCTGTGGTGATGACGCCTGAGCAGGCTGCCGCAAGCTCCAGCGCGATAGGAAACAGCGGCGCTGTCGGAAAAGAGCGCGCGCCTCCTGCTCGTGAAGTTTTGCGACGATGCGACGATGCGTTGTTTATCGAATGTTTCCGTAAGTGGCAATGGGAACCGTCCCCTCCTTCTCAGGGAGGGCAAGGCGGCGCTCCGTCCAAAAACGAGGGGCCGGATGACGACGACTCTGTTGATCCGGATGCTTCGTCTCAAGATTCTCCCGCCAATGCTTCAAATACTCCGAATCCGGGAGCTTCGTCGACAAATTCACCATCTTCTCTTCCCGCGAACAATTCTGAGATTACTCCTAGTTCTTCTCAAAACCCAACCGGAGCTGTGCAGGGGCCGGCCTCTGCTGTCGAGTCGCCCTCTTCTGCGCCTTCCAGCGGCACGGACGCCGCCAAAAATAATGCTCCATCCAGTGGCGCTCCCGAAAGTCCAGGAGAGGGAGGCGCGCCAAACAACGCTCCCCAAAGTCGTGGCGATGAGAAGCCCGGCGTTTCTCAGGAGGGGGCGAATTCACCTCAAAAGAGCGCTTCCGCTGTTGCTTCTACGGCTGTTCCATTGCCGTTGCCTTCTGGTGTTGATCCGCGCGATCTTGCCACTTACGAATCGTTGGCGAAGGCGATCAAAGAGCTGGGATTAGAAAAACGACTGCAATTGGGGGGGCCGCCCACAGATGACAGCGCCGTTTTAACTGTGAATAAAAAGCCTTCTCGTGCATCACGAAAGTAATAGACTTTTATTGGTTCAAAAAGCGGAATTGTCTGAGTGTTTGTTTGAGCGGATAAACGGCTTGTTAGGGGGAAGCTTCTCCCCCTTCTGTCGTTTTTTGTGATGAAGACACGGGGCCTAGACTTAGTTTTATTTCGAATCGTCACTTGAGTGTCGACGTTTTTGCCTCTTGCCACAGAGATTCCATTTCATTGAGTGTTGCTTCTTCCGGTTTTTTTCCAGCGCCGGCAAGTTTCTTTTCGATATGATGAAAACGGCGTTCAAATTTGTCGTTGGTCTGACGTAGAGCCGCTTCCGGATCTAAATCAAGTCGTCGTGCGAGGTTAACCAGACAAAACAACACATCGCCGAGTTCTTCCTCCGCGAGGTCTATCCTTTTTCCGTCTGCCAATTCGACGCGCAATTCTTGGATTTCTTCTTCGATCTTATCAAGAATGTCGATTGTGTTTGTCCAATCAAAACCGACGCGCGCGGCGCGTTTTTGAAGCTTCAATGCGCGGCTTAGCGCCGGTAGTCCGCGTGTAACGCCATCCAGCGCCGATTCGGGGCGCTGTTCCGTGGCGGCGCGCACAGCGCGTTCTGCGGCCTTATGTTCTTCCCAGCGTTGGAGCTGCATGGCGGAGTTTTCAACATGTGCGTCGCCAAAGATGTGTGGATGGCGTCGAATCATTTTTCCAATAATTGCTTCAACGACGTCGTCGAATGAGAAAAAACCACCCTCGTGCGCCATTTGAGAATGGAAAACGACCTGAAACAACAAATCACCCAATTCATCGCAGAGGCCATCCATATTATTTTGTGTGATGGCGTCCGCCACTTCATAGGCTTCTTCAATAGTGTGAGGCGCGATGGTTTCAAAGGTCTGTTCTATGTCCCATGGACAACCTTTTTGGGGATGGCGCAGTCTTGCCATGATTTCCAAAAGATGGTCAATTGCCGAAGTTGAGCGCTCTATTCTTTTGGAGGAGGGCGCAAGGGATGTCGTTGAGGACGTCATGTCTTTCCTTAAAAGATGAATGAATGTGGTCGCGTCGAGGGTTCGTATGTGAAATGTTCTCCGATTTGTGCGCCATTGTTTAGAGATCGTCTATTTTAATTGATTTTCTCTGACGAGGGAGGTTTCCTTATGAGAGGCGACTTCGAATCCTTGGAAGGGATGACGTTGAAAAAAAACAAGAGTATTGATAAAATGACCACGAGTGTCGAGACTTTAACATTTTCTGTTCGTATCTTCAATATGACAGGGAGTCATTGCGAAGGCGTGCTTGGTGGAATGAATCTACTCAATTCATGTGAGGGAAAATTCAAAAATGACTCTTCATCTGATGCAAATGGTGTCTGAGCGGCAAGACGATAAATTTAATCTCCATTCTCAATATCTGAATGCTCAGTTCGTAAATGTTTTAAAGATGATCGGTTTTGATTGTCATTTCGTGCGTGGTAAAGGACAGTATTTGTATGATAAAGATCAGAACAAATATCTTGATTTGTTAAGCGGTTTCGGCGTTTTTGCGGTGGGGCGCAATCACCCAACGGTTTGTGATGCGCTAACTCAGGTCATTCAAGGTGATTTGCCAAATCTAGTTCAAATGGATGTTTCTGTTTTAAGTGGGGTGTTGGCGGAGAAGTTGTTGCCGTATTTACCTGGTATGGAAAAGGTTTTGTTTTGTAATTCTGGAACAGAGGCCGTCGAGGCGGCAATAAAATTCAGTCGAGCGGCGACTGGAAAAAATAAAATCATTTCTTGCAGCCATGCGTTTCATGGTTTGACATGTGGCGCTTTATCTTTAAATGGAGATGATATCTTTAAGCAAGGTTTTGGTTCTTTGCTCCCGGATTGCGTCTCCATTCCGTTTAATGATCTCGGAGCGCTTGAAGCGGCTTTGAGAGGGGGAGATGTTGCGGCTTTCGTTGTTGAGCCTATTCAAGGGAAGGGCGTTCATCTTCCCGATGATGATTACTTACCCGATGCCGCTCGTTTGTGTAAGAAATATGGCGCGTTGTTTGTCGCCGACGAGATACAGACCGGAATTGGGCGCACAGGGAAGTTTTTGGCGCTCGAACATTGGGGCGTCGAGCCGGATATGATTCTTCTGGCTAAGGCCTTATCGGGTGGATTTGTGCCCGTGGGCGCCGTCGCCACAAAAAAGTGGATATTTGAAAAAGTTTTCAACCGAATGGATCGCGCTGTCGTTCATGGATCGACTTTTGGAAAAAATGATCTGGCTATGGCGGCGGGAATTGCTGTTCTATCTGTTCTTCAAGAAGAAAAATTGGTTGAGCGGGCTGCAACATATGGTTCAAGAATTTTAGATGATCTGAAATCCCTTGTTCCACGCTATGAGTTTCTGAAGGAAGTGCGAGGAAAGGGAATGATGATTGGTGTGGAGTTTGGTCCTCCAAAAAGTTTTGTTCTTAAGGCTTCTTGGGATATGTTGGAGAAAGCCAATCGAGGATTGTTCTGCCAAATGGTGACAATTCCATTATTTCGTCGCCACCATATTATTACGCAAGTGGCGGGGCATGGCATGTATGTTGTAAAGTTACTACCGCCTTTGGTTGTTTCGGATGCAGATTGTGATTGGATACGAGACTCATTTGAGAGCGCTATTGCAGATTGTCATAAAATTCCTGGGTCGGTTTGGGATCTGGCGCGGTCTTTGGCTGGGGCTGCTGTAAAAATCGGCATGGGACGATAGAGGGGGCTTTTTGTTTTTCTAAACAGTTTAGAGAGAGTTCTCTCATGACGTCTCCACATGCTCTTCACTTGTTCCGGTCGGGAGTCTTGATGACTCTGATGTTGTTTTTTCTGAGTGGGTGTCTTTCTGAAAATCATGATGAGTCTGTAAAACCCTCCGGAGATTCATCTTTGTTATTGTTGCCGGACGACCCAGGGGATACGGAGCCCGTTCAATTTTCAGGTGTTTTGCAAGCCCATAATAATTCTAGAAAATTAGTGCGGGTTAAACAAATCGTCTGGTCAACAAAATTGGCTGTCTATGCACAGGAGTGGGCGAATAATTTGCAACGACTAAACTGCGAGACGGATCATCGGCCCGATGATCGTTATGGTGAAAATATTGTGTTGTTGCAAAAACAACAAGCAACTCCTCAGGACGTTGTTGCGCATTGGGAGGCCGAAAGAAATAATTTTGATATGATTACGAAGCAATGTGTGCCTGGAAAAGCTTGTAGTCATTACGCCCAGATTATTTCTCCTATTACGAAGGCGATTGGTTGTGGTGTTGGTCGTTGCACGAATCGCATGGTTTGGGTTTGTAACTATGACCCATGGTAAGTATTTCATTCGATAAGTCTGTTCTTGTCCTTATGTCGTTTATTCTATTATGGCAAAAGACGCAACAGGAAGGCAAAATCAATGTTTAACAGAAAATTGAGTGTGTTGGTGTTTTGTGGAACGTCTTTTTTCCATATTTGCGCCTCATATGCCGAGAATCAATCGCATGTTGAATTCGAGAGCGACATATCGAAGGTTCGTTTGGCGTTCCTTGCCCAGTCAGCGCATTCTGAGGAAACGATACCGTCATGGTTGCAACTCGATCCGCCTTCTATAGAAGAGGAGCAGCGGTCTCAACGTTTTGACAATCTTCCCCGTAGAGACAATTCTCCGCGTCGGGGCGATCCGCAGCCTCTGAATAATGAAAGTCGGAGGAATGATCGGTTGCCATCGAATGACCTCGATTATCTGGATCGTCCCAGAAATAATTTTCGAAAAAATGATGCTCCACAGAATAACGATTCTCTTTATCCAAATGAAAAGATGGTTCCAGAGAGGCATAAAAATTTAGAAAAGAATAAGTATTTTGATGTGGAAGAAATGGTTTCCGCTCATAATAAGGTTAGGGGCTCTGTTGATTTGCCCGAGGTCGGTTGGTCTCCGCAAATTGCACAATATGCTCAAGAATGGGCAGATATGCTTAGTCAGCAAGGGTGTCGAGCGCAGTACCATTCAGAACGTAAGTATGGTGAAAATATTGCTTGGGTTGCAGGGAGCCGTCTGAAGCCCACTGATGTGGTTCGGATGTGGGCCGCAGAAAAATCTTCTTACGATTATGAAGAGGGGCGCTGCGCGTCAGAGTCGGTGTGTGGTCATTATATTCAATTGGTGTGGCAAAAAACGCATAGCGTGGGGTGTGGTGTTGCTCGATGTGAAGATCAGGAGTTGTGGGTTTGTAATTATGACCCTCCAAGCAATAAGCGACAAAAGCCGTATTGATTGTTGGTCCGGGTGCCTGGTTGGAAAATAATCATTAATTAGTCGCTCGGTTCGTCGGTATCAAGCAAGAGCGCTTCTGAAAACGCCAAAAGGAGTTTATGTAGGTCGATTGGTTTGACCAACCATTTATCAAATCCGGCTTCTAATCCTTGATGGATGTCTTCGTTGGATGCTGAAGCGCTAAGGGCAATTACAGGAATATGACGAGTTTCTTCCGATTTCTTTAATTGTCTTAGCACTTCGAAGCCGTTAACACGAGGTAGATGGATATCCAAGACGATCACGTCAGGGGAGAATTGTTGCGCGAGTTCAATGCCCTTAAGTCCATCCTTTGTTGTTAGAAATTCTGTGCCCGGGATAGATGAAATAATGCTTTCCATGAGTTTTACGTTGAGGTTGTTGTCTTCAATATAAAGCAAAGAAAAGGGAGGGAGAGTTGGTATTTCATTTTCTATAATTTCATGCTTAGGTTTTAAATTCTCTTCATCTGGTGTGGAAAGAAGAGGGCCTTCCACCCAAAAACGGCTTCCCACTCCCTGAGTGCTAACAAAACCAAGTGTGAACTCCATAAGGGAAGCAAGTTCTCGTGATAACACAAGGCCAATTCCAGTTCCTTCAACATCAGAAAATTCTGCTCCAAGACGATTGAAGCTCTGGAAAATTTCGTTTTGCCGCTCTTGGGGAATTCCTGGTCCTGTATCCGATACCGTAATACGCATCTTCTGAGGATCGTGAGAGGTCACTGAGACGACAACGGATCCTCCGCTTGTATTGTATTTGATTGCATTAGAGAGTAGATTGCTGATTATTTGTGTAAGGCGGGTCCGATCCGCTAGGGTTCTCCAGGAAATATCTCCGGGGACATAGGACATATGTATCCGTCTATCTTTGGCCGCTGTTCTCATGGTTGCAACGGCTTCTTGAACAATTCTATGGATATCAATATTTTCGATTGACAATCTAAGTTTTCGAGCCTCAATCTTAGAGAGGTCCAAAATATCTGTTATCATCTTTAGTAGATGTTCTCCGGAAGACGAGATATAGCTTAAGAATTCTAAATGTTCTGGGGAAATCTTCCCCTGTCCTTCCATTATTAAAAGTTGAGAGAACCCAATAATAGAGTTAAGAGGCGTTCTGAGTTCATGACTGATATTGGTTAGAAACTCTGATTTCGCCACGTTTGCGCGGTGCGCGCTGTCCCGAGCAGCCTTCATTCCATCCATTGCTTCGGCGAGAGCTTTGGCTTGTTTACGAAGAAAGCGTTCACGACGTGCAGACGCCGACATATTGGTAACCTGAATTAGACAATATCGTTGGCCATTTTCCTTATGAATTGGTTTGACGGACAGGCTTTGCTCAATAGGATGTTGGATTCCAGTCTGCTTGTCTGTCTCAAACAGTGGAAGCGTAAATCGGTTAAGGGATGCTGAAAGGACGAAAGAAGAGGAGCGATTAAGGCAGTCTTCTATGGCAAGAATTAGCCTGCGGCTTAATAGAGATGGAAATACTTCATCCAAGGTCTTTCCGAAAGCTGCGCCTTTTTCTACACAAGAGTGCGTTTCTATCCAGTCATTCCAAATGACGATTTTGCGGTTGTGATCAAGAGTAATAACTCCGTAATCGGATAGATCGATTATTTTCGCGTGAGGCAGAGTAAAATTCGAATCTTTTTCTGGAGACATTTTCATTTTTTGTGGTGAGGATTGAAAATCATCTTCCTCCATTGAGTTAATCATAGGGATATTCCTTTTTGATCCTCCTTGCAAATCCATTGCGTGTCATGAATTCTAAGTAAACGGATTGCTGCGTATTGGAATGAATCTATGGCGGGGATGTCTAAAACAATGATGATGTGGCCATGAACGTCATGACGTTCGACGGTGAATTGAATACGAAGGAAAAGCACGCAGCATTGAGGATCAACAATGATTTGTGATATAATATTGGATGGAGTGCTTTCAATGTATCGAGGGAGAGAATTTGTAATTTCGCGTTCGAGCATGTCGGCGACACTGCTTAAACATGCATTGAGGATAATATTTCCGATCTCAAGTAAAGTTTCACGTTCTAGTTCCGTCATGGTTTCAATGGGTTCATTGGTTGCCAAAAGGGCGCGAACAAGGTCTAAACTTTGCTGGACGGGAAAGATCAAAAGCGCGTCTCCATGAAACGGGCCGTCAAAATTTTGATGCACAATGCTTGCTTTATCTCCCCATACGGCCTTAGCGTAATCTGCAAATTCAGAGTGTTGGAGAACCATTAATTCTGGAATAGTTAGTAGTATTTCATCGTCAACTAAAGTGCTAAGAACGCTCGCCGCTTGACCAATTCCAATGTTGAATATTTCATTTAGGGCGTCATTAACGTCAGGGTTGAGTTTTATCATTTGAATCGCCTAAAGATGGACTGTTCTCCAATCCGACAATATGGACGCCTGCGACCGGAATGGCGCAAGGCTTGATCTCAAAGGATTACAGAACAGCAAGAAAGGCCGATATTTTGTTTTCCGTGACAGGTTTATCGATAAAAATAAGTCCAAGTTCGGCGGCTCTTCTCCGAAGCGGCATCTGCACATTGGCGGTTAGAAGGGCAAGGCGAGCGGCGGGATAAAGAGATCGAATTTGTGTGGCAAGTTCAATTCCATTCATTCCCGGCATGTTGTAGTCGATTGTGGCGTAATTCAAACTCGCAACGCCTTGAATTACGCGTAGAGCTTCGTCGCCATCTCCGGCTTCTAAGATGTCAATGTCAGGCCTTGACTTTGTGGCGTAGCTTTTGATCATGATGCGGGCGAACCGAGCGTCATCGACGATAATTAATTTCTCATTTGTTGCCATTTTTTCGTCTCTTGTGTGTAAATTTGTTATAATTGTTCGTGGGGGGCGTTTTCTATTATTGTATGGGGTTGCTGTTTTGTTGCGTAGCGTTTTTTATTCAAGCTGTTGATGGTGGATTGCAGCCGAGCAGAGTTTATCATCGACTGAAATTTGTTTTCTATAATTTTTTTGTAGCACAGCAGAAAAAATAACTGACAAAAGACAGAATATGTGTGGTAAGTTGAAAGAATTAGGTGATGTATTGGTTTTTGTCGCATTTTTCTTGTTTCTGTGTGAGCGCTTTATTGTTTGTAGTGCGCGATATTTTGTTCTGGCGGCAATGTGTGATGATATTGTAGTCAGTGCGAGGTTCTCTTCTTGTGTGATTTTTGTTTTCTTTGTTGTTATGCTTTTTCGTTTTTCCTATGATCGCGATGTTTCTGTGGCGTCATAGTTAACGAAGGCGTTCGAATATCTGGGTGATTTTTTAGAGCAGAGTCTTGATTCTAAAGAGAATGTTTCTAAAAAGCAAGAAGAGGAGAGTAAAGATGGCTTTGAAGCGAATTTGTTTCTGGATGAAATTTTGTAGAGAAATGGAAATGATTCGGAAATCTTAGGAGGGCGTATGTCTGGGGGAGACGGAGTTGTGTCTTCTTGGGGTGTTTATGGTGGTTTTGCCTGTGTTTTGTTCGGAGCGTTCTGTGTCTTTTGCTGTGCCGGGTTGTATTGTCGGTATTTATTCCAAAAAAAGTTGAAGGGTGCTCGCCAACGCATATGCGAGTTCGTTGAAAATCATCTAGGTCGTTCTTTTGTTATCGCAGATAAGGCTGGCGGCATTGATGCTGTTTTGAAAGAGCTTGTTCTTGAGATAAAGAAAAAAGAAGACATTATATCGAATCATATTGAAAGATTTTCTGTTCTGGTTGAGGGGTCTGTTCAGGGTGTTATTATTCATAAGGGTTTTTCTCCTCTTTTTGCAAATAAATCTTGTGCAAAAATCTTTGGGTATAACTCAGTTGATGAAATCCTTGGGCTTCCAACGATAGAAGTTCTTTTTCCTCCGGATGAAGTTGCAAGATCATGGCGTGTTTATCTGAATATGTTGCATGGCCGTCAGATGCCGGGGCTGCGCAGAGTGCGTTGTCGTCATTTTGATGGAACGCTGCTTTGGGTTGATTTGATTGAAAAGCCGGTCGAGTGGATGGGCGATGCGGCGATGTTGGTGACGATTGTAGACGTGAGTGAGCGCGTTCGCGCCGAATCTGAATCTGCGGATTTGTCAACAAGGCTTTGGGCCGCGTTTGATGCTATGCCTAGCGGCATATGTATGTTTCATATTGACTACACCTTGGTGGTTTGGAATCGCCAGTTTCAAAAACTGTGGGATTATCCGGCGTTGCTTTTATCTCAGAATCCTAACTTTGCTGACCTTATTCGTTATTCAACAAATCGCGGGGATTTTGGCGCGCGGGATGCAGAATCAATTTTATTTGAATTGTCGGCTTATATGAGTGCGGGGACTCCCATTAACGGCGAGGTTCATCTGGCGAATGGTTTGGTTCTGGAGATGCGTGGAAATCATCGTCCAGAGGGGGGATATGTTTTTACTTTCTCGGATATTACAGAACGTAAGAAAGCAGAGGAAGCGCTTCGGGAAAGTCGCGAACGATTGGATATGGCGATTACGGCAACTCGCTCGGCTGTTTGGGATGTTGATTTGACGACGGAGCGCGTGTGGTGGTCTCCCCAATTTCTGGAGCGTCTTGGATATGCCGCCGTAGATGTGGAGCCAAGTTATGAAACTTGGCGTGAGTTGCGGCATCCGGATGATCGAGCGCTTGCCGAGTCTATATGGTCTCAATATCTGAACGGGGAAATTGAGCGTTATCACTTTATTTGTCGGTTGCGTAGAGAAGATGGCGGGTGGTTGTGGGTTGAGGAATTCGGTAGAAGTAAGTGCAACTCATTGGGAGAACCCACGCGTTTCGTTGGAATCGTGATGGACATTACGGAGAGAAAACGTGCGGAAACAATTCTCCGGGACAGTGAAAAACGATATCGGCGTTTGGTTGAGAACTTAAAGACTCATATTATCTATGTAACGAATACAGATGGCGTTATCCAATACATTAGCTCATCTGTTGCGGATGTTTTGGGATATTCACGGAATGATATTTTGTCTCAGCCGATATACCGTTATATGGTGAGTGATGGGCGTCGCGCCGCGATTGAGCGTTTGCAGAAAACGTCATGGCGGAATGGAATTCTTGAAAAGAATGACGTTATTAATAATGACCCACCAGAAGAGAAGATGCCTTCTGTCTTCGGGGGGGATTTGGAGAAAATCGAATTCGCTGCCGATTTTATTCATCGTTCCGGCGATATCCGGCATTTGTTTGTTGTAGAAATTCCTATTACGGATGATCAAGGGAAAATAATTGGCATTGAAGGAATTGCAAACGATATCACTAGTCGCGTACAGGCAGAAAATAATTTACGGCATGCAAAGGAAGTGGCGGAGCAAGCCACGCAGGCTAAGTCTACTTTTTTGGCCATGATGAGCCATGAGATTCGCACGCCTATGAATGGCGTGTTGGGAATGATGGAGGTATTACAAAACACTGCTTTGAATTTCGAACAACAAAAGATGTTGGATGTCATTCGAGAGTCTGCGGCGTCGTTAACAACGATTATTGATGATATTTTAGATTTCTCAAAAATTGACGCCGGACGACTTATTTTAGAAGTTACGCCCTTATCGATTTTGGATATGGTTGAAACGACGATTGATCTTTTGGCTGCGCGTGCTCATGAGAAGAGATTGGAGCTTATCGTTGATATCGATTCTCAAGTTTTAGAGCCGCGCCTAGGAGATCCCATCCGTCTTCGTCAAATTCTTATGAACTTGATTGGGAATGCAATAAAATTCACAGACTCTGGAAGCGTTCGTCTTTGTGTGTCTTCGATCAATAAAGGGGAATCGGAGAGCATCCGTTTTGATGTAATCGATACAGGTCAGGGATTGACCGAACCACAGAAATCTCGTTTGTTTGAGCCGTTTTCTCAAGGAGATGCTTCGACGACTCGCAGATTTGGCGGAAGTGGCCTGGGGTTGTCTATTTGTCGTCGTCTTGTCAAGGCTATGGGAGGGGAGATCGGTGTTGAAAGTCAATTTGGATATGGAGCAAATTTTTGGTTTGAAACACCATTGCCTTTGGTTGCGCCTTCCGGCGACGAGGGAGGCCATTCTCAAGCTGTGGTTTCTTCTTCTTCTATAGGTCGTTGGGATATTTCAGGTGTTCGTGTGTTAAGTGTTGATTCTTGTTGTCTTTCTGCTCGTGCGATGTCTCGGGTTCTGGCTTTTGTTGGCGTGGAGTTGATTGAGGCCGAGAACATGATTGACGCCTGCGCGCTCGTTGAAAAATTTTGTTGTGAAGACATTGGTTTTGTTATTTTGATTCGGCACGCGCCTCCAGAGATTGACGCAGGTTCTTTCTTGAAAAATGTCTTAGGTCAAGAAAATGTTTTTCGAGCGCAGAACAATATTCTAGGGATTGTTGTAACAGCGCAGAAACATCATGGCGTCAACAATGAATGGATTAAGGAGTATAATTTAGAGCGTTTTTTTGATGATTCTGGGCGAGGGAGCGTTTTGTTGCGTCCTGTGCGGCGGAGCGCAGTTCTACAAGCAATTTCTGTGGCCGCGGGGCGTTTCTCCTGGGGGGAGGCTGCCCAGTCTTTGGAAAGTGGAGAGCGTTCGCAGAGTGTTGAAGGTTATGTTGACCCTCAAATAGACCGTGGCGCGCGAATATTAGTTGCAGAAGACAACCCAATTAACCGCGTTGTTATTGAAAGACAACTTCATCAAATGGGTTTTTCGGCCGATTTGGTTGATGATGGTGAAAAAGCTCGTGATGTGTGGGAAAAGAGAGAATTAGACTATGATTTGATCCTTACAGATTGTTTTATGCCAAGACTCGATGGCTATGAATTGGCGCAGTTTATTCGTCGGTCTGAACGTGAGAGTAAAGAGGTTGTTCGGCATACGCCAATTGTTGCAGTGACGGCCGGAGTTTTGGTCGGTGAAGATGAGCGTTGTTTTATTGCGGGGATGGACGATTTTTTGGCAAAACCAGTAACATTGGCGGGATTGGCAAGGATTTTAAACCGATGGTTGCCACAGAGACAAGATGAGAGGGCCGGTAGAAAAAAATTTGAACGAAAAGAAACGTTTATTCCTCTTGTCTTGCCGTATGAGGGGGGGGGACTGGATTTAGACGTAGAATATGCAGTAAAACTTTTTGGCGACCGGGCTACGGCTAGAGAAATGCTGTTCTATTTTTTAGAAACCACTTCTTCGCTTGTGGCGGAGGTTGAGGCGCAATTTTCTGGGGGGGCTGTGGATGACGCGCGTTTTGCAATTCATAGTGTCGCCGGAGCCGCGCGCACCGCTGGCGCTCAAAAACTGGCGGCGTTGTGTTCGGAAATTGAACGTGGAATTATTGAGCGGCGTGTGGATGAAGTGTCTCAGAAGTGGCCCTTACTTCGGTTATTATTCGAAAAAGTTGAGTCTGCAATCAGATGTTTTTATGAATATGACGTTAAGAAAACGGATTCCAAGGGATGCTCAGAAGAAAATAATCAATGAGACGGGGCCAGGGATTGTGTTTCTGGTCTTGGAGGAAGAAGCATAAGGAGGATGGGGATATCTTTATGATTTTTCGTGATCAGGAACACGGTTTCTAGTTTCGTCTGATTTATTATTTGGAAAAGTCACTTGTCGGTATAAGTCTTTTTAAAGAATCTTCACCGGCAATGGGTGTAAATAGAAAGGGACGACGATGATAAACTATGTTGATTTTTCTGTTCTGGTGATTGAAGACCAGCCGTTTGTTCGTAAGACGGTCGTTCAAATCATCAAGAAGATTGGATTCGAAAAGGTCAACGAGGCTGACAATGGCCTATCTGGAATGGACGTTTGTCAACAAATTAACCCAGACATTGTTATTTGTGACATTGATATGAAACCAGTGAATGGATTGGAGTTTTTAATAACTTTACGTGCAGACAAAACAATACGCAACCCACGCACGCCGGTTGTTTTTTTGACGAATTATTCAGATTCGGAGATGGTGCGTAAGGCGATGTCGTTGGGAGTGAATGCCTTTGTTGTTAAGCCGCCTTCAATCGCTGTGCTTCGAGAGCGCGTTGATCGGTTGTTGGGGCCCGCGCCGACAGGATTATGAAGTCGTATGTATCCTTCTTCGTTGTCTCGCAGGTGGGCTGTGAAGATTCTTTTGCGGATAAATACGAAGAAGGATACTTCTGAGACGAACGACAGTGTTTATAATAAAGGCGTTTTCACGTTCCGGGCTGACCTGGGCGGTTGCTTGATTTCTTTCCGCCAAATCGTCCGACATTTCCAAGAATTTGCTCAAAGAAAGACAAATCGTGGCCTGCTGTCGGGGTTTGACGATCGACTGGGGAAATATCGCGTGCGTTATCGAGCGTCATTTGTTCAAGTTTGTCGACGACGCCCGCTCTATTGAACGAAATGGCAACAATCTTGTGTTCAACAACGTCGGGTTGGAAGAACGCTGTTTTTTCAGTTTTCTGACCAATGTAATACCAAACCGTCTCATCGGCGTCTAGAGTGCTTTTGGCTGAGGGCGAGCCGAGGACGCTTGCGACGTCTTCTCGGCGGCTGACGCCTTCTCTTACTTCAGAGATACGTTCTTCTTCCAGTAGATTGCCGCGCAAGGCCACTTGGGGTGCGCAAGCGACAACGCCCAACAGTAGCGCAAGCAAACAAGGGATAGTAAATGGTTTGATGGGGGGCGATTGGGCTATCATCATAGTTTATGTCGATTTCGCGCTCTGGGGAGGATAGTGCTGATAGGTTCGCACTGACGAGGCAAGTCTGTCAATCTTCTTGTCCGGGTAAAACAGGGCGTCGGAATGTATTTGTTTTTGTGTTCTGTCATTGTCTGTTCGGACAGAGTTATGTTATGGCGTTGATCTCGTCATTTGTGAGGGTTCCCGGCACAATGGTGAGGGGAATGCGTAACTTGGTGACGCCGTGGCCGGTGAGGTAAGAAATCAAAGGCCCAGGGCCTTCCGGGTTTGGGCTTGCAGCGAGAACCAGAATGGAGATCGTGGGGTCCTCGTTAAGTAAGCGTATTAATTCTTCGCGACGGTTTCCTTCGCGGATGTAGAAGATTGGAAGCGATGACGTTAGTTCTTTAACCTTTCCTGCGTGGCGCATCAGAGTTTCTTCTGCTTCACTGCGTTGTTGATCGCGCATTAAATTTTCAATGGCGCCCCAATGTTGTAATTCTCCGGGTTCGATGACGTATAGCATCGCCACTCGACCGCCGGAGCGACGTGCGCGACAACAGGCGTAATAGATCGCCACATTGAGTTCGATGGTTTCATCCACCACCACCAAAAAGACGCGCGACGTTGTGGGTGAGGATGGAGAGGAGGGGGTGGTCATGGGGCGAATCCGAGTGGTCGGTTTTGTTCAAAAAAGTTGTCGTGAGTAGGGAAAGTAAACTCTGTCCAATTGAAGACCCGAAAGAAACCCCGAAAGAATCGGGGCTCCGCCCTCGACCCGCCAAAGGCCGGGAGGCCTTTGGAAACCATGACTTGGAGTTTGTGACGACCGAATGAGAGTGGGCCGTTTCAATTCGGGAAGGCCGCATGATTCTCGGATTCTCAACCGAACAGAGTATAAACTAGAATTGGCTTATTGATGTTATGAAGGCGGGTTTTCAGGGGCGACCGAAGAGGGCGCTGGCTAGCCAGCCCATGATTACAGCTCCGGCTATGGCTGCGAGGCCATAGCCAAAAGGTCGGCGTTGCGCGAAGTCGTAGATTTCAAAACTTAACCCGACCTTTCCGACGACCAATGGCGTGGTTTGTGCGGTCATAACGTCTCCGCCGCGAATCAGGAAGACGCTAACGGTATAGTGCCCAATGGGGACGTTGGCGGGAAAGCTGATGTTGGTGCGGAATAGGCGGTCGCCTAGAAAACTGACTTGGCCGAGTTTTGTTCCATAAAGTCCTTGGCGTTGTTTGCCGCGAATCAGAGAGCGGCGGAATTCCGCCACTTGATTGGGAGAGGTTGGTTCGGTGGGGGTGAGAGCAAGATGTTCCAGGCCGATTTGGTGGCGTGCGAGGACCGAGGAATTGACGATTGCATCCAATGGCCTGTTTGTGGCGACGGCGTAGAATCCTGGAACGGACTTGAAACGCACACTGTCTTGGTTGATCCAAATTCCGGCGACTCTGTCTTTGCGGCGAACTGTAACCGCCGTGCGGGGACCTGTGACGACCACAGCGATGTCGCCTGGACCTTCAACCACTCCGAATAAGACCACTTCGGTTCCGGTGAAGCTGGTGTTGATGGCCACAAGGTGGTTGGAGAGATCGGCGACTAAGGATTGAGAGCCGATCGCTTCTAGATTGAAGAGCGATAGACTGAAGAATAAAACACAGCAACCAATCAGCCCGGCGGCGGCGCATGCCGCTATTCCTCCGAGGACTTGCTTTAAGAGAAGCTCGACGCGCGTCACCGGAGCATTTTTTGTTTTTCCGGAAGACGGATTCGCTTCGCTGTGTTTGGTGGAGACTTCAGGCGCCGGGGCGATTGTGCTTTTCTTTGAATCGAACATTTGCTTGCGTTACATAAACAACACAGGCCCAGGAGCGCAATCTCTAGACCTGCATTGTTTTCATTCGAACTTTGAGAAGCTTTGAGTCCGCAAAAAATTATGATTCGATGAGTTCGATTCGATAATCTTCAATGACGGTGTTGGCCAAGAGCTGTGCGCACATGGAGTCGAGCGTTTTACGAGCGTCGGCGGGATGGGCGTCTTTTAAGGAGAGTTCGATCATCTTGCCTTGGCGGGCGTCTTCCACCTGATCAAAGCCGAGCGATTGCAGAGCGTGGGCGATTGCTTTGCCTTGCGGGTCGAGCACGCCGCGTTTGAGCGTGACATAAACCTTGGCCTTCATCGGCATTGTCCTTCCGTCGGGAATCGGTTTGTGAGGGAGTCGAAACGGTGCGCCGCAGGGCGCTCAACGTCCGGTTCCGGCTCCATCGTTGGCGGCGGCGTCACCGGTGATGGAGGTTACGGTTCCTCCCGTAGAGGGGCTTCCGCCGCCGGTTCCTTCCGGAAGAATGCCGAGTCTGCGGGCGACCTCTTGATAGGCTTCCTCAACTTTGCCCAGGTCTTGCCGGAAACGGTCTTTATCGAGTTTTTCGTTGGTGCGGGCGTCCCATAAGCGGCAGTTGTCGGGGCTGATTTCATCTGCGAGGACGATTCGCATTTCATCGCCTTCCCACAGACGTCCGAACTCCAGTTTGAAGTCGATCAACCGCAATCCGATTCCGAGGAAGAGGCCGTTGAGGTAGTCGTTGACGCGCAAAGACAAGGACATCATATCGTCGATGTCTTGAGGCGCCGCCCATCCGAAAGCGGTGATGTGTTCTTCGGAGACCATGGGGTCGCCGAGTTCATCGGATTTATAGTAATACTCGACGATGGAGCGGGGGAGAGGGGTTCCTTCGGCGATTCCGAATCGTTTGCTGAGAGAGCCGGCGGCGACGTTGCGCACAACGACTTCGATGGGAATGATTTCGACTTCTCGAACCAGTTGCTCGCGCATGTTCAAGCGACGCAGAAAATGCGTCGGCACGCCGATTTCTCCCAATCGGGTCATAAGGTATTCGGAAATGCGGTTGTTGAGCACGCCTTTTCCGGTGATGGTTCCGCGCTTCTGATTGTTGAAGGCGGTGGCGTCGTCTTTAAAATACTGAACGAGGGTGCCTGGTTCCGGTCCTTCGAAAAGAACCTTGGCCTTGCCTTCGTAGATCCGCCGGCGTCGTGTCATGATCTCTGTCCGAAGTGGCGCGGAGCGGCGGAAAAGGCGCCGTCCTTCAAATTGTTGATTCCCATATACCAAGAGAATCGACGCGAGACAATATTGAACGCCATGGCGTTTTGCGGAAGAGGAGGAATTGGGGGGAGTGAGCGTTGTTTTGGAGTGGATGTTTTCTTCGAACAGGCTCCGAGATTTTACGCCGCCGGAGACGATGTCATAAAGTTAATGGGCTCCGATCGACAAAAACATCCGTCGCTTTAAGTTTCAACAAGTTCCAAACCATGTTTTCTAAGGATTTTTGGTTCTCGGCGGGGCCGGGGCGGAGCCTTGGCCTGAAAAATCATTGGCTCTTAATTTGATGACATTGTCGCAGGGAGGCGTTTTACCGAGCTTTTGCTCCAACGTCATCGAATTAAAGGGCCAAAGGCTTTGCGGACGAGGGGTTTGCCTTGGTTCAAGCGGTGTTTTGGGACGCCGTGATTTGGAGATTCTAAAAAATTAAGAAAGGGCGATTTGTTTCAAATTCTGTGTGGGCGTCCCGTTTCACGAATATTCCTATTTCATGAGGATTTCCCATGAGGCTTGGTCTGGGGGGCCGGCGGCGAAGCGCAAAAATGGGCGGCGCGGCGGATGGGCGGCGCGACTCGGCAAGGCGATCAGCGCGCTGGAGGATGTGCCGAATCCGGAGGAAGTGGAAAAACACATGGCGTGTTGTGGAGCGCGCTGTTGTGCGGTGAGGTCGCCGTCGCGATCAGCGAGCTGTGTGGTCCACTCGTTCCAGATGTCGTGATCGGGGTCTGGTGGAGTCGCGGCGGCGAAGCGTGGGCGATAGATGCGGATGCGCGTGTCTGTCGAGTCGTTTAGGTCGAAGGCGGTAATCATGGAAAGACCCTCGGCCAAAGGAATCGCTTCGATCGGGAGGGTGTCGTTGCGACAGCACAGCAGCCACGAGGCCTGGTCGTCACAAATCAGCAAGTTAAAAGGACGATAGGCGCGCGGATTTAGGTGTGTCAGCGCGCGGGCGGCCTCTGTGGCGTCGGCGTGGTCGAGGGCCTCCAGCGTCAGCTCTCCGCGCGAGCGGCGGCCTTCCGCCGGTCCCAGGGAGCCGTGACGATTTAGAAGCGCGGCGACGACGCCGTCGTCGTTCAAGCCGAGCCATGAGCCTTCGGCCAGAAGGTCTTGGCCGGCGAATATTTGGGGACGATCCGTCCAGTGGCGTCCGGGTGGTCGCCAGGGGCGATTCGCCATTTCATCGCGGTTGGCGCCCACGATGACCGGCCAAGAGTGACCGGGGCGTCGAAGGATCACGACGCTGCACATTATGATTTCCTCTCTTTTCTGTTTTTTCCTTCTTCGCGCATCCAGGAAGCGATGACGAGTCCCTACTTGCCCGCTATATACAATATGGATAACAACAGACGTCAGGAGAGGCGCCGTTCGAATCGGGCAGTCCGAATGGGTGGGAGCGGCGGATGCTTTCTTTTATGTAAGAGTGTTGCTTGACGGATGTTCGTCAGGCGAGGCTTTCTTTGTTATGGATGTAACGGATTACTTGTCACTGTGCTCCATTTTCCGATTCTTTCAACTCATCCGATCGGCGGAAACTCGATCGAACTAGGGACCAGGTTATCATGAGCAGCGTCAATTCCTTTGAAGAGCGTCAAAAGGCGTTCGAAAACAAGTACAAGCATGATCAGGATATGCTGTTTCGCATCCTTAGCCGTCGGGCGAGGCTGACCGGACTCTGGGCTGCCGAGCACCTTGGCTTGAAGGGCGCCGAGGCGAATTCTTATGCTTTACAGGTGGTCGATGTCGATCTCGATGAGCCGGGGCACATGGATATGGTTCGCAAAATCAAAGGCGATTTCGAGCTTAAGAACATCGAAATCAGCGAGCATCGCATTGAACGCGAGATGGAGCGTTTGTTGAATGTCGCCAGAGAGCAAGTGACAACCGAGTAATGTGTGTTTGTGCGTTGCGCGCGGACGATTCGCGAGAGAGCGATTCGCAGGAAGACGACGCGCGGAGCGCTCGAGTCGGGAAGACGGCGGCGTTTTTGCGCCGAAAATTTTATGACGGCGGCGCGTCAGACGATGTTGCGTCATAAAACCAAACGGGTCCAGGGTCTGCGTTCCTGGCCGCGAGAGGTTGCAAAAGGGAGCCGTCGCGTCCCCTTTGCAACCTCTCGCGGCCAGGAACGCAGACCCTGGACCCGTTTAACTTTATTTTCAGGAGTTTTACGGTTTTCAGGAGTTTGATGGCGGCGCAAAGGGCCGTGAGTCTCCATGCGTCCGGTGCCGTATCGAGACGCGATATCCCGTGACATGTGGTCGCACCGCCAGAACGTGCGCGCCAGCGTGGCAGCCGCTGACCAGCCAGCGAAAACCGTCAACCGGGAAGCGCAGCCCTTCGGGGGGTGGAAGAAATGCGCCACTGTCGGATAGCCGATCGATCAGCGTAGAGAAGGCGGTCGTAGACAATCGGAGTCGTTCTCCGTTTTGCCGCCATGGGGGAAGAGACTGATCGGAGGAGGGAAGCGGCGACAAAAGGCGCAAGACCACCTCGGCGCCGATTTGCGGTGGTTTTTCTCCGAAAATTCCGAAGCGTTCGCCGAAATCAGCCGTTTCTTCGTCGGTCAACGTAGGGGGAGCGGAGTCGGCGATGATGTCGTAACTGACGATGCGATCATCGTCCGCCGAACGAAAAACAAGACGAAAATGATCCGGATGACTAGGGAAGCATTTCGCCTGAAGATCGTCGCCGTTTAAAAACTCCTCCAGAGTCAGCTCGTCCGGATTGGGCGGGCGTAGTTCGGAAGGCGCAAGTGCGCATGCTCCGAATGTCAGAACGACGCCGGTCGTCAATATTCGCCGAAGATGACGTCGGCGAAGGCTGAGGAAGAAAAATTGCGTGCGCATACCCTCAGATATGACACGAGTTTTTCATGGTGGGAAGCCTTTGTGGTTGTTGAGGACGGGGCTAAATCTGTCTGGTTCGGCGCCTGTGGCGAAATGAGCGCGCTTTTGTTGGAGAGCGCAAGAAAACGCAAAGGATAAGGCCGGGATTTCGCCTCAAGTTCCGCCAAAGGTTGTAACGAAAGGAAGAAATATCGATTCGCAGAGAATTTCAAGGTGACGTTTCTCGACGGGGTTCGCAGACGGCCATGTCGCAAGGGCGCCACAGCTTCGTGCGGTTGCGAGTCAATGACGATGACTGCGTATTGATCGACCGGGCAAAATCCATCTAAACTCTGATTGTTGCGATCCTATGGTTCTTGAGCTTTGAGCAGTATCATGATCTTGTGTTCTTTCGCCCTGACGGAGACCTCCCGGAATGGTTGCGAAAAGCGCAAGATCAAGTGGAATGCAGAGAATTTGGGAGCGTTTTCATTACTCCGATCGCGTCGCAACGACATGTTGCAAGGATGTGTTGAGGTTCAAAAAAAGCGGGCTTCCAGAACCGTCGCGGGCAAACCAAGCTTGTGGAGAGTGAAGAATGGGGGCAAGTGAGGGAGGAAGGATTTGACGTTTATGATGAACGCCGACGTATTTTGCTTTCGTTCCTCTCGGCGCTTGGCGATGCGTATCGGCGGCGGCGTGGATGGTTTATGCGCCCAACACGAAAAAACGGCGGCGCAAACAGGGAGAGCGCCTCAAAAAAGGAGTGTGGTCAAGGTGAGCAGCAGTCCAGCGATGAAGTCAAAACGAAGCGCGTCGATCTTCCGAAGCCGCGCTTCGGCGCTACGCGGGACGATGTCTGAAGGGGGGGCGAGACGATGGGCGACAGTTGCGTTTGCGGCGCTCTTGACGTTCATGTTGTCGGCGTTGTTGAGCGCGGAGGCGCGCGCCGCCAAAATGACGGCAATTGTCGTCGAATCACCGTCTGGGCGGGTGATTTTCCAAAATAACCCGGATTTGCGGAATTACCCGGCGTCTCTCACCAAGATGATGACGCTGTATTTGGCGTTCGAAGCGATCGACGACGGGAAGTTTTCGATGCGTGACGAATTGTCGGTCTCGCAGCATGCCGAAAACCAAGCGCCGTCCAAATTAGGCGTTGCCGCAGGCGAAACGCTGCGGATGGAGCACGCCATTCTCGGATTGGTCACCAAGTCGGCCAATGACGCCGCTGTGGTGCTGTCCGAAGCAATCGGCGGCAGCGAACGGCAATTTGCCGAGATGATGACTCGCAAGGCGCGCGAGTTGGGGATGTCGCAAACGGTCTTCCGCAATGCTTCGGGCTTGCCGAATGATGAGCAATTCTCCACGGTTCGCGATATGTCGAGGTTGGCGCAGGCTTTGATTCGTGATTGGCCGCAATATTATCATTACTTCAGTCGCCAGAGTTTTACTTATGCAGGTCGAATTCACGCGAATCACAACCATTTGATGCGGCGTTATCCGGGAATGGATGGTTTGAAGACCGGCTATATTCGGGCGTCGGGTTTTAATTTGGCGGCGTCGGCGATGCGTCACGGACATCGTTTGATTGGCGTTGTGTTCGGGGGCGCTTCTCGGTTTGAGCGCGATGACTATATGGCGAAGATTCTGGACGATGGTTTCAAGTCTATTGGGGCGACTCGCGACGATGACGACGACAGCGTTGAGCGTCCGGCGCCTCAAGTCTCCGACGTCGGTCATGAGGATGACGACGATGACGACAATGAGGCCAATCATGCGGCTAAGGCGCAACAGCGCGCGGTGGCCAAGTCGACGCCGCCGGTTTTGCAGGCGGCTGCCGATTCGAATGCGAATCTGGCGGCGGCTCAGCCTCAGAGTGGTTGGGGGGTGTTGATCGGCGCTTTTTCTAACCGCAACACGGGGAGAGATGCGTTGTCGCAGGCTGCGCGGCGTTTGCCGAAGCCCTTGAAGGCTGCGACGCCTCGGTTGGTGGAGGTTAAAACCGAACGCGGCATGATGTTTCGTGCTCAGTTGAGTGGTTTGCGCACTGAGCAGGATGCGCGTTCGGCTTGCGCCACGGTTCGGATCAAAGGGCAAAAGTGTGTGCCATTGGCTCCGGGGCGTTCATAACATTGGACTGAAATTAAAAAACTAAGAAAAGGGGTCCAGGGACTGTGTTCCTGGTCGCTCGGGATCATAAGGGGGGAGCGAAAGTCCCCCTTATTCGCGAAGCGATGTTCTTCTGGAATCATTTGTCTTTAGGCGCATTGTTGGATTTTGTTGGATTTTGTTGAATTTCGTTGGATTCCGTTCGATTGAGAACCTGAGAATTATGTGGTCTCTCCAAGTTAAATTCGTTCCTCCCCCTTATGAGCCCGAGCGACCAAAAATATAGCCCCTGGACTTATCTAATTTTTTAATGCGATTTTCCTCCTTGTCTTCCTACTTGTCTCTTGACAGGCCTTGGTTGCTCTTGACAGAAATCAGAGATTCTTCTTTTCACTGCCTCTGATCAAATATGCAAATATATCTGCCTATCGCGGAAATGTCGGTTAACGCTCTGGTTCTTCTGGGGATGGGGAGCGTGATCGGTTTTTTATCCGGAATGTTTGGCGTTGGCGGAGGTTTTTTGCTGACGCCATTTCTGATCTTTATCGGCATCCCACCGGCGGTCGCCGTCGGGACTCAGGCCAATCAGCTTTTGGCCGCGAGTGTTTCAGGAGTTCTTGCGCATTGGCGACGTGGCAATGTCGATGTCCATTTGGGCGCGGTGATGCTGGTTGGAGGCGCTCTTGGTAGCCTGTTGGGCGTTGTCTTGTTCAATGTTTTGCAGCGATTGGGACAAATCGATTTGGTTATTTCCCTGTGTTATGTGTTTTTGCTGGGAACGATCGGTTTAATGATGTTCGTGGAGAGCATAAAGACGATCTATAGAGGGCGGCTTGGCGTGGTTCCGCGCAAGACGCAACGTTTGAGCCGTTGGCGTCACTTGCCGTTTAAAATGCGTTTTCAGCGTTCTAAACTCTATATCAGCGCTCTGACGCCGGGCGGCATAGGATTCGTTGGAGGAGTTTTGGTGGCGGTGATGGGAATTGGCGGAGGATTTCTGCTGGTTCCGGCGATGATCTATATATTGGAAATGCCGATTGCTTTGGTTGCCGGGACGTCTTTGTTTCAAATTGCTTTTACTACGGCGGTGACGACGGTTTTGCAAGCGGTCACCAATAGAACTGTTGATTTTGTTCTGGCCTTATTGTTGGTGATTGGAAGCGTGATTGGCGCTCAGCTTGGTTCGCAAGCGGCGGGGCGGCTGCGACCGGAGGTGGCGCGTGCGCTCTTGGCCTTGCTGGTGCTGATGGTGGTGGTGAAACTGGCGATTGATTTGGTGGCGACGCCGGAAGAGCGGTATGCGATTTCGACGTCGTTAAGTTAAGCGATTAGCTTTTCTGAAGAAAAATCGAATGGGTCCAGGAACACAATCACTGGACCCGTTTTCTTTGGCCTCATCTGTTTTGTTTGTTCACAAATTCATTGTTGTTGTAATGAATCCCGACACAGATCTATGTATATTTTTTACTTGTCCTGAAACATCGCCCGCCGCATCGATAACGCTTGCCGCGTTTTTCTCTGCTTTCTGAGTTTCTTGAACCAACTCTCTTAGAGTTTTAGTTATATGATATGTTGATTGGGCGCTTTCATTCATATTTTGAACGATATTCACCGTCGTCGTATTTTGTTGTTTAACTGCATCGGTGATCGCCGACGTGCAATCCTGTATTCGTCCGATTGTGTCAACCACGATTTTAATGGCCTCAACGGAACTTGAGGTTTCTCGTTGAATATCACTGATTTGTTTTCCGATCGTGTCGGTTGCGTCGGCTGTTTGTCGTGCGAGTGCTTTGACCTCGGTGGCGACGACAGCGAAACCTTTTCCTGCTTCGCCGGCGCGGGCCGCCTCGATGGTGGCGTTAAGCGCCAATAGGTTGGTCTGGCCAGCGATAGAACTAATCAGTTTCACAACGTCATCAACTTTTCCAACAATGAAAGCCAATTCTTTTATTTTCTTTGCTGCGGCGTCAGCTTGAATGACTGCTTCGGTTGTTCCTGATGAGGTTTCATGTGTTTTGCGTCCAACTTCAGTGACTGAAATCGACAATTGCTCTGTCGCCGCCGCTACTGTTTGAATTGCGTTTAAAGCCTGTTCTGCGGAATCACTGATATTCGAGATGCGTTGACTGATTCTCTTTGCAACGTCGAACATCGAGTTCGCAATGCTTACTAATGATTCACCCGCCGTTCCGAGAGATTGTATAATATTTTTTATAGAATCTCGGAACGATACAGAAGCAACCCGCAATCCATTTGATCGATTTATTTCCGCTTGATGGTGGTTCTTTTGAGTAATATCTGCTTGTTCCAGCTCTTCTGCTTGTTTTTGCATTTCCAAAATAGCAGAACAAACTTCTCCCAATTCATCATCAATTTTATAATCAAAAGTTATTGAACGATTTCCGGCTCTTATTTGATTTATGGCTTTTGCTGCGCGCGATAGTGGGCGAGTGATTGAAATAGAGATATAAGTTGCGCACCACCCTCCGATTATTAAAGACAACAATCCCACGACAGACATTATCAATATCGCATGCGACCCTGTTTTTTCATCCTCGTCTACAAGAAGTTCTTTAATTTTTTTAATTTGCTTAGAAACCTCTTCTTGACGATCTTCGAGATATTCAAAAGCCTTTTGGAATTCAATTAGGGATTTTTGAGAGGATGATGGATCATTAAAAATCTTATTTGTCGTTTGTTCAGCTATAAAAATATAAGATTCCAACGCGGGGCTGATTTCATCAAGGAGTTTCCGAACATCCGGATCAAGAGGCAAACTACGATTTGCATTCAAAGAGTCACGGAATCGTTGTGAGTGTTTTTGTAGATCGCTCAATATGTCTTCTTTTTTATTTAAATCAAGAGATGTTCTTAGTAATAAAGCGTTTAAGACGTCTGCACGCAAAGCATCGTGCATCATATCGCCATTCATATGGTTGAGTTCTGCTGTAGAAATAATGAACAAATTTCGACCTGATTTACTTGATGAAGAAATTGCAATAATTCCAATACTGGTTACTAGGATGGTGGTGAGCACCAAAAATATCGTCAAGAAAATCAGTCTCTGGCGAACGGTCATTTTACTCATTTTCTGAATCCTTTTATGTCAAATTGGAAAATGCATTTGATCGTGTGAGCAGTAAATCTCTTTATTTTTAATTTGTCAATTGAAATTAGGGAGATCGCATTATGGGCAGATTGATGGTGTGGCGCGGGGTGAAATTATTGCATTATGGGAGTTTTATACAAAAAACAACAATCGAGGTTATGCCGGTGACGTCGATGAGCTGAACTTTTGCCGCATCGACACGCGAAAAAATAACAAACCCAAAGAATCCGGAAACACAGTCACCGGACTCTTTGGGTTCGTTATTTTTTCGCGTGTCGATGCGGCGCTTTCTCAGTTTACGGACGTCAACCGTTCAATGTCCTGCTTTGCAGCCTCCAAGGCTTGGGCTCGGACTTCCGGCCCCATGGAGACGCCTTCGGCTCGGATGATTGAGATGTCGGTGATGCCGACAAAGCCTAGCACGGCTCGAAGGTAGGCTTCCTGGTGATCGAGCGCGGTTTCCACCGGCGTTCCGGCATAACGGCCTCCGCGTGCGGAGGCGATGATAACCTTGCGACCTCCAGCCAGACCGACCGGTCCATTTTCAGTATAGCGGAAAGTTCGTCCGGCTTGGCAAATGCGGTCGATCCATACCTTAAGCTGGGTCGGGATCGAAAAATTGTACATAGGAGCGCCGATGACAACGACGGTGGCGGCTAGGAATTCGTCGACCAGAGCGTCGGTTTGAGCAAGTTCGAATTGTTGACGCTCGTTTAAGTTTTCCAAATTGCGAAATTTCACAACCTGAAGAAGCTCGTTTGTCAGGTGTTCCGGCGGCGCCGTCGCCAGATCGCGATAGACAACGGCGGTTTCGGGGTGAGCCGTCGTCCATGCTTTAACGATATCGGCGGTCAATAGGCGCGTCACCGAGGCGGCGCCGAGTGGGCTGGAATCGATGTGAAGCAAAGTCATAATTATCTCCTGACATGAGGCAAGGTTTTGAGAATTATCAGTCGTGGGGGATGACAAGGAAGAGGGCGAAGGCTTCGATGGTTTCCCTTATTCGCAAAGCCATTTTTTTGGAATCGTTTGTTCGTATAGCTTTGCCGTAGCTCTATTGTAGACTATCAAATGGATCATCAAAAAAGACAACTTATAAAAAAACAAGAGAAACGATTTCTGAGGCGGATCGTTTCGTGAATAAGAAGGGCTTTCACCCTTGGTCCCGGTAACTGGGAATACAGTCTCTGGACTCTCTTGATTTATTGTTTTCATTTCTTATTTGGACTCAAGGTGAAGTCTCTATATCCCGTTACGCTCGCGATGCGGTCGAAGTTCTGATCGTCTTCCGGACTAGGGGCGATGATCCATTGCCAGCTTTGATCCGGAGGTGGCAGGCTTACTCCCCACAATAAGTCCAAGGGAGGTTCTATTGGTTCGGTTGATTGGGCGCCGAGCGGTTTTCGGATGCTTTCGACGTCGGTGATTAGACAAACCGTTTTGGCTATTTTATTAAGTAATATTAGGTGGTTGTGAATTAATTCTTGAGCGAGGCGACGTTCTTCTTTCTTTATCGCATCAGTGGTTTGGTTCAGAGGGAACGAGGAACAAAGTCGGTCTAAGGGGACAAGAGGCAATTGCGATAAAAGGCAAGATGAAACGGCGAAATCGAATCCGTCCTTGGTTAGCCATGCGGGAAGCGGTGCGGCAAGGCCGGTTAAATCGGCGTGTTCAAAATAAATTCGAGTTGAGGGAAAGCGTTTGGACACAGCGCGCGCAAGATTGTGGCTGGAGCGCAAGTGTATGACGTCCACCAGGATAATGGTTTCGAATTGCTCCGCCAGAGCCGACAAAGGAATTTCAAACAACAGGCCGGACCCCAAAATTATCGCTTTGCGTCGTGAGCGGCAGAGTGCGGCGGATTCAAGAATTAAGCGTCGGCAATGTTCCGCATGGTTGGTCCAGACTCGGCGACATCGGCGATGGCGCTCTTGAAGGGCTATGGCGTGGGTGAGATAGCCATGACGGCGCGCCCATTGTGGACAGGGCGTTGTAAGATAAGTCAACAGCTCCAACAACATCTTGTTGCAACCTGTTTGCGCCGATGATTTGAATGAAAATCAGACAGGTCCAGGGACAATGATTCCAGGGAAAGACCGCTTCGCGAATAAGGGGGGGGCTTTCGCTTCCCTCTTATTATCCCGAGCGACCACGAACACAGTCTCCTGACTCGTCTAATTTATTATTCAAGTCCATTCGACTTAAGAATATTGCGTTATCGGATTGCTCGACAGGCCATCGGCATAATTTTCTGTGGCGCGGGAGGGCGAGGAGGACGATCCGGTTGTGGCGGTTGTGGCTTTAACCAGGAATCCAACTCTTCACCACATCCGTCTCCCGGAGGTAAAGGCGGTTGAGATTCACACTCTGGACTATCTGCCGGGCAGCGTAGCCGAACATGCATATGTCCGTTATGTCCCCACCATGGGCGCACCAAACGCAGCCAAGCTCGATCATCTCCGGCGCGCTCGCATAGAGCTTTTTTCAAAGCCGGGTTAAGAAAAATGCGTGAGACGCGCGGATCCTCAGTCGCCAAACGAATAAGCGTCGCTTGAGCCTCAGTCCACGCGCCAAGACGAACACGCGGCGGGTTGTCGCCTTCCGTCATGATGATCTCTTGAAGCGACTCTCTCTGAGAGCGGGGAAGACGCGCCAAATCCAGACGCAACCAAAAATCAACGTCTATGCCGTTTTGATGACTTGCGTGGCCTTTAGGCATAGGTCCGCCGCGTGGTTGCGACATATCGCCGATCAAAACTACGCCTAAACCCGCTCGGGCGATTCGTCCGCCGAAACGCTGGATGTAGTCAATAAGGCTGGAATGGCCGTAATAACGACGACGGCTCAAACGAATGACTTGAAAACCGTCGCCTTCCGACGGCAAGGGAACGCCTCCCAATAAACAGCCGTTGCTAATGGCTCCGATGACTTTGGCTGGTCCCGGCGTTGGAGAGGTCGCTGTGTCCCATCCCGATTCTCCGGCGAGCGCAAGTGGCGTGCAGAGAACCGTGCAAACAACGGAGCATACAGCGAGGACAAAAGCGCGATAAATCATTGACCTTGGGGGATGTCTTGTCTTGAGGGATTGGCGTCTAGGCGTTGGCGCGACCGAACAGCGCACGCAAGCCTTCGGGGCTGGCGGGACATACGCCGCGTTCAGTGATCAGGGCCGTGACGAGACGGGCAGGCGTGACGTCGAAACCGTAATTGCTGACGGCGCTGTTTTGCGGCGTGATGGAAATAGTGGTTAAAGCGTTGGAGCCTATGGCGCGTCCGGTGATTTCCGAGACTTCGCGTCCATCGCGCTCTTCGATCGGAATTTCGCGGATTCCATCGTTGATGCGCCAATCGATGGTGGGTGAAGGCAGAGCGACGTAGAAAGGAACATTATTGTCGCGCGCCGCCAGAGCTTTCAAATAAGTGCCGATTTTGTTGCAGACATCTCCGGCGGCGGTGGTGCGGTCGGTTCCGACGATGCACAAATCGACAAGTCCATGCTGCATCAAATGTCCGCCGGCGTTGTCGACAATCACGGTGTGGGGCACGCCGTGTCGTCCCAACTCCCAGGCGGTGAGGCTTGCGCCTTGGTTGCGGGGGCGTGTTTCATCAACCCACACATGGATCGGCAAGCCGCCGTCATGAGCCATATAGACGGGAGCGAGCGCTGTGCCCCAATCGACGGTGGCCAGCCACCCGGCGTTGCAGTGGGTGAGAATGTTAAGACGCGCGCCGTTCGGCTTTTCGGCGGCGGCTTTTTTGATCAAGGCGAGACCGTGAACTCCGATGGAGTGATTAATGGCGACGTCTTCATCTGCAAGCGTCGCCGCTTCGGCGAATGCGACGTTGGCGCGCTGATTGGGCGCCAACGGCTCCAAGCGTTGTTCCATACGCTCCAGAGCCCAACGTAGGTTGACGGCGGTGGGGCGCGTGGAGAGCAGCAATCGACACGATGTGGTTAAAGACGGGTCGCTGGAGTCGGCGCGCATGGCTAAGGCGACGCCGTATGCCGCCGTTGCTCCGATCAAAGGGGCGCCACGCACCTGCATGGATCGAATGGCGTGCGCGACGTCTTCGAGCGTTCGAAGGCGAAGAACGGCGAATTCATGAGGCAATCGGGTCTGATCGATGATGTCGACCGAAACACCGTCGTCGGCCTGCCAGAGCGTTCGGTAAGCGACTCCGTCGATTTTCATGTGGGGCGTCTCAAAGGATCGTCGTGTCGGAATAGAAGCGCTTCAAAATTCGGCCTCCGACCGTCGTTGGCGTGAGCTGTCGTCGGTCGGAAGCATTGATGTAAAATTTTATGACGAAGAAATTTACTCAGCGGCTTCGGCTTCGGCCTTTTCCTCGGCTTCTATGGCTGTTTGTTCTTCGGCCAAGAGGTCCGCCGCCGTCACCATTCCTCCGCGTTCTGCCTGTAAATTGGCTTCTTCGCGGGAGCGGGCGACGTTGATGGTGATCGAGACGTTGACTTCGGGATGGAGGATGACTCTGACTTTGAACAGACCGAGCGTTTTGATCGGTCGATCAATGGCGACTTGGTGGCGTTCGATGGTGAAACCGGCTTCGATGACGGCTTCGGTGATGTCTCGCGCGCTTACCGAGCCGTAGAGCATTCCGGTTTCGCCGGCTTGCCGAATGACGACCACCGACAAGCCTTCGATTTTGCCGGAAACGAATTCGGCTTCTTTTTTACGCTCTAGGTTTGCGGCGTGAAGGGCGGCTTTTTGGGTTTCGAAATAGGCGAGGTTGGCTTTTGTAGCGCGCAACGCCTTTTTCTGGGGCAAAAGAAAGTTCCGGGCGTAGCCGGGACGCACTTTAACGACCTGTCCCATTTGGCCGAGTTTTTCCACCCGCTCTAACAGAATGATATCCATCGCTTTAGATCTCCTGATCGGGGCCGGACGCGGAAAAGCGCCGACGCAAACCGATCCATTGTTCGAGCACGCCAAGGCCGACCACCGCAAAGGGGGGCCATGCGAGCAGAATGAAGGAAATGTAGAACAGCGTTAGGATCAGAACTTTGGTTGGACGGTTGCGGGCGTAGGCGTGAACCACAGCCAGACCGGCGAAAAGGAACATCAGGGCGATGATCAAGGTGAGATTGAGAGCGACAAACCCCCAATCATCCGGCAAGATCACGGCTCCGGCGCTGGACAAAGCGAACGCCAACGGGGTCCAGCCGGGCAATTCCAGGTCGGACAGTCGGATTGGCGGTCGTAGGCATCGGTTGAAACGCGCCACAACCGACTGCGCCAGAACTCCGTTGAGAACCAGCATCACGCTCCAAGACGCCACAACGGCGCCGGGAAGGATTTGGGCCAATCCTTCAATGACGTCGTGACGATTCGGGATCGGCTCGGCGCCGATCGGGGCTTGGCGGATGATCGAGAGGAGCAATCGCGTCAAGACGCCGTGGAGGCCGCCGACTTCATCCAGAGTTAAGAGCAAGGCGATGGCGAAACCCAAGACGCCGAATCCCGAAACCATGACCGCCAAAAGCCCGGGTGGATACCACTCAAGGGAGCCGTCGGGCGTTGTGCGAGACAACATGGCGTTTCGGATTAGGAAACTCAGGGGCAATGCGCCCGTTGCAGCAAACAGAAACGGTCCCAACCAACTGCCGTCCAACCACGCCACATTGATCACGGCGACTATTATGGTTCCGCAGACGCCGCCGAGGATCACAGCGAAAGGCCCGAGGGCCAAACCGGCGATCGTCAGCGGCAGAGGGGCCAAATAGCCGAAGATAAACCCGCCGACGGAACCGACGACGACCGACAAATACAGCAGAGCGCTAAGCGCGCCGCAGCCGACGGCGATCAAGGCGGGCGACATGATGGGGCGGCTCCAAGCCTGAACGCGAAAGGGTTACTTCACCATGTAGGGCAGCAAGGCCAGGAAACGGGCGCGTTTGATCGCCCGCGCCAGTTCGCGCTGCTTTTTGGTGGAGACGGCGGTGATTCGGCTGGGAACGATCTTGCCGCGCTCGGAAATGAAGCGCGAGAGCAGCTTGATGTCTTTGTAGTCGATGGCCGGGGCGTTTTGGCCGGAGAACGGGCAGGTTTTCCGCCGACGGAAGAAAGGACGCCGGGGCGCCGCGCCGCGACCGGAAGACGAAGAGGATGAATTCGGGGCGGTCATGCCGGGACTCCTTCAGAATCATTGCGGCGGAATTGCCGAGGGCCGCGATCTCCGTCGCCGCGCCGACCACGGTCGCCGCGATCTCCACGGTCGCCTCGATCCCCACGGTCGCCGCGTTCTCCACGCTCGCCGCGTTCTCCACGCTCGCCGCGCTCGCCGCGTTCATTGCGGGTTTGCATCATTACGGACGGGCCGGTTTCAACCGCATCGATGCGCACGGTCATGAAACGCAGCACGTCTTCATTGATGCCCATATTGCGCTCCATTTCGGCGACCGCAGCCGGCGGCGCGTCGAGCGTGAGCATCAAATAATGGCCTTTGCGATTTTTTTTGATCTTATACGCCAGGGTCTTGAGACCCCAATATTCCACCCGCGCCACTTGTCCGCCATTGTCTCGGATAATGGTGGAGAAGGTTTCTCCCAAGCCTTCGGCCTGGGCGGCGGAAATATCTTGACGTGCGATGAGCACGTTTTCATAAATCGGCATGTAGACTCCCTATGGCTGTTACATGGCCCGGCGCTGCGCGTTGCGTTTCGCATAACTCAGGACGTTTAGCATCATTTAAATGCATGGCGCCATAGTTGTTCGCGTTGCATCGTCAGCCGCCCGCGCCTAACCGGACGATAGCCTTCGCCGGCAAGGAGTGTGAAGCCCGGCACTATACACACCTCTATTTCCAGAGCAAGAGGCTTTTTTTGCGGGCGGTCTCATTAAAAAATTAATCGGGCTGGGAGGTTGCAAAGCTTCGACGGAGTAATTGACATCGTGACGGCGCTCTCCTATGGTCTGGTCCATCTTTTCTTGTGTTCAGTTCGGAAACCGTCTGATGAAAGTCGTCAATTCTCTTAAGTCCATGAAGATCCGTCATAAAGGTTGCCGCGTTGTTCGCCGCAAGGGACGGGTTTATGTCATCAACAAACAGAATCCGCGTTTTAAGGCTCGCCAGGGGTGAGTTTTGCGGGGTGTCGGGCGATGGGGGGTGTGAGCGGATTTGCACGAAAGTTTTGCCGTGTGAGTCTGCCTTGAACCGCGAAAGCTTTTATGAATCTTTTGTGTGAGAGCCTGTCGCCTGAGAGCCTGTTGTTTTGTGTGTGTCTGAGTTTGGAGGCTGAAGAACTTGTCGGCGTTTTTTTTTCTTGCGGCTTCACTGAATTAAAACAGCCTACGCGCCTTCGGTTGTCACAGTCTCCAAGTCATGGTTTCCAAAGGCCTCCCGGCCTTTGGCGGGTCC
>CAUYUA010000216.1:0-35014 GCA_963575675.1 Azospirillaceae bacterium
CCCGCCGATGTAGAACACGCCACTTCCGCCCGTCACTGCGCCTGTGGCGTAGGACGAGCTTACGGCGCCGCCGCCGCCCACCAACCCGCCGACATACCATGCGCTATCTCCGCTGGTCACGGCGCCTGTGGCGTAGGATGTGCTAATGATGTTTCCATATCCGGCCCCTCCTATTAGCCCTCCGATATAAGACGCCTTGTTTCCTCCAGTTACGGCGCCTGTTGCATAAGAAGGGTTCACTTGACCGTTGTTGTATCCGATCAGTCCTCCGATATAGGGCACGCCGTTTCCGCCCGTTACGGCGACAGAGGCATGAGATGAGCTGATTGTTCCATTATTGTATCCGACCATCCCGCCAATGTATGAAGCGCTATCCGTGCTTGTTCTGGAGACTGCGTATGAATCGCCATCTCTGCTTGTCACGACGCCTGTGGCGTAAGATGAATTTATTGTTCCGTTGTTGTAGCCAACGATTCCGCCAATATTTGATACTCCATTTATGTGCAAATTGGTTACGCCTAAATCTGTTATAACAGAATTATTGGATGTTTTTCCAAACAACCCGAGATAGCTATTGCTGATCGATGTAAGATTTAGATTGGAGATGACCCGCCCTCCTCCGTTGAACCGAGAGGATGCAAGGGATGGAATGTAAAGACCGGGAACATCGATTAAATCTATATCTGAATCAAGTCGGAAACTTAGATTGCGATTTTCTGAAAATCCGATCAGGTCTTTCATTCCTTGAACGGAGCTGATAACGTATTCCCTGCTTGTTTCGTCGAAGGGAAGAGACGATCTATAGTTCGAGATATCCAACTGCATACCATGACGTATCCAATCTTGGTATTGATTCGTATAAAGGCCGCCATACGTTACTTGATGACTTCCGTTAATGACAACGCTTTCCACGTCATAATGACTGTTTTCAATTCTTCCTAAATTTTTTCCGACCAATCCTCCGATTTCATACGCTCCGCTTATTCGGGAGTTGTTCAGGCCGAGATTTGTTATTGTCGAGCCGGAAGAGACCTGGCCAAATAAGCCAATCTTGCTGTTCAAAGATGTGATTGTTAAGTTCGAAATGCTGTGATTTGCTCCGTCGAAACGAGACGCGCCTAAATAGGGGATATAAAGTCCGGGAGTCGAACTCAAGTCAATATCATTAGAAAGACGGAAACTTAAATTTGGATTCTCTGCAAATCCAAGTAAATCTTTCATTCCTTGAGCCGTGCTGATCGTGTAATATCCGCTGCTTGGATCGTAAACGAACGACGATCCGTAACTTGAAATGCTCAATGAGAAATTGTTTCTGACCCATTCATTATATTGGTCCTGGTAGAGGGCTCCATATGTAAGATGATGTCCTCCGTTTATTATGACGGAATCTTTGTTGTAATAACTGTTCGAGATCGCCCCGGAGCTGCTTCCGATCAATCCGCCGAGGTTAAAGGAATCACGTCCTCCTGTTACTGCGCCCATGGCGTAGGATGTCGTGATCGAGTTCTTGTTATTTCCCACCAGTCCGCCGATGTTGTTGGCGTTGTTCCCGCTTGTTACTGCTCCTGCGGCGTAAGATGAAGTGATTGTGCTGCTGTTGTCTCCCACTAGTCCGCCGATATTGTTGGCGTTGTTCTCGGTTGTGATGGCTCCTGTGGCGTAAGATGAAGTGATTGTGCTGCTGTTGCCTCCCACCAGTCCGCCAATGGAGGTGGCGTCGTTTCTGCTTGTGACGGCGCCTGTGGCGTAGGACGAAATGATTGCGCCGGAGCCGATTCCCGCCAGTCCTCCGACGTTGGATGCGCGATCTCTGACCGTGACGTTGCCCGTGGCGTAAGATAAGCTGATTGTGCTTGCGTTGTTTTCTCCGGTCAACCCGCCGGTTCTGTAAGCTCTGTCTCTTGCCGTTACATTGCCCATGGCGTAGGATGAGGTGATTGATCCGTTATTGCTTCCCACCAGTCCGCCGGTGCGGTCGACGTTGTCTCTGACGACAACGTTTCCTGTGGCGTAAGACGTGTTGATCGAGGAGCCCCAAGCATTGGCTCCCACCAGTCCGCCGATGTTGTTGGCGTTGTCTCCCCCCGTTACGTCGCCTGTGGCGTGGGAAGAGCTGATTGTGCTGTCCCAAGAATTAAGTCCGACCAATCCGCCCGCGTAAGAAAAATCATTTCTTCCTGTTATGTTTCCGGTGGCGTAGGATGAGGTGATCGAACCGTAATTGCTTCCCACCAGTCCGCCGAGGTTTGAATTCTTGCTTTCTCCCACGACCGCGCCTGTGGCGTAGGATGAAGCAATTGATCCGCCGTTAGAGCCAACCAATCCGCCGAGGCCGCTGGATTCATTTCCTCCTGTCACGGCGCCTGTGGCGTAAGACAAAGTAATTGATCCGTTATTGCGTCCCACCAGTCCGCCAATGCCGAATGTATAGCCTCCCCTTATCGCGGTTACCGTGACGGAAGCGTTGGATGATTCGATTGAGCTTCCATTGTACCCCACCAATCCGCCAATGCTGTCGGATGTGTTTTCTCCAGTTATGACGCCTGTTGCGTAGGCGGAACGGATTGCTCCATGGTTGCTTCCCACCAATCCGCCAACATTCCACACGCCATTGACGTTGACATTGATGACGCCGATATTTGAAATTGTTGAATTTGAAGAGGTTTCTCCGAATAACCCAAGGTTGCTTTTGTTGAAGGATGTCAGATTTAGATTTGAAATCGTGTGATTCCCACCGTCAAACCGAGACGCTCCGAAATATGGAATATAGAGGCCTTGAAATGAGCGAAAATCCATGTCGGTCGTTAGGCGAAATTTTAAGTTGGGAGTGTCTGAGAAGGCAAGAATATCCTTAAATCCTTGTATGGATCCAATTAAATAAGAACCATCGGAGGGGTCATAACTCAGAGTATTGCTGTAGTTTGATATATCCGATTTAAAATTATTGTTAATCCAGTCATTGTATTGGTTGGAATAGAGTCCTCCTAAACTGACGTGATGACCTCCATTGATCAGAACAGATTCAATATTATAGTGACTGTTCGGGATTTTTCCATAGTTGTCTCCCACCAGACCGCCGATGCTGTGGGCGTTGGGGCCTCCTGTTATGGCGCCGGAGACGCGGCAGTTTATGATGCTCCCTTCGTTCGAGCCGGCTAAGATTCCAGAGCCGTAAACATCTCTTCCTCCTATGATGTTGCTGTCCATTACTCCCAAATTCCGGACAACGCCGTCTGAGTTGATATAACCGAACAATCCAAGGAAATCCGATGCGGGATTGTTTATCGCAAGGTTTGTGATTTTATGACCGCCGCCTTCGAAAACGCCCGAGAAAGGGGTCTCATAATTATATCCTATGGGAATAAAATTCCCAATTGATCTTGCGCTAATATCAATATTCAATGCGTAATGGCCGGATATATTGTTTTGTATATTTTGCACGTCTCTGATGTTATTTATAAGAGTGTATTGTTCTCCTGAAATGGTTAATATTCCGGCATTCAAATAGTTTGCCGACAGGCTTCCTAATGTTATATATCCACTTGCTCCGATTAGGATATTTCCAACTCCGGCTTCATCTCTATTTGGATTTAGAGTAATGTCTCCTCCTGCGGTTGCTGTCAGAGGCGCGTTGATCTGAATGTTGCGATGCGCGTTAAGAGTTAAGGTGTGGGGGCTCGACCAAGAGACCGCAGCAGAGATTGTGATGTCGCCGTCATCGGTTCCGCCGGAACTTGTCTCTAAGGTGACGTTGTTGTTGGCGAGCGCGGCGACGAGATCACGACTAAGGATTGTGTCGCCGACGGAGTTCGCTGTGTAGACGGCGCCGGATGGCGTGATGGATGCGCCGCCGGGCGTCGAGACCACCGTGAGGTTGTATGGATCAAGAAGCCAGTTTCCGGAACGGCCTTGTTGCGCCGAGGTGTTGATGCTTATTCTTGTGGTTGAGAGAGAATGACCTGAAGTTTCGATGAATCCACCGTCTCCGCCATTTTCGCCGGCGCGCGCGGTAATATATCCGGAAACTCGGGTTGCGCCGTCGGACCAGGCGACAACTTTTCCGCCTTTTCCTCTTTCGGTTGCGTCCGCCTTGATGATCGCGCCGTTTTCAATCGCAACCTCGATCGCATTGGGAATGTTCGGCTTGCGCGTGGGAGAGATTCCGTAACGAATATAGTCTCCGGCGGTTGCGCGTCCTCCACGAAATTCTCCTCCAATGAGCGCGTCGCCTCCGCCCGTTGAGCCGGAAACATCAATCCGCGCGGACGTTTTTAAGTGAACTTTTTCGCCTAAGACTTGGGCCGAACCACCCCTTTGTCCGGAGTTTCGTCCGGAAGCGTCAAGTGTTCCCGAGACGGCGACAATTCCGGCGTTGTTTCCATTCAGAATAATTTCGCCGTTTTTTTGTTCGACGCTCTGTGCTTGGATGACTCCGCTGGTGTCGATGACGTTATCCACCACGCCGCGCGCCGCCGCCGCCGTTAAATGAACTCGGCCGCCATCGGCGAAGATTTGGCCCGTGTTTTTCACCAAAGCATCGACAGGCCGTCCATCGTGTCCGATCACGCGCCGTGTGGTTTTCTGGTCCATCGCCAGATTGATTTTCTGGTCTCCGTAGAGATCAATTGTGAACACTTTTCCGGAGGCCAGCGTTACTTCGCCCAGTCGCGCGGTGATGACGCCATGATTTGTGACTCCGGGCGCGACGAACGCCGCCAAGCCGGCTTCCGCCACCGTGATCCGACCCCGATTTTCAACCGTTCCCGATGTCTGTTCGTTGCTTTGAAAGACATAGCGTCCGGCCAGGAAATCCTCGTTTTTGATGTCATGGGTCGTCGCCACCAGCCCAGAGACGTCTATTTGGGAGTTCGATCCAAAGAAAATCCCATTCGGATTGATCAGCCATATTTGGCCGTTGGCGCTCAAACGTCCCAGGATTTCAGAAGGATTTGCGCTGACTACTCGGTTCAAAGCGATTGCCGACGAAGAAGGTTGCTGAAATTGTGTTAGCTCTCCCTCTCGAATGCTGAAATCTTGCCAATTGATGATTACTTTGTTGCTTTTTTGTTCGATCAGCAGTTGGCCCGGAGCGATTTGTGTGATTGTCGCTTCCCCCGCCACAAGACGCCCGTTTTGTGGATTGGCGCTTGATGGGGTTGGAAACGTCATGACGGCGTTAAAAACAACGGCGGCTACTCCTCCTTGCAGCGCTGTGGTGGTTTTTAATTTGGTTTTTCGTCGCCATTGCGCGGGCGGCGCCTTGTTGGTTATCGCTTTGGATCGGGTGTGAACGGCGGCGATAGGAAGACGAAAACATATTGGGCAAGACATCACTTGCTCCTTAATAGGAAATGTATACAAGATATCGTTTATTGCGACGCAATGTCAAATTATGTCGATAAAAGGGCGTTTCCATAATAATTTAGGAAGCAAGAAACTTTGTTCTTGATCTCTCGGAATTATGCGGGGAGGGGGCTTTCGCTCTCTTCCTTTTTTATGGCCCTCTTCGACCAGGAGCAGAGCCCTTCGACTTTCTTGATTTTTATGAAAAATTTGAGGATCAAGAGAAAGCCAAAGTTTTCTCCGAGTCGGTTCGCTTGATCCAGAGAGTTGTATGTTTTATATGTTTTGTAAGTTTTGTAAGTGGACGCGATATCCGTCAAATTCTAGGCGATGGCCTTTGATAGAAGAGTTCTCGATATTGGTTAATAAAAAGTCTATATTAAGAAATAATTTTTTTACAATGTATAATAATGCCGCATTTGCTCCGATTTAACCAATTAATTAAAGTGTAATTTATATTAATTTCCTGAAATAAAGTTTTTTTATTATCATGATTAATGAAATCTCCTTGTAATGTATATGCTATGTGATGGTCATCATGTTGTCCATTACTGTGAACGTATCCTAAGCTTCTGTGAGGGTTTGAAGGATTGTAAAAAAAAATTCAGGTTCTTGAAGCATTCATTCGAATTGCAACGACATTCTTTTGTTTCAAATTCGTTCATCCAGAGAACAGTCGATGACGGCGGCGTAGGTTTTTGAAATGGCCTCTTAAGATGATTGACGGTTTCCAATGCATCTGCTAAGTCGGAGTAGCCTCTGGTGGAGGGGCAAGGCGTTTTTCAATCGGACGTTTTTGTTCGAGATTAAGCTTCGAGTTAAACATTTGAGAGACCGGAGGGGGGGCGAATGAGTGTTGCTAAATCCCACGCCAGTCATGGTGGCGCGGCTGATTCTCATGCTCATCACGGCGGGCACGAGCACCATTGGGAAACGTCCCTGGCGCCGCTCGCGTTGGTGGTGGGGGTCGTGTGTCTGTTGCCGGCGGCCTTTATCAGCTACTTTGTTTATGAAGATCTGAAGCTTGCCAGCATTTTTATGGGCTTCGGAACCCCAATCGTGTTGTTTGCCGTTTCCAAGTGGGTCAACGAGGGCATGACGCAGCCGAGCATAGCTCCTGGTTTGGCTGCCGTCGGGCTTCCGTTGTTCATCGTTTCTGAAATTTTCATCTTCCTTGCGATGTTCGCGGCCTATTGGATGTTCCGGTTGTTCGCCGTTAGCTGGCCGCCGGCTGGCAGTCCGGAAATGCCTACGGGCATGCCGCTTTTGATGACGGCTCTTCTGGTGACGTCCAGCGTCACGGCTCATGTCGCCGAAGAGAAAGAAGCGCATGGGGACGTCTCCGGTCTGCGGACTTGGTTGATGTTGACCATTCTTCTTGGTCTGGCGTTCCTGAGCTGCACGGCGTATGAGTACACTCATCTGATCGGGCATGGTTTTGTTCCTGGCGTGAGCGTTTTCAGCACGGCGTTTTTTGGGATCACGGGCTTCCATGCTTCGCACGTGATGGTTGGTTTGTTCGCCTTCCTGTTTGTTTTGATCCCGGCGTTCCGGGGGCGGACCAACAAGACGTTCCTTCAGTGCGTTTCCGTGTACTGGCATTTTGTCGATGTCGTCTGGTTCTTCGTTGTCTCTCAGATCTATTTCTGGTGATCGAAAGAGACGGGAGTTTGCATTGATGCGCTTGGGATTTCTCCGATTTTTTTTGGTTGTGGGGATGGCTTTCGTCGCCTTCTCTTCAGAGGTCTTGGCGCAAGCGAAGATTGTCGAATCGGATGTCGATCCCGCGATCTTTCGTATTGATGAGAACCGTTTTCTCGGCGTGAAGCCGGATGAGTCTCTCACCTTCCGCGATCAGGATGGGCGGCGTTTTACTTTCGGTGAAATGACGTCTCAACCGTTAATTCTGGTTCTGTCTTATTATAGCTGTGACGGGGCCTGTTCGTTGGTGAACAACGATTTGGCGGAACAGCTTAAAGAAGTGAAGAGGCTGACGGCGGGACGGGATTTCCGTATTCTGACTGTTAGTTTCGATACGCACGACACGGCTGCGTCTCTGGCCGCCTTTCGCGGGAAGTTGGATATTCCACCGCAATTGGCGGCGGCGTGGCGTTTTTCTTTGCCGTCTGAGGGCGACGAAGTGCGTCGTCTCGCAGAAACGGTTGGTTTCAAATACTTCTGGTCTCCTCGGGATCGGATTTTTCTGCATCCCGGGGTTTTTGTGTTTTTCTCTCCGGAAGGGCGTGTTGTTCGTTTTTTATACTCGATGAACGCCCGACCACTTGACGTAGAGCTTGCGCTCATCGATGCAAAAGCAGACCAAGTCAAGCCGAGTGAAATCGTCAATTTCGCCCTGAGCCTTTGTTACAGCTACAACTATATGGAAGGCCGATATACGGTAAATATCGCCTTTCTTGTTGGTTTCGGCTCATTGGTTTTTGGTCTTGGGGCGTTGTTTTGTTCGCTCTTGTTCTACAGAAGACGGGTTCGACAGAGGGGGATTATCGGATGAAGGAGCACAACACGAAACGTCATGTCGGCGCGGCGCGAATATTGCCCTTTGTTGGGGCGGTCGTCATGGCGCTTCCGACTGCGGCGTCGGCCGGTGGGGCTGCTGCGCCGCAGGTTGGCGGAGGTTTGCAAGGGATGCAAATTCCAGCCAACGCTTGGAATCACTTGTGGAACGATGTCTTGATCGATCTGCTTGTGATCGGCGTGGTGTTCGGCTTGGCCGCCATTTATATGCTCTGGAAGTACCGTGCGAAGAGTCCGGACGATGTTGGGACTGCGCCGAAGTTAAGCAAGGCGCAGGCGATTGGATGGATACTGATTCCCGCTGCCTTGTTTATGGCTGATGACTTTTATCTTGCCGGCAATGGTTGGGTGTTGTGGAATTTGCAGCGCACGCCGCCTGCTGATGCGCTGGAAATACGGTTGACCGGAAACCAGTGGTATTGGGAGTTCGATTACGGCAACGGTGTGGTTGTCGACACGCGGGATGAGGGGGATAAGGGGAAAGTGGTGGTTCCTGTTGGTCGTGGCGTTGTTATGCGCATGACCGCTGCGGACGTTCTCCATTCTTTGGCTATTCCTGATTTCCGGGTTAAGGAAGACGTGTTGCCGGGTCGTAAGACGTTCCTGTGGTTCGTTGCTCCAAAGGAAGGCGAGACTTTGTTTACTTGCACGGAATTCTGCGGGACGAATCACTCGCAAATGCCGGGATACATTAAAGCCGTTTCTCCGGCGGAGTTCGAGACTTGGTTGAAGAGCCGGTCGAAGTAAGAAAGCGCCGCCCAGCCCGTTGTTAACGAAGAAAGACATGAGCTATGAAGGGGTGTGAGCTATGAAGGAATGGATACTTACAACCGACCATAAACGCATAGGCATTCTCTATTTGGTCGGTTCTCTGGCTGCGTTTACGCTTGCCGGTCTTGCGGCTCTGCTTATTCGGTTTGAGCAGTATTCTCCCGGCATGCAAGTGGTTAGTTCTGGGGATCAGTACAACAATGCGCTGTACTTCCACGGCGCGGCGATGATTTTGGCGTTTCTTATTCCTGCTTTAACCGGCTTCTTCGCCAACTACTTCCTGCCGATTATGATCGGCGCTCGGGACGTGGCGTTTCCTCGGCTTAATGCGTTGTCGGTGTGGTTGTTCTACGCCGGCGTTACGATGGCCCTGGTGAGCATGCTGGTCCCCGATGCGCCGGACGTGATGTGGACCGGTTATCCCCCGTACTCCGTCAAGAGCCCAGGGAATACGGCGTTCTACGTCTTTACGGTTCACTTGTTCGGGTTCTCGTCGATTTTGGGCGCGGTCAACTTCATTGTGACCGTGATTTATATGCGCGCTCCCAATATGGGCTGGAACAAGTTGAATATGTTGGTCTGGAGTTTGTTCGGATCATTCATCATCAACTTGGTTTTCGTTCCGGTGTTGGCTGCTGCCGTGACGATGGTGCTGTTTGATAAGTATCTCGGCACGCACTTCTTCGACCCGTCAGCTGGCGGCGACGTTCTCTTGTATCAGAACCTGTTTTGGTTCTACTCGCATCCTGCGGTTTATGTGATTTTCTTGCCAGCGATGGGGGTTTTGTACGAAATCATCGCCACCATGGCCAAGAATCGCATCTTCAACTATAAAGCGGCGGTTTACGGCGGCATCTTCGGGATCATCGCGCTGACCGGCGAAGTTTGGGTCCACCACCTTTACATCGCGGGCATGCCGGATTGGTTGCGCATCGGGCAGATGGTGACCACGCTGTTGATTTCGGTCCCGGTCGGCTTGATGATTATCTCGATGTGGGGAACGCTCTATAAAGGAGCGATCAGCTACAGCGTCGGGATGTATTACGCCGTGTCTTGCCTGTTTTTGTTGTTGGTCGGCGGTTTGACGGGCATTCCGTTGGCGATGACCTCGATGACGGTTCATCTTTCCGAAACGTCGTTTGTTCACGCGCACTTCCACTTCGTCATGGCGTTGTTTGCGACTTTTGCGATTTTTGGGGGCATCTATTATTGGTTCCCCAAAATGACCGGCCGAGTCGCCGATTCGAAACTTGCTTACATCGCGTTCTGGTTCCAGATTGTCGGCGTCAATGTTACCTTCTGGCCGTTGTTCATCATCGGCGTTGAAGGCATGCCGCGCCGGTATTGGGACTATGCGAGTTTCCCGTCTCATTTCGCGAATTTCCATCACGTTGCGACGTATGGGGCAATCTTAACCGCGATTGGAACGGCGTTCACCATGATCAACCTGATTTTGGCGGCGATTCGTGGACCAAAGGCCGAAGCCAATCAATGGCGTTCGAAGTCTTTGGAGTGGACCCACACTCAGAATCCGCCCGGACCAGGCAATTTCTTGGAAGACCCGGTTCTGTCTGCGGATTGGAGCCCTTACGAGTATGCAAAGAAATAGTCTGATGGAATTTTAAGTCTCTGTTCGGGAGCCGAGCATGTCTTGGCTCCCGAATTGGGTTCCTGCGTTTTGCGGAGGGAAAAGATGGTTGAGAAAAATAGAAATCTGGAGCGTAAGAAAGCCGTTTTTGGCGTCGTTTTGTTTTTTGTCGCGCTCTATTTGATGTTCGGGACATTTATCGGGCGTTAGTGGCGTTGTTTTTTTTCATCATTATTGAGGTGTGTGTTTTTGCGGTTTTATTTTATTTGGTGAATTATTTGAGAACGATCAACCTTAATATAGGGTCGTCTTTAGATTCGTGCGTCATTGAGTGGAAATCAGGATCAGGTGAGATCGAGGCATGCCCATTCGCTCCTATATCGAATTGTTCAAAATGCGCATCGGGGTCATGATCGCTCTGTCTGCGGTCATGGGGTATTGCGCGATTGCTCAGCGATTCAGCGTGGTTGAAGTAACCGTGCTGGCGGTGGCGATGATGTTGGGGTCTGCCGCAGCATCGGTGTTTAATCATTGGTACGATCGGGACATCGATCGGGAAATGACGCGGACTCGTAATCGACCGTTGGCGGCTGATTCTCTTCAGAATCCGGAGTGGGTGTTGGTGATTGCGGCGTTTTTGTTGGTTTCTGGTCTTGGGCTTGCGTGGTGGATGTTTAACGCCGTTGTCGCGCTCCATTTATTTCTCGGCGTATTTTTTTATGCGATTGTTTATACGGTGTGGCTGAAGCGTCGGACATGGTTGAATATCGTGATTGGCGGCGCGGCCGGGAGTTTTGCGGTTTTGGCGGGTTCTGCTGCGGTTGATCCGCATCGAGTGTTGTTGCCGGCGCTGTTGGCTCTGGTGTTGTTTCTGTGGACGCCGAGCCATTTTTGGGCGTTGGCGATTCTCCTTAAGGAAGACTACGCGCGAGCCAAATTGCCGATGTTGCCGGTGTTGGCGGGGAACAAAATAACGGCGCGCGTCATCTTCGTGAATAGCCTGCTGATGGTGACGGTTGCCGCGTTGCCATGGTTGTTCGGAGAAATGAGCGCCGTCTATGGCGTGCTGTCGATGATGCTTGGCGCTTTGTTGTTGTGGTGTAATTGGCGCTTGGTTCAGCTTCCTGACCGCGAGTGGGCGCGGCGGAATTTCTTTGCTTCGATGCAATACCTCGCGGCGTTGTTCGTCGTCGTTCTTCTTGACGCGAATTGGTGGTGATGCGGAGCGGCTCTCTAAGCGGTCGGTCTCAACATTGTCGAAAGCTTGATGTTTCTTTGAATGAAATTGGTCCAGGGACAGAGAGTTTCTGGAGCCGTATTTGACGGCGTTGAGCTGGGAGGCACGATGTTTCGGGAACCGTCCTACGTCGAGACTACGCTTAAGCCCACGGATAATGCGGGGGCGGATGTTGCGCGTAAGCGTGATCTTGGGCCGCTACGTCGTCTGTTGCCGTATCTCCAGCCTTATTTGTGGCCGATTATGGGCGCTTTGTTGTCGCTGGCGGTGGCTGCGGGGGCTATGTTGGCGATGGGGCAGGGGCTGAGGCTCTTAATTGATAAGGGGTTTTCTGCGGGCGATCCGGCGATGCTTGATCGCATGTTGTTGCTGTTGTTTGTGGTGACGGTTCTGCTGGGGTTTGCCGCGTTTGGCCGTTTTTATCTCGTGTCGTTTGTCGGTGAGAGAGTGGTTGCCGATTTGCGTGAGGCGGCCTACCGTCATGTGTTGCGTCTTAGTCCGGGGTATTTCGAGCATACGCGCACAGGCGACATTCTTTCCGTGCTGACCACCGATACGACTTTGCTTCAGGTGGTTATTGGATCCTCAGTTTCGATCGCTCTGCGCAATGGTTTGATGCTCGTCGGCGGTATGGTGATGTTGGTGATCACCAGCGCCAAGTTGACCGGTTTGGTGTTTCTCGCCTTGCCTCTGGTGGTGGCTCCGATTTTGGTGCTTGGGCGGTGGGAGCGTCGCTTGTCGCGGTTGAGTCAGGATCGCGTTGGCGATGTCGGCGCTCATCTGGAGGAGACGCTTTCAGCCATTCGCACGGTTCAGGCCTATTGTCACGAGACGATTGATCAGAAGCGCTTCACCGATCGCGTTGAAGACGCCTTTAAGACCGCAATGAGTCGCGTTCGCGTGCGTTCGGTGACGGCGGGTGCGGGGGTTGTGCTGGTGTTTGGCGCCATTGGGGCCGTGTTGTGGATCGGTGGTCATGATGTGGGGGCCGGGGGATTAAGTTCCGGCGGATTGTCGGCTTTTATAATCTATGCGGCAATGGTTGCCGGGGCTTCAGGCTCAATCAGCGAAGTTTATGGCGATCTTCAACGCGCGGCGGGCGCCACAGAGCGTTTGTTTGAGCTTCTGACGACGGAGCCCGCGATTGTGCCTCCGTCTTGTCCGGTCGTTCTGCCGGTTCCGTCCCGTGGCGGCGTGGGTTTTGAGAATGTTTGTTTTCGTTATCCTGCTCGGCTCGATCATCCGGCGCTTGATGCGTTTTCACTGGAGGTGGCTCCAGGAGAAACGGTGGCTTTGGTTGGTCCGAGCGGCGCCGGAAAAACTACAGTCTTTCAACTTCTCTTGCGTTTCTATGATCCGCAGGTCGGCGCAGTTCGGCTTGACGGAGTCGATATTCGAGTTGCTGATCCTCGCGATGTGCGAGGGCGGATTGGTTTGGTCGCCCAGGATCCGGTGATCTTCTCAGGAAACGCCTGGGAAAATATTCGTTATGGCCGACCCGACGCCGATGACGCAGAGGTGCGCGCGGCCGCCGAAGCAGCTCATGCTCTCGAATTCCTTGAGGGATTGCCTGATGGTCTGAATACGTATCTTGGAGAAAAGGGCGTTCGGTTGTCGGGCGGGCAACGCCAAAGGATTGCCATCGCTCGCGCAATCTTGCGTAATCCTCCGGTGTTGTTGCTGGATGAGGCGACGAGCGCTCTGGATGCCGAAAGCGAGCGGGCCGTGCAGGCTGCTCTTGAGACTCTTATGAAGCATCGCACCACGTTGATTATTGCGCATCGCTTGGCGACAGTGTTGAATGCTGATCGTATTGTGGTCATGGATCATGGGCGGGTGGTTGCCGGAGGGACTCATGCAGAGCTGATTCGACAGGATGGTCTTTACTCGCGGTTGGCTGCGTTGCAATTCAACACCGAAGCGGTATCACTCTCATGAAATCTCGTCGTTTGATCTGCGCATTATTTGCGTTCGGTTTCACAATGGTTGTCTTTGGGGGAGCTATTCTGGTGTTCTCCCTACACAATCGCGGCTCCGGCGGTGGAGGCGTGACGCCAGGGCAGTTTGTAGCGGCGGCTCGCGCGGAGGTTGCGCCTGCGCTTCGTTTTGTTGACGCCGCAGGGCAGAGCGTGGGGTTGGATGGTTTTAAGGGACGGATTGTTTTGCTTAACTTATGGGCGACATGGTGTGGTCCGTGCATTAAAGAAATGGCGGCGCTTGATCGACTTCAGGCGGCGTTGGGAGAACAGAAATTTCAGGTTGTGGCCTTATCTCAAGATCGTGGCGGAGCGGATGTTGTTCTGCCGTTCTTTAAAAAGCTGAACCTTCAGAAATTGAATCCTTATCTTGATCCGGCAGGAGAAGCGACAAAGGCCTTCGGCGTTGTTGGTTTGCCGACGAGCATTCTTATTGATCGTGAGGGGCGAGAGGTCGGGCGTTTGGTTGGGGGCGTCGAGTGGGATGTTTCCCCGGTGCGCGCTATGATTGAGAGTCAATTAAACTGAAAGTTAATGGGCGTCCCAGTGAATGGTCGCTGGGACGCCCATTGACTTTTTATAGTGAGAGCACTCGATGGAACTGAATCATGTATTGCCTCATGTGACCGCCACTCTTAATGGGGTGTCGGCGCTGTTGCTGATGGTCGCTTATGGAATGATCCGAGCTGATCGGCGGAAAGCGCATCGCTTTGTTATGTTGTGTGCGGTGGTTGTGTCGGCGTTGTTTTTGGCGTGTTATTTGGTCTATCACTTTACTGCTCCGATTTTTGTTTTTGCGGGGCAGGGTATGGTGCGCAGTCTTTATTACGTTTTGCTGATTAGCCATGTGGTGTTGGCTCTTGTTATTGTGCCGATGATTGTGTTGACGTTGTCTCGGGCGCTGGGGGGGGGCGGTTTGGCGCTCATAAAGCGCTTGCAAGATGGACTTTTCCTATTTGGTTGTATGTGTCTTTGTCTGGAATTGTAGTGTACTTTATGTTGTATCACCTCTACCCGCATTCGATGACGTAAGGTTTTGGGGAGGTATGGGAGGCGGATACAAGGAAACGGGTCTAGAGACTGTGTTTCTGGTCGTGGGGGATTATTAGGGGGAAGCGAAAGCTTCCCTTATTTGCGAAGCGATTTTTCTCTGAAATTGTTGGCCTGTGTAAATCGGCCATAAATTCTCAGTCATTGATATACTCCGTTCGGTTGAGAACCCGAGAATATGCGGTCTTCTCGAATTGAAACGGCCCACTCTCATTCGGTCGTCACAAACTCCAAGTCATGGTTTCCAAAGGCTTCCCGGCCTTTGGCGGGTCGAGGGCGGAGCCCCGATTCCTTTGGACGTTTCTTTGGACGTTCCTTTCTCGGGTTCTCAATTGAGCGGAGTATAACCTTTAACAATTTTAGAAAATTCCAAGCCGCTCTAAACAACCCCAGGGGGAGATCGCTTCGCGAATAAGGGGGGCTTTCGCTCCCCCCTTATGATCCCCTGCGACCAGGAACACAGTCCCTGGACCCTTTGAGCTTAAGTGTTTTGTGCCGGATATGCGTCAAGCGTCAGTTTATGTTGCAGCGTGAATCGGTCGAACGGCTTAAGCAATAAACGTGAGCCATTCTCTCGTGAGTCCGAGGTCAATCGCAACGGCTCTCCGCGACATAACCCAGGAATTCCAGAGATCATTTCCGCCAGATGACGCCCATGCATGTCAGGGAGATCTTCATCAATCACTACGGCGTCGAACATTGCTCCGTCTTCCGCCGCCCGCGCTAAGATTCGCAGCGCCGTCATCGCCGTCGAAGCCATCACCACGCACCATCCTTGCGCCTCCAGCCAAGCGCCGTCGCTCTGAGAGTCTTCCAAGGCGCTGATCAACATTAAAGACGTCGTAAAGGGCGTCTCCTTCGACAAATGCGATGGGTTCGTATCATCATTCGTCGTTCGCGAGGTTTTCTCACTCCGTCGTTCCGACGATGCTGATCGTTCCTTAGTCCGCTCCTCCGTTGAGTCTTCTGAGGCGTTCTTCAAAGCCGAATCGTTTTCCGGCGTTTGACTGTGCTTGCACAAGACCTCAAGCAATTTCTGTCGCTCAATCGGTTTGGATAAATAATCATTCATTCCGGCGGCAAGACAGCGTTCGCGGTCTCCCGGCAATGCATTTGCCGTCAGTGCAATCACCGGAATTGCGTTTTGATGTCCCGGCAACGCCCGAATCTCCCGAGTTGCTTCCAATCCATCCATCTCGGGCATTTGAATGTCCATCAACACAAGGTCATATTTCTCGGAGCGCACTGCGTTCACAGCGTTTCGCCCATTTTCCACAATATCGGCGCTATGGCCGAATCGGGTCAGAATTCCGATCATGACTTGCTGGTTGATAAGATTGTCTTCCGCCACCAAAATTTTCATTTTATGAGGGGCGTTGTTCTGCGCGTTGTCTTGTTCTTTGGCTTGAAACTCGGTTTTGAAGAAAATGGGTGGAGAAGCGACAACCTCATCTTGATCTTGAAAAAACGCTTCCTCAGGGGAAGGGAAATATTGACGTGAGCTTTTTCGTTCTGAGTCCAACAACTCGCCTAAAACTTGGCCGATCATCGACCATTCCGACTCTCCTTGATGTTCTTCATCATTTTCTTTTCTCTTAATTAATTGTTCGGTTGTTGTTGTCGTTTTTTGTGTCGGGGTCTCTTCTGTTGCAGCATCGAGCAATGTCGTCGGGGCAAGCGCAATCTCGCGCATCATTCTTGCGCAATCCAATAGTTCAGATATGCGAATCGGCTTGAGCAGCAACCGTTCATCGTCACTTGCTGCGTCCGCTGAATCAACGGCTCTCTCGGTTGGGTCGGCCCAGAGGAACGGTGACAAACGCAGCACTTTCAAGTTTTTCAATGTCGGATCGCTGCGAACGGCGGACAGCAGACCAGTCATTCCATCGCATGTTATTTGTCGAGACGCGGATTGATCCACGATCAGACCATGATACGGGCGTCCGGCCACGCGCGCTTGATGCAGCAACACCAGAGCGTGCAATGAATCTTCGCAACCGTCGACGTCTCCCCCCCAATCGATCAGTATGCGGGTCAACATCTCCAAACCGATCGGTGAGTCGGCGGCGACTAGATACCGTCCCTTGGCCAACGGCAGTTGTTCTCGCGCAGCGGCGACAGAAGAGGCCTGGGCGTTTGACGCGGTTTCGTTCATCCACGTCTCCAGCCATGCCGGAAATGTGTGCTCCCATCGCCGTGCGCCGCTGCGAGCGCTAATGGCGTCTGGCGAGGCGTATGAGAGGGGGAGCGTAAACCAAAAGAGACTGCCTTTTCCTTCTTCGCTTTCGACTCCGATTCGTCCCCCCATCAAATCGATGATGCGTCGACAAATCGCCAGCCCTAGCCCGGTTCCGCCTTGGCGTCGCGTCATTGAGCGATCCACCTGGGAAAACACCGAAAATAGACGGGACAAAGCCGAATTGGGAATGCCGATTCCAGAGTCGCGCACTTCGCACCGAAGCTGCGCCACGCGCAGACTGGGGGAGGCCGGTGGGTCTAGCGTCTTGACTAAATCGGCGCTTTTGTTCAAACCGAAAGTCTCGTTCGAATCAGGAGAGTCTTCCAGAAATTGAATCCGGACCACGCCTTGCGGAGTGAATTTTACGGCGTTGGTGACGAGATTCAACAACACTTGGCGCAATCGTTCTGGATCGCCAATGACATACCCAGCCAACGACGGCGGAATCGCCGTGAAGACGTCGACTTGTCGTCCAGATAAACTCGGCGCTAAAATATCGACCACACTCTCGACCACCGCAGGCAGACTGAATGGAATCGCCTCCAAGTCCAGACGCCCGGCCTCCATTTTGGAGAAGTCGAGGATGTCGTTGATGATCGTCAACAGCACATCCGCCGATTCCCGAATGGTTCGGGCGTAATGGTGTTGTTCGGAGTTCAGAGGCGTATCCAACAATAGATCCGTCATACCGATCACGCCGTTCATCGGCGTGCGGATCTCATGACTCATCGTCGCCAAGAACTCTGATTTCGCCCGACTTCCGGCTTCGGCTTGCTCTTTGGCCGCCAGCAATTCACGCTCGATTCGCCAATTTTCGGTGACGTCGCTGTAAATTCCCACAACGCCGCCGTTGGAGGTTCGTTGTTCCTTCACCTGAATGCGTCGGCCATCCGACAATTTCAACACCAGCGGTCGGCCATCCGGAGCGCGATGCGCCATCAGTCTTTGTTGAAGCCATTCGACGTTCGTCTTCGACACTTCTAAAAACGCCCCGCTATCGACCGCCGCCTGTAACACATGGGCAAACGGCGCGCCTGTGACCAAAATATCGGCCACCATCGGAAACATATCTTTATACCGCTGATTGCACATCACCAAGCAATCGCGAGCGTTATATAATACAAATCCTTCGGAAATGCTGCTGATGGCGGTCAACAAGCGGCGTTCTGTTGTCTTGAGCTTTTCATCCGCCACAGTTTCTTCGGTGATGTCGGTGGCTGTGCCGCGATAGCCGCGAAAACGTCCCGCATCATCCCATACCGGCTTGCCGTTGGTTCGCAGCAAGCGCGCTTCGCCGTCGGAGGTTGGAACGCTCCAATAGCGGAAATCTCGGAACGCTCGGCGCGCTTTTAAATCCTCCTCATGCGCGGCGAGAACGCTTGGCTCCACGGCCTGCATCAGGTTAAACCGAGAGCGTCCGATCGCCGCTTCCGGGTTGAAAATTCGGATTTGATCCGACAACCCCATAAAATATGTGTAACGGTGTTGTTCGTCGGTTTCCCAAAACCAATCAGAGGACGATTCGGCAAAATCGCGCAATCTCTGTTCGCCTTGCAGTATATCGCGCTGATGACGATTGCGCTCTGAAACGTCTCGCACGATTCCTATGAAGCGCCGTCCTTCCGACCGCGACAAATCGCCCACAGACCATTCAATCGAAAAAGGTTCGCCCGAGATTCGATATCCGGTGGATTTTCGCTCTCGTCTCACAAGACGAAGCGCTCCTGGCCGTCGATTCTTCGTCAGCGAAGTATCCAACTCTGCCGTTTCGCTGAAAATATCGTCAAGCAGCATCAAGTCGCTCAAAGCTCCGCCGATTAGCTCCACCGCCGGACGCCCGAACATTTTCTCCACTACGGGATTGACGTCGAGAATTACTCCATCGTCATCAAAAACCACGACTCCATCGTCCATAATCTCCAGAATCGCTTTCAAGTGAAGCCCCGCCCACTCTTGCGGCGAGCGCTCCTCTTCGGCGAGTTTGTTCGATTTCGCTAAGTTCGGCGAAATCGCCTCCGTTTTTGACGGCGTGGCTTTCGACACCCCACGGTCTCCCTGCGATGAATCTGAACGACAAGAAGTTCCAACGTAAAATGATTATTTCGAATTCGACCCATGTTTGGACTATAATCAAACCCATCGACGCATTCCAACGTCGTCGCCTTCTTTCATTCACGCCCCTTGATGATGGAGCGCTCCACATGTCGCAAACTCGGACAAAAGATGCGGAAACCGGATTCGCCATGATTCGGAGCTTGTTTCTCGGGGGGCTCCATTCAACCGCCTCCTTGTTTTTTGTCGCGGCTGTTACGGTCATTGTTGCTTCGCCTTTGGCGCGCGCGCAACAAGCGCAATCGGCAGGGCAACATCAATTCATGCATAACGCCAGCCCGTCTCAGCAGCTTTTTGATTGTAATCCACGCACGGAAGGGCAGGCCGCTTGTCAGGCCGGACATCAATGCGTCTGCCGCTACGACGCCTTCGGCAGCAGCATGCGCGGACAACCGCCGGGGTATCGTTGGGATTGCAACATTCAAAATGGTGGATGTCTTTCCGACATTCCCGCCGACACATCGGGGCGATATGGAAACGCCGCGCAGCAACAAATGGCGCCTTTTATAATGCCTCAAATCAATCCGCAGCAAAACCAGAGCGGGGTTACTCCAGCGAACCCGGTCTATATGGCGCCTGGTTTGCTTAATCCCAACGCCGATGACGCCACGTCCTCTATGGTTCCCGTCGGGCAGTAGACTTGTGCGTTTTTTGCTTCTGTTTTTGCAAAGTTTCGCCTTTTTTCCCTCTCTCTTCCAATCGAGTGTTTCGGCTGTGATCCATTCCTTTCGTCGTGAACCGTTCTTCGCGCCAGATCGGCCTTCTTCCGCCTCTGCTTCCGCTGATTCCGACCCATCGACCTCTTTGGCGCAGCACGTCGAGACCGCTGGACGTCTTTTGGCCAAAGTTCGTGAGCAGGTTGGATCCGTCATCCTTGGACAACAAAATGTTATTGATCTGGCTCTGACGACGTTGCTGGCGAGCGGCCATGTTTTGCTGATCGGCGTTCCCGGACTTGGCAAAACACGACTCGTGGAGACTCTGAGCGTTGTGCTTGGGCTTGCGGAAAAGCGCATTCAATGCACGCCGGACCTTATGCCGGCGGACATTCTCGGTTCCGAGGTGTTGGAGGAAAACGAAGCTGGACGGCGTTCTTTTCGTTTCATTCCCGGGCCCGTGTTTTGTCAGCTTCTTATGGCCGATGAGGTCAATCGGGCTAGTCCGCGCACTCAGTCCGCTTTGCTGCAAGCCATGCAAGAACGTCGCGTCTCCGTCGCCGGACATTACCATCCTCTGCCGGAGCCGTTCCATGTTTTGGCTACGCAGAACCCTTTGGAGCAAGAAGGAACATATCCTCTTCCCGAAGCTCAACTTGATCGTTTCTTGATGCAAATCGACGTTGGATATCCTGATTCCGACGCCGAGCGGCGCATGATGATCGTCACCACCGGCGCGCAAGAGCATAAGCCTGTCGCGGTGTTGAAGCCTTCAGACTTGCGCATTCTGCAAGACCTCGTTCGTCGTCTTCCTACGCCGGATAGTGTCGTTGGCGGAATTCTTTCTCTCGTGCGCAGTGGACGTCCTGAAATTTCATCTTTTAAGGACGTTCAAACCCATGTCGCTTGGGGGCCTGGGCCTCGCGCCAGTCAGGCTTTTATGTTGGCTGTGCGGGCGCGGGCTCTTCTTGACGGCCGTCTTGCGCCTTCGCTTGACGATGTCTTGACACTCGCCAAACCTATTCTTCGTCATCGCATGGCTCTTAATTTTGCCGCGCGCGCCGACGGCGTCACTCTTGACGCCCTTATTGATCAGCTTTGCAAGCCACTCCAGTAGCCGGCGTGTTTTCCAAACGAAAACGAGACGACGTCGGAATAGTGTTTCCTCTGGTCGGGTCTGCGGGCAACTATCTTCCTTGATATTCCCTGCGACCAGGAACATAATTTTCAGGCGAGATCATAGAATTATGACGCATTAGTAGAACGATAGATTTCTACTGATTCTTTGTTTTTACGATATGAACTGGGGTGTCATAGTCGGGCACTACCATAGCTGTGGAGACGACAAGGATGGAACAAGTAAGCTTTTCTGGACGATTCAAAGTCAGCACGCGAATCTATGCCGGGTTTGGCGTAATCCTTTGTCTTCTGGTTTTATTGGCTGTGCTTGGTGTTCAGGGTATGAACGGGGCGATGAGCGCCTTCGACACCTATGCGCAAGTTGGTCATAATGCAATTCGCGTTTCAAATATTGAAACCAAAATTTCTCAGATGCGTCTTTCTGTTCGTTTTTACGCACAATCCGGCGATGAAAAAGAGCTTTATAAAATAAAAAATGCGCAAAAAGACATTTACTCTGAGCTTAGAACAGCCATTTCTCAAACAATAAATCCGGAACGCAAACGAAATCTAGAGAAGGTCATAGAGTTTCTTGACGGGTACATTATGGAGTTCTCAGCGATTCCTGCTTTGCTTGAAAAGCAGCATCGGCTTGTGTTTTTGGGAATGAATCCCATCGGTCAGAAAGCGCGGGAAGATCTGGCGAGCATCGTGCAATCCGCCATGGCGGACAATGATATGGAAGCTGCGGCGCTTGCCGGGCAGGTTCAAGAAAAATTAATGCGCGGTCGTTTGGAGGCAGTTCGTTTCGTCGGCAATCCGGAACAAGCTTCGTTGGACAAAGCCCGCAGCATTTTAAAAGAGTATATTCTTGCGGCCGAACAACTTCATGATCGTTTGCGTCATCCTACGCGCAAAATGCAGGCTGAAGAAGGCAAGGCCATGGCCGTTAAATATTTGGCCGCATTGAACGAGGCTTCTGAAACCATTCAAGCTCTTGATATATCCGTCATGAAGAGTCTTCCATCAAAAGCGGGGGAGATCAGTAATCTTATCAATAATGTTTCTCAATCTCAAAATAAAGCCATGGAAGATAAAAACGCGGAGATTGATGAAGACCTGACGTCTTCCATCCGAGCCAATCTTTGGATTTCCATCGGCGCGGTTCTTATTGGCGTCCTGTTTGCTTGGAGAGTCGCCGCCAGCATCTCCGGCCCGGTTAAGGCCATGACCGGCGCGATGACCGCTCTTGCGGGAGGGGATTTGAACATAGAGATTCCGGCGTTGTTGAATCGTGATGAAATCGGTTCGATGGCCAAAGCGGTGCATGTCTTCAAGGAAAACGCTCAAGAAAAATATCGTATGGATAACGCCGAGCGAAAGCGGGTGGAGGAGGAGCGTCAGATCGCGCAAGCCCAGAGCGAGCGCGAGCAGAAAATCGGACAAGAAATCTCGGCGCTGATTCAAAGCGTTTCTCAGGGAGATTTATCGCGTCGCCTTGATTTGAAAGACAAGACCGGCTTCTATCGCACCATGAGCGAAGGCATCAACCGTCTGACCGACACGATCGAAGGCGTTATCGCCGAACTCGGAACCATGCTTAGCGCTTTGGCCAACGGCGATCTTGAAAAACGCATCTCCAAGAACTATCAAGGCGCTTTCCATCAGCTTAAGGCGGATTTTAACGCCACCTCCGACACTCTGGCTCAAATCGTCGGACAAATCAGCGCCGCAGGAGAAACAATCGCCATTGCCGCCGCAGAGGTCTCTTCCGGAAGTTCCGATCTTTCCGAGCGCACGGAGCAACAAGCCTCCAGTCTTGAAGAGACGGCGGCCTCTATGGAGCAACTTGGGGCCACTGTTCGCAGCAACGCCGAAACCGCTCAACGCGCCAATAAAATGGCGGCGGACACTCGCAAAGCCGCCGAGAGCGGCGGGGGGGGTCGCACACTCCACGGTTGAAGCGATGCGTCGAATTGCCGAGGCGTCCCGCAAGATCACGGACATTATCGGCGTGATCGATGAAATCGCTTTTCAAACCAATCTTCTTGCTCTTAACGCGGCGGTTGAAGCGGCTCGCGCCGGAGACGCCGGCAAAGGTTTTGCCGTGGTTGCTCAAGAGGTCCGCGTGTTGGCTCAACGATCGGCTCAGGCTTCCAAAGAGATTAAAACTCTTATTCTTGCGAGCGACTCGGAGGTGCAATCCGGGGTTGCGATGGTGAAGAAAACCGGAGATGCTTTAAACGACATCGTCGCCAGTGTTCAAAGAGTTGCCGTGTTGATTCAAGAAATTGCCTCGGCCAGTAAGGAGCAATCTTCAGCGGTTGACGAGATCAATAACACTGTTTCTCATTTAGATGAGATGACGCAAAAGAACGCGGCTTTGGTGGAGCAAACCTCGGCGGCGGCGCAAGCTATGGCCGGACAGTCTCATGAGCTTCAGCGCCAGGTTGCGTTCTTTAGGATTAGCGGAGCCTAATAAATCAGCAACAGCAAAACAGTTAAAAATAAACGGGTCCAGGGACTGTGTTCCTGGTCGTGGGGGGATCATAAGGGGGGAGCGAAAGCCCCCCTTATTCGCGAAGCGATCGTCCTCTGTATCCGCCCATCAGACGGGGAATGTCATGACGACGTTGGCGGAAGCTTACGCACTGGCTTTGGATCACCACCGCATGGGGCGTTGGAACGATGGGCTCGCAGTGTGTCGCGCTATCCTTGATGTCGCGCCCGATAACGCCGGAACATGGCATTTATCCGCATTGCTGGCGTTTCAAAACGACGATCGCGCAACCGCTCTGGCGCATGTCCGTAAAGCTCTTGCGCTCGCGCCGGACAATCCCTTCTTCCACAACACGTTCGGAGAAATTTTGCGCGCCGGGAAAAGTCCCGAAGAATGCGTAAATGCAAAAGAGCATTACAGAGCCGCTTTGATGTTGAGGCCGGACTTTCCAGAAGCTCTGTACAATCTCGGATTGACGTTTTTGCAAGAAAGAGAAATTCCTCAGGCAAAAGAGCATCTCGAACGCGCTGCGTCCCTTGCTCCTGAAGACGTCGAGATACGAGTTGCTCTAGGCCTGTGCTTGCTGGAGATGGGACAGATTCAAAAGGCGGAATCGCATCTTCATAGCGCTCTTCGCCATGCTCCGAATTTGCCGGAAGCATGGAACAACCTTGGATTGGTCTATCAACGCCAAGGTCGACGGGACTCCGCCATGGTTGCATATCGCCGGGCTCTTGCGCTGAAACCGGATTTTGCAGAGGCCTCCAATAATCTGGGAGCGTTGTTGCAAGACAGAGGACGAACGCTTGAGGCGCTTTCTTATTATAAAACAGCTTTGGATTTGCGACCGGATTTTGCGGAAGCGCATTTCAACTCTGGGGTTGCTTTGCGCGATTTGGGAGAAATGGCTGGATCTCTCGAATGTTTTAAAAAGGCTTTGAGTTTTCGTCCAGACTATCCTGAAGCGTTGTTTGCACTCGTTATGGCGGAGCTGCCGCTTTTATATAACGCTCCGGAAGACATCTCGACGGCGCGAGGTCGCTACGCTGTGGCGTTGACGATGCTGGAGCGCAAAGTGGACGCCATGATTCAACAAAACAACGTCGCAGGATTGCGGGCGTTGGCGGTTGGAGTCGGCGCGGCTCAACCGTTTTTTCTGCCTTATCAGGCCCAGGATGATTGTGCGCTTCAAAGACGGTATGGAGGCGTCGTTCATCGTTTAATGGCGCGTGCGTTTGGCGTTTCATCGTTTTCTGCGCCGTATCTCGGCAAGGGGCGGGCTCGGGTTCGCGTTGGATTCGTCAGCGGTCATTTTCGACGGCACTCTGTGTGGAAGATGCCTACGCGAGGATGGGTCGAGGCTCTGGATCGCAACCAATTCGAGCTGATTGCGTATGACGTTTCTCCAACAGAAGACGCGGGAGCGGGAGCGTTGCGCGCTCTTTTTGATCGTTATACGCCCGGCCCGCTTTCAATTGAGGCTTGGCGCGCGATAATTTCTGCGGATGCGCCGGATGTCTTGATCTATCCCGAGCTGGGGATGGACCCTATGGCGTTGCGTTTGGCGACTCAGCGCTTGGCGCCGAAGCAATGTGTTAGTTGGGGGCATCCGGAAACCAGCGGTTTGCCGACCATTGATTATTATTTGAGCAGCGCTTTGATGGAGCCTCCGGAAGCCGACGCCTATTATACGGAAAAATTGATTCGCCTTCCCAATCTATCTCTTTGGTTGACGCCGCCTTTGGAGGACGACGCACCGGATGTTGCAGATGATGTTCTGATGCGCTCATCGAGGCGTCGTGAGTTCGGTCTTCGTGATGATGCGATTGTTTATTGGTGTTGTCAGTCTTTGTTCAAATATCTGCCGCAAGATGACTATATTTTTCCTCGGATTGCGCGCTTGGTGGGGAATTGTCAGTTTGTTTTCCTACATTATCTGGCTGGGAACGTTGTAAATGAGCGGTTTCAAGCGCGGATGGAGCGTGCTTTTGCTGCGGAGGGGTTGAGCGCCGCTGAATATTGCCGATTTTTGCCAAGATTGTCTGAGGCGGGGTTTGCATCTGTGGCGAGGCTTTGCGATGTGTTGTTGGATTCTTTGCGATGGTCGGGGTGTAATTCGGTTTTGGAAAGCCTGACGCAAGGAACGCCGGTTGTGACGTTGCCGGGGCAATTTATGCGAGGACGTCACGCCATGGCGATTTTGCAACGGATGGAAATGACGGAAACCATCGCCGTGAGCGTTGGCGACTACGTGGAGAAAGCGCGAGTGCTGGGAGAAAACGGAGGGTTGCGCGCGGAGATTCGTAGAAAAACACGAGAACGCATTTGTCGTCTATACCGAGATGGTGAATGTGTCGAGGCTCTTTCGACGTTTTTAAAAGAATCGCAGTAAAAGAATATTGAACTGCTCAGGCGTCCTGATCCGTTGAAAAATTGATGTATGCTTCGTTCGGTTGAGAACCCGAGAATCATGCGGCCTTCCCGAATTGAAACGGCCCCCTCTCAATTCAATCGTTACAAACTCCAAGTCATGGTTTCCAAAGGCCTCCCGGCCTTTGGCGGGTCGAGGGCGGAGCCCCGTTTCTTCCGGAGGTTCTTTCGGGTTCTCAATTGGACGGAGTGTATTTTTTCCGGGATGCGGTTGAAGGGTTGGCTTTGCCAATATTACTTACTGAATCATGCAAATTGCTCTTCGTTCGGTGAAGTCGGAAAAGCATTGTGGCGTGATGTTCATACGCGGGCGATGATGAACAGGCGTCGGAAAGGAAATAAGGTGACGCCATCAGAGCAAGGTGGGTAGGCTGAACGTAGGCGAGCGCTGTAATCGGCGACAAAGGCTTCCGCCTCGACTGAAGAGAGATGTTTCAGCACCGGCGCTAGGGCCGTTCCTCGAACCCATTCCAACACCGGGTTTTCGCCGGATAAGCGATGTAGATATTCGGTCTCCCATAGATCAAGATCAACGGCGTTAGGATATAGCCATTCGACATAGTCTGCGGGTGATGACACCGGCGCTGGTCTTAGGTGGCGAGCCAATCGCGTCGCCCATGCGCCATCGCGGATCGTGTCGGCAAGCAGTGTATGCGAGGGCGCGGCGAAATTGCGCGGCATCTGCGTCGCCAGCACTCCGCCGGGAGCAAGCCAAGTCAAGAGTTGCGGAAACAGCTGCGCGTGATTGTCAATCCAGTGTAGGGCGGCGTTGGAGATGATGATGTCAAGAGGCTCGTCGGGCCGCCATGTCGAGATATCGGCGCGCACCCACGCGACTGAGGAAGTTCGGGCTTGAGCCTCGACCAACATCTCCGCAGAGCCGTCAAGTCCTGTGACCTGGGCGCTTGGCCACCGTTCCGCCATTTGGGAGGCTAGAAAGCCGCCGCCGCATCCAAGATCAACGATTCGTTTGGGTTCGGCAGACACAGCCGCGAATGTCGCCGCCAGCAGATCCTGAGCAGGTCGCAGACGTTGGCGCCGAAAGAGATGGTATTGTTCCGGGTTCCAGGTCATAATAAATTTCCTATATCTATGATCTATTGCTCAATCGAGGAGAGATGTTTTGTCCCGAACGCAAAAAAAGCCAGCGCGTTTTATCGCGCTGGCTTTTTTGAATTGGCTCCCCGGGACGGATTCGAACCGCCGACACGGTGGTTAACAGCCACCTGCTCTACCGGCTGAGCTACCGGGGATCAGAGCGTCACCTACGTCGAGTCCATCCACTTTTCACTCCTGAAACTTCAGGCGCAACCTTTCGGCCTTACCTGCTTTTTTCTGTCTCATTCGCTTTTGTGTTTGGCGCCTCGCGGCGACGAGAGAGTGTGTAGCAAATCCCATTGGGTTAGGCAAGAGTTTTTTTCGATTTTTTGCATTTTTTTTCAGGCGGATTTTTTGAGACAAAAAGGGTGGGGGAGGGAGATACAAGAGAGAGGCCGTGTCTTTCGCCGTGTCTTTCTCTGGGGCTTCCTCTGGTCGCCGTCTATGGTCGCCGTCTATGGTCTTTTTTTGCCGTCTTTGGTTTTCCACCGCCCTAAAACGAGTCTTTCGATGATCGCATCAGATGTTTTCCAGTCGTATTCTTTTCTCCGTCATGGTTTTTTCACGCGACAAGGCGGCGTAAGCGAGGGATTACACGCTTCGCTTAACGTCGGTTACGGTTCTCAGGACAAACCTGAACATGTGACGATCAATCGGGCGCGCGCTATGGCGCAGTTGGGATTGTCCGCCGATCGTTTGACGACGGTCTACCAGATACACAGTGCAACTCCGGTGACGGTTGAGCGGCCCTGGACGTGGTCGGAGGCGCCGAAGGCTGATGCTTTGGTGACGGCGACGCCGGGAATCGCTCTTGGAATTCTCACCGCTGATTGTGCGCCGGTTCTTTTGGCGGATCCCGAAGCTCGCGTGATCGGAGCCGCTCACGCAGGGTGGCGCGGAGCGCAATCTGGTGTGATCTCGGCGACGATTCAGGCAATGGTTTGCTTGGGCGCGCGGGTGGAGCGCATGGCGGCGGCGATTGGTCCATGTATCGGGCAATCTTCTTATGAAGTGGGGCCGGAGTTTCCGGCTCCGTTTTTGGCGGAAACTCCGGAGAATCAGCTTTTTTTTACTCCGGCGGGGCGTGCGGGGCATTTCCTCTTTGATCTTGGAGGATATGTTGCGCGGAAATTGCAAGAAAGCGGGATCGTCACCGTCCAAAGATGTCCGTTCGACACAGCAGTCGAAGAGACTTTGTTTTTCAGCTATCGTCGTTCGACTTTGCGAAAGGAGCCGGATTACGGACGAATGTTGTCGAGCATTGCTTTGGAGCCGTTTTAAATAACCGTTTTAAATAAAGAGATGAATAAAAACCGGAAAAGGGTTCAGAAAGCATGACTCCTGGACCCTTTTTGATGTTTGTTTCCTCTCTTTTGCTCAGAAAGAGCGCAAAAGGTTCTTATATATGGAGGTGCGAAAATAAAATCGAAAACAACGCATTGAGGACAATGACCAAGAAAATTGATTCAACCACTGATTTCGTGGTGCGTAATCCAACGCTTTCAGCGCTGCCCGACACCAACAATCCCTCGTAACATCCGACCATGCCGATCACCAACGCAAAGATCGGAGCTTTAATATACGCCACCGTCACATCAAACACATCGAGCGGGCCATGCATTTGTTTAACAAACTGCAAAAACGTAATATCCAACAACATCCAACTCATTGTCATCCCGCCCAATAGCCCCACCATATTTGCATAGAACGTCAGCAACGGCATCACCAACATCAATGCTAGAATTCGAGGAATCACCAAGATTTCAATCGGATCCAACCCCAAGGTCAACATGGCGTCGATTTCTTGATTGACCTTCATCGTGCCGATCTGAGCGGTGAATGCGGATCCGGAGCGTCCTGCGACGATGATTGCCGTCATGAGAATGCCGATCTCGCGCAACATCGACAACCCGAGCAAATTCACCACATAAATTTCTGCGCCAAAACGTCGGAGCTGGTCAGCGCCCTGAAAAGCCAACACCACGCCGATTAAAAACGACAACATTCCCAGAATCGGCAAAGCGCGTAATCCGGTTTGCTCCATGTGCCAGACCAGAGAGGTAAAACGAATATGAGTCGGTCTGCATAAAATTCTTACAAGCGTAACGCATATCAAACCAAAGAAACCAAGCAAGTGTCCGGCAGAGCGCACGCTCTTTATGGTGGCTTGACCAAGCTCATCGACGATTTTGGTAAATTGCGCCGCCAAACCAAGTGAGCGAGGCGATTGCAATGGCGGCGTGGCGGCCGCGCGCCAAACAGCCTCCAACAGCCCGGCGTGAGCCGGCTGAATTCCCGCCACAACCACTTTAACGCCCTGACGCATAAATTTATGTTGCAGTCGCCGCAGCAATAACGCTCCGACGGTGTCCAGCGCTTCCAAACGTCCAAAATCGAGTCGAAGAACGCTTCCCACGTCTATGGCTGTGGGAGCTGTGGTTTCAGCCACCAGGCGCTCTAGTTGAGTCGCGGAATCTATGATCCAAGGACCGCTGACCGTCGCCACTGGTCGCCCTTCTTCTTCGGTCCACGCGATCCAGTCTGTTTGCGTCGTCATGCGTCGCCTCTAGCGCTATCAACCTTACTCACAGCGCGCAACAGTCTTCGCCATTGTCGATATTTCGACAACACGCTGGCTTGATCTTCGCCGCCCGAGTACACTTTTGATCATTCTCCAGCACACTCCACCATTCCCTAGCACACTCCTAAGAGCAAGGCCATGAATCTCAAAGACCATATCGGCGACGTTCCCGATTTTCCCAAACCAGGAATTCTTTTCTACGACATCTCTCCGATGCTTGCCCATGGCCCGGCGTGGCGAGAGGCCATCGATCAATTGGCCGCTTTGGTTGCGCCGTATAAGCCGGATGTTTTGGCCGGCATTGAGTCGCGGGGGTTTTTGGTCGCGGCTCCTTTGGCGCTGAAGCTTGGCTGCGGCTTTGTGATGCTTCGTAAGCGGGGGAAATTGCCGGGCAAAACCGTCAGCTACAGCTATGACTTGGAGTATGGCTCCGATGTGATCGAGGCTCAGGTCGACGCCGTTCGCCCAGGACAGCGCGTGGTGGTTTTGGACGATTTGTTGGCCACCGGCGGAACCATGAACGCGGCGATTTCTTTGTTGCGCCAGATGGACGCCGAAGTTTGCGCCGCCGCTTTTTTAATTGAGCTGACCTTCTTGAATGGTCGTTCGCGAATTGCCGCTCCTTGCCATGCGCTGATGAGTTACGATTCTTAATGGCGGAGAAATCTCTTCGGGGCCCGCCTGTTTCAAGGCGCCCCCGGAGAGATTTGAAAATTTTGTTCTGTTTTAAAAAATTTCTCTTGCGGTCATTTCGGGATGTCTCTATAAACTCGCCTTAAGGCCGTGGCGGCGGGAGATGCGGAAGCGCTCTATCGTTTGTCGAGGCAAAATTGATCGGAGAGTAGCTCAGCCTGGTAGAGCACTGCTTTCGGGAGGCAGGGGCCGGAGGTTCGAATCCTCTCTCTCCGACCAGTTCATTCAAGGTCTTCTGAGGAAACTCAGGAGGCTTTTTTTGTTTCTGGGGAGAGCAACGCCGATAAATTAAGACAATCTCGCATTGAGACGAAACATCGGCATTGTTTGCGATTGGAATGTTATGAAAGACGCGGAGTCCAACAAATCTTTGCGCAAAGGCTGGACTACGGGAGCTTGCGCGACGGCGGCGACCAAATCCGCTTGCGCCGCTTTGTTCGAGGGCGCTTTTCTTGATCCGGTCTCCATTATTCTGCCGCATGGCGAAACGCCGGTTTTTTCTCTTGCGCAGGCTGACGTCGGGAAGGATTGGGCGCGCGCCGGAGTGATCAAAGACGCCGGAGACGATCCCGACGTCACCCACGGCGCCCTTATCATCGCCACCGTTCGTCGCGGGATTCTCGGCTCCGGTCTGGTCTTTCGGGCCGGAAGCGGCGTCGGTTCCGTTACAAAGCCTGGTTTGCCGATTCCGCCCGGCGAGCCCGCCATCAATCCCGTTCCTCGTCGCATGATGAGGATCGAGGCTCTGACAATCGCCGCGCGCTGCGGCGAGGTTGCCGACATTGAGATTGAGATTTCCGTTCCGGACGGTGAAAGAATTGCTCAACGCACCTGGAATCCTCGTCTTGGCGTTTTGGGGGGGATTTCCATTCTTGGAACCACCGGAGTGGTGATTCCTTATTCTTGTTCGGCTTGGATACACGCCATTCAACGCGGCATCGATGTGGCGCGGGCCACCGGCGTTTCCCATGTGCTCGGTTGCACGGGCAGCGTTTCGGAAAAAACGGCGCGTCATTTGCTCGATCTGCCCGAAGACGCCGTCATCGATATGGGCGACTTCGTCGGCGGAATGTTGAAATATCTCCGTCGTCATCCTGTGGCTAAAGTCACTCTTGCGGGCGGATTCGCCAAGCTCTCCAAACTGGCGATTGGATGTCTTGATCTGCACTCGAAGCGCAGTCAGGTGAATATTCCGTATTTGGCGGGCTGCCTTGGTTTGTTGGGAGCCTCCGATTCTTTGACTGCTCTCGCCGCCACCGCCAACACCGCGATGGAGGTCTTATGTTTGGCCGAAGAAAATAATTATCCTTTGGGGGACTTGATCGCCATTCAGGCTAAAGCTGTTGCGCAACAGATGCTGGAAGACGCTCCTATCGATGTGAGCGTGTTGGTGTTCAATCGAAAAGGAGAATTGGTGGGAGACAGTCGCAGAAATGGGCATGTGATGACAACGAGTCGAACAATTTCTACATATTCTTCGATCTTTTCATAAGAACAAATAATGTGCGCGCCGTTTCGTTTGGGGGTGGCGGCTCATATGGAATATAGAAATAATTTAGAAACAAAATAAATTTCTGTATGGATATTTTTTTCTAATGGATGATTGTTTTAAGTGGAGTTAAGACCCACCTTGATTATCGGAGATCGCGATAGTTAAGGATGCGACACCATGTGTAGAAATGAAATAGCAGGAGGGTGAGATGTCTCTTACTCACTTCTCACAACCTATGATTGCCGTTCGCGACTGTGAATCGTTAAAGTCGTGGGCAAAGGCTTTTATTTTAGGCGTAACCGTTCTGTGTGCAACCGTAGGCATGACGGTTATGGATGTCGCGGATAATCAGCCCATTGCCGTGGTTTTCTCTCCATTCTCCGACCCAATGAGCAATTGGCGGCGTGTGGCTCTTGTCGAGGGCGCCGTTATTCGCGAAACCTTCGGTGGAACGATTTTAATTGTGAGCGCCGAGAAGATGTCTGATCGTGCGTTTCGTGCGGCTTTGCGTCGTGTGGGCGCTTGGGCGATCGTCAATCCGCAAATGGTGGGAGGGTGCGGTTTTTCCCGAGTGACTCTAAGTAGTTTAAATGATTTGTAAGACTTTCTAGGTATTCTAAAATTTTTCACTGTTTTCTATTGTCGATCGAAACCTGTTGAGTGAACTAAGGATATTGGTTAAATTCGGTTAAGGCTGTTTTTCGGCTCAAACCGATCCGCAGCAAATTCGGTTGTTTGGAAGAATCAATATAATTGGAGCGTTCTTTGGAGTTTATGGTTTCTCCGCTGTTGTTCTTTGCAGCTATGCACGCGATGGCGCCATAATATCCGGAACGCTCGTTAGAGGGTGTGAGTGATGACAAATTTGTCCATGGATCGTTACGGAAATTATGGCGGAGCTTCTCAAGAGAGAGCAGAAGACGGCGTGTCTCCCGAATTGTTGGCGATCCGTCAAACCGCAAGTAAAGCTTTCGTTTTCTATTTATGGGGGCATCTTCCGATTTTTGCCCTCATCTGTATGTACTCCGGCAACAGCATGTTGTTTTCGATCGGCGCCGGAGCCGTCGTCGCCATCGTCGCCACCGTTGCGTGGATGAATGACGCGGCTGGATCAACAACGCGCTACACCATCGCCGCCGGCATGGCCTGTCAATGGATGATTCTAATCTACACCACCAGCGGGACGCCGGACGGCTTTATTCTCGACGCGCACATGATCTATTTTATTATGAACGCGATGTTGTCCGCGTATTTTTGCTGGCGCTGCATTTTGATCGTCACAGTTCTTCCGGCGATTCATCACACGATCTTGTCGTTTGTCTTCCCTCTTATGGTGTGGCCCAGTAACCAGTTCACTTTTATTCATTACGCCAATCATGTTGTGATGGTGGTTTTGATCTCCGGCTCCATGATGTGGCTGACTGCGCGTGTGTTTTCGGTCTTCAGTGATTCATACGCTGCGCGTTTGCGTGCTCAAGAGGCTCAGGAACATGCCGAGCGCATCTCCGGCGAACAGTCGGCTCATCAGAGAAAAGCCGAAGACGACCGCCGCCTCGCCATGAGAAGGATTGCCGATCAGTTTGAAACCACTGTGCGTGGCGTGGTGTCGTCTGTGTCCGATGCGGCTTCGCAGATGGAAAATTCCGCGCAATCCTTGTCGCGCACCGCAGAAAACACTCGTGGGCAGTCTATGGCCGTCTCCAGCGCCGCCGAGCAGGCCTCCGCCAATGTCCAGACCGTCGCCGCCGCCACCGAAGAGCTTTCTTCTTCGGTCAATGAAATCAGCCGTCAAGTTTCAGAATCTTCTCGAATCGCCACTGTCGCCGTCGATGAGGCCACAAAGACCAACGCCACCGTCGCAAGTCTTTCCGAGGCGGCTCAGAAGATCGGTGAGGTTGTTGGGTTGATTAATAACATCGCTTCGCAAACCAATCTTTTGGCGCTTAACGCCACCATTGAGGCCGCTCGCGCCGGAGAGGCGGGAAAAGGGTTCGCCGTTGTCGCCAGCGAGGTTAAAAATCTCGCCAATCAAACTGCAAAAGCTACGGACGATATTCAGGCTCAGGTTGGTCAGATGCAGTCCGTCACGGGGGTTGCCGTCGGCGCGATTCAGGGGATTACCTCCACGATCAGCCGCATGAGCGAGATTACTTCCACCATTGCCGCCGCTGTTAAAGAGCAAGACGCCGCAACTCGGGAGATTGCTCGTAGCGTTGAGCAAGCGTCGGTTGGAACGCGCCACGTTTCAGAAAACATCGCGATCGTCACGGATGCTGCATCGCAAACGCGTTCGATGGCTGAGGAGGTTTTGAGCGCTGCTCGCACGGTCTCGCGGCAGTCCGATACGCTGCGACGTGAGGTTGATCAATTCCTCGGCACTATTAAGCAGGGATGATTGATGGTGATGGTCTAAATAAGGATTGTAAGAATTAAAATTGAAAGGGTCCAGGGACTGTGTTCCTGGTCGCTGGGGATCATAAGGGGGGAGCGAAAGCCCCCCTTATTCGCGAAGCGATCTTTTCCCTGGCTTCTTTCAGTCCCTGGCCCCTTTCCAATTTGGCTGTCGTGTTCTTGCAAGAATCTTACATTGAAAGAAAATAATGGAGCTGAGCCAGGCCATAACGCGCCAACAAACCAACTCGGCGGATTGCATATGGCGATTCTCCTCCACTCATATGCCCCCATTTTGTGGTTAAGAACGAACGGTATCCAAGACGTTGAGCCAAAATCGGGTCGCGTTCAACCACAAAGTCTCGTCCCGGTTTTCCCCACGGACAACAAAAATGAGCGCATGGAACGCCCAGACGTTCTTCAATGCGTTTTTTCGAGGCGCTCAATTCTTGTTCCGCTTCTTCATCGCTCAGCGTGACAAAGCGACGGTGGCGTGCGCTGTGTGAACCGATCGTCATGCCGGATTCAATCAAAATGCGGCAATCTTCCCATGTTAAAAACGTCGTCGGGCGACGGTGCGGGCCGAAGAAACGATCATGTTCCGGCGAGTGGTCTCCCGCGCGATTGACAATCAAGTCCGAAACCACAAAAATCGCCGCCGGAATATTTCTTTCCATAAGAATCGGCAGCCCATTCGAAAGCGTGTTGCGGAAGCCGTCATCGAATGTTAGGCAGAAGTAACGGCCATCGATTGCCGTTCCGGACTCCAACAGAGAGACCGCTTGATCTAAAGAAATGAATTCTCCGTATTTGCGCATTTCATCCATGTGACGCGCAAATCCGCGTCTCTCATCAGAAAAGACGTGGTGATAGAAAGGAAATCTCAGCCAACGACTGTCTGACGCGCCGCCGATGCATCGCCGATGCGCTCGAACAACCAAACTCGCCTGTTCGAGCTTTTGTCGCGCTTTCCACATGATTGGGCGAGGCGCCATGTGCTCGTCATAAGTGTCGGCGAAGCGTGGCGGCTCGGAGGAGGAAGCCGGGAATTTCTCGTAAAGAGCGGCCACGGACTGAGCATACACGTCCCAGGTGTAAGAGGCTGCGGTTTGACGTGCGATGTTTCCGAGTCGTTTCCGTTGCTCTGGGTTTTCAATCAAGCGAATCAACGCTGCGCACAGAGCGTCCGGATCGGCGGGAGGG